>NZ_CP095864.1:1280221-1920331 GCF_023100845.1 Gordonia sp. PP30 | reverse complement strand
GATCTCACCGCGGATCCGCTCCAAGACCGGCTCCGCCGACCGGAACAACCGGCTCTCGATGTCGATGCCCGATCTGACCGGCGGGTCCATCGGCATGGCGGGATCGAGTCCGGCCAGCTGAGAGCGCTGCCACGACGCCTTGAGCACACCATCGGCAGGCTCCGGCCTCGTCCGCGACGAATCAGACCTGTCACTCATTCTCGAACCTCCTGCCGATTCGCCTGTCACAGCGATCCGGCCAACCGAGCCTCCACCCCGGCATCTGTGCCGGCAATCACAAGATAGGCCACCAGCGTAGGACCTCACACGGGACCCGGAGAGCTCGACCAGCGTGTAGCGATCTCGAACAGATGCCTGTGACCTGGGTCGCAACAATGAGATCTGTCGGCTTCAGCAGCCCGGTGTCGACTTTCCCGGGCCTCGCGGCATCCGCCCGACACCCATCCCTTTTCGGTGCCAATCGGCACCAGCAACAGGAGGAATCTGATGACCTCGACTCTCAGTCCGGCCCCAGCGGTCGGGTTCGACGTCGCTGCGAAGCAGTTCAAGCAACTGATCGGCGGTGACCTGGTCGACGGCGCCGCCACCGTTCCGGTCGTCGATCCCGGTTCGGGCGAACACGTCGCGTCCGCGCCCGTCGCCTCGCCGGCGCAGCTGGATCTGGCCGTCGCCGCGGCCGGGCGTGCACAGCCGGCGTGGGAAGCACTGGGGTACGCCGAGCGCGGCCGCTACCTGCACGCCGTCGCCGATGTCCTCGCCGAACACCACGAAGCACTCGCGCAGTTGACGACCCTGGAGCAGGGCAAGCCGATCACACAGGCGCGGGACGACGTGTCGTGGTCGATCGACTTCACCCGCTACTACGCCGACTACCGGCTCGATCCGGAAGTGCTTCGAGACGACGAGGGCGGGTACGTCGAGCTGCGCCGCCGGCCCGTCGGCGTCGTCGGCGCGATCACCCCGTGGAACTTCCCGTTGTTCCAGGCGGTCTACAAGCTCGCACCCGCACTGATCGTCGGCAATACGATGGTTCTCAAGCCATCGCCCACCACTCCGATCGCGACCATGTACTTCGCGGAACTCATCAAGGACGTGCTGCCCGGCGGCGTGTTCAACGTGATCGGTGACGGTGGCGATGTCGGTCCGCTGCTCACCGCCCACGCTGGCGTGAACAAGATCTCTTTCACCGGCTCGACGGTCACCGGGCGGTACGTCATGGCCGCGTGCGCGCCGACCTTGAAGCGCGTCACACTCGAACTGGGCGGCAACGATCCCGCCATCGTCCTCGAGGATGCTGACATCGAGAAGACCGCTGAAGGACTCTGCACCTGGGCGTTCGCAAATGCCGGTCAGGTGTGTGTGTCGATCAAACGCATCTATGCGCCGGCCGCGATCTACGACGACCTGATCGACGCCATGGTCAAGCGCACCGCCGAACTCACCGTCGGCCACGGTCTGGACCCCGCGAGCGACGTGGGTCCGCTGCAGAACAAGGTCCAGTTCGAGAAGGCCCGCGAGGCGCTTGCCATCGCCGCCGAACACGGCACCGTGGTGACGGGCGGTAGCGCGCTCGACCGACCCGGTTACTTCATCGAGCCCACCCTGGTCCGGGACATCGTCGAAGACAATCCGCTCATCTGCGAGGAGACGTTCGCGCCGATTCGCTCCGTGATCGCATATGACGACCTCGACGATGCGATCCGCCGCGCAAACAACTCTGAGTACGGACTCGGAGCCTCGGTGTGGGCCACCGATATCGAGCAGGCCACGGAGGTGGCGGGCCGCTTGGACTCAGGCACGACGTGGATCAACCACCACTTTCAGCTGACCCCGGATGTCCCGTTCGGCGGCGTGAAGCAGTCCGGCCTCGGCGCCGAGTTCGGCCGGACGGGCGTCGAGGAGTTCACCGACGTCCACGTCGTGAATATCAAGCACCTCTGACAGCGCCCAACTGTCACCTCCCCATCACTCGTCCCGCGAACCAGAAGCGGGCGACTACCAGAAGGAACTCAGATGAAGACACAGGCAGCAGTCGTGATCGAGCCGGGCAAGCCGATCGAAATCGAAGAACTCACCCTCGACAAGCCGGGCCCCAACGAGGTGCTGATCCAGTATCTCTACGGCGGTCTCTGCCATTCGGACGTGCACATCTCCATCGGCGACACCATCGCGCGGCTACCGATGGTACTCGGACACGAGGGGGCCGGCATCATTCAGGAAGTCGGTCCCGGCGTCACTCGAGTCAAGCCGGGCGATCACGTGATCTGCTCGTTCACCCCGACGTGTGGACGCTGCAAGTACTGCGCGACCGGCCGTCAGTCCGTCTGTGACATGAACGCGGCCATGCTCGAAGGTCACCTCGAAGGCCCACGTTGGCCGATCAGCGGCCCGCGCGGACAGTACGGCGCCATGTGCACGCTGGGCACCTTCAGCCAGTACAACGTCATCAACCAGTACTCGGTCGTCAAAGTCGACGACGACATCCCGCTGGACAAGGCCGTGCTCGTCGGCTGCGGGGTGCCCACCGGCTGGGGGTCGGCGGTCTACGCAGCCGAGACCAAGCCGGGCGACATCGTCGCGATCTTCGGCATCGGCGGCATCGGCGTCAACGCCGTGCAGGGTGCCAAGCACGCGGGGGCCGAGCACATCATCGCCATCGATCCACTCGAGAACAAGCGTGCCAAAGCGGCCGAACTCGGAGCGACGGCAACTTTCGCCGGCGCCGCCGAGGCGAAGGCCTACATCGACGATCTGACCAACGGTCAGGGAGCGGACGCCGCGATCATCACCACCGACCTGATCACGGACACGCAGGTCAGCGACGGATTCTCGATGATCGGCCGGTGCGGGATCCTGGTTCTGACCGCCCTCAACCGGATCGACGAGATCACGGTGAAACTCCCGAGCACCGAGATGAGCTACTTCCGCAAGACGGTCAAGGGCTCGCTGTTCGGTGACTGCAATCCCACGACCGACATTCCGAAACTCGTGCGGATGTATGTCGACGGAAAGCTCAAGCTCGACGAACTGATCACCAAGGAGTACAGCCTCGACCAGGTGAACGAGGGCTATGCCGACCTGCTGGCGGGCAAGAACATCCGCGGAATCATCAAGCACCAGCACTGAACCGATCACCGAACCCTCGCCGAGCCCACGGCAGCGGTGTGCCTGACAGGGACACCGCTGCCGCGGGGCTGGGCGCTATGCCCAGCACGCCAACCAAACAGAACGGATACACCAATGACGCTCACGGTGAGCGAGTTCGTCGGCGCCGCGGCCGGCGGTGCCCTCGGGGCCGCGTTAGGCGCACTCGCGGGATTCGCCCTGATGGGCACGATCGTGATCGGCGTAACACTGATTGCGGTGGCCCTGCCCAATACGGATCTCGTCACGGGGCTGGCCTTCGGCCCGGTGTTCGGCCCCCACGTACTGTTCGCCGCGGGTGCCGCCGCCGCGGCCTACGCCGCGCATCGCCGCGCACTCGAGTCCGGACGCGATATCGCGAAACCGCTGATCGGCCTCCACGACACCCGGATTCTCTGGGTCGGTGCATTGTTCGGTGTTCTCGGGCAGCTACTCGCCCGCGTCTTCGCCGAGATCCCACCGCTGCACACGTCGACCGGAGCCGAAGTATCGACCGTCGATGCGATCGCTCTGAGCGTGGTGGTTACCGGTCTGGCCAGCGGCCTGCTCTGGGGCCGAAATCCCCTCGCCGAACGGCTGCCGTGGCTCCCGTGGCAACACAGCGCCGGCGCGGTACTCACTCTCGGGGCCGCCGGCGGCGCGATCGCCGGCTCGGTCTTCCTCGCCTGGCCGCAGGACAGCCGCGCAATGTCCGGGCTGTTTCTCTACGGCGTGTCAGCGCTCTCGCTGCTCGTTCTCGTCTTCGGCGCAGCGGCACCGGTGACCCATCACATCGTTCTCCCAGCGGCGATCGGCGCTCGAGCCGCCGCATCGTGGAACGTCCCCAGCAGCGTCGTCCTCCTGGTCGCCGTCGTCTCCGGCATAGCCGCCTCCCTCGTCGCCGAGGCCTGGGCCCGCCTCGTGCTGGAACGGAGCCGGGTCCACCTGGATCCACCAGCCGCTGCGATCGCCATCATGTCCACCGTGCTCGCGGTCGTCCAAGTGGTAGGCAGTTGAGATGGCGACTCGACCACTGCACACCGGCATCGCGCCCGATGACCTGATGATTCTCCTCGCGATCACGCAGACGAGAACGATCTCCGCTGCGGCGGAGCGACTCGGAGTCGATCACTCCACGGTGAGCCGGCATGTGCGGCGCATGGAGAAGCGGATCGGCAGGCGGCTCTTCGATCGGACACCTGCCGGGTGGGATCTGACCGACGTCGGTCAGGCGCTCTATCCGGTCGCCGAGCAGCTTCAGCACTCCCTCGAAGATGCGGACCGCGTGGTCGAATGTGGATCCCGGCACGACGTCGCCGGGGCCGTCCGGCTTCTCACCCCCGAGGCGTTCGGCGCCTACCTAGCCCCGCGAGCCCTGGCGAGGCCGCTGGCCAAACACCACGCACTCCGAATCGAACTGCTCACCACCACGCGGCACCTCGACCTGGGAAGCGGGGAATACGACGTCGCAGTCTCGGTGGAGCCGCCGCCGACTCGGGCGGTGGCGTCGCGGCGCCTCTGCACGTATTCCCTGGGTCTGTTCGCATCGTCCGGCTACCTCTGCGATCACGCACCTGTCACCCAGGTGTCTGATCTGCGCGATCACCGGCTCGTCTACTACCTCGACAGCCATCTCGACATCGCCACGCTCCGTGTCCTCGACGAGCTGGTACCCGGGACGCGGCCGACCGTGCAATCCAACAGCGTCAGCGCGCAGATTCAGGCGGTTCTCAGCGGACTCGGGATCGGCCTGCTGCCGAGCTACGTGGCCCACCACCATCCCGGCCTCGTTCCAGTCCTCCGGGCCGAGGTCGAGATCGCTCAGCAGTACTGGCTCGTCATTCCGACTGCGGTGCAGCACGCCGCGCGCATCAGGGCAGTGACGGCCGCGCTGGTCGATCACGTCGTGCAAGCCCTCCAGCCGCCGTCGCGGTCTCTCGACGCACTCCTCCCGCCCCTCTCCGAATCACGAAAGAAGGCCACACATTGTCCCCCTACGAAACTCTGAATCTCACGGTCGACGACGGCGTCGCACTGGTGACCCTCGATCGCCCGGAGGCGTTGAATGCACTGAACTCGACGATGATGACCGAGTTCGCGGACGCACTCGGCCGCGTCCGAGAGGCCCGCGCCCACGTGCTCGTGCTCACCGGCCGCGGACGGGCCTTCGCGGCCGGCGCCGACATCGCCGAGATGCGCGACCAGGACTTCGGATCGATGAACGACACCGAGCATCTGGCGATGTGGGAACAACTCGCCGAACTCCCGATTCCGACGATCGGCGCGATCAACGGTTTCGCACTGGGCGGTGGCTGTGAAATCGCCATGATGTGCGACATCTTGATCGCCGCGGAGAACGCCTCCTTCGGGCAACCCGAGATTGCCCTCGGAATCATCCCCGGGATTGGGGGAACCCAGCGCCTCACCCGGGCCACGGGCAAAGCCGTCGCGATGGACCTGATCCTCACCGGCCGAAGGATCCGGGCGGACGAGGCTCACCGGATCGGCCTCGTCAGCCGCGTGGTTCCCGACGAGGCGGTCCTGGACGAGGCCATGTCCGCGGCCCGGCAACTCACGGGGTTCTCGGCGCGCGCGCTGCGCGCGGCGAAGGAGTGTGTCCTCCGATCCGAGCAGAGCTCGCTGCGGGAGGGGCTGCTGTTCGAGCGGCGGTGGTTCCATTCGCTGTTCGCATTCGACGATCAGACCGAGGGAATGTCCGCCTTCCTGGAGAAGCGGCCGGCGAAGTTCACCGATGCCTGACCGGCCCGCACTCCACTCCGCGCCGTTCTCAGACGATCGCTACCGGGCGGCAACGGCGGCCGCCGCGGATCCCGCCGCGTTCTGGATGAGCGCGGCACGCAACACCACCTGGACCGACGCACCGACCGTGGCCTGGGAGGAAAACTCCAGCGGTCTTGCCGACTGGTTCCCCGACGGGACGCTGAACACGTCGTTCAATGCTCTCGACCGGCACGTCGACGCGGGTCTAGGCGACTGCCGGGCGCTCGTCTACGTCTCACCGGTGACCGGAATCGAGCGCGTCTACTCCTACCGTGAACTGCTCGATGAAGTCCGGCGCGCGGCTGGTGCCCTCGCCGACCTCGGCGTGGAGCGCGGGGACACCGTTCTCCTTTATCTGCCGATGATCCCGGAGGCTGCGATCACCATGCTCGCATGCGCGCGTCTGGGTGCCATCCACGCGGTCGTATTCGGTGGTTTCGGCTCTGCGGAACTCGCCGCCCGGATCGACGATGCGCAGCCGAAGGTCATCCTGACGGCGACGGGCGGTCTCGAACCCGGACACGTGGTTCCCTATCTTCCCCTGCTCGATGCGGCACTCGAGGAGGCCGCAGCCACCGTCGAGCACATCGGCGTCGTCGAGAGACCAGCGGTGCCGGCGCCAGTCGGACGACGGCCGATGCCCAACGAGCACGACTGGTCGACGATCGTGGCCAATGCGGCACCCGCGGACTGCGTCACCGTGCACTCCGCCGATCCGCTCTACATCCTCTACACCTCCGGTACCACCGGACCTCCCAAAGGGATCGTGCGTGACAACGGCGGTCACGCGGTCGCCCTGCAGTGGTCCATGCAGAGTGTGTATGGAATCGGCCCCGGCGACGTGGTGTTCGCCGCGAGCGACCTCGGCTGGGTCGTCGGCCACTCGTACATCGTGTACGCCCCGTTGTTGCGCGGCGCGACCACCGTCCTGTTCGAAGGGAAGCCGGTCGGCACTCCGGACGCCGGAGCGTTCTGGGACGTGATCGGGCGCTACGGGGTGAACGTGCTCCTGACGGCCCCCACCGCGATCCGGGCCATCCGCCGCGAAGATCCACTCGCCGCGCAGCTCGCCCGCCGTGATCTGCGATCGTTACGCGGGATCTTTCTGGCCGGCGAGCGGCTGGACCCGGACACACAGCAGTGGCTCAGCGAAGTCCAGCCGGCTCCGGTCATCAACAACTGGTGGCAGACCGAGACCGGGTGGCCCACGGTGTCGAACTTCTTGGGCCTCAGCTACCTCCCACCGAAACCAGGTTCATCGACCAAACCTGTTCCGGGATTCACCGTCGACGTGCTGGACCCGGACGGCACTCCCGTCCCACCCGGACACGAAGGCGCGATCTGCCTCCGACTGCCGCTTCCGCCGGGATGCCTGATCGGGGTCTGGGGCGACGACCAGCGTGCGCGGAAGTCCTACCTGGACTTCCGCGCCGGCTACTACGCCTCCGGTGACAGCGGCTACCTCGACGCGGACGGCTACCTCTACGTGCTCGGCCGCGCGGATGACGTGATGAACGTCGCCGGTCACCGGATGTCGTCGGGCCAGATCGAGACCGCGCTTGCCGAGCATCCCGGGGTCTCCGAATGCGCGGTCGTTGGCGTTCACGATGACCTCAAAGGCCAGCGCCCCCATGCGATCGTCGTGCCGGAAATCGACCATCTGGACCGCGTCGACGAGCTGCGGTCCGAACTTCAAGCCCTCGTGCGCCAGCGCGTCGGACCGATCGCGTCTCTCGGTGGCGTAGACGTGGTCGAAACACTGCCCAAGACCAGGTCGGGCAAGATCGTCCGCCGCTGTCTTCGCCAGATACTCGACGGCGAATCACCCGACGTCCCACCGACCATCGAAAACGCCGTCGTCATCGAAGACCTCGTTCGCACCCTGTCGCCGGTCGACCGAAACCTGGTTCGTGAGTAGCTGCCGGCCGACCGGCAGCTCCACTCCGCGCGCGACCGCACGCACCGATATAGACATAGATATAGACAAGGATTCACATTCCATGGCAACCTTCAATGCACTGACCGCAGTACTCAACGGCCCGGCGATCGATGCCCTAGTCGAACGACGTGACCACGCCGATCTGGCGCCCGACGAGGTGCGGATCCGAACTCGCTATTCGAGCGTCAATTTCAAGGACGCACTCGCCTTCACACCGCGCGGCGGAGTCGTCCGCAAGTACCCGATCGTTCCGGGGATCGATGCCGTGGGCACCGTTGCGGAAAGCACATCCGATCAGTTCCGTATCGGAGATCGAGTGATCGCACATGGATACGACATCGGAACGGCCCGGGACGGCGGCTACGCAGAGGAAGTGGTCGTGCCCGCCTGCTGGACGGTCAAACTCGACGAGACGCTCAGCATGCGGGACGCGGCGGCCATCGGCACCGCCGGATTCACCGCAGCGATGAGCGTCGCTGCGATCATCGACTGTGGCATCACTCCTGACTCCGGGCCGATAATCGTTACCGGGGCCACGGGAGGGGTCGGCTCGGCGAGCATCGACCTGCTTTCGGCCAAGGGCTACGAGGTGGTCGCATCGTCCGGAAAGCAGGAGGCAGAACAGCACCTGCGTGACCTCGGTGCCTCCGAAGTGATCGGCCGGCTGCCACTGGACCCGGACACCACGCCGCGGCCGCTAGGCCGCTCGCGCTGGGCCGCCGCCGTCGACTGCGTCGGCGGCGCGGCCCTGGCCGATGTCCTCAGCACGATGAACTACGGCGGCGTCGTCACCGCCAGCGGGCTGACCGGCGGCAGCGTCCTCAACACCACCGTCATGCCGTTCATCCTCCGAGGAGTCGGTCTGCTCGGCATCGACTCGGTCCAGATGCCGATCGAAGCCCGCCGACGGCTCTGGCATCGCATTGCAACCGAACTCAAGCCCCGCAACCTAGACCGGATCGGTGTCGATCGCACGGTCGGGGACATCGTCGACGTCGTCGATTCACTCCGTCGAGGTGCCTTCACCGGACGCGCGGTGATCGACACGACTATCGGCTGGTGATCGGTGACCGTCCTCGATCAGCCCGTCTCGAGCCGGCGAATTCACGTACAACGGCTCCCCACTCACGGTAACGATGAGGAGGAGGCCATCCGATTCCAATTCTTCCCGAACGGAAATCTCGTCCTCAGCCATCGCATCTCTACGCGGGATCTGTGTGACGATCTGGTGGTCGCACTCCTTGGAAACCTCATCGATCGGGGGGTGCTGGCAGGTCAGCATGATTTCGAAGACGCTGCGGTACGACTCATCGAATCGGTCGGTACGTCAATCGACGAATCCTGGAACCTCTTCTACGACAACACCCTCGAATCACTCGAGGATGGCACCGCCGAGTTCGCCCCGATCCACCAGAGAGCTCGCGAACTGGTGCGGGGAGATTCCGTCCTCGACGTCGGCAGTTGTTTCGGCTTCTTCGCGTTGACACTCGCGCGGAGCGGTCGAACGGTCGCTGCATGCGACATCTCGCCAGGGGCAGTGCGGCTGCTTCGCCGCGCCGCCGACCGCCTCGGACTCGGCATCGACGCTCGCCCCGGCGATGCCACCGACCTACCTTACCCGGACGACGCCTTCGACACCGTGACGCTCATTCACCTGCTGGAGCACCTCGATGCCGAAGCCGCTGACACGGCGCTTCGGGAAGCGCTTCGAGTCGCCAGACGCCGGGTCGTCATTGCTGTTCCATTCGAAGTGACTCCGACCGAACATTTCGGTCATCGCACGACGATCACGGAGGCAACAGTTCGGAGGTGGGCCGACGGATTCCCTGAACAGGAAGCACGCTGCTTCACCGAGCACGGCGGCTGGCTGGTCCTGGATCATCACGCTCCCCACCCGACCTCGCGCGGGTCTGGACCCGAAAGGAAAGTCGATGGCCGACAACTGCCTGCCCACTACCGCTGACCGGCGCCGCGGCCGGGCGACGGATCCACTGATCGTCACCGTCGCGAGACGGTGGGCGCCGTTCGGGGCGGTCCCGGGTGACGAGATCCTGGTGACCTTCGGCATTGGCGAACAGGTCTTCTACGAGCGGCTACGGTCCTATCTCAAGGATGACAGCGCGACTGCCCACATTCCTGCTGACGAGCGGAAGATCCTGCAGCGGCTCCCACTCCGGCCCGTGCCTCCGCGGAGGTCTCTTCGCCGATAGCTGACAGTCGGCCGCTACGACTCTTCGGCCGCCAGCTGACCGCACGCGGCGGCGATCTCCTGGCCGCGGGTGTCGCGCACCGTGCACGACACGCCCTGCGCCTTCACGCGCCGCACGAACTCGCGCTCGACGTCCTTCGGGCTCGCATCCCACTCCGATCCGGGCGTCGGGTTCAGCGGGATCAGGTTGACATGCACCATCGAGCCGAGCGCCTTGTGCAGCTTCTTGCCGAGGAGATCGGCGCGCCACGGCTGGTCGTTCACGTCGCGGATCAGCGCGTATTCGATGGAGACGCGCCGTCCGGTGGTGTCGGCGTAGTAGCGCGCGGCGTCGAGGACCTCCTGCACCGACCACCGGTTGTTGACCGGGACCAGGGTGTTGCGGAGTTCGTCGTCCGGGGTGTGCAGTGAGACGGCGAGCGTCACCGGGATGCCCTCATCGGCCAGCCGCCGGATCGCCGGGGCCAGGCCCACCGTCGACACGGTGACCGAGCGGGCCGAGATGCCGAGCCCCTCCGGTTCGGGCGAGATGATCTTGCGGACCGCGTCGACCACGCGCTTGTAGTTGGCGAGCGGCTCCCCCATCCCCATGAACACGATGTTGCTCAGGCGGCCGGGTTCGCCGACGTCGCCGTCACGGAGTGCCCGCGCGGCGGCCCGGACCTGGTCGACGATCTCCGCCGTCGACAGGTTCCGGTTCAGGCCACCCTGACCGGTGGCGCAGAACGGGCAGGCCATACCGCAACCGGCCTGCGACGAGATGCAGAGCGTGTTGCGATCCGGATAGCGCATCAGCACCGACTCGAGGAGGGTGCCGTCGTGCAGGCGCCAGAGAGTCTTACGGGTGGTGCCGTCGTCGCAGGCGATCTGCCGGACCGGGGCCATCAACGGCGGGAAGAGGGCGGCGGCGACGTCGTCGCGCACCCCCGCGGGCAGGTCGCTCATCTCGGCGACGTCGGCGTTCAGCCGGCCGTAGTACTGCTTCGCCAGCTGATTGGCGCGGAACTTGGGCAGGCCCAGCTCTTGCACCGCCGCGACACGCCCGGCCTCGTCGAGATCGGCGAAGTGCCGCGGCGGCTTGCCGCGTGCGGGCGCGGTGAAGACGAGAGGAAGGCTGGACACGACATCCATTGTGTCATGTAACGATGGACTGATGACCACCCGAGAACCCGGCGACGACGCCCACCCCGACCTCCCCGCCACCGCCATGCCCGCCGATCCGCCGCCCGCCGCGGATCCCGACGACCTCTCGGCGCGCGAGCGCCGCGCACTCAACAAGGCCGAACACGAGGTCCGCAAGGTGGCGCACACCCGTTCGCGGGCCACCTACGCCGGCTGGTTCCTCGGCCTCCTCGCGGCGATTCTGCTGCTGGTGTTCATCCTGGAGAACCAGGCGAACCTGGAGATCAACCTGATCTTCGGCAAGGTGGACCTGCCGGTCGGCGTCGCACTGCTGATCGCGGCGATCCTCGGCGCCGTCGTGACGCTCGCGATCAGTTTCGCCCGCATCATGGAGCTGCGGCGCGCCCTGAAGAAGGTCGACCAGGCGCGCAAGGCCGCCGAAGACGGCCGCTGACACCGGTTCGGAGCTACCTACCCCTCGGGGCAGGGCAGTCCGCTGCCGTCCGTCCCGTGCCCGCGATCGGTCGGAGCGTCGAGCATCAGCGCCCCGGTACCCCCGACCAGCACCGTGAACATCACCGCACACACGGCGGTGACGGGTATCCACGGGTGGCGCGCCGCCCGGATCGCGGCGACGAAGGCGACCACGAACGCGACCAGCGCACCGAGTGCGAGGACCACGGCGATACCGCCGTAGAGCCGCGCGTCGGGCAGCGGCGGCAGCGTCCAGGCCCCGCCGTACAGGTCCGCACAGTGCCGGAGGACGTCGGCGTTCCACTCGTCCTGGCTGTGGAACAGCAGGTACAGGGTCAGCATCGACGCGGCGACGAGCACCACGCCCGCCACGAACCACGGCAGCGGTCTGCGCACGGCGCCGCGCCTATAGCAGCGCCGTCAGGATTCCCCAGGTCACCAGGGCACCCGGAAGCAGCGAGTCGATGCGGTCCATGATGCCGCCGTGGCCGGGCAGCAGCGTGCCCATGTCCTTGATGCCGAGGTCGCGTTTGATCTGCGACTCGATCAGGTCACCGCAGGTGCCGACGATCACCAGCACGGGCCCCAGGATCAGGCCGATCCACCAGTGGGTGCCGAGCAGCCAGTGCACGCAGCAGACCGCGCCGACGGTGCTGAACAGCATCGAGCCGCCGAGCCCCTCCCACGACTTCTTCGGGCTGATCGCGGGCACCATCGCGTGCTTGCCGAACAGCACACCGGCGGTGTAGCCGCCGACATCGGAGCAGACCAGCACGATCAGGAAGGTGAAGACCCGGTAGCGGCCGTCGCTCTGCTGCACCATGTCGACGGCGAAGATCGCCATCAGCGGCAACCAGACCAGGATCAGCAGCGACAGCGACACGTCGCGGGTGTACTCGTGCGGCGCCTCGGACAGCCCCTGCGCGAACAGCTTCCAGGCCAGGATCACCAGCGCGGTGATGGCGAACGAGATCAGCGCCCCGCGCAGCCCCCACGGCCACGTGGTCCAGATGATCGCCTGGCCGCCGAGGAGCAGCGGGATCAGGGCGACGTGCCGGTCCCCCTCGCGCAGCCGCTTGGCGACCTCCCAGGTCGCGACGGCGATGGCCGCGGCGACGACGCCGAACCAGACGCGCGGCACGAAGGCCAGCACGACGATGAGGCAGGCGCCCAGCGCGACGCCCACCCCGATCGCGGCCGGCAGATTGCGGCCGGCCTTGGACGTCTTCGGCGGCGTGTCGGCGCTCATACCTCGAGCAGCTCGGCTTCTTTGTGCTTCACGACCTCGTCGATCTGATCGGTGTAGACGTGGGTGGTCTTGTCGAGTTCCTTCTCGGCGCGGACCACCTCGTCCTCGCCGGCCTCGCCGTCCTTCTGGATGCGCTTGAGCTCGTCGACGGCCTTGCGGCGGATGTTGCGGACGGCGATCTTGGCGTCCTCACCCTTGCCGCGGGCCTGCTTGCCGAGGTCGCGGCGACGCTCCTCGGTGAGCTGCGGGATCGCGACGCGGATCACGTTGCCGTCGTTGGTCGGGTTGACGCCGAGGTCGGAGTTGCGGATCGCGGTCTCGACGTCGCCCATCAGGCTCTGCTCGTACGGCTTGATGACGATCAGCCGCGGCTCCGGAGCGTTGATGCTGGACACCTGGGTGATCGGGGTCAGCGCTCCGTAGTACTCGACCACGATCTTGTTGAACATCGCCGGGTTCGCGCGGCCGGTCCGGATGGAGGCCATGTCGTCACGCAGGTGGGTGACGGCCTTCTCCATCTTCTCCTCGGCGTCGAGCAGGGTTTCGTCGATCATCGTCGTCCTTAATCGGTGGGTGTGGCGGGTGCGGTGGAGACAGCTACGAGGAGACCAGCGTGCCGATGCTCTCCCCGGCCACCGCGCGGGCGATGTTCCCCTCTTCGAGAAGATTGAACACGAGGATAGGCATGTTGTTGTCCATGCACAGCGAGAACGCGGTCGCGTCGGCCACCTTGAGTTCCTTGTCCAGGACCTCGCGGTGGGTGATCTCGCGGAAGAGCTCGGCATCCGGGTTGGTGCGCGGGTCGTCGGAGTAGACGCCGTCGACGGCCTTGGCCATCAGGACGGCCTCGGCCTTGATCTCCAGCGCGCGCTGCGCGGCGGTGGTGTCGGTGGAGAAGTACGGCATGCCCATGCCGGCGCCGAAGATCACGACGCGGCCCTTCTCCAGGTGGCGGACGGCACGCAGCGGCAGGTACGGCTCGGCAACCTGTCCCATGGTGATGGCGGTCTGGACACGCGTGTCGATCCCGCGCTTCTCCAGGAAGTCTTGCAGCGCAAGGCAGTTCATCACGGTGCCGAGCATGCCCATGTAGTCCGAGCGGGACCGGTCCAGGCCGCGCTGCTGCAGTTCGGCACCGCGGAAGAAGTTACCGCCGCCGATCACGATGCCCACCTGGACTCCGCTGGCTACCACCTCGGCGATCTGATCGGCGACGGTGCCGAGCACGTCGGGATCCAGGCCCACCGACCCACCGCCGAACATCTCCCCACCCAGCTTGAGCAGCACCCTGCTGAAGCCTTCACGCTGCGGTCGTGCCTGCGAGTCGGTCATCGTTTCCCTTCGCTCGTCGCGCCGTCGGACCGGAACCGATCGCGGCCAAACTCTCCTGATCATAGTGGTGACCGGCCGGTGGAAACACTTCGGCCCCGCCCCTCGACGCCGCTCGGGGAGCGGCGCCGGATGATCAGGGGCGGGGCCGAAGGTCAGGCGGCGATCAGGCCTGGCCGACCTCGAAGCGGGTGAAGGCGACGACGGTGGCACCGGCCTCGTCCAGGATCTGCTTCACGGTCTTCTTGGAGTCGGTCACCGACGGCTGGTCCACCAGGACGACGTCCTTGTAGAAGCCGTTGACGCGGCCCTCGACGATCTTGGGCAGCGCCTGCTCCGGCTTGCCCTCGGCCTTGGCGGTCTCCTCGGCGATACGACGCTCGTCGGCGACGACATCGGCGGGCACGTCGTCCCGCGAGGCGTACTTGGCCTTGAGCGCGGCGACCTGCATGGCGGCGCCACGTGCGGCCTCGGCCGCGGCATCGCTCTCACCGGTGTACGAGACCAGCACGCCGACGCTCGGCGGCAGGTCCGACGCCCGCTTGTGCAGGTAGACCGCGACCGGGCCGTCGTACGACGCGACGCGGCGCAGGACCAGCTTCTCGCCGATCTTGGCCGAGAGGGCCTCGACGGCCGAGGCGACGGTGCCGTCGCCCAGCGGGGCGGCCAGCAGCGCGTCGACATCGTTGGTGCGCAGCGCCACGGCGGCACCAAGCACGTCGTCGGCCAGCTTCTGGAACTCGTCGTTCTTGGCGACGAAGTCGGTCTCGGCGTTCAGCTCGATCAGCACGCCGTCACGAGCGGCGACCAGGCCCTCGGCGGTGGCGCGCTCGGCGCGCTTGCCGACGTCCTTGGCGCCCTTGATGCGGAGTTCCTCGACGGCCTTGTCGAAGTCACCGTCGTTGTTGGCCAGGGCGTTCTTGCAGTCGAGCATGCCCGACCCGGTCAGTTCGCGCAGACGCTTGACGTCTGCCGCGGTGTAGTTCGCCATGTGTGGCGACTCCCTTCGGAAAGAAGTGGTGTGGGTGACGTGATCAGCCTAAAGCCCGCGAACGGGCCCGGCAGGATCACTCAGCGGCGGGCGCCTCGACGACGACGGTCTCTTCGACGACGACCTCCGGGGTGGCCAGCAGATCCTGCTCCCACTCGGCGAGCGGCTCGGCACCGGCGGCCTCCGGCTTGGCGTCGCCGCCGGCCTGGCCGGCGCGGGCCTGCACGCCCTCGGCGACGGCGGTCGCGATGACGCGGGTCAGCAGCGCGGTGCTGCGGATGGCGTCGTCGTTCGCCGGGATCGGGTAGTCGACCAGGTCGGGATCGCAGTTGGTGTCCAGGATCGCGATGACCGGGATGTTCAGCTTGCGGGCCTCGCCGACGGCGATGTGCTCCTTGTTGGTGTCGACGACCCACATGGCCGAGGGCACCTTGGCCATGTCGCGGATACCGCCGAGGGTGCGCTCCAGCTTGTTCTTCTCACGCGTCAGCATGAGGATTTCCTTCTTGGTGCGACCCTCGAAGCCACCGGTCTGCTCCATCGACTCCAGCTCCTTCATGCGCTGGAGACGCTTGTGCACGGTGTTGAAGTTGGTGAGCATGCCGCCCAGCCAGCGCTGGTTGACGTAGGGCATGCCGACGCGGGTCGCCTCCGCGGCGATCGATTCCTGCGCCTGCTTCTTGGTGCCGACGAAGAGGACGGTGCCGCCGTGGGCGACGGTCTCCTTGACGAACTCGTAGGCGCGATCGATGTAGGTCAGCGTCTGCTGCAGGTCGATGATGTAGATGCCGTTGCGGTCGGTGAAGATGAATCGCTTCATCTTCGGGTTCCAGCGACGGGTCTGGTGTCCGAAGTGGGCGCCGCTGTCGAGCAGCTGCCGCATGGTCACGACTGCCATGGGTATTCCTTTGTGTCGGTTTCACCGGTCGCCACCGCGGCGCCGGCCCTGGCGTCCGCCGCCGGAGCAGCCCGGAAGTCCCGGGACCGGTGCTCCGATCGTGGTGTCCGGCCGCAGGGACCGGACGCGCGGACGCGCGAAGTCACCCCGTCCCTGACCGGGACGAGATGCAGTCGCCGATCCTACGCCCCGACACGCCGCGTACACAAAAGGGATCCGGAACCGGCCCTCGCGCGTCTAACCGATATGAGAACGACGACGCCTCGCGCGCTGGTCCTGCTGTGGCTGGCCGTCCTGCTGTGTCCGCCGGGCGCCGCCGCGCGTCCCGCCTACGACTGGCCGCTCGTGCCGCGACCACCCGTCACTCGCGGGTTCGATCCTCCGGCCCAGCGCTGGCTCAGCGGCCATCGCGGCGTCGATCTGGCCGCCGCGCCGGATGCGGCGGTCCTGTCGGCCGGGGCGGGTGTGGTCCGGTTCGCCGGGACGGTGGCGGGCCGGCCGACCGTCTCGGTGCTCCACCCAGACGGTATCGCCACGACCTACGAGCCGGTGCGGCCGATCGTGCGCGCCGGGGACCGGGTCGGCCGCGGTCAGGTCCTCGGCTATCTGAACGCCGGGCACCCGGGCTGCGCCGCCGCCGCGTGCCTGCACTGGGGCGCGCGCCGCGGCAGCGGGCCGTCGGAGCGCTATCTCAACCCGCTCGCCCTGGTCGGCGCGGTCCGGGTTCGGCTGAAACCGCTGGTCCCGGCGTGACCAGTGCCTCGCTCAGCGCGGCGCGGTGCCGGTCGCCATCGGCAGGTCCGGATCGGCCGTCCACGCGATCAGCGAGCCGTCGTACACGCCGACCTCGTCGGCACCCGCCTGGGCGAGGGCCAGCGCCACCCCGGTCGCCGCGATCCCGGCACCGCGGTAGGTCACCACCGTCCGCCCGGCGTCGAGCAGACCGGCCGCCGCCAGCTCGGAGCGGAGTTCGGCGGCCGGACGCAGCCGGCCCGTCTCCGGATCGAGGAGCCGCGCGGCCGGGAAGTTGCTGCTGCCCGGGATGTGTCCGGGCCGCGCGTACGTCGCCGTCTCCCCGCGGTGATCCTCCTCGCCGAGCACGTTGACCAGGATCGTGTTCTCGTCGTCGAGCGCGGCGGCGACCTGTTCGGTCGAGCGGACCAGCCCGGGACGGCGCACACCGGTGAACACGCGCGGCTCCGGCACCGACGGAGCGCCGGTGACCGCGCCGCCCGCCGCCTTCCACGCGGGCAGTCCACCGTCGAGGACGGCGACGTGGTCGAAACCCTCGAGCCGCAGTTGCCACCAGAACCGGGTCGCCCAGAACGGCCAGTGCTGGCTGTAGACGACGACGCGGGCACCCTCTCCGATGCCCAGCGCGCCGGCTGCGGCGGCGAAGCGGTCGTGATCGGCCGCGGTCCACGGCGCGTCACTGGCCGGATCGGCGAAATCGGCGAGCAGGTCAGCGAACAGCGCTCCCGGGATGTGTTCGGCGCGGTAGGTGGCCGCCCCCGATTCGATGGCGAACGGGCCGTCGTCCGGAACGGTGAGATGCGACGTCGCATCGATGACCACCAATCCGGGTTCGCCGAGGTGCTCGGCGAGCCATTCGGGGTCGACGAGTGGAGTCGGCAGCGCGTCGGTCATGGGTACTCCCGGGGGTGCGTTCGGTGATGTGGTTCACCGTACGGCGTCACGCGCGCGGATGTGCCTGGTCGTGCACGGCCCGCAGTCGCTCCACGCTGACATGCGTGTACAGCTGCGTCGTCGCCAGCGACGAGTGCCCGAGCAGCTCCTGCACCACGCGCAGATCCGCGCCGCCCTCCAGCAGGTGGGTGGCCGCGCTGTGCCGCAGTCCGTGCGGGCCGATCTCGGTCCCCTGCGCGGCCGTCGCCCGGTGCACGACGGTCCGCGCCATCCGCTGATCGAGGCGCCCGCCGCGCGCACCGAGCAACAGCGCCTCACCCGAGGCGGCGGTCGCCAGCGCGTGCCGGCCCCGGCGCCGCCAGTCGTCCAGGGCGGCGGCGGCCGGGGTGCCGTAGGGCACCGTGCGCTGCTTGTCGCCCTTGCCGATCACCCGCAGCACCCGGCGATCGTCGTCGACGTCGTCCAGGTCGAGCCCGCACAGTTCGCCGACACGGATGCCGGAGGAATAGAGGAGTTCGACGATCAGCCGGTCCCGCAGGGCGATCGGATCGTCCGTGTCGGCGCCGTCGGGGGCCGCCGTCGCGACCGCGTCGGCGGCCTGCTCCGGGGCGAGCACCGCGGGCAGCACCCGGTGCGCTTTCGGTGCCTGCAGGCGGATTGCGGGATCGTCGTCCACGATGCCCTCGCGCGCGGCCCAGGCGAAGAAGGTCTTGGCCGACGACACCTGCCGCGCCACCGTGGTGCGCGCGGCGCCGCGCCGGGTCTGCTCGGCGAGCCAGGCCCGCAGCAGCGCGAGGTCGATCCCGGTCAGCGGCACCCCGCGGGCGCCCGCGAACGAGATGAGCCCGCGCAGATCGGCGGTGTAGGCGCGGACGGTGTGCGCGCTGCGCGCCTTTTCCAGGCGCAGGTGATCGGCGAATTCGGAGAGCACCTCGGCCATGACCCGAGTCTACGGCGCCACCGATTCGCCCCCGCCGCATCCGCGGCGAGCCTTCTTACATAAAATTAAGTTAGTAATCCGAAATATCCCTTTCGACCACGATGGGAGCCCTGCACCTCCGTGACCACCGCCCCTGCCGAACCGCATCCGCGGCTCGCCGTCGCCGTGCTCTGCGCGGCCGGCATCGTCGTCGCCCTGATGCAGACGATCATCGTGCCGCTGATCCCGCTGCTCCCCTCGCTGCTCTCGACCTCGGCGACCAACTCCTCCTGGACGCTCACCATCACGCTGCTGGTGGGCGCGGTGGTCACGCCGATCTCCGGACGCCTGGGCGACATGTTCGGCAAGCGCACGGTGCTCGTCGCCAGCCTGATCGCGGTGGCCGTCGGCTCCGCGGTGTGCGCGCTGTCGGCCAGCTTTCTGATCTTCCTGCTCGGCCGCGGACTGCAAGGCCTCGGAATCGGCACCATCGCCGTCGGCATCTCGCTGATGCGCGACATCGTGCCGCCCGAACGACTCGCCTCGTCGATCGGCGCGATGAGCGCCTCGCTCGGCGTCGGCGGCTCACTCGGTCTGCCGTTCTCGGCCGCCATTGCCCAGCAGGTCAGCTGGCATGCCCTGTTCTGGACCAGTTCGGCCGTCGCGGTGATCGCCGCGGCCGCGGTGGTCGCCACCGTCCCGGTGCGCGGGGTCGCGACCGGCGGCCGGTTCGACGCCCTCGGCGCGGTCGGGCTCACCGTGCTGCTCACCTGTCTTCTGCTGCCGGTGTCGAAGGGCGCCGAATGGGGATGGACCGCACCGATCACGCTGGTGATGTTCGCGGGGTTCGTCGTCTCGGCGCTGCTGTGGTGGCGCTGGGAGCAGCGCAGTCCCAATCCGCTGGTCGATCTGCGGCTGAACCTGCTGCTCCGGCCGGTGCTGCTGACCAACCTCGCGTCCATCGCCACCGGCTTCGCCTTCTACGCCATGCAGATGATCCCGATCCAGATCCTCATGGCCCCGTCCGCCGCCATGGACGCCGGCAGCCTCGGCGTGGGAATGACCATGCTGGTGGCCAGCCTCCTCCTGATGCCGGGAGGGCTGGTGATGTTCGCCTTCTCGTACGTGTCGGCGGCCATGACCGCCCGGTACGGCGCGCGGGTCTCCCTGGCCTCGGGCGTCGTGGTGATCGGTCTGGGCTACACGCTGCTGCTGACGATGATCGCCGGCCCCTGGCGTGCCGGGTGGGGATGGCTGCTCGCCATCAACATCCTGGTCGGCGCCGGCCTCGGCATCGCGTACTCGGCGATGCCGGCCCTGATCATGCAGTGGGTGCCGGTGTCGCACACCGGTGAGGCCAACGGTGTCAACGCGCTGATGCGGTCGGTCGGGACGTCGCTGGCGACCGCCGTGGTCGGCATGATCCTGGCGGCGTCGACCGTCGCCGTCGGCGCCGGATCACACGTCCAGCACGTACCGACCAGCGGCGCCTACGCCTGGGCCGCGGCGATCCCGCTCGCCGTCTGCGTGGTGTCCGCGCTCACCGCGCTCGCGATCCCGCGGCGCGCTCCGGTCGAGGAAGAGCAGATCGTCTAACCGGGCCTGCGCCTAGGCCTGCCCGGCCGCCCGCTGCTCGGCCTTCCACTGCCGGAAGCCCTCCTCGGTGCGGCCGCGCCGCCAGTAGCCGGAGATCGACGACGCTCGGCGCGCCCCGACGCCCCGCTCCTTGCGCACGTACGGGCGGAGGTTCTTCATCACCGCCTGCGCCTCGCCGTGGATGAAGACCTGCGGCTCGCCATCCAGCCACTCCGCCGCCCGGACCGCCGCGATGACCGGCGCCCGGTCGCCGGCCAGATCCTCCCCGGCGGCGAAAGACGACGCGCCCCGGTGCACCCAGGTGATCTCGGCGCCGGCCGGGGCGATCAGCTCGATCTCGTCCTCCGGGCCGCCGACCTCGATGAACGCCTTGGCGATCGCGTCGCCGGGCAGCGCCTCCAGGGCCGCGGCCAGCGCCGGAAGCCCGGCCTCGTCGGACACCAGCAGGTGCCAGGGCGCCTCGGGATCGGGCCGGTAACCGCTGCCGGGGCCGCGGAAGACGACAGTCTCGCCGGGCTGGACCCGCGCCGCCCACGGTCCGGCGATGCCTTCCTCGCCGTGCACGACGAAGTCGACCGCCAATTCGCGGGTCACCGGGTCGTACCGGCGCACCGTGTAGGTGCGCAGCACCGGCTGCTGGTCGGACGCGAACTCGGCGGCGATGCGGTCGATGTCGAACGGCTCCGGATACTCCACGCCCGCCGGCGGAAACACGAACTTGACGTACATGTCGGTGTCCGGCCGTCCCTCGGCCGCTCCCGGCCCGGCCGGGGTGAAGCCGTCGAAACCGTCACCGCCCAGCCAGATCCGGATCATGTGGTCGGTCAGCCATTCGGTGCGCAGCACCGTCATCGTGTGGAAGCTCTTCGCCATTCCCCCACCGTACCGCCTGTCATTCCGGCTAGTGAGGTCAGCCTAAGTAGCCACTAGGCTGGCGGCATGTCCTCTCCGGTGACCGTCGATCGGGTGATCGCCTTCCGTATGCAGGCCCATCATCTGAGCGGACCGGCCGACGGTCTGCCCGAGGCCGCGGGCGCGATCGGGGTGCAGGACAGTCCGCCCGGCTCCGCGCTCCTCGCCCTGGCGGCGCGACTGCCCGGGCTGACCCCGGAGGGTTTCGCCGGCGCCCTCGCCGATCGCAGCCTGCTGTCCACCTGGGGTGTCCGCGGCGCTCCGTAGGTCTTCCCGACCGCGGACCTGGACGTCTTCACCACCGGTGTCCTGCCGCCGACCGCACGCGGCCGAGAGGAACTGGTGATCGGCGTCCGGCCGGTGATACGGCGGCTCGGGATGTCGTTCGACGACGTCGTGCCCCTGGTCCGGGATCGGCTGGACGAGGTCCTGTCGCACCGGCGCCTGCCGATCGGACCACTCGGCGCCGAGATCGCCTCGCGGATCGCTCCCCATCTCGACCCCGGGCGCCGCGCGGAGTGGGACGCCGAGGGCCCGTATTCGCCGGGACAGCCGACCGGCGAGCGCGTCGTGCACTTCGCTCTGCGGATCCTCACGCTGGAACAGGCCCTCTGCTTCGCACCGAGAGACGGCGACACCGCCCCGTTCGTCCTGCTCGGCGACTGGCTGGGCCCGGACCGGACACCCGGCGACGCCCCGGCCGCGCGCGCAGAACTGCTCCGCCGGTTCCTTCGCTGCTACGGCCCGGCCCGGCCGCGGGACTTCGCGTCGTGGATGGGCGTGCGGCCCGGCGACGCGGCGGGCTGGTGGGATCTGCTCGACGAGGAACTGACACCCGTCGGCCCCGGCGACGGCATCTGGATCCTCACCGAGGACCTCGATCGGTGGCGCGGCGCCCCGGAGCCGAGCGGCCTGCGATTGCTGCCGCCCCACGATCCGTACCTGCAGCAGCGCGACCGCGCGACGATCGCCGAGCCGGCGTCTCACGCGGCGATCTGGAAGACGGTGGGCGCACCCGGCGCCGTGCTGGTCGACGGCCGGGTCCGCGGGATCTGGCGGCCCCGTAAGCAGGGCCGGACGTTGACGCTGCGGGTCACCCCGTTCACCCCGTTCGACGACGGCGTGCGTGGCGAACTGGATGCGGCGGCGCATCGGATGGCGGAGTTGCGTGGCACCCCCGTGGTCCGCGTGGTGACCGAACTCTGACGGGCGGGCTTCGCTGTCGGGGTCACGCGCTACTCTCGCGCCATGACACCGGACCTCTACGCGCGCCCCGCCGACTACGCCGTGCCCACGAGCTGGGATCTCGGCGACGACGCCGAGTACGTCGCCGAGCAGACCTGGCAACTCGCGTTGCGCGGAGAGAATCAGCTGGATCAGTACCTGGACCTGTTCGACGACGAACTCGACACCGCGAAGGTCTCCTCGGCGGAGGCGGCCGCGTGGTTCACCTCGGTGATCGAGGCCCGCCGCGACCAGCAGGCACGCTGGGGCCTCCCGCTCCCGCAGACGTCACTGGAACGCGCGTTCGCCGCACTCGCCGGGATCGGCGTCGTCGCCCGCGGCGACTTCACCTGCTGCGGCACCTGCGGCGCGGCGGAGATCGCCGACGAGCGCGACGACACCCGGACGTGGCGTGGCTACGTGTTCTTCCACATGCAGGACACCGACGGGATCTTCGCCGACCGCACCACGTATCTCAACTACGGGATCTTTCTGCCGGCCTACTTCGAGCAGGCCGAATGGGAGAGCATGACCGACGCGCAACGGGACGAGTCGTATGCGGCGCGGACCCTCGCACTGATGAACGACGAGGTGGTTCCGCTGCTGACGCAGCACGGAATCGGCGTCGAATGGAACGGAAGCCTGGACACCCGGATCAAACTGACCGGCGTCGACTCCCTGGCTCCGATGAACGCACCGGCCTGAGACCGGTTCGACGACGGGGCCGCCGACTCAGGCCGGGAGACGCCCCTCCGCCACATCGAGCACCCACCGGGGTGGCTCCTTACCTTCGAGGCGGTCGATCTTGACGACGATCTGGGCGCTCTTGCGGCGTGCGGCCGGCGTGCTGCCGAACAGCACATCCTCCGACTCAGCGCGCTGCCGTGCGCTTGCTTCAAGATCCCACATGTCAATGCCCTCTCCGCTCGCCATTCTGCCCGATCCCGGGATGCATCACCAGCACCCGGATGACTCCCCATTCGCTCCGAGTCGCCAGCGATGAATCAAGCAACTCGGTGAGCACATCGAGTCCGAGCAACTGCCGCCCACGGTCGTCAGTGGCGTACGCCTGTTCCACCGCCCACTCGTAGCGTTTCCACCATTCACTCCGGGAGTCGTACTCCGCGCGCTGGGCACGATCGCGTTCCTCGGATCGTTGCCGCTGCCAGAGCGTCGCCAGTACACCGGCGGTGGCCGACACACCGAGTATCAGGGTGACCCACACCTGCGCGTTCACGACCGGCCGCCCCGCGCCAGCCGCCAGGTCCCGGCGGCGGTCTCGACGAGTCCCCGCACTTCCAGCATCGCCAGCGCGACACGGACCTCGTCGGCGGGCCGGGCGGCGGCGACGGCGATCTCGTCGACCGTGCGGCCGGCGCGGGCGGGCAGCGCCTCGAGCACCTCGAACTGAGCGGGCGGCAGGCCGTCCGTCGGGCGTGGCGGTGCCGGAACGTGACTGTCGTGCCCGTCCACCTCGACCAGGGCCAGCACCGATGCCGCGTCGAACACCAGGGCCGCGTCGCCGTCGGCGATCATCTGGTGACAGCCGACCGAGGTCGCCGAGGTGACCGGACCGGGCACCGCCCCGAGCGGCCGGCCGAGATGCCGCGCCCATGCCGCGGTGTTCGCCGCACCCGAACGACGGCCCGCCTCGACCACCACGAGCGCCCCGGACAGTGCCGCCACCAACCGGTTCCGGGTGAGGAAGCGGTGCTTGGCGGCGGTCGTGCCGGGCGGGTACTCGGTGATCAGCAGTCCGTGCGACGCGATCTCGGCGAGCAATCTGTGGTGTCCGGCCGGATAGTCGCGGTCGATACCGCAGGCCAGCACCGCGAGCGTCGGGCCGCCCGCGCCGAGCGCGCCCCGGTGCGCGGCGCCGTCGATTCCGTAGGCCCCGCCGGAGACCACCGTCCAGCCCTGTGCGGCGAGGTCCCCGCCGAGCCGGCCCGCCACGTGATCGCCGTACGACGACGACGCCCGCGCCCCCACCACGCCGATCGCCGACTGCGTGAACGACTCCAGCGGCCGCGCGCCCCGGACCCACAGGGCCAGCGGGGTGCCGCCGCGCGCCGCCGTGCTCGCGGTGTCCAGGGCGAGCAGTGACCAGGCGGGCCACTCGTCGTCGTCGCGCGTGACGAGCCTGGCGCCGAGCCGCGCGGCGGTATCGAGGTCGGCGGCGCCGCGGTCCACCGCGGCCCGGGCGGCGGTGGCGGTCCGCACCGCCGCATGGCGCGCGGGCAGACTCTGGGCCTTCACCATCCGCGCCGTCTCGACGGCGCCGTGCCGGGCGACCAGCGCGATCAACGGCGCGCAGGGCGGTTCGGCCACCGCCGACAGGTACGCCCAGGCCCGTCGCTCGGCCTCGTCGGGCGTGCTCACCGGAACTCCCGATCGCGGTACATCAGCGCCTGGGCGACGTCGTCGGGCCCGGGCCGCTCCCCCGCGCGCAGGTCACACAGGGTCCACGCCAGCCGTAAAGCGCGGTCCGCACCGCGGGCCGTCACCCGGCCCTCGCGCAGAAAACGCTCGATCGGCGCCAGCGTCTCACGGGCCAGCGGGAAGTCCTGGCGCAGGGCACTGCCCGGTACCTCGGCGTTGGTGAGCCATCCGCGTTCACGCCATCGTTCCCGGGCCCGGGTGCGCGCCTGGGCCACCCGTTGCGCGACGGTCGCGCTCGGCTCCCCGCGCGCGCTGAGCAGCATGGTGCTGCCGGGTGGTTCCATCTGCACGCGGATGTCGATGCGGTCCATCAGTGGACCGGACAGCTTACCGAGGTAGCGGCGCCGGACGATCGACGTGCAGACGCAGTCGACGTCGTGCGCCGGCGCGCACGGACACGGGTTGGCGGCGAGCAGCAGCAGGAACCGCGACGGGTAGACGGCGTCGCCGTCGCGGCGGCTGATCTTGACGCGGCCCTCCTCCAGCGGCTGGCGCAGGCCGTCGAGCACCTTCGGCCCCATCTCGGCGCACTCGTCCAGGAACAGCACCCCGCGGTGGGCGCGAGAGACGGCCCCGGGGCGCGCCATCCCGGTGCCGCCGCCGAGCAGCGCCGTCATCGACAGGCCGTGGTGCGGGGCGACGAACGGCGGGACGGTGATCAGCGGGTGGTGCGGCGGCAGCGTCCCGGCGATCGAGTGGATCGCGGTCACCTCCAGTGCCTCGGCGGGCTCCAGCGGCGGCAGGATTCCCGGAATCCGGGAAGCGAGCATCGTCTTCCCGATACCCGGCGGCCCGGTCATCAGGACATGGTGGCCGCCGGCCGCGGCCACCTCGAGGGCGTGCCGGGCCTGCGCCTGCCCCACCACGTCGGCCATGTCGGGCACCGGCGGCGGGCACCCGGCGTCACCGGATTCGACGGCGTCGA
Source organism: Gordonia sp. PP30 (assembly GCF_023100845.1). Classification (NCBI taxonomy): domain Bacteria; kingdom Bacillati; phylum Actinomycetota; class Actinomycetes; order Mycobacteriales; family Gordoniaceae; genus Gordonia; species Gordonia sp. PP30. The sequence continues at coordinate 1,894,554 of NZ_CP095864.1, read as the reverse complement.
GGGCGGCCTCGCCGGAGAGCCAGGCCACCACGTGCGAGAGCGACTGCGCCCCGCCGATGTCCAGTCCCTCGACCAGGGCCGCCTCCCGCGTGTTCGCCACCGGGACGACGGCCCGCCGGAAGCCGGCGTCGTGCGCAGCGAGCAGCAGTGGCAGTACCCCGCGGACCGGTCGCACCCGGCCGTCGAGCGCGAGCTCGCCGAGGAATACGGTCGTCTCGAGCGAGACCTCCGTGGCGAGTCCGTCGGCGATCAGCACGGCCAGCGCCATCCCGAGGTCGAAGCCCGAACCCTCCTTGCGGGTCTGCGCCGGTGCCAGCGCGATCGTGACCTTCATCTCCGGCCACTTGAACCCGGAGTTCACGACGGCCGCGCGCACCCGGTCCTTCGCCTCGCGCAGCGATCCGTCCACGCTGCCGCTGATCGTCACGCCCGGCAGTCCGGAGGCGATGTTGCCCTGGATCTCGATCGGCGCGGCGACGATCCCGGCCAGTCCCATCGAATGCACGTTGCCCACGACTCGCATGACTCCGCCTTCAGTCCACGAGCCCGGTGTGATGGGTCAGCCGCGCGAGTGACCGATCGCCGGGCCGGTCGAGATCGAGCTGGATCGAGACGACGTCGAACCGGATGATCTCCCACCACGGCGCCCCCGGCGGTTGCGCGGCGAGCCACTGCCGCGCCAGCAGCCGCATCCGCCGCAGCTTGTCGGCGGTCACCGCGGCCACCGGATCGGTGAAGGTCCGCGATGCCCGCGTCTTCACCTCGACGATCACCAGCGTGGTCCCGTCCGCGGCGATCAGATCGAGCTCGCCGTACCGCGTCCGCCAGTTCCGGTCCAGGATCCGCCACCCCAGCCCGGCGACATGGTCCGCGGCCAGATCCTCACCGAGCCGACCCACTTGTCCACGCCGGTCGCGGCGCTCTGCGATTTCCCCCATGGATCGAGGATGAGGCCGGCCACCGGCCCTGTCACCACCGATGCGTGCGGCCCTGTGGACAACGATGGTTGTCCACAGGGCCGCACCTCACCCCCTTGACGGCCCGCGAACAGTGCTATCCGTGCGTGAGCTCCAGGTAACACCCGAGCTGAATCGACGGCACGGCACAGTCCCAGTAGCCGTTCGGCTTGTCGACATCGAAGTTCACGGTCCAGCCGCCGTTCAGCGCGGCCAGCGGGATCATGCTGAACGGCGTCCGGGCGTCATCGGTCTTGCCGGTCTTCCCGTCGACCACCACCCGTTGCTTCCCCGATGCCGCGCTCTCCTCGGTCAGATAGAGGTCGTAGCCGTAGATGGAGAGTCCGTTGATGTTCAGGTTCGCCGCGTCGTCACCCTTGAGATCGACCAGAATCTTCCCGGTGGTCAGGTCGTAAGTCGCGAACTCGGGGATCTGCGTGCCGCCGCCGGCGGGCGATCGCGCGCCCCACACCGCGAGCATTTTCTCCCCCACCGTCATCGATCCCAGACTCGGCACCGTCGCCAGAACTTTCCCCGCCGGATCGATGATGTCGGCAGTTCCGCAGTTTGTCCCGTTCTCGCAGTGATGCTGGAAATATGTCGTACCGCGCAGCGGTGTGAATTCGTACGTGCCCTGCGCGATCACCTTCCCGGTGCGCAGGTCTACGAGTCCGTCGGACCCACCGGAGATGCGCGACATCGGCGCGGTGTCAGACATGTATCCGTCATCGTATGGGTGCTCGAAGTGTCCGTCGCGGCCCCGGGTGTCCCACAGCGGATGCAGGTCGGCCAGTGACAGCACGCGATCATACGTCGACTCGCCATCCCCGCCTGCTCCCGCCACCAGCACCGTCGACGGCGAGGCGTACAGGGTCATCTGGCATTGCTTGCCCGATTCGCTGTAGATGTCACGTTGCGCGACGACCTTGCCATCCGGGATCGAGATCACCGCCAGATCGCAGTGCGGGCGCTCCGAGTTCAGACCGCTGCCTGGCGTGGAATTGGATCGCAGGACGGCGATCACGGGGTGCTCGGGAGTCCCGCCGAGATCGCATGACACTTGGGTGTATGAGCTGTCGCCCGGGGCCTGCGGCGGCATTGAGATCGACGTGAAGTCCCCGGTCTTGGGCAAGAACGTCTTGATCACACCGTTCTGATCCTTGCGTTCAACGCGCGGATAGCAGCCGCTGACGAACTGCCCCCATTTCACTACCCGGTCGCCCTTCATCGGCTCCCCTGAATCGACGGCGACCGACGCAGGCACCGCCGAGGTGCTCGTTTCCCCGGTGGTCGTATGCTGGACCGCCGTGGAACCGGACTTGACCGCGGTCCCGGACTGCGCCCCGCCGCACGCCGTCACACCGACTGCGAGCACCACCGCCCCCAGCAGACTCCCGGCGACCCGGGCCTGCATTCGAACTCCAGACCGTGATCCCAACGATTTCCACACACTATTCACGGGCGAATCCTATCGCCGGAACGAGGCCGGGTATGTACACCGAACCGACGAACACAACCACCCGATTCAGAGAAACAGCACAATCCGGATCGACCGCAGCTGACCCTACGGCTCGTCGGGCAGACGCAGTTCGGCGCGCTCGAGTTCCTCGATGTTCACGTCCTTGAACGTCACCACCCGGACCTGCTTCACAAAGCGCGCCGGCCGGTACATGTCCCACACCCAGGCGTCGGTCAGGTGGATCTCGAAGTAGACCTCGCCCTCGTTGTTTCGCGGGATCAGGTTGACGCCGTTGGCCAGGTAGAACCGCCGCTCGGTCTCGACGACGTAGGAGAACTGGCCGACCAGGTCCTTGTACTCGCGGTACAGGGACAGCTCCATCTCGGCTTCGTACTTCTCAAGGTCCTCAGCGCTCATTCGACAAGCCTATCGCGGACGTTTCGGTACGACATCCGGTGCACCGGCGACGGTCCGAGCCGGTCCAGACACGCCATGTGGTGGGCCGTGCTGTAGCCCTTGTGGACGGCGAAATCGTAGCCGGTGTGCACGTCGTCGAGCCCGGCCATGATCCGGTCGCGCGTCACCTTCGCCAGGATCGACGCGCCCGCGATGCACGCCGCGCTGGCGTCGCCGCCGATGACCGGGAGCGACGGCGCGGTCAGCCCGGGTACCCCGAAGCCGTCGGACAGCACATAACCGGGCCGCACCGGCAGGCCGGCGACGGCCTGCCGCATGCCGCGGATGTTGGCGACGTGGATACCGATCCGGTCGATCTCATCCGCCTCAATCACCACGACGCTGGTGGCGACCGCGTAGCGGTGCACCGCGTCGTACAGCCGGTCCCGGGTGGCGGGACTGAGCTTCTTGGAGTCGTCCAGGTCGGCCAGCGATTTGAGCTGCGTCGGCCCCAGGATGCACGCGGCCACCACCAGCGGCCCGGCGCAGGCCCCGCGCCCGGCTTCGTCGACCCCGGCGACCGGCCCGAGACCGGACCGGTCGAGGGTGAACTCCAGGGTGCGCAGCGCCGCGGCCCGGCGGACCGTCGTGCGCGGTGGCCAGCGGGTGGCCGACACGGTCGCCACCACTCGCCTACTGCGGATCGACCGCGTCGACACCGCCGAACCGGGAGAACGGATAGATGATGAAGCGGACCTTGCCGCGGATGTCCTTGACCGGCACCGTGCCGTGGAACTCGTCGTCCATGTGGTACCGGGAGTCGGCCGAATCCGAGCGGTTGTCGCCCATCACCCAGACGTTGCCCTTCGGCACGGTGACCGGCCCGAAGTCATCGCCGTAACAGCTGCCCCCGCCGGTGCCGTCATCGGTGTACTGCGCGTTCTGCAGGTTCTTGTCGATGTACGGCTCGCGCAGCGACTTACCGTTGACCGTCACACCCTTGCCGTCCGCCGCGTGGCATTCCACGGTCTGCCCCTCGGTGGCGATCACCCGTTTGACCAGGTTGTTCTCATTCGGCGGCGACAGGGCGAACCAGGACAGCACGTCCTGGATCTTGTGGATCACCGGATTGCCCGAGCGCGGCGAATTCCAGCCGCGATCCCACGAATCGCTCGGTGCCTTGAAGACGACGACGTCGCCCGGCTTCGGATCGGAGAACCGATAGCTGATCTTGTCGACGACGATACGGTCGTTGGTGCAGCCGGTGCAGCCGTGCAGGGTCGGTTCCATCGACTCGCTCGGCACCACGTACTGCCTGAAGAAGAAGGTGTTCACCACGAACATCAGAGCCAGCACGATGCCGATGACGATGGCGATCTCGCGGAGGAGCCCGCCCTTGCGGCCGGCCTCCTTCTGGTTCTCTTCGTTGTCCCGGTCGCTGACGGTCTCGGCGGCGGCGGTCCCATCGTTGACGGCCTGGGCATCGTCCGCCCGGTCACCGGCCGGCCGCCGCTCCGCGCGCCCCGACGGTGGCACCTCATCCGGGGACCGATCACCGGGTCCGCTGTTGCCGCCCTCGAAGTCGCTCACGAGAAACCAGGTTAGCGCGGGTCCGCTCGATGCGTGTAAACGCTACGCTGCGGCCATCCGTCCGGGCCACAGACACCGGCGACCAGGATCCGCAAGGCCTCGTTCACCGTCGCAGCGAGGATCTCCTCCGGATCGCCCTCGAATTCTCGCCGTTCTGCACTGACCTCGCCGCGGTCGTAGACACCGAACCACACGATGCCCGGCGATTCCTCCTGACCTTCCGGACCCGCCTCCCCGGTCACAGCGACGACGATGTCGGCGCCCAGCAGCGCGGCCGTACGACTCGCCATCTGTCTGGCGGCGATCTGCGACACCACCGGGCCTGCGGGTACGGCGAGAAGTTCGTGCTTGACATCACGGTGATAGGCGACGATTCCGCCACGGAACCACTCGCCCGATGTGGGCGCACGACTCAAGTGAGCCGCGAGGTTGCCACCGGTGAGAGATTCGGCGACGGCGATCCGGCGCTCTCCGACGCCGTCAGCAAGTATGCGACAGAGCTCCCGGACGTCGGCGTCGGTGGGCAGTCGGCTTTCTGGCCGCGCCGCCTCGCCGGTATCAGACGAGCCAGCCGGCGTCCTCATGCGGCCACCGTCATTCCCGCCGGGCCGACGCTCCACCGATCGAGGCATACTGGCTCTTCGCCTTTCAGAGTGCGTTGATGTGTTCGGCGAGCTGACCGGAGTGCAGGAGGGATCGCAAGATGTAGTGGTCGAGGTTGCGGAAGCCCTGGGCGATTCCGCGGAGGTGTTCGAGGCGGCCGTTGATGGCTTCGACGGGTCCGTTGGAGACTCCGGTATCGAAGTAGGCCAGGATGTCGGCGCGGCGTTTCCAGAGACTTCGCCCGAGTTGGGCGAGTTCGGCTAGCCCGGCGGGGAGTCCGGTCTGGATGCGTTTGAGGACCTTCCACATCAGTTTCTTGCCCTCGCGGCGCTGCGGGTGCTGGTAGGCGGCGATCAGCTGCTGATACACCTGGTAGGTGATCTCGACCGCGACGTGCGCGTCATGGCTGGTCAGCGACTCGTACAACCGGATCTTCTGCTTGGCGGTGAGCAACCCGGTACGGGTGTGCAGGATCCGGCGGATCGTGTACAACGGGTCACCGGCGCGTCCGCGGTGCCCGCATGTCTGCTGCTGAACGCGTTGGCGGCACAGATCGAGCTTGTTTCCGGCCAGCGCGACGACGTGGAACGGGTCCATCACGACCCGGGCGGCGGGGAGTTCCTGGCTGGTGGCGGTCTTGTAGCCGGTGAATCCGTCCATGGCCACGACTGTGATCCGGTCGCGGAATCGCTGGTCACGAGTGTTCATCCAGTCTTTGAGGACCTGCGCTGACCGGCCGCCGATCATGTCCAGCAGCCGAGCCGGGCCGGTGCCCTCGACCACGGGCGTCAAGTCGATCAGAACGGTCACGAAGCTCGGGTCTCCTTGTCCGCGAACGTGTTTCCACTTGTGCTCATCGACGCCCAGGTGCCGTACACCGTCGAGGTGGCCGCCGTCGTAGACCAGGGCCCGGGCCGCACTCACGGCGATCGCGTTGACTGTCTTCCACGCCAGGCCCAGCGCTGTGGCCACCGCTTTCACGCTCATCTTGTCGATCGCGATGCGTTGCAGGATCCAGCGTGTGGTCCGGGCGGTGACCACGGCCCGGGGCGCGGCGACATGATCGATCCCGCCGCGGAAGATCGTTCGTGGGCAGTCGCTGGTACGGCACACGAACCGGGGCACCGCGACATGCAGAACAACAGGATGGCCGCTGATCGGCACATCAGTGAGCACGCGGTCGGCGTGATCACGCAGGTCGCCGGCGATCTGACAGCCCGGACAATGCCGATCGGCCTGCAGCACCCGGCACCACAAGTGCGTGCGGCCGCGGGCATCGACAGCGGCGCCGGTGATCGTCACCCCCAGCTCGACGGTTCGGCAGATCGTGTCAGCAACATCGGCAGTAAGCTCGCTCATGGGTCCTGTGGCGTGAAAATGGGTGTGTAGGAACTTCCATCTTCACACCCAGGACCCGCCTACATCTTGTGCCCACGCCCGGTCAGCCCAGATCCCACCTACGCACTCTCAGAGTTGAAGAGCCGGCATACTTCGGCTGAGACCCGCGGGAGGTTTGACGCGCCTCCGATGCGGGTACTCCTCGCGCCATGGCATCCCTGTGGACGTACGGTGAAGGCTCCGCTCCGGACACTGAAAAGCCGCCGCCCGATCTCAACGGCCGCCGGTACGACCATGTGGTCCTGGGCGGCGGCCTGACCGGCTTGACCACCGCGCTGCTGCTCGCATGCGCCGGACGCAGTGTGGCCGTGATCGAGGCACGGCACCTCGGCGCCGGCGCGACCGGGAACACCACCGGCAAGGTATCGCTGTTGCAGGGCACGAGGCTGTCGTCGATCGGTCGGCACCACGGCCCGGAGGCGGTGCGGCATTACGTCGAGGCCAACCGTCAGGGCCACGAGTGGTTGCTGCACTACTGCGAGCGGCATGACGTCACGGTACAGCGTGCGACGGCGGTGACCTATGCATGCAGCGTCACCGGCGCCGAGAAGGCCGGGCAGGAGTACCGGGCCTGCCGTGCCGCCGGCCTCGATGTGTTTCGAGCGAGTTGCCCGGCACTGCCCTTCCCGGTCCGCACGGCCGTACACCTCGCGGACCAGGCGCAGATCGATCCGCTGCCGTTGCTGCGGACCGTGGCGCAGGACATCGCCGGGCACGGCGGCACCGTCGCCGAAGGCGTCCGGGCACGACGCGTGAGCCTGCGTGGTGACGACTATCGGATAGATACCGAGGCCGGCATACTTTCCGCGGGTTCGGTCGTGCTCGCCACCGGCACGCCCGTCCTCTCCCGTGGGGGATTCTTCGCCCGGCTCTCCGCGCACCGTTCGTATGCGGCCGCGTTCACCGTCTCCGGTGTCATCCCCGGCGACATGTACCTGGGAGTCGACGATCCGACGGTGTCGCTCCGGACGGCTCCGCGCCCGGGACACCCCGACGAGACCGTTCTTCTCGTCGGTGGTTTCGGCCACGATGTGGGCCGGACACAATCGGAACGACGACACGCCGACGATCTGATCGCGTGGACGCGGCACTGGTTCCCGTCTGCGCAGCCGATCGCGCGCTGGTCCGCACAGGACTACGAATCCATCGATGAACTGCCCTACGTGGGCCCGATTCTCCCCGGCGATGAGTCCCTCCTCGTCGCGACCGGCTTCGCCAAGTGGGGCATGACGAATGGCGTCGCCGCCGCGCTCGCCCTGTCCGGGATCCTATTGGGTGATCGACGGCCGTGGGCGGACAGTCTCCGGCCGTGGCGCCACGCAGAATTGGCGTCGATCCCCTCGGCGGCCCGTGTCAACGCCAAGGCCGGCCTCAGCCTGTTGCGCGGCTACGCCCGGTTGATCGGGACGGTCGACCAACATCCGCGGGAGGGCTCGGGATCGATCGGACGTGACGGAATCGGTCCGCGTGGTGTGTGCACGGTCGCCGGGGAGACATCGTCTGTGGTCCCGGTGTGTACCCATCTGTTCGGCGCCTTGCACTGGAACGACGCCGAGCACACGTGGGACTGCCCATTGCACGGTTCTCGGTTCGATCGCCGCGGAGACGTTCTCGAGGGGCCCGCGACACGGCCGCTGCCGCCCAGGTGACGGGTGCCCCGCGCTCGCCCCCGTGAGTCAAGGCCGGAGAACGACTTTGACGTAGCCGTCGGCCTTGGCCTGGAACTTCGCATACGCGCCCGGAGCTTCGGCGAGCGGCAACTCGTGGGAAGCGAAGCCGTCGACCCCCAACGGATCCTCGTCGGTGAGCAGCGGCATGATCGCGCCGGTCCACCTCTTCACGTTCGCCTGTCCCATCCGGATCTGGACCTGCTTGTCGAAAAGCTTGAACATGGGTACCGGATCGAGCGCACCGCCGTAGACGCCGGAGACGGACACCGTCCCTCCTCGCCGGACGACGTCGAAGGCGGTGTGTAGCGCCGACATGCGATCGACTCCGAATCTCCCGTCGACCCAGCGGCCGACGGCGTCCGGGAGCATTCGGGCGGCGTGTTGCACGGATTTCGTCATTGGCGAGCCGTGCGCCTCCATGCCGACCGCGTCGATCACGGCATCCGTTCCCCTGCCTGATGTCTTGTCTCTGATCGATGCGACGACATCGTCCTGGCACGACACGGTCTACAGACCACGCGATCGCGCGCGGGCCAGACGCTCCGGCACCCGTTCGACACCGATCACCCGGACGCCGCGATGTGCAGCGATCCGCGCGGCCATATCACCGATCGGGCCGAGGCCGATGACGGCAAGCGAACCGCCTTCGGGGATATCGGCATACTCGACCGCCTGCCACGCGGTCGGCAGCACGTCGGAGAGATAGCCGAATCTGCTGTCGGGCGGCCGGGTCGTCGCGATGATCGAGTGCCGTTCATGCCCGTCGAGCAAGTACATCGTCCCCGGCGCGAGCGAATACGTGCGGTGATTGTCGTGGTCGACCAGAGCCCCGTAACCGTCGATCAGCCAGACGGCCTCGATGTAGTCGGGATAGTGCAGCGGCGTCTCGGTGTTCGGTTCGACGGTGGTCTCATGGTATGAGAAGCCGACGTCGTCGTCGGACAGGATGATGCGTTTGGACACCCAGTTCTCCCCGTTCGTCTGGCGATCGGTACCGGTGATCTCCTCTGTCGTTCGGACGATCATGGAATCTTCCTCTCGGTGGTAGCGATGAAATCGAGCAACTGGCCGACGGCCCGTCGGCCTTCCGGGATCGGCTGCATGATCCAGTTGTGGAACATTCCGGGGTACTCGTGCAGATCCACTTCGACGCCGGCCGCGTCACCGAGACTCTTGATACGGCGAGCGTCCGGCAGCAGGATGTCGCGATCGCCGATGAACACCGTCACCGGCGGCGAGCCACCGAGGTCGCCGAACGCGGGACTCACCACGGGATCGTCGAGCGCACGCTGCCCCGCGAACCATCGTCCCGCCTGCCGCAGGCCGTCGACTCCGAGTTCCGGGTCCACCGGATCGATCTCCCGTGACAGGGAGTCATCGGTGGCGAGGTCGATCCACGGTGACAACAGTGCGATCCCGGCGGGTTGTCCGAGATTCTGCTCGCGCAGATGCCGGGTCAGCAGGAGCGCGAGCGTACCGCCGGCCGAGTCGCCGATGACGAGCCGGTCCCTCGGGTCGGTTCCGGCCATCGTCCGCTGATAGGCCTGCTCGACCATCGGCACGATGGTCGAATGGTCGTGACGAGGCGCGGCAAGGTGTATCGGCAGCCGAGACGATCGACGAGGCGAGCGGCGAACCGCCAGTGGTGCGGCTCCGGCGACTCGACGAATCCCCCTCCATGCATGTGGAAGACATGCAGATCCGAGCGGATTCCGCGCCGCGGCGACACCGTGTAACAGGCGTGGCCGTGTATTGCCGAGTGCTCGATCCGGTAGCGGCGCTCCATCCAGTTCGGCGGCCGTGCTCGGCGCGGCGACTGGTGCGCGGGCGACCGTCTGCGCATGGTGACGGGGTCGGCGTAGAACCGGCTGCTGCGTTGCAGATGCAGCCGCAGGATGAACAGCTTCGCACGGGCGGAGACCATGGGATGCCTATCCGTCGGCGAATTCTTCAACGATCGTGGCACAGAAGGCGGGCAGATCGGCCGGACCTCTGCTGGACACCAACGTCCCGTCAACGACCACCTCGCCGTCGACCACGTCGCCGCCCGCATTCCGGATGTCGGTGCGAACGCTCGGGTAGCTGGTCAGGGTTCGCCCCGCGACGACGTTCGCTTCGACGAGCGTCCACGGCCCGTGGCAGATCACCCCGGTCGGTCTGTCCGCGCGCATACACCCTCGTACGAAGTCGACGGCGCGCGCGTCCTGCCGGAGCTTATCGGGGTTGGTCGTCCCGCCGGGAAGAAGCAGGGCGTCGAAGTCCGCGACCGAGACGTCCGCGACCGCCCGGTCCACGTGGAATCGGCCCGCCGGTTCCACATCGTTGTTCATGGCCTGGATCGCGCCGAGCCGCAGCGATACCAGAACGGTGCGCGCGCCCGCCCTGTCGACCGCGTCGCGCGGTTGCGTCAACTCCACCTCTTCGACGCCGTCGGTGGCGAGGATCGCGACGACTGCTCCATCGAGCGGCCGGCCTGGCGGGGTCTGGTTCGCCGAATTCCGGTACCGGGGGCCGGGGGTTGTCATGCCGTCTCCTCTCGGCGGTGGTCACTGCACTCTTCCGGAGTAGCCTGTCGCAGCACCGGTGAAACATCGACCGGCTCTGTCGGCACGCTCGCCACTCAGGCGGCGATGCGAAAAGCCCCGGAACCGTTGATTCCGGGGCTCTTCGAAGAGCTGTCAGATCAGCCCGCTCAACCTGATTCGCACTCCGGCCTTGGAGCAGGCGATCAGGTATGCAGCGTCTGCGCAGGTCAGCGCTTTTCCTTGATCTTCGCTGCCTTCCCGCGCAGGTCGCGCAGGTAGTACAGCTTGGCGCGGCGCACGTCGCCGCGGGTCAGGACGTCGATCTTGGCGATGTTGGGGCTGTGCACCGGGAAGGTGCGCTCCACGCCCACGCCGAACGACACCTTGCGCACGGTGAAGGTCTCGCGGATGCCGCCGCCCTGGCGACGGATCACAGCGCCCTTGAACACCTGGATGCGCTCCTTGGAGCCCTCGATGACCTTCACGTGGACGTCGACGGTGTCGCCGGGAGCGAACTCCGGGATGTCGTCGCGGAGGGACTGCTTGTCGAGGAAGTCGAGGGTGTTCATGGTGGATCCAATCGGTGAGTGGTGCAGAGGAACCTGGCGCCCCGATCGTGGCGAAGCCGCGCGGGGACCGACCGGTTCGTGCCCGAGTCAATGGTCGATGCCCACCGGGAGCGGGCAACAGCGCTCTATTCTGCCAGACGACGCCGCGCCGGTGAAATCGCCGTGTCAGAGGGTGAAGTCGAGATCCTGGCCGTCGCGGTCCCTGGTCGGCGTGCCCGGCGCGGGAGCGGCGTCCCCGGCGGCGACGGCCGTCTCGCCCAGCACCGCTGGTCCGGCCAGCGGTAACGGGCCGATCAGGCCGACCGCCTCGTGCACCGAGAGCAGGTAGTCCGGTGTCCGCCGCTTGTCGTCCTCCCGGGCGCCGCCGCGCCCGGCCGCCGGGGACATCGGCGACGACCCGTTCCGGCCGCCCGGTCCTCCGGTACCCGGCCCGGCCACCGGCGGTGCCGTCCGTGAGGGAGCCGCCGGCGACAACGGCGAGGTGGACGGCACCGGCCCGCCGCCGCGCGGCAGCGCCCCGGAACCGGGTGGAACGGCCGGTACCGGCGGGACGACGACGGGTACCGCACGACCCCCGCCGCCGACCGGCGCGGGACGACCCCCGGCGGGCGGCCCCGAGGTGACCGGCCGCGTGCCCGGCGGCACCGAACCGGCCGGGGGCGCGGTGGTCCGCGTGCCGCCGCGCCGGTCAGGTCCGGGCGCCCCGCCGGCCGGGGCTGGAGTGTTCTCCGATCGCGGGGACGGCGTGGGGTCTCCGCCGCCCCGGTGCACACCGGTGCCGGGCGTGACCGCGGCCTTGCGTTCCAGGTCCCCGGCGGTGGGCGCCGGGGCCGCGGGCGCCGTGCCGGCCGGGACCACGGTCGCGGGCGACGGTGCGGCGCCGCCCGCATCGGGCACCGCGGCGGCGGGCCCGAGTCCGCGTACCGGTGGCGGCGCGGCCGGGTGCAGCCCGTCCGCGTGCCCGCCGATCGGTTCGCTGTAGACCCCGGTCATCAGGGACGACACCGAGGCCTTGGTGACGAATTCGGGTTGCCCGGTGCGGTTCCCGAACGCCCAGAGAGCCACGATCTGTGCCCGCGATGCGGTCGACATCATGAGCGCCTGCGCACCGCTGGTGAGGGCACCGTGGGCGGGTTCGAGTCCCTGGGCCGCGCCCTGGACCTGATCGCCGAGGCTCAGCCCGGCCGTATCGGCACCGACTGCTCCGTCTCCCGCCAGCCCGTCGACCTGGGAGAATCTACCGGCCAGCCGGCCGGCGATCTGACCGGCGGCCGACGCGATTCTGGCGAGTTCGGCGCCGTCCGCGGCCGCGCCACCCGGATCCATCGAATCGAGGCGGCCCAGCACGGCGCCGAGTTCGACGAACCAATCGGAGCGCGGTGTCATGACGGTTAGACGCAGCGGGCGTCCGTCCGGTTCCATGACACGCGGTCTCAGAGCAGATCGGGGCGACGCTCGCGGGTTCGTTCGAGGGACTGCTCGTGCCGCCAGGCGGCGACCTTCGCGTGGTCGCCGGAGAGCAGTACCGGCGGCACCTCCAGGTCGCGCCACACCTTCGGGCGCGTATAGCTCGGGCCCTCCAGCAGGCCGTCGGAGAAGGAGTCCTCCCGGTGCGACTGCGGATTCCCGATCACGCCGGGGATCAGCCGCGTGGTGGCCTCGACCATGGCGAGCACCGCGACCTCACCGCCGATCAGCACGAAGTCGCCCAGGGACACCTCTTCGACGCGGACACGCAGCGCGGCGTCGTCGAACACCCGTTGGTCGATGCCCTCGTAGCGGCCGCACGCGAACACCAGATGTTCCTCGGTGCTCCACCGCTCCGCGGTCGCCTGGGTGAACGGCACGCCGGCCGGGGTCGGCACCACGAGCAGTGCCTCGTCGGGGCACACTGCGTCGAGCGCCGGACCCCAGACCTCGGGTTTCATCACCATGCCGGGGCCGCCGCCGTACGGCTGGTCGTCGACGCTGCGGTGGACGTCGTGCGTCCATTCCCGCAGGTCGTGAATGCCGATCTGGAGAACGCCGGCGTCGATGGCCTTACCGAGCAGCGCGACCCGCATCGGGTCCAGATATTCCGGGAAGATGGTGACGACGTCGATCCGCACGCCGCTACCCCGCGCTTCCCGAGCCTGTCGCTTCGCCCTCGGAGCCTGTCGCCTCGCCCCCTGAGCCTGTCGAAGGGTCAAGCAGTCCCTCGGGCGGATCGACCACGACGCCCTCACGGCTCACCGTCGGCACGATCTGAGTCACGAACGGGATCAGGACCTCGGCGCCCGCGGGCGTCATCACCGACAGGATCTCGCCGCCGGGCAGATGCAGGACGTCGGCGATCTCGCCGACCGCGTCACCGTCGACCGTGCTGACCGGCAGGCCGATCAGCTCGTGGTCGTAGAACTCGTCCGGGTCGTCGCCGGAGTCGACGTCGGCCGCGTCGATCAGGAACAGCGTGCCGCGCAGCGCGTCACCGGCGGTGCGATCGCCGACGCCCGCCAGGGACACGAGCAGCCGCCCGGCATGAGGCCGGGCGGCTGTCACCGTGTAGTTCTTCTCGCCGCCGCCCTTGGGGGCGCGGCCGCGCAGCACCGTGCCCACGGCGAAACGCTCGCCGGGGTCGTCGGTGCGCACATCGACGACGAGTTCACCGCGCACACCGTGGGTTTTGGCCACACGGCCGATCACCAGATCCATCGACGGTGTCCTCGCGAGCCGGTCAGCGGTCGGTGTCGACGATGTCGACGCGCATCCCGCGGCCGCCGACGCCGGCGACCAGGGTCCGCAGCGCGGTGGCGGTCCGGCCGTTGCGGCCGATCACCTTGCCGAGGTCCTCCGGGTTCACGTGCACCTCGATCATCCGGCCGCGACGGCCGGTGATGAGCTCGACGCGCACGTCGTCGGGATTGGCGACGATGCCGCGCACCAGGTGCTCGACGGCGTCGGCAATGACGGCACTCACTTGTCGTCGCCCGCCAGGGCCTCGGCGACCTTCTCGACGACCTCTTCGGCCTTCTCGACCGCGGCCTCGACGGCCTCTTCGACCTTCTCCGCGACCTCTTCGACGGCACCCTTCTTGGCGGGCTTCTTCTTGGCGGTGGTGGCCTCGGCGACCGGCTCGTTGTCGGCGGCGGCCAGCGCGGCGGCGAACAGCTCCTGCTTGGTCGGCTTCGGCTCGGCGACCTTCAGGGTGCCCTCGGCGCCCGGCAGGCCCTTGAACTTCTGCCAGTCACCGGTCACCTTGAGCAGGTTCAGGACGGCGTCGGTCGGCTGGGCGCCGACACCGAGCCAGTACTGCGCGCGCTCGGAGTCGATCACGATCAGCGAGGGCTCTTCCTTCGGGTGGTACTTGCCGATGGTCTCGATGGCACGACCGTCACGACGGGTGCGGGCATCGGCGACGACGACGCGGTACTGGGGGTTGCGGATCTTGCCGAGACGGGTGAGCTTGATCTTGACAGCCATGTGAAATCCTTCATGTCACAGCGCAATTCAGCGATCCGCACGGGAGTGGCGGATCCGGTTTTGCGATCTCTTACGGGGTGACCGCCGGTCGGCCGTGGCCGGTTCCGGCGAACCAACCGGCCATTCTGCCAGAGAGTTCATGGCGGCCCAAAATCCTCCGGCCAGCGACCGCGCAAGATCGGTAGCGACCGCTCACGCAATGGGGCGCGCAACCCATTTCCCGACCCGCGACCGCGGCCTAACGTTCGGATCCAGTCAAACAATCAACCCCAGGAGTGCCCGATGAAGACTGCCCAGAAGATCCGTATGGCGATCGCCGGAGCGACGGTGGCGGTGGCCGCCGTGGCGGGAACCGCCCAGGCCGCAGGCGACGCGTCGGCGCGAGTCCCCGAGGGCGCCTACAACTTCAGTATGACGCCGTTCTACGGCGGGCCGCCCACGAGCCGGGCGGTCATCGTGATCAAGGGCAACACGGCCACCTGGCATTACGGCAACCAGCGCACGCGCCAGCGCTTCGTCCACACCCCACGCGGCGGATACATCGACGACGGCGCCGGCTCGCGATACGTGCTCAACCGGACGGGCCGCGGTGTCTACCAGGGACCGGCGTACGGCTTCGGTATCCCGGTCGGACACGCCGTCGCCCGGCTCCGGCGTTGACCGCTCGCGTTCGGTAACCCGTCCACCTCGCTGGCAGAACCAGCGCGACCACTCGATACCGAAGGACGCCATTGATGGCTACCACTTCCGCCAATTCCATCCCGCGCTTTCTTGCCGTGGCCGGGCACGTGCTCGGTTCGTTCTCTGCACTGGATAGCTTCGTCGCCGCGCTGGATGAGGCGGGCACCGCGACCGTCGCGGCGCTGGTCGTCCCGCACGGGCGATCATTCGCGATCGAAGAGGGGCTCATCGTCGACGGGACCGTGGTGACGCCCGCGGCCGTCGCCGCCGCCACGGCGGCGGCGGATCCACAGTCCCTCCCAGCGCTCACGGCATTGGCCGCCGCAGACGGTCCGGCGCAGATCGGAGCACTCGCCCAGGCCCAGCTGTTCGGGGCCTTGCAGAATCTCCCCGTCGAACAGGCCGGGACGTTCCTCGATGCGCTCGGCGCGGTTCCCTCGCCGGGAATCGACGAGGTCGTGGCGCTGATCGCCGCGCCGGTGCACGCACCGGCGGGGCGTCGCCGAGCGATCCCGAGTCCGCTCCTCGTGGCGGCGGGCATCGCCGGTCTGCTGGCCGTCGCGCTCATCGGATTCCTGGTTCTCCACGGCGGCGGGGACCACTCCAGCGCGGCACCGGGCAGCACCACCGCGGTCGACACCGTCACCGAGACCACCACCACGACCGACGTCGCGATGACCATCCCAGAAGCAGCCGAATCCACCACTGAACCCGACTACACCGCGAGCGGAAACGTCACCATCGAAGCCGGGGACAACTACTGCGTCGTGTACTCGGACAAGCTCATGTGCGACATCGGTGGCCGTGAGCTCACCAACGAGCTTCCCGGCTGCGACGACCACACGGGACCGATCGGCGCGAACACTTCCGCAGCGACGGGAACCAGACTCATCTGGAGTTCGTCGCCGACGTGCGTGACCGCACCGTCGGACCTTCCCACCGTCAGCGACCGGATCACGCTCGATCGCCGGCAGACCGTGCTGCTGACGGTCGGCAACGACAAGGTCCGGTGCACGCGCTTCCGCGACGATCTGGTCTGCGTCAACGAGGCCTCAGAGGACGACGGCTTCGAAATCGACGAGGTGGGGTGGGTGGAAGCACCGCTCAGCTGACTGGGTATCCCGACCACTTCGCCGACCTGCACCCAACCCGACCCCCAAGGACATTGCTGTGACCGACCCACATCGCCGATTCTCATTCGCCGAGCAATACGACGCACCTCCCACCTCACCCATCCCCGACAGCGCCCAGCCCCCGTCGGGACCACCTGCCGGACCACCGCCGGACCCGTTCGCGGCGGCGCCCGCGCATTACGGGGCCGGCGATCGCGCCACCGCGGCACCGGTGCGGGTCCGCCCGGGCTACGTCACCGCTTCGGTGGTCCTTCAGCAGATCGGCAATATCACCCTGTTCGTGCTCGGCCTCCTCACCGTGGCCGCCGGGGTGATGTGGAAGAACTCGCCGTCGTTCCGCGCATCGACGCCGATTCAGAACCTGCTCCAGGAGTATCAGGACCGGCTCAGCGGCGACGACATCGAATCGATCGTCGCCATCGCCATCGCCATCGGCACGGTGCTGGCACTGCTCGGACTCGGGTTAATCGTCGTCTCCACGGCGGTGGGCCGCGGCCGCAACTGGGCCCGCATCGTCGCCACGATCATCGCAGCCCTGCTCGGGATCGTCGGAATCACCAGCGTGCTCCCCTTCGTGTGGTCGGCGCTGATCGTCGTGGGCATGTGGCTTCCGGGGACCAGCGAGTTCTTCGCCGAAACCGTGACCCGCCGGGCACCGCGATACTCCGGCTCCGCCGAACGCCCGGACGTGACTAATGGCTGGTCGTGAGCAATCGGTCGATCGCCACCAGATCCGCTGGCGTGACCACCTTGGTCGCCATCGCCCACTCGGCGAGGTCGGCGCGGCGGGTCGAGGCGGGCCGACCCCCATCGGCGAGCAGCCCCGGGACCCCGGCTTCACCGAGCTTGAGGCACAGGTAGTCAAGCTTGCGGCCGACCTTGGCAGTCGACCAGCCCAGCCGCTCCGCGATCTCGCCCGTCGACGGAATGGCCGAAAGGCTGACCCCGGCGTTGCGCAGCATCGGCTCACACAGGGCGAGGAGGAGCTGGATCTGCTCGGCGTTCAGGGCGCCGGGGCCGTCGGTGGTGGTGCCATCGAGAAGTTCGGCCACCTCCGGCTGAGGTCGCGGCGACAGGTCGACGAACAGGGCCAGTTCATAGGTGGTTTCCCCCGCATCGAAGACCAGTCGGGTCTCCTCGCGGTTCACCACCATCGTGTCACCGGGGCCGAGGATGTGACTGAGCCCCGCCGCCGGGCTCGATACCCGCACCGGTATCCACTGACCGACGTTTTCCATCCACCACATGCGGTCGTGCCAGAAGACCGTCAGCAGCCGGCGGTGCAGGCGAGGGTTGTGATCGAGCCGTAGGTCACCCAGCCGGCCGATGGTGAATACCCGGTCCCGCCCGATCGGCAGCACTGTGCCCGCCAGATCGTCGATTCGTGTCCCCTGCACGGTCATCTCTCGACCTCCCTCGCGCCAGGCTATCACCTGACGACCCAGTCGCTTTTATGCTCAACCTATCCAGCCATCCGAGGAATCCGTGAATCCGCCACCACCGTCGTCCGACGATCCACGCGCCGGCACCATCGATAAGCACGGCCGCTTCGGCAGCTGGCGGCCCCAGCGGTTGATCGGATCCGGCGGCATGGCCGACGTCTACTTCGCGACCGATCCCTCTGGCGGCCGCGCCGCCTTGAAGGTGATCCGCCCGCACGGGCTGACACCGCACCGCCGTCGACTCTTCCAACGCGAATGCGACCTACTTACCCAGCTCGATCACCCCAACATCGTGCGACTGCTCGAACACGGGCAGACCGCCGATCGGCTGTGGCTCGCCCTCCAGTATGTCGCCGGCACGTCGGCGTCCAATCTGAGCGCCTCCCGGCCGGAATTGCTGACGCCGCCGACTATCGCCACGATCGCCGTCCAGATCGCCTCGGCGCTCGACTACGCACACAGCAGGTCCGTGGTTCACCGTGATGTGAAACCCAGCAATGTCCTGGTGACGATCGCGCCCGACGGTGCTGTCGCACGCGCGGTGCTCTCCGACTTCGGTATCGCCAAGGCCGTCGGCCTCGGCGATTCGACATACACCGATGCGATCACCGGCACCCTCGGCTACGCGGCACCGGAACTACTCCGCAGCCTTCCGCCGGTTCCCGCGTCGGATCAATATTCACTCGCCTGCACTGTCTTCACCTTATTTACGGGCCGCGCGCCGTACGTCGCCGATTCGATCGCCGCCCAGGTCCGTGCGCAGCTCGTCACCGACCCGCCGCGGGCATCTCGGCTGGCCGACGTGCCGCGCGCCGTCGACGACGTCCTGGTGCAGGCCATGGCGAAGAACCCGGCCGACAGGTATCCGTCGTGCGGCGCATTCGCAGCGGCCCTAGCCGACGCGGCAGGTGTCGAGCACGAGGCCGCGCCCGACGTCGACAACCGCCCTGCCCGCGATCTTTACGACGACACCATCCCGCCCGACCACGAACACGCGTCGAGTGCCAACCTGCACAGGGCGGCGATCATCGGCGGTGGGGCGGCAGTACTTGCCGCGGTCGCCGCAGCTGTCGCGCTCATACTCTGGAACGGCGCCACCAACGGCACCAGTGGTGGTGATGACGATGCCCGGGCCGTGGCCGCGAACCAACTGTGCCAGACGGTCTGGACCGCGGCCCAGGCGGCGACAGATCCACCGTTCATCGGCGTCGCGCGCGTGAAGACCGAACCGGCTGACAACAGCCGGGTGGGGCGCGGATGCGAGTTTCCGGCGAGCGTCCCCGGTGTCGACGGCATGCAGACTCTCGTCATCGGGTACTCGGCGGAACGCCCGAACGACGTGTCGTCTGGTCCTGCGAACCGGCGACTGGACATCTACTACTCTGGAGAAGGCACGGGCTCTACGAGAACGTGCCTGGTCGGATACCGGTCAGAGGTCGGATACCTCAATCTCTTGGGGCACGATGACTCCGAGGACTGCGTCCATCTGACCACGGCGCTCGCACGGTTGGAGGAGTTGAAGTTGACCAGACCGGCGCCGTCATGACAGCGAGAGGTATTGCCGCGACGTGTTCGGTCGCCGCGTTCCTCCTCGTCTGCGCGTGTGCATCGTCGGACCCGCCGCTTCCGGACGAGCGGTGCCGCTCCGTCGCCCCTGATCTACTCACCGATCACGGCTTCGACGACTCTTCACTCACCGCGGCCGAGCCCTCGGTCCCGGGCTACCCCGCATGCCGCTGGCGAGCGACGATCGACCACGGCTCACTGACGGCTACCCTCAGCGTCCCGCACTCCAGGTTGCCGTTCTTCTCTGGAGGCGCAGGCGACTATGCCGTCTGCTTCGGTCAGGAGTGCCCCGACGACGCGTTCGTCCAGACGATCAGCATGCATACCGGATCAATCGGCACCCCTGAGGGCGAGTTCCTCATCGTCCGGCGTGACCACTGGCCCGTACCGACATCAGACGACGAGCGCCGAGAACGACAGACCGACCTGGACGGCCTCACCCGTGCACTTGCCGCGCACTTTCGCCGATGACCGCGCATAAGGGCCGCGACGAGGACCCATCTGCGGACGCTCATCACGCCGGGCCGGAGACTTCCCCTACCGGTGGAGCCCGCTTCGGGGAGTGGACAGTGGTCGGGCTGATCGGCCGCGGTGGGGTCGGCGATGTGTATTCGGCGACCCGGCCAGACGGGACAGTGGCGGCGGTAAAGGTGATCCGTGTCCGGAATACCGGGACCAGCGCACAGCGCGGCTTCGACCGAGAGTGCCTGCTGCTGAGCAGGCTTCACCATCGGAATATCGTCGAGATCCTCGACCACGGCCGAACCGGCGCCAATCGCTGGCTCGCCATGCAGTATGTGCCGGGACTGACCGCTGCCGAGGTCCGCACTCGACGACCAGCGGCACTGACGCCGGTGACCGTGTCGCACATCGTCACCGCCATAGCCGACGCGCTCGACTACGCGCACCAGAACGGTGTCATCCACCGCGACGTGAAACCCAGCAACATTCTCCTGACATTCGGTCCCGATGGTTCCCTTTCCGATGCCTTCCTGAGTGACTTCGGGATCGCCATCACCAACGATCACGATGACCGCGCCGATGACGAATCCGTGCCCGGGTCTGCCGGGTTCACCGCCCCCGAACGTCTCCAAAACCTGCCACCGACACCTGCCTCCGACCAATACTCGCTCGCCTGCACGGCGTTCACCCTCTTGACGGGCCGAACGCCATTCGCCGCAGAATCCCTCGCCGGTCAGGTGTACGCGCAGTTACACAATCTCCCGCCGCCCGCGTCGTCGCTCAACGGGGCCGTTCCTTCCGGAATAGACGCCGTGCTGGACCACGCACTGTCGCGTCACCCGACAGACCGTTACCCGTCGTGCCGCGAGTTCGCGGCACGACTCGCCGCGGCCAGCGGGGTCACTCTCCGCACGGTTGCGCCCGCCGACAACCGGCCCGACCATGGGCTGTATCAGGACACCCTCCCGCCCGACGCGACGACGCCGCCGGGGAGCAGGCGCCGTGGGAAGGTGGCCGTGGGCGTGGTCGGCGTCGCCGTGGTGGCCGGCCTCGCGCTGTCGGCCGCCTTGTTCGCCGTTCGCGACGCCCCATCGAACAAGGACGACAGGCGCGCCGCCGCCGGGGCTCGCCTGTGCGACGAGATACAGCGGGCGGCCTCGGATCCGCAGTTCAGTCAGTCACAGAATCTCGAGAACGTCCGGGACCTGGCCCCCGGCTCCGATGATCTGGCCGGCGCCGGTTGCAGGTTCCACCTCGACGCATCAATGGGGGGCATGACCGATGTGCCGGTATCGCTCGGGTACACCGCTACCCTGCCCGCCGACTCCGCGCCCCTGGCCGAACCGGCGGTCCATGGCCAGTACTACTGGTCTGCGCGCACATCGGAAGACCGCATCGACTGCGTCTACTCCGTCAAGACTGAAGTCGGCTACCTCAATCTGCGCGGCAGCATTGATCCGACTGGCCCCGGCACCACCTGCGAATACTACAAATACACGCTCGCTGAACTTCAGTTGCGCGGCGTCGGGAGCCCCGCGACGTGATGAAGAAGAGTCTTCAGGCGATCGCAGCGGGAATGGCTGGGCTACTCCTGGCGGTACTGGTCCTCGGAATCCCGGCATGGCAACTGGCCGTCACCAACACGTCGTCCCACGTCGGCCGGCCGCCCGCGCCCCCGACTGGATGGGTCGTCACCGACAGCAGTGCCGGGTTCAGCTGTGCAAAGAACCCGAGCGGGGCGGTCGCCTGCTGGCGGATCGACCGCCGCGGACCGACGCCGCCTATACCCATCCGCCTTCCCGGACCGGCAACCGATCTGCAGTCGCCACAACTGACCCAATGGTGTGCACCGGTTCGCGCGGAGGGACTCTGGTGCTGGCAGGTCTCCTCGAAAGAGACCTGGAGCACGCCGCGGCGAGTCCGGGCATACCCCGACCAGATCGACTCGTTGACCTCGGCGTTCGTCCTCGGAAACGCTGAGAACGATTCCGCGGATTTCTATTGCGCGACTTCGGGGCGGACCGTCACCTGCGGTGGCCGGCACCTGCACGCCAGCCGCGTGCATTTGTCCGGCCAGCCGACGTCGGTGGCCCTGATTCCGTCAGCGGCGGGATTGTCGGTCGACCGCACGGAGGCATGCGCCACCGTCGGCGGCCGAATCGTATGCTGGACACTGTCGGATCCGGAACGGCTGACCGACCTGGATGTACCTTTCGGGGCTCAGAGACTTTACGCCCCGCCGATGCTCGATCAGGACCACAGCTACCTCTGCGCCCTCACCGGTGGGCGAGAGCTCCGGTGCTGGGCTCCCCACATCGAGCGCGAGGCTTTCGGCAGTGACACCTTCGCCGCTGCCCTGTGGAACGGCGCCCACAACTCCCCGGAAAGTGCGGCCGTCACCGAGTTCGACCGCCCGCTCAGTGCCGTGACACTCAACGAATCCGGCGGTTGTGTCCTCACCGACCAGCAGCTGGCCTACTGCTGGGGCTCGGGTACCGAGGGACAGCTCGGCGCCGCTGCGGACGCGCCGGTGCCGTTCGCGTCACCCGAGCGGGTCGACAGCCTCGGGGTGCGCAGGATCCAGGCGATCGCGATGGGTGTGGGCTGCGTCGCCGCCGTCGTCGATGCGGGGGCCGTCGTCGCATGGGGTAATCCGTGGTGGCCGTCCACGCCGAGTGACGGCCCTGAATCCGGCAACGAATCGGTGACCGACCCGATTCGGGTCGGCGCCTTCCCCTGAGCTGCGGCGAGGTCAGCGGGCGTCACCGGCGGCAAAGGCCCCGCGCCGGACTCCAGTTCAATGGGGCCGGCGCCCCATTGAACTGTGGTCCCGCGCGGCCCTAGCGTCGAGGCCGTGAACCATCCAGAACAGTTCCCGCCCATGCGGATCCAGGGCTACGCCGGATCGCCGTTGTTCGCGCCGGCCTCGCCGGGCCGCACGCTGCTGCCCCGAGGGCTCACCCTGATCGGGGTCGGCTGCGTGCTTCATGCCGTGATCGCGCTGATCTTCGCCACGCGGCTCGTGATCGTCGCCAGCATCGGCTCGAAACTCAACGAAATCAACACCGTGCTCGGCACATTCTCCGAGACCGCCACCGAGCCGCTGGCAACGGACGCCGCGCTCATCGTCGGGGTCCTGCTCGGATTATGCGCGATCGCATTGCTGGCCGCCGGATTGCTGCGGCTGACCCGCGCGCGGATCGCACCGGCGATGCTCTACGGCGTGCTCGGTGCCGTCGGAGTGACTGCGCTCGCGATGTTCGGGTACGACGCGGCGTCGGGCGTGGCCGGCCTGGTCGGGGCGGCCATCTCTGCTGGTCTGGCCTACGCCATCTGGAACAGCGGACGACGACGGTGACCGCCGATTCGAGCCACGCGGTGACTCGCCGGTAGAGTCGATCGGCGTGTGCCCGACCAACGGCACGACGGCAGCGCGGCACCGCGGCCGGACCACGAGGAACGGAGAGCGACACCCATGCTCAACGCCCTCGCGTACGCCTTCGTGGACGCGGTCAACGTCCTGCTGATCGGCGTGCTGGTGGCGCTGGCGATGATGCTGCCGACGGGCCGCTACCGCTGGATCGCCGGGCTGCTGGTCTTCGGCGACTGGCTCGGTGTGTTCCTGCTCGCCACGATCACGCTGCTCGTGTTCGACGGTATCGGCGACTTCGTCAAACACCTCGTCACCTCACCGGTGTTCGGCATCCTGCTGATCCTGACCGGTGTGGTCACCGCGGTGCTGACCTACCGCGGCGGCGATTCCTCGGACCTGGTCGAGAAGATCCTGCGACCGCTGCGCACACCGTCGCCGCTGACGGTGCTCGTCGGGATGATTCTCGGCGGCATCCAGTCGGCCACCTCGGTCCCGTTCTTCGCCGGTCTGGCCGTGCTCTCGGCGAGCGACATCCCGGCCGCCGAACGCTACGCCGGCCTGTTCCTCTTCGCCACCGTCGCCCTCAGCCTGCCGATCCTGGCCGCACTGTTCCTGGGTGTCGTACGGCGGTTCCCGCACTCCTGGGTCGGCCGCCTCTTCGCGACGGCCCGCGCCAATCAGGGCGTCGTCGCCCGCGGCGCCGGCTGGCTGGTCTCGGCCCTGCTGATCGTGATCGGTATCGTCCGGTTGTTGTAGACGCGGCCGCTGGCAGACATCGCACCGTCGTGTAGCACTCGAACGCGCCAGGCGTTGATCGCCGCGGGCCACCGCATCCCGCCCAAGAATCCCGGTGGACTCTTGACTCTTCCACCACCACTTCCAGCGCCGTCCGGGGACGCCCTCCAACGCCGAGATCCTCGACGAGCTTCGTGAAGAACGCACGTTGATCTGTGTCGAATTGGTCCGGGCCGCGCGCCGCGGCCGAGTCCAGCACGCGGTCGACAACGCCCGGCACATCCTGAGCAGCATCGACACCGTCCCGAACGTACGACAGCCGGCTCATCGTGACCGCAGGACGACTCGGTCTCGGCGTCGAGTCACCAGACTCTGAAAGTTCCCGTCGGGAGTAGACCCGCCGCACGGATTCGAGAGGGTTCGTTTCGACACGGTCTCGCCCTGGCGGGCTCGACCGGTGGTTCCTGAGCGAAGTCGAAGGGCTCAACGGGCTATCTAGTGTCGCGTGTTGAAAATTGTTGAATGGTTGCCGTGAGTCAGATGGGCGGCTGGCAAGGCGGAGGAGGGAGGGATACCGGTAGGTATCCTGACCGACGACAACGCCGCCAGGCGTTCATCTGGCCGCGGCATACCGTCAATGAATTTTCGACACGCGACACTAGGGCCTGTCCGGCTCAACGGGCTGGCGTACTACGAGAGGCGGGCGCCGCCGCAGACGATGTGGCGCGGGGTGCGCAGCGCGGTGACGGACCCGGCGGGGTCGGAGTCCAGGACCAGGAAATCGGCGCGCGCGCCGTGATCCAGGGCGTCGACGCCCAGCCAGCGGCGCGGAGCGATGGACGACGCGGCCAGCGCCTCCAGCGGCGAGAACCCGATCCCGGTCAGCGCCTGCACCTCGTCCACGATGCGCCCGTGCGCCACGAAGCCACCCGCATCGGTGCCCGCGTAGATCGCCACTCCCGCTTCCCGGGCGGCGGCGTACACCGATCCCGCCTCGGCGTAGAGCTTGCGCATGTTCGCCTGGTACACCGGGAACCGGTCGGCGCCGTCGGCGATCCCCGGGAAGTTCTCCACCTGGATCAGCGTCGGCACCAGCGCGATCCTCCGGGCCACCAGCTCGTCGATCAGGTCCGGCGTGAGGCCGGTGCCGTGCTCGATCGAATCGAAGCCGGCGCCGATGATGTCGGGCAGGGCGTCGTAGCCGAAGACGTGCGCGGTGATCCGGGCGCCCGCCGCGTGCGCCGCGGCCACCGCCGCGTCGAGCTGGGCCCGGGTCCACAGCGGCGCGAGGTCGCCGGCCTCGCGGTCGATCCAGTCCCCGACCAGCTTCACCCAGCCGTCGCCGGCCGCGGCCTGCCTGCGCACCTCGTCGGCCAGGAGTCCGGGATCGTCGAGTTCGACGCCGTAGTCGCGCAGATAGCGCTTGGGTCGCGCGATGTGCTTGCCCGCCCGCAGGAAGCGGGGACCGTGGGCGTCGCCGTCGAGCGGGTGGGTGTCGACGGGCGAACCGACCTCGCGGATCAGCAGCGCCCCGGCGCGGGCGTCCTGCGCGGCGAAACCGCGCGCCTGCTCGATGGTCACCCCGAGGCCGGGCGCGATGCCGACGTGGTTGTGGGCGTCGACCAGTCCGGGCACGATCCACCCGCCGTCGGACACCGTCTCGGCCCCGGCGACCGGCTCGGTCGAGAGCCGTCCGCCGTCGACCCAGAGGTCCAGCGTCTCGCCGGTGAAGGGATCGATCCCCCGGTAGTGTTCGGCGCCCACGATCGCGGCCTACTTCTTCGGCAGCTTCAGGTTGTTCAGGTCGATGCCCTCCAGGCCGGGCGGGAGCTGGTCGAGCCCGGGCGGCATCTGCGACAGATCCATGCCCGGCGGCATGCCCATCGGCATCCCCGGCATCCCCATGCCCGGCATGCCGCCGCGCATCGCCTTCGGCGGCGTCGGTCCGCGGCCCTTGCCCTTGCGCCCCTTGGCGCCCTTCTTGCCCTTGCGGTTGTTCCGCCGCCCGCCGCCGGGCATGCCCATCATCCGGCCGGACATCTGCGACATCATCTTGCGGGCCGCGAAGAACCGGTCCACCAGCTGATTCACGTCGGTCACGGTGACGCCGGAGCCCTTCGCGATGCGGATGCGGCGCGAGGCGTTGATGATCTTCGGATCGGCACGCTCGGCCGGGGTCATACCGCGGATGATCGCCTGGATCTTGTCGAGTTGCTTGTCGTCGACCTGTGCGAGGGCGTCCTTCATGTCCCCCGCGCCGGGCAGCATGCCGAGCAGGTTCCCGATGGGGCCCATCTTGCGGATCATCAGCATCTGTTCGAGGAAGTCCTCCAGGGTCAGTTCGCCCTGGCTGATCTTCTCGGCGGCCTTCTCCGCCTCGGCGGCGTCCCAGTGCTGTTCGGCCTGCTCGATGAGGGAGAGCACGTCGCCCATGCCGAGGATGCGGCTGGACATGCGGTCGGGATGGAAGACGTCGAACTCGTCGAGCTTCTCACCGGTCGACGCGAACATGATCGGCCGGCCGGTCACCTCGCGCACCGACAGCGCGGCGCCGCCGCGGGCGTCGCCGTCGAGCTTGGTCAGGACCACGCCGGTGAAGTCGACGCCCTCGGCGAAGGCCTGCGCGGTGGTCACCGCGTCCTGGCCGATCATCGCGTCGAGGACGAACAGCACCTCATCCGGGTCGGTGGCATCGCGGATGTCCGACGCCTGGCGCATCAGCACCTCGTCGATGCCGAGGCGGCCGGCGGTGTCGATGATGACCACGTCGTACTGCTTCTCGCGGGCGAACTCCACACCGGCGGTCGCGACGGCGACCGGATCGCCGGAGCCGTCGACGCCGAGGGCGCCCTCGCCGCCGACCGCGGTGCCCGGGTTCGGCGCGAACACCGGCACCCCGGCCCGCTCGCCGACGATCTGCAACTGCTGGACGGCGCCCGGACGCTGCAGGTCACAGGCCACCAGCACCGGGGTGTGCCCCTGCTTGGTGAGCCAGTGCGACAGCTTGCCGGCGAGCGTCGTCTTACCGGCGCCCTGCAGACCGGCCAGCATGATGACCGTCGGCGGGTTCTTCGCCAGCTGCAGGCGACGGGTCTCGCCGCCGAGGATCCCGATCAGTTCCTCGTTGACGATCTTGACGATCTGCTGCGCCGGGTTCAGCGCGCCGGAGACCTCCTGGCCCTTGGCACGCGTCTTGATCCGCGCGATGAACGCCCGGACCACCGGCAGCGAGACGTCCGCCTCGAGCAGCGCCAGCCGGATCTCCCGCGCGGTGGCATCGATGTCGGCGTCGGTCAGCCGGCCCTTGCCGCGCAGGTCCTTGAGGGCACCGGTCAACCGGTCGGAAAGAGACTCGAACATTCCCCCATCTTTCCATGGTCGGCGCGGCCGTCACAGCACGGGGACCGCCGGGGCCGGACAGACGCGCAGCACCGCCGCGGCGAGGTCGTCGCGCACGGCCGGCGTGTCCCGGGACAGCCGGACGCAGAAGGTGTCGATCACCGTGGAACCGAGCGTGGTGACCGTCGCCCAGACGATGTCGGCCCCGGCCCGTTCCAGCACCGCCGCGATCCGGGCCAGCAGACCGGCGCGGTCGGCGGCTCGCACCTCCAGCAGCAGCGAGCCGGTGGCCGGATCGACCACCCACGACGCCCGCGGCGGTGCGAGCACCGGCGGCGCCCCCTCACCGGCGAGCGAGGCGAGCACGTCGCCGCCACTCTCCAGCGCGCTCCGCAGGCGCTGCCGCAGCACCTGCACGTCCGGCGGGTCGCCGAAGGCCGGCGTCACCACGAAGGTGTTCACCGCGTGCCCGTCGTGGCTGCGGACCTGCGCGGAATGGGTCGCCAGGCCCGACGCGGCCAGCACCCCGGCCATCCGGGACAGCAGTCCCGGCCGGTCCGGGGAGACCATCGTCGCGACGTAGGTGGTGGGCCCGTCGCCGGCTTCCAGCCGGACGTGCAGTCCACCCTCCTCGGCCAGCGCCCGCTGCTCGTCGGTCAGCGGCTCGGGGGCCGTGACCTCGCCGCCGCCGATCACCTCCAGCACCCGCGCCGTCAGGCCCGCGACGAGACCGGCCTTCCAGTCGCTCCACACCCCGGTGCCGGTGGCCTCCCCGTCGGCCTGCGCCAGCGCCCCGAGCAGTTCGACGAGCACCCGGTCGTGATCGAGGGTCTGCGCGACCGATTCGACCACCTTCGGATCGGTCGGATCGCGCCGCGTGGCCACCGAGGGCAGCACCAGGTGGTGCCGGACCACGGCGGACAGTGTGGCCACGTCCTGCGGCCACAGGCCCAGACGGCGGCCGATGTCGGCGGCCAGTTCGGCGCCGATCTCACTGTGATCGCCGCCGCGGCCCTTGCCGATGTCGTGGATCAGCGCGCCGAGCAGCAGCAGGTCCGGGCGGGACACGCTGGTGGTCAACGACGCCGCACCGATTACCGTCTCGATCAGGTGGCGGTCGACCGTCCAGGTGTGCACCGGATCGCGCGGCGCGAGGTCGCGGATCTTCGCCCACTCCGGGAACAGTCCACCCCACAGCCCGATGCGGTCGAGCGCCTCGACCGTCCGGGCCATCGGCCGGCCCGCCGACAGCAGGACCAGCAGATCGGCCAGCGGCTCGGCGCGCAGCGGCACCTCCGGCGGCGGCGCGTACCGGGCGAGTCGTTCCAGGGCAGGACCGTTGATCGGCAGGTCGTGCTGCGCCGATGCCGCGGCCACCCGGAACACCAGGCCCGCGTCCTGGCTCGGAATCACCGAGCGGGCCAGGGCCACCTCGCCGTCGTGCTCCACGACGCCCTCGTCGAGCGGTTTGCGGATGGGGAGCCGCCGGAAGCGCGAGAGTCCGCGCCGGCCGACCGCGCCGCTGGCCGTCCGGATCCCGGTGGCGACCGCGAACTCGATGGTCCGCCCCGCGTCGCTGAGCAGGCCGGCGAGCTCGAACCGGTCCTCGAGCCCCAGAGCCGCCGCCAACTGCTCGGCGTCCTGGGCCTGCAACCGGTCCCGCGCCCGGCCGGTGATGAGCTGCTGCTGCGTTCGGACGTCGAGCAGCCGCCGGTAGGCCGCGGCGACCGGCGAGTCCGGCTGATCGGCGCGCAACCGGACCAGCCCGTCGGTGAGCTGGGCCAGCGCCAGCGCACCGAGCAACTGGACGTCGCGCAGTCCGCCCCGGCCGTGTTTGAGGTCCGGGGTGGCGTGCTGGGCGATGTCACCGGCCCGCTCCCAGCGCTGCCGGGTGAGCTCGAGGACTTCCGGCAGCCGGAGTCGTGCCTCCACGCGCCACAGGTTGCGGACCGACGCGATCATCAGCGCGGCCAGATCGCTGTCGCCCGCGATGAATCGCGCGTCGAGCAGTCCCAGTGCGGCGGTCGGTTCGTCCCGCGCCACCTGCAGCGCCGCCGGGATGGTCCGCACGCTGTGGTCCAGCGCCACGCCCGAATCCCAGATCGGGTACCAGAGTCCCTCGGCGATGGTCTCCAGCCGGTCCGGATACCGGTCGTCGTGCACCAGCACCAGGTCCAGGTCCGAGCCGGGCACCGTCTCCCGACGCCCGAGCGCCCCGACCGCGACGACGGCGAATCCGCTGCCCTCCGTCAGCCCCAGCGCGGCGGCCTGCTCGACGATCCAGTCCTCATACGCGCCGGTGAGGCGCTCGCGGAGCGCCTCACCGGCCATCGTGTCGGGCGGAAAATCGGCCAGGACGCCCGCGCGGGCCTCAGAGAGCTTCGCTGCCGCGTTCACCGGTACGCACCCGGATCACTTTCTCGACCGGCGACACCCACACCTTGCCGTCGCCGATCTTGCCGGTCCGGGCCGCCTCCACGATCGCGTCGGTCACCTGGTCGGCGTCCTCGTCGTCGACGACGACCTCGACGCGCACCTTCGGGACGAAGTCGACGGCGTACTCGGCACCGCGGTAGACCTCGGTGTGTCCCTTCTGGCGGCCGTAGCCCTGCACCTCGCTGACCGTCATACCGACGATTCCGAGTTCCTCCAGGGCGGACTTGACGTCCTCCAGGGTGAACGGCTTGATGATGGCGGTGATCAGCTTCATGAGTGGTCCCTTTCTGTTCTGCGGTCGAGCGTAGTTCGCCGCGACATCACGCCGGCTCGTACGCGGTCTCGGCGTGCTCGGCGGAGTCGATGCCGGTGGCCTCGGCCTCCCGGTCGACGCGCCAGCCGAGCGGCTTCAGGGCGTAGGCGATGATCGTGGTCAGCACTCCGGTGAAGACCAGCGCGAACAGCGCGATCACCACCTGTACCGCGAGCTGCTTGGGGTTGTGGCCGTAGAACAGGCCGCTGTCCTTGGCCAGCAGGCCGATGGCGACGGTGCCCCACAGGCCGGACACCAGGTGGACGCCGACCACGTCGAGCGAGTCGTCGTAGCCGAGCTTGTTCTTCAGGCCGATGGCCAGTGCCGACAGCACACCGGCGACGACGCCGAGGCCGATCGAGCCGGACGGGGTCAGCGCCCCGCAGGCCGGGGTGATGGCGACCAGGCCGGCGACGATGCCCGACGCGGCGCCCACCGAGGTGGCGTGACCGTCGCGGAACCACTCCACCGCGAGCCAGCCGATGATCGCCGCCGCGGTGGCGACGGTGGTGTTGACCCAGACCAGGCCTGCGGTGGCGTCGGCGCCGAGCTCACTGCCGGCGTTGAAGCCGAACCAGCCGAACCACAGCAGCGCCGCACCGAGCATGACGAACGGGATGTTGTGCGGGCGGTACGCGGTGCGACCGAAGCCCATCCGCTTGCCGACCACCAGCGCCAGCACCAGGCCGGCCATACCGGCGTTGATGTGCACCACGGTGCCGCCGGCGAAGTCGATCGGCGCGACGTTCGCCTCACCGTCGGTGACGCCGAACATCCAGGCGGCGAAGCCGGTCTTGGCGTTCGACATCAGGCCGCCGCCCCACACCATGTGCGCCAGCGGCAGGTAGACGATCACGGTGAACAAGATGGTGAAGAGAACCCAGGTGGAGAACTTGGCGCGCTCGGCGATCGCGCCGCTGATCAGCGCGACGGTGATCACCGCGAAGGTCAGCTGGAAGGCCATGAAGACGATCGCCGGGATCCCGGTGCTCCCCCACATCACCACGTGGGTCGCGCCGTCGACGACCTTGGTGGCCATCAACTGGTCGGATCCCCACAGCGCGAACGGGTTCGAGAACAGACCGGCGATGTCGTTGCTGCCGGTCAGCGAGTTGCCGAACGACATCGAGAAGCCGAACAGGACGTAGATGATCGAGACGGTCGCCAACGCGGCGAACGACATCATCATCATGTTGAGCACCGACTTGCCGCGGCACAGGCCTCCGTAGAAGAAGGCCAGGGCCGGGGTCATCAGCAGCACGAGTGCCGCGCTCATGATCACCCAGGCGGTGTCACCGGTATCGAACGTTCCGAAGACGCTCTCGGGTAAAGCCGTGGTCACGGGGAAACCTCCTCATCTGCGCCGGTTCCGGCGTGTGAGGAGACCTTCCCGCGATCAGGTTTCCCGAGAGCGCGCTGATCGGTTTCCGCACTGTTACGCGGCCCGCGCCCCGGTTAACGCTGGGTTTCTCCGCAGGTCGCGAGGCCGCGCTCAGGCGCGTGCGGCGATCGCGGCCAGATCGAGGTTCTGCTCGAGCACGCCGTACAGGTGCCCGGGATCGGCGATCCGGCCGGCCACGAAGGCCTCGGTCACCGCCGGCGGCGCCTGCTGGATCAGCACCGCGCCCTGCAGCGCGATCGCCATCGATTCGGTGAGACGACGGGCCAGCGCCGGAGCACCCGCGGGATCGGCGGCGGCCTGGGCGACGAGCTTGCGGGTCCGTTCGACGTGCAGGTCGTAGTCGCGGTAGACGCCCAGTGACCGCTCGAACTCCGCGTCGACGGCCTCCACCGACTGCGGGTCGCGCATCATGGCGCGCAGCACGTCGAGGGCGATCACATTGCCCGACCCCTCCCAGACGGCCATCACCGGCTGCTCCCGGTAGCGCCGGGCGAGCGGGAAACCGGTCTCGGTGTAGCCGTTGCCGCCGAGGCATTCGAGCGCCTCGTAGGCGTGGCCGGGACCGCGCTTGCAGACCCAGTACTTGCCGACCGCGGTGGCGAGCCGGCGGAAGGCCGCCGAATCCGCCGAGTCGTCGTCGTACGCGGCGGCCAGGCGCATGCCGGTCCAGATGGCGGCCTCGGCCTCCACTTGCAGGTCGGCGATCACCGCGGTCATCGCCGGCTGGTCGATCAGGGTCGCGCCGAACGCCGACCGGTTCCGGACATGCCAGGCGGCCTCGGCGACGGACTGCCGCATCCCCGCGGCGCTGCCGAGGATGCAGTCCAGCCGGGTCTGGTTCACCATCTCGATGATCGTCCGCACACCCGCGCCCTCGTCGCCGAGCCGCCAGCCGACGGTGCCGTCGAACTCGACCTCGCTCGACGCGTTCGACTTGTTGCCCAGCTTGTCCTTGAGGCGCTGCACGTTGAACACGTTGCGCGTCCCGTCCGGCAGCACCCGCGGCACCACGAAACACGTGACCCCCGGCTCGGTGTTGGCCAGCACCAGGAACGCGTCGGATTGCGGCGCCGAGCAGAACCACTTGTGCCCGGTGATCAGGTAGGTGCCGTCGGACTGCTCGACGGCCCTGGTGGTGTTGGCGCGCACGTCCGACCCGCCCTGCTTCTCGGTCATCGCCATACCGAAGATGGCCGAGTGTTTCGGCTCCCGGAGCCCCGTCGAAGGGTCCGTGGCGCCGAGATCGTGCCGGTAGTCCGTCGAGAAGACGCGCGGCAGCCACCGTTCGGCCAGTGCCGGGTCCACCCGCAGTGACGGCACCACGGCGTGCGTCATGCTCACCGGGCACGCGTGGCCGGGTTCGATCTGCCCGAACTGCATGAACATCGCCGCGCGGGCCACATGCGCGCCCGGTCGCGGGTCCGACCAGCAGCTGGTGTGCGCGCCGTGGGCGATGGCGTCGCCGATGATGCGGTGGTAGGCGGGATGGAACTCGACGTCGTCGATGCGGTTCCCCCACCGGTCGTGGGTGTGCAGCTTCGGCAGGATCGTGTTCGCCAGTTCGGCGTCCCGCTGGAAACCGGCGGT
Source organism: Gordonia sp. PP30 (assembly GCF_023100845.1). Classification (NCBI taxonomy): domain Bacteria; kingdom Bacillati; phylum Actinomycetota; class Actinomycetes; order Mycobacteriales; family Gordoniaceae; genus Gordonia; species Gordonia sp. PP30. The sequence continues at coordinate 1,861,460 of NZ_CP095864.1, read as the reverse complement.
GCCGACCAGCGCACCGGCCTCGACGAGCGCGTCGGTGGCCCAGCCGCCGCCGTAGACGTTCACCGCCTCGGTGAGCGCGGTGTGGCTGGTGTACTCGTTGACGCCGACGCGGGGCGGGGCCTGGTTGAACACGTGGTGGGTGGCTGCCATGGGATGCACCTTCTATTCGGGGAACGGGCGGGCTCCGAGAGCCCGGAAGCAGAAGCGGCGGATCGTGGCGACCAGCGCGGCCTGATCGCCACGATCGACGACGCCGGCCAGATCGGGGTTCAGCGCGCCGATGAGTGCCTCGGAGATGGCACCCATCACCGCACCGGCGACCACCGGCACGTCCTGCCGGATCAGCAGACCGGACTCGATGCCGTCGCCGATGATCCGTTCGCCGAGGTCGCGGTAGCTCTGCCGCAGCCGGAGCCGCTCCGCGTCGACCGCCGGGATCACCGGCTCGAAGAGCAGCGACCAGGCCGTGCGCCGACCGCGCAACGCCCGGTCGGCGAAGGTGTCGATCAGCGCGGCCAATTGCGCCCCGGCGTCGGGCCGGGCCGCGTCGACGGCCCGTCGCACGCAGGCGAACTCGTATTCGGCGGACTCCCGGAACACCTCGGCGAGCAGGGCGTCGCGGTTGTCGAAGTAGGAGTACACCGAGCCGACGCTGACGCCGCAGCGCGCGGCGATCGCGGCGACCGTCGCCCCGGCGAAGCCCGCTTCGCCGACCAGTTCGCGGGCGGCGGCGAGCATCGCATCGCGTTTGGCCTGCGCGCTGGCGCGGGTCGCCTCGGTCTGCCGGTAGGCCACGCGACCTCCTTGCTCGGGTCCGGTGAATGAATCCGGTTTCAATTCTTCGGTGAAACTATTGAATCACAGTTCACTTCTTCCGTCCACGACAAGCACCACGGACCCCGGCCGTGGTCGGCCGGGGTCCGTGGCGTGGTCTATGGGCGCGGGCTCTACAGCAGCGCGTCGACGAAGGCGCCGGGCTCGAACGGCGCCAGATCGTCGGCGCCCTCCCCCAGGCCCACCAGCTTCACCGGGACACCGAGTTCTTCCTGGATCCGGAAGACGATGCCGCCCTTGGCGGTGCCGTCGAGCTTGGTGAGCACCACCCCGGTCAGGTCGACCACCTCGGCGAAGACCTTCGCCTGGGTCAGGCCGTTCTGTCCGACGGTGGCGTCGAGCACCAGCAGCACCTCGTCGACCGGGGTCTTCTTCTCCACCACGCGCTTGACCTTGCCCAGCTCGTCCATCAGGCCGGTCTTGGTGTGCAGGCGCCCGGCGGTGTCGACCAGCACCACGTCCACGCCCTCGTCGATGCCCGTGCTCACGGCGTCGAAGGCGACCGACGCGGGATCGGCGCCCTCCTTGCCGCGGACGATCCCGGCACCGACGCGCTCGCCCCAGGTCTGCAGCTGGTCGGCCGCGGCGGCGCGGAAGGTGTCGGCGGCGCCCAGCAGGACGCGTCGTCCGTCGGCGACCAGCACGCGGGCCAGTTTGCCGGTGGTCGTCGTCTTGCCGACCCCGTTGACGCCCACCACCAGCACGACGGCCGGACCACCGGCGTGCGGGAGCGCGCGGACCGAGCGGTCCAGTTCGGGATGCAGCTGCTCGACGAGCACGCGGTGCAGCGCCGCGCGGGCGTCGGCGGCGGAGCGGACCTTGCCGGTCGCGAGTTCGGCGCGCAGGCCGTCGACCACCGCGGTGGTCGCCGCGGTGCCGAGGTCGGCCATCACCAGGGTGTCCTCGATCTCCTCCCAGCTGTCCTCGTCGAGGTCACCGGCGCCCAGCAGGCCCAGCATGGAGGTGCCGATGGCGCCCTGCGAGCGGGCGAGTCGTCCGCGCAGGCGGGACAGCCGGCCCTCGGTCGGGGCGATCTCGTCGCGGACCGGGGCCGCGGGAGCGGCTTCCTCGGGCTCCTCCGCGGCGGGTTCGGGCTCCGGCTCCGGCGCGACCTGCTCGTCCGGCTGTACCCCCGGCTCCACGCCGGTCTCCACGCGCGCGGCCTCGGCGGCCTCCTCGACGACCATCGCGTCGTCGAGACTCTCCACCTCGGTGCCGGGCAGCTGGGCGATCGGGTCGTCGGCGACCGGGGTGATCGGCTCGGATTCGGCGCCGGCGAGGATCCGCTCGGCCTCGTCGGCGACGCTCTCCGGCCCCTTCTTCGCGGGCTCGGGCGTCGGCTCCGGCTTCTCGGCGACGGCCGTGCCGCCCTGACTGAACGAGAACCCGGATCCGGCCTGATAGCCGCCCGACTTGTCGGCCTCGCGGGTGCCGTCGACCTCCCGGGTCTCCGGCGGCGTCAGGGTGATCCGGCGGCGCCGCTGCAGCGCGTAACCGGCGCCGCCGATCAGCGCGACCAGCAGGACGACGGCGATGACGATGCCGATGATGACTTGAGTGTTCACGTAGGGCCTTTCAGCTCGCGGGAGCGGGAGCCAGGTCGACGCCGCGCAGGCGCTGGGAGATGACCTGGGTGATGCCGTCGCCGCGCATGCTCACGCCGTACAGGGCGTCGGCGATCTCCATGGTCGGCTTCTGATGGGTGATGACGATGAGCTGGCTGCGCTCGCGCAACTGCTCGAACAGACTGATGAGACGGCGCAGGTTGGCGTCGTCGAGGGCGGCCTCCACCTCGTCCATCACATAGAACGGGGAGGGCCGGGCCCGGAAGATCGCGACCAGCATGGCGACCGCGGTGAGCGACTTCTCGCCGCCGGACAGCAGGGACAGCCGCTTGACCTTCTTGCCGGGCGGGCGGGCCTCGACCTCGACGCCGGTGGTGAGCATGTCGTTCGGCTCGGTCAGGACCAGTCGCCCCTCACCGCCCGGGAACAGGGTGGCGAACACCTGGGAGAACTCCTTCTCCACATCGGCGTAGGCCTCGGTGAAGACCTGCAGGATCCGGGCATCGACGTCGGCCACCACGTCGAGCAGGTCCGCGCGCGCCGCCTTCACGTCTTCGAGCTGCGCGGACAGGAAGTTGTAGCGCTCCTCCAGCGCCGCGAACTCCTCCAGCGCGAGCGGATTGACCTTGCCGAGGGTGTTGAGGTCCTTCTGCGCGCGCTTGGCCCGCGATTCCTGGGTCCGCCGGTCGTACGGCATCGGCGCGGGTGCGACGACCAGCTCGCCGCGCGCCTTGGCCTCCTCGTATTCGCGGACCTCCAGATCCGACGGCGGCATCGGCACGTCCGGACCGTACTCGGCGACGAGATCGTCGGGCGCGATCGCGAACTGCTCGAGGACCTGCTCCTCGAGCTGCTCGATGCGCAGCGCGGCCTGCGCCTTGGCGACCTCGTCGCGATGCCCGGCATCACGCAGGGAGGTCAGCGCAGCGGTCGCCGCGTCGACGCGGGCGCGCAGTTCCTCGGTCTCGGCGGTGCGGGCGGCGCGGACCGCTTCGAGTTCGTCGCGGCCGGCGGCGCCGGTGGCCGCGGCACGCGCGACCTCCTCGGCGAGACGCTCCGCGGCCTCGGCGACGGCGGCGGCGACACCGGCGGCGTAGCGCCGCTGCGCATCCTGACGTCGCTGCCGTTCCCGGTTGTTGCGCTCGGCGGCGGCACTGCGCCGCAGACCGTCGGCCTTACCGCGCACCGAGGCGAGTCGTTCCTCGGCGGTGCGCAGGGCCAGCCGGGTCTCCACCTCGATCGAGCGGGCCGAGGCCACCTCGGCGGCAGCGGCCTCGCGGAGCGCGCGGTCCGCGTCGTCGTCATGGCCGTCCTGCGATTCGTCCCTGGCCAGCCGCAACCGCTCGTCGACGGCGGTGAGCTCGGCCAGATTCTCCGCGCGGCCCTCCTCGGCGCGCTCACGCTGGCGGACCAGTCGCTGCGCCTCGGCCTCCGCGCCGCGGATGTCGGCGCCGAGCCGGCCGAGCAGTTCGTAGGCGGCACCGACGTTCGCGTCGGACTCCCCCAGCGCCGCCAGCGCACCCTCTGCCGCGTCGGCGGCCGCACGCTCGGCGGTCAGCGCCTCGGTCAGCTCGGCGTCCAGTCGTTCGGCTTCGCGGCGCGCGCGAGCCAGGTCTTCGGTGGCGGTGTCGATCGCCGACTGCACTTCCAGGGTCGACGGCCGGGCCGAGACCCCGCCCTCGACGGAGGCGGCGGAGATCCGGTCTCCGGCGCGCGTCACCGCCAGCACCGCGTGATCGGTCGCCACCGTCATGGCTTGCGCGGCGTCGTCGACCAGCACGACCTTCTCGAGCAGGACGTCGATGGCACCGGTGATCGAGCCGGGTGCGGTCACCACGTCACGCGCCCAGACGGCGCCGGCAGGGAGTCGTGGACGGTCGGCGCGCGCCCGGTCGGCCAGACCGCCGACGATGAGCGCGGCGCGGCCGCCGTCACCGGCCCGCAGCGCCTCGAGAGCACCCAGCGCGGCCACCTTGTCGACGGTCGCGATCGCGTCGACCGCGGGGCCGAGCGCACCGGCGAGGGCGGTCTCGTAGCCGGGCTCCACGGTGAGCAGTTCGGAGAGGGGCGCGAGGAGACCGTCGCGGCGGTTCTCCAGCAGCCAGGCGCCGCCGTCGGCGCGTTCCAGGCCGACGGCGAGGGCTTCGATCCGGGCGGTCAGCGAGGCGATCTTCTGCTCGGCTTCCCGTTCGGCCTGCCGCAGCGCGACCACCCGCTCACTCGCCTCGGTCAGCGCGGCGACGCAACGCTCGTGGTGGGAGTCCAGACCCTGCTCGCGATCCTCCAGGTCACGCATCCGCTCGGCGGCGGCATCCATTTCGGTCTGCGCGGACTCCGCGCGGGCGCGGGCGGCGTCGATCGCCTCGGTGAGCCGGGCGGTCTCCCCCTCGACTGAGTCGACCCGGCTGCGCAGCGTCGCGGCCTGTCCTTCGAGGCGGGCGAGTCCTTCCCGGCGGTCGGCGACGGCCTGCACGGCGGTCAGATGTGCGCGCTCGGCGGCGGCGGAGGCCTGTTCCGCGGCGGCCAGGGCGGCGGTCGCGTATTCCAGCCGCTCGGCGGCCTCTTCGACGACGGCGCCGAGTTCGGCTTCGGCGAGCGCGGCCTCCTCGGCGCGTCGTTCCAGTTCTTCCGGGTCGGGACCGGAGGCGGCCACGCTCGGGGTCGCGAGATGCGCGGCGCGTTCGCTGGCCACCCGGCGGGTGCCCTCGACCCGCTCGGCCAGCGCCGACAGCGTGTAGAAGACACGCCCGGCCTCGGCAGCGGCGGGCATCACCCGGGCCAGGTGTTCCTGACCGGCGGTCAGCGCCTCGGTGGCGGCATCGAGTTCGGCGGCCACCTCGTCGGAGCGGCGGCGGATCTCCTCCTCCACGGCGGAGTGCTCGGCCATCTCGGCCCGGCGGATCACCAGATCGTCGGCGGCCAGTCGCAGGCGGGCGTCGCGGAGTTCGGCCTGGACGGTGGCGGCGCGCCGGGCCACCTCGGCCTGCCGGCCCAGCGGTTTGAGCTGGCGGCGGAGTTCCCCGGTGAGGTCGGTCAGGCGGGCGAGGTTGGCCGCCATGGCGTCGAGCTTGCGGACCGCCTTCTCCTTGCGGCGGCGGTGCTTGAGGACGCCGGCCGCCTCCTCGATGAAGGCGCGTCGTTCCTCGGGGCGCGACTCCAGGATCGCGGCGAGTCGTCCCTGGCCGACGATCACGTGCATCTCGCGGCCGATGCCCGAGTCGGACAGGAGTTCCTGCACGTCCATGAGGCGGCAGGAGGTGCCGTTGATCTCGTACTCGCCGGCGCCGTCGCGGAACATCCGCCGGGTGATGGAAACCTCGGAGTAGTCGATCGGCAGCGCGCCGTCGGAGTTGTCGATGGTCAGCGTCACCTCGGCGCGGCCGAGCGGCGCCCGCCCGGACGTGCCGGCGAAGATCACGTCGGCCATCTTCCCGCCGCGCAGCGCCTTCGCGCCCTGCTCACCCATCACCCAGGTCAGGGCGTCGACGACATTGCTCTTACCGGAGCCGTTGGGGCCCACCACCGCGGTGATGCCCGGCTCGAAACGGAGAGTCGTCGCCGACGCGAAGGACTTGAAGCCCTTCAGGGTCAGGCTCTTGAGGTGCACAGCAGTCGAGGATACCGGCCTGACCCGCCGGTTCCCGCGACCGCCCGGCCGCCGGGCGGATCAGCGCTCGGAGAATCCCCGGTATTCGCCGCGGGCCGAATCGAAGCTCTCCACCACCAGATCCACGCGGCCCGCGGTCTTGCCCGACCGCAGCTGCGCGAGCAGCGAGTCCAGCGCGGGACGCGGCCCCTCGGCCACCACGAGCACCCGGCCGTCCACCAGGTTCTTCGCGTATCCGGTCAGACCGAGCTCCAGGGCTCGCGAGCGGGTCCACCAGCGGAAGCCCACGCCCTGGACCATGCCGTGCACGTAGGCGGTCAGTCGTTCCATGCATCCACTCTGTCAGACCCGCACCCGCCGCGGGGTGCCCGGCGAAGTCTGCCCCGACCGTGACGTATTCCGCGCGGATGATCGGCATCGGAGCTGTTCACGCAGGTCACGCGACCTGGAGCGGCAGGCTACGTCACGGTACGGTCAGAATCACTCGGTATCCATGGTGAGCGTGACCTCGGCGCCGGCCTTGAGGGTCCGGCCGACGGTGCAGACCCGGTCCACCGCGCGCTCGACCACGGTGAGCAGGCGCTGCGCCGCCTCGGGATCGAGTTCGGACAGGTCGAGCTCCATCACCTCGTCGATCTTCGGGTACACCTCGTTCTCGCGGTCGGCGGCGCCGGAGACCCGGATGGTGGAGTCGAAGTCGTCGCCGAGCCGGCGGGCGAGCGACACGTCGGAGGCCATTCCCGAGCAGGCGGCGACGGCGATCTTCAGCAGCTCCCCCGGGGTGAACACGCCCGCCACGTCCTCCGAGCCGATCAGCACCTGCGCCCCCCGCGAGCTGTGCCCGGTGAAGCGGCGGTTTCCGGTGCGCTGCACCCACAGGTCGGTCATGGCGGCATTCCCTCTCGATCGCGGTCGGTTCCACAGGACTCAACACCCGCCGCCCGGTGAACCTTCCCGGCGCGCGGCGCGACCAGTGTACGGTGGCACAAGCCGTGCCGACGACAGAGGAGGTGGTACCCGTGAACGCATCGATCCGGGCGCTCCCTCGCGGAGTCACGGCCGGGCGCTGAGTCGTCCGGGGAGCGCCGACACGAGCACTCCCGAAAGAGCACGACATGCATCTGACTTCTGAGCGCCGCCTCGACGGCGACCTCCTCGAACAGGACTTCACCCTCGACGGTGTCCCCGGCATCCTCTGGACTCCCGCCGAGGCCGCCGGCCCGACTCCCCTGATCCTGCTAGGCCATCCCGGTGGCACCGCTTCCATGTATCCCCGGCTTCTCGGCCGGGCCAGAAGCGCTGCCGCACTGGGCTTTTCGTCCGCCACCCTGGAACTACCGGGTTCGGGCAACCGGCCGCGCATCCCCGACATCGACGCGGCGCGCATCGATCTACAGAAGGCGGTCCGGGCGGGCGAACCGGTGACCGCCAGCATCGTCGACCGCCTCGTCCTCCCGCTCCTCGACCAGGCGATCCCGGAGCTGCAAGCGGCGATCGACGCACTCCTCGCCCTTCCCGGAATCAGCGGGCCCGTCGGCTACTCGGGCGGGGTGATCGCCATCGGCGTCCGCCTCGCCGCCGTCGATCCGCGGATCGTCGCCGCCGGATTGTTCGCCGGAAGCTTCATTCCGGGAGCGACGTACGACGACGCCCGCCGCCTCACCATCCCGATTCACGTGCTGCTCCAGTGGGACGACGAGTTCAACGACCGCCAGGCGGCACTGGATCTCTTCGACGCCTTCGGTTCCGGAGAGAAGACGCTGCAGGCGAATCTGGGCGGGCACCGCGGTGTGCCCGCGTACGCCGGCGCGGACGCCGCGCGCTTCTTCGAGCGGCACCTGCGCTGATCATTTGATCGGACCGCTCACGCGTCGTGCACGGTAACGGCGTAGCCGTCGGGATCGAGGAAGGTGAAGGTCACGCCGAACGGGCCGGGCGCGGGCTCGGCGACGACCGTGACGCCGGCCTCGACCAGCCGCGCGTGCAGGTCGGGTGCGGAGTCGCACTTGAGCCAGAGCGCGACTCCGCTCCCCGGCCGCGGACTGATCCGGTCGAGGTCGACGCCGGGCAACGGCTCGCGCACCGCGAACGGGATCGTCGCGGTCGCGAACACGACCGCCCCGGGCGGGCTGAACGGCGCACGTTCCAGGCCGAGCGCCGTTTCGTAGAACGACGCGGCGACGTCGAGGTCGCGGACCTGCAGGGCGAGGAAATCGGGGCCGGTGACGGTCATGACGAACACTCCTTATAGATGTCAATATCCTGACATAAGCCACGGTATGTCAGAATGCTGACATGACGCAACCGGGGTTCCCGTACGGCGGATCGATCGGCTACACGCTCAAGCGCGCCCAGTCGGCGCTCCGGACCCACATGGACGACGCGCTCCGCCCGCTCGGCCTGACGACGCCGCAGTACTCCTGCCTGGAAGCACTGAACCGCGCACCCGGATCGTCGAACGCCGACTTGGCCCGGGCGGTCTTCGTCACCCGCCAGTCGATGAACACCCTGCTCCGTGGTCTGGAAGAGCGCGGCCTGGTCGAACGCACGTCGAGCGCCTCCGGCGGCCGCGCCCTCCCGACGACCCTGACCGCCGACGGCCGCGATCTCCTCACCCGGGCGTCGGCCCTCGTCTACCAGGCCGAGACCGCGATGGCCGGACGCCTCGGCCTCGGCCGTACGGCCGCGCTGATCGAGGACCTGAACGCGTGTATCGACGCGCTCGACGATCAGTAGCAGCGCGCAGAATCATCAGATCGGCAGCGCGGATGGCATGGACCGGCCGACGCTCCTCAGCGAGACACCGCGACCAGCTCCCCGCCTTGGCCGCCGCCCACGCGCCGGATCACCAGGTGGCGCGACGCACTCGACGCAGTGCCCGCCGACACGGTCGAGCCACCCCGACTCGGCGCTGCGATCGAAGGCGTCGAATCGGTTCGTACCGCCTACCAGCCCCCCCGGGAGATGGACGAATCACGGTACTGCCTGTGGCGCTGGCGCCGACTGTCACAAGCCCGTGAGAGGCTACGCGGCATGACGATCCGCAACCACTATGCCCACAAACGCGGCAGCTTGTTGAGCAGAATCCATGCGCCGCTCAACGTTCAAGCACGCATGGCGCGCCGCTATGACGGCCAGGTCGGAGACCTCAACCGCTGGGTCGATGAGCTTCGGGACGGCACCGGCGAGTCGGTCCCGTACCTGGACCCGGATGCGGCGAGCGACGGCGTCCGGATTCTCATGCTCTTTCAGGACCCGTCCGGCGCCGCCGACGGCGAGTCCGGGTTCATCAGCCGGGACAACAACGACCCGACCGCCCACAACTACTGCGAGGCGACCGAAAAGGCCGGGGTACCGTACGCGTACACGCTGAATTGGAACGTCGTGCCATGGTGGTCGACGAACAACCCGGCGTTCCCCGAGAGAACTGCCAGCAAAGAAGCTCCACGCGCCGCGCCCTACCTCGCCGATTTCATCGGCCGCCTCGGTGAACCTCCGCGGGTGATCGTCCTGTCCGGTAAGAGCGCGCAGCACGCATGGGACAGACTGTCTCCCAGGCTCGACACCGATCTACTGCGCGGAATCGAGATTCTCCGCTGCCCGCACCCGAGCCCGCTCTCCTACAACGCCGTCAACCGCAGCGACGGACGGAAGAACAGCGAGCACATCGTCGAGACCTTCCGGCGCGCATATGAGTCGGCCAGGAATCACTGAGCCCGGCGCATCACCTGTCGCGGAGCACGACCACGGCTACTCCCGCGGAATCACACGCGTCGGCGCGGCGGGCGCTGGCACGACGGGCAGAAGAACGACGACCGGTTCATGAACGACTCCCGCACCATCGGCGTTCCGCACCGCGCACACGGTTCCCCCTCTCGCCCATACGCGTTCAGCGCGCGCTCGAAATACCCCGACTCCCCGTTCACGTTCACATACAGGTCGTCGAACGACGTGCCGCCGACGGAGATCGCCTCGGACATCACCTCGCGCGCGAAGAACAGGACCTCGTGCAGCTTTGCCCTGCTCAGCCCACGGGTACGACGGCGTCCGTGCACCTGTGCGCGCCAGAGCGCCTCGTCGGCGTAGATGTTGCCGATTCCGGCGACGACGGTCTGGTCGAGCAGCGCCCGTTTGATCTCGGTGTCCTTGCGGCGTAGCACGGCGACCACCGCGTCCGGGTCGTAGGCCGGCTCGAAGGGGTCGGGCGCGATGTGCGCCACCGACTCCGGGACCAGCCGAGAGCCGGCATCGACAAGATCATCCAGGTGCCAGCCGCCGAATGTCCGCTGGTCGACGAAGCGCAGCTCGTTTCCGTCGTCCAGGTCCGCCCGGATTCGCAGGTGCACGGGGTCCGGCGCACCGGACTCGGCCATCAGCATCTGCCCGCTCATCCCCAGGTGCACGACGACGGCCACCTCGTCCGCGGCGTCGGCCGCGGTCAGCCACAGATACTTGCCGCGCCGGTCGACGCTGCGGATCATCTTGCCGCGCAATCTGTTTCGCAGGTCGTCGTCACCCAGCAGATGCCTGCGCGCGGCCCGGGGATGGAGCACTGCGACGTCGCCGAAGCGTCGGCCGGTCAGATGGGTGGCCAGACCCATCCGGATGGTCTCGACCTCGGGAAGTTCAGGCACTCTTCCCGCCGGGCCCGTCGCCGGGTTCGCCCTCGCACTGCTCGTCGTTCAGCGCCTTCCAGGCGAGCGCGGCGGCCTTCTGCTCGGCCTCTTTCTTGGTCCGTCCGACCCCGGAACCGCAGGCCCGGCCGCCGACGACGGCCTCCGCGGTGAACTCCTTGTTGTGGTCCGGCCCGGTCGAGGTGATCTGGTAGTGCGGCACGCCGAGGCTGCGCGCGGCCGTCAGCTCCTGCAGCGAGGTCTTCCAGTCCAGGCCGGCACCGAGTTCACCGGACCGCGAGATCACCGGCTCGAACAGCCGCAGGATCACGTCCTTGGCGACGGCGATCCCATGATCGAGGAATACCGCACCGAACAGCGACTCCAGCCCGTCGGCCAGGATCGACGCCTTGTCACGGCCGCCGGTCAGCTCCTCGCCGCGCCCCAGATACAGGTGCGCGCCGAGCCCGCCGGGCCCCAGATCGCGGGCGACGTCGGCCAAGGCGTGCATGTTCACCACGCTGGCCCGGATCTTCGCCAGTTCACCCTCCGGCCGGTCGGGGAAACCCAGGTAGAGGCGCTCGGTCACCACCACCCCGAGCACGGCGTCGCCCAGAAACTCCAGGCGCTCGTTGGTCGGCAGGCCGCCGTGTTCGTAGGCGTACGAACGATGTGTCAGGGCCAGGGTCAGCAGCTCGTCACTCAGGGTGACGCCGAGCGCTCCGGTGAGCTCGGCCGGGTCGGCTTTGCTCACGCCTGCTCCTCCCCGTCGCTCTTCACGCCGTCGCCCTTCAGCTTGTCGGCCAGCGCGGCCCAGCGCGGATCGATGATGTCGTGCCCGTGATCGGGCTCGGCGTCGGCCAGCCGGACCCCGCACTCGACGCACAGGCCGGGGCAGTCGGCGTCGCAGACCGGCGACAGCGGCAGTTCGGTACCGACCAGGTCGATCACGAACTGCTCCAGGTCCACTTCGTCGTCGATCAGCCGGGCGACGTCCTCCTCGTCGGTCGTCTGCTCGGTCGCGCTGTCCGGGTAGGCGAACAGTTCGGTGAGGAAGACGTCGACCTCATCGCCGAGTGGTTCCAGGCAGCGCCCGCACTGACCTTCGGTGGCCGCGCTGACGGTGCCGGTCACCAGGACGCCCTCGGAGACGGACTCCAGTCGCAGGTCGAATTCGATCTCCCCGCCAGCCGGAATGCCGATCATCTCGGCCCCGATCCGCTCGGGCGCGGCGAAGGTCCGGTGGACCTCGACCATCGAACCGGGACGACGCGGCAGGCTGCGCACGTCGATCACGAACGGGCTCTCAGAAGGAAAACGACTCACGAGGAAGGATTTTACCTCCCGAAGCCGATCGGGTGGTCAGCCCGCCATCGGGGCCGGCGCCGGACGCGGTCCGCCGTACCCGGGAGCGTCGTGCGAGTACTCGACGTAGTCGTGCATGGCGGCGCCGGTCCGGAGCTGCTGGCGGCCGCGGTTCACCGACCGCAGGGTGCCGGTGAGGACCTCCTCGAAGCCGGCCAGCTTCTCGTCGACGTAGACGTCGCATTCGCCGCGCAAGCGGTCGGACTCGGCGTAGGCCGCGTCGACGATGCGCTCGGCCTCCGACTTGGCCGCCGCGACGACCTCGGTCTCGGAGACCAGGCGCTGCTGCTCGGCGATACCGTCGGAGACGGACTTCTCGTAGTTGGCGTTGCCGGCCTCGATCGCGCGGGCCGCCTCGGCGTGCGCCCGGCCGGTCACCGCGTCGTACTCGCGCTGCGCGCTGTGCTGCAGACGCTGGGCGTCGTCGGCGGCGGCCGCGCTGATCGACTGCGCGTGCGCGGTGGCTTCCTCGACCATGCGGTCCGCGCGCGACTTGGCGTCGGCGAGCATCCGGTCGGCCTCGGCGCGCGCGTGGCTGACCATGGCCTCGCTGTCACGCTCGGCGGTGGTCACCAGGTTGTCGGCGGTCTCGCGGGCGTTATGCAGCAGGGTGTCGCGGTCGTCGAGCACGTCCTGCGCGTCGTCGAGTTCCTCGGGCAGCGCGTTACGCAGATCGTCCAGCATCTCGCGGACGGCCTCACGCGGGACGACGCAGTTCGCCGACATCGGGACGCTGCGCGCCTCTTCCACGACGGCCATCAGCTCATCCAGTGCTTCGAACACGCGGTACATGGTTACCCCTTATCCGGCGCAGTACCGAGGACTGGCCTGGTTTGAAAGTACTGAGGCCATTGTGCCGAATGGTGCAAGTGTGACTAGGGAGGCTCGCGGGGTGTGTCGCGGTTTCGCCTCAGACCCGGCGGACGCCCGTGATCCGGTCCATCAGGGCGGTGTGGATCGCCGGCGACAGGTACGGCGAGGCGTCGCCGCCGAGCTTGGCGACCTCCTTGACCAGCGAACTCGACACGTGCGCGTACCGCGGGTCGGTCAGCATGAAGAAGGTCTCTGCGCCGGACAGTTCGCGGTTCATCTGCGCCATCGGCGACTCGTAGGCGAAGTCCGTCTCGGCGCGCAGGCCCTTGACGATGGTGGTCGCGTCCTCGTCGCGGACCAGGTCGACCAGCAGACCCGACCAGCTGCGGACCTCGACGTTGGCCAGGTCAGCGCAATCGGCGCGGATCAGCTCGATGCGCTCGTCGACGGTGAACATGCCCTGCTTGTTCGGATTGACGACGACGGCGACGATCACCCGCTCGAACCGCGCGGCGGTCCGCTCCACCACGAATCGGTGGCCGAGCGTGAACGGGTCGTACGAGCCGGGACAGACAGCGGTACTCATGGACGCCGAGCCTACCGGCGTCAGTACTCCGGCCGGCCCAGAGTGACCGTGGTGTCCCCGTAGGTCTTGGCCGCGACCGGTTCCAGACCGTCGGGCCAGACGACGTCGTCGCTGCGGCTCGCCCGCTCCAGCACCACCCAGGCGTCCGGCGCGAGGTGGTCCCGCAACGCGGCGAGCGCGCCGGCGACCTCGGCCGAGCTCAGCGCGTACGGCGGGTCGAGGAACACCAGGTCGTAGCGCTCGCCGGGCGCGGCGAGGAAGGCCGCCGCGGTCCGTTGCACCACGCGGGCCCGGGACTGCGCGCCGCAGACCGCGATGTTCTCCCGGGCCACGGCCGCCGCGCGGCGGTCGGCGTCGACCAGGACGGCGCTCTCGGCGCCGCGGGACAGCGCCTCGAGCGCCAGCGCACCGGTGCCCGCGTAGAGATCGAGGACGCGGACGCCCGCGATGTCCATCCGGGCGCCGAGCATCGACGCGATCGCCTCCCGGACGCGGTCGGACGTCGGGCGGGTCGAGTCGGCGGGCGCGGCGAGGCGGCGGCCACGGAATTCTCCGGCGATGATTCGGGGCATGGTCCCCCGATTCTAGTGGTCGGCCCACCACGCCGGGCCCCGGCCGCGTCGGTGCCCGCCACCGCCGGGCGTTCGCTTGTGACATATGCCACAGCCACCCTCTGAGCAGTAACGCAACCGGCCATCCGGCGATATTGACGACCGGCTCGGTTGCTTATGAAGATCTTCTCGATAACGTCGGAATGGTCATGGATCCGGCTCAACCGAAATCAAGACAGGACCGCGGCACCGATATGACCTATCGGCCGCCGACGGTCGCCGACGGAATACGACTGCACGCCATCGCCCGCGATTCGGCGGTGCTGGACGTCAATTCCGGATATGCCTACGTGCTGTGGTGCCACGATTTCTCGGGGACGTCGATCGTCGCCGAATATCAGGGCCGCGCAGTGGGATTCGTGACCGGTTATCGAAAGCCGAGCCGGCCGGATGTATTGATGATCTGGCAGGTGGCCGTCGACGCCGATCAGCGTGGCCGGGGAATCGCCGCGCGCATGCTCACCGACCTGTTCGAGCGCTGCCGCGCCGACGGCGTGACGAGTATGCAGACCACCATCAGCCCGGACAATCGCGGCTCGCAGCGCCTGTTCGCCGCGGTCGCGAAGACTTTGGGCCTGGGATTCCACCGTGAATCCCTGTTCGCCGCCCACGACTTCCCGGATGCACATCTACCAGAGGATCTGTACATCCTGGCGGCGGACGTTCACCCTGAATAAGGACAACGATGACGACAATCGAAAAGCACCTGGACGACACCACCTTCGCCACCTACGAATCCGAAGTCCGCTCGTACTGCCGCAACTGGCCGGCCGTCTTCGACACCGCCGAAGGCGCGTGGCTGACCAGCGTCGACGGCAAGCAATATCTGGATTTCTTCGCCGGTGCCGGAGCCCTGAACTACGGGCATAATCATCCCGCGCTGCGGGAACCGCTGATCGACTATCTGGTGCGCGGCGGAATCACTCACGGCCTGGACATGTCGACCCGCGCGAAGGGCGAATTCCTGCGGACCTTCGCCGACAAGATCCTCACCCCCCGCGGCTTGGACTACAAGGTCCAGTTCCCCGGACCGACCGGCACCAACGCCGTCGAATCGGCCCTCAAGCTGGCCCGCAAGGTGACCGGCCGCGAGTCGATCATCAGCTTCACCAACGCCTTCCACGGCATGACGCTCGGCTCGCTGTCGGTCACCGGCAATGCCGCCAAGCGGGCCGGTGCCGGCGTCCCACTGGTGCACACCACCCCGATGCCGTTCGACAACTACTTCGACGGGACCGTGGAGGACTTCGGCTGGTTCGAGCGCGTGCTCGACGACCAGGGCTCGGGCCTCAACCGCCCCGCCGCGGTGATCGTCGAGACCGTGCAGGGCGAGGGTGGCGTCAACGTCGCCCGCGCCGCCTGGCTCCGCGCCCTCGCCGAGCTCTGCCACGACCGGGAGATCCTGCTGATCGTCGACGACGTCCAGATGGGCTGCGGCCGCACCGGCGAGTTCTTCTCCTTCGAGTTCGCCGGCATCACCCCCGACATCGTCACCCTGTCCAAGTCGATCGGCGGCTACGGTCTGCCGCTCGCCCTCACCCTGATGAAGCCCGAACTCGACGTCTGGGCGCCCGGCGAGCACAACGGCACGTTCCGCGGCAACAACCCGGCCTTCGTCACGGCCACCGCGGCGCTGAACCAGTTCTGGTCCGACGACCTGCTGACCCGCGACGTGCACCGCAAGGGCGCCATGATCGCCGAGGTCTTCGAGGAACTGGCGACCACCCACGACGGCGTCTCGCACCGCGGCCGCGGCATGGTGCGCGGCCTGGTGTTCGACGAACCCGGGCAGGCCGGCGAGGTCTGCGCGCTCGCCTACGAGGCGGGGCTGCTGGCCGAGACCTCCGGACCGGAGGATCAGGTGGTGAAGCTGCTGCCGCCGCTCACCATCGACGAGGACGACCTCGACCACGGCCTGGGGATCCTGGCCGACGCCGTCGCCCGGGTGAACCCGGCCCGCACCTCGGGAGTGACCGCATGATCGTCCGCACCACCGCCGAGATCACCGGCACCGAGCGCGACGTCGCCGACGGCCACTGGCGCTCCAAGCGGATCGTCCTGGGCGGCGACGGGGTGGGCTTCTCGTTCCACGAGACCACCATCGAGCCGGGCTCGGTGAACAACTTCCACTACGCCAACCACGTCGAAGCCGTATGGCTGCTGGAGGGCACCGGGACACTGATCGACCGGGAGACCAACGTCGAGTACAAGCTGTGCCCCGGCACCATGTACCTGCTCGACGGCCACGAGCGCCACACCGTCGTCGTCGATCAGGCCAGCCGCCCGATGCGGATGCTGTGCGTGTTCAATCCCCCGGTCGTCGGCACCGAGGTGCACGACGAGAACGGCGTCTACCCACTGGTGACCGTCAGCGCCCCATGACGGGAGGCTCCCCCATTGCGGCCGAGCGGAGCCGGCATGGCTTTGAGCGTGGTGTCGGCGATCGTCGGCCAGGGGTGCGCAATGGGTCCGGGCTCCGGTGTCGCCGTGCCAGATGGCTGCGGTGTGGGCAGGACATGCCGGCCGAGGCCTGAGCGACAGCCGGATCGCTGCCGCGGCACCCGGGCAGGAAGCGACTACCGCCGATGTCGCGATCGTGACGGGAGTCGCGGACGCATCACGGGTATCGCGGCCGTGCGGCAACAAATGGCGCGACACTGGTGTCGCGAATCGACTTCGGTAAGGCCAGTCAGTCGGCCGGCGAGCGCAGCACCGAGCGAGGCGATCAGCTCCGGGTCGGTAGCCGGCTGCCCGGTCCGCAAGCATGGCATTCTGCCAGTCGTTGAGTTCATCACGCACCTCACCGAACGTGGCGACGCGGCATCGGCGAGTCGGCGCATGGCGAGGTCGAGATCATCGCCTCCCAACTGGTGATCGGCGGCGTTGCCGAGCACCGTGATCCGGCTCTTCGCCTTTCAGAGTGCGTTGATGTGTTCGGCGAGCTGACCGGAGTGCAGGAGGGATCGCAAGATGTAGTGGTCGAGGTTGCGGAAGCCCTGGGCGATTCCGCGGAGGTGTTCGAGGCGGCCGTTGATGGCTTCGACGGGTCCGTTGGAGACTCCGGTATCGAAGTAGGCCAGGATGTCGGCGCGGCGTTTCCAGAGACTTCGCCCGAGTTGGGCGAGTTCGGCTAGCCCGGCGGGGAGTCCGGTCTGGATGCGTTTGAGGACCTTCCACATCAGTTTCTTGCCCTCGCGGCGCTGCGGGTGCTGGTAGGCGGCGATCAGCTGCTGATACACCTGGTAGGTGATCTCGACCGCGACGTGCGCGTCATGGCTGGTCAGCGACTCGTACAACCGGATCTTCTGCTTGGCGGTGAGCAACCCGGTACGGGTGTGCAGGATCCGGCGGATCGTGTACAACGGGTCACCGGCGCGTCCGCGGTGCCCGCATGTCTGCTGCTGAACGCGTTGGCGGCACAGATCGAGCTTGTTTCCGGCCAGCGCGACGACGTGGAACGGGTCCATCACGACCCGGGCGGCGGGGAGTTCCTGGCTGGTGGCGGTCTTGTAGCCGGTGAATCCGTCCATGGCCACGACTGTGATCCGGTCGCGGAATCGCTGGTCACGAGTGTTCATCCAGTCTTTGAGGACCTGCGCTGACCGGCCGCCGATCATGTCCAGCAGCCGAGCCGGGCCGGTGCCCTCGACCACGGGCGTCAAGTCGATCAGAACGGTCACGAAGCTCGGGTCTCCTTGTCCGCGAACGTGTTTCCACTTGTGCTCATCGACGCCCAGGTGCCGTACACCGTCGAGGTGGCCGCCGTCGTAGACCAGGGCCCGGGCCGCACTCACGGCGATCGCGTTGACTGTCTTCCACGCCAGGCCCAGCGCTGTGGCCACCGCTTTCACGCTCATCTTGTCGATCGCGATGCGTTGCAGGATCCAGCGTGTGGTCCGGGCGGTGACCACGGCCCGGGGCGCGGCGACATGATCGATCCCGCCGCGGAAGATCGTTCGTGGGCAGTCGCTGGTACGGCACACGAACCGGGGCACCGCGACATGCAGAACAACAGGATGGCCGCTGATCGGCACATCAGTGAGCACGCGGTCGGCGTGATCACGCAGGTCGCCGGCGATCTGACAGCCCGGACAATGCCGATCGGCCTGCAGCACCCGGCACCACAAGTGCGTGCGGCCGCGGGCATCGACAGCGGCGCCGGTGATCGTCACCCCCAGCTCGACGGTTCGGCAGATCGTGTCAGCAACATCGGCAGTAAGCTCGCTCATGGGTCCTGTGGCGTGAAAATGGGTGTGTAGGAACTTCCATCTTCACACCCAGGACCCGCCTACATCTTGTGCCCACGCCCGGTCAGCCCAGATCCCACCTACGCACTCTCAGAGTTGAAGAGCCCGTGATCCGGTCGTGCGTCACACGCAACACGGTGGCGACGAAGCAACCACTCCCGAGGTCGTACACGAGTACCGTCCCGGTGAAACCGCCCGTCAGGCCGGCGCCGATGACCGTCGCCTCGGTCACCATCCGGACCACCTTCAGATCCGCCATTCGCGCGGCCCGCCGCATCGCCGCCCGCTGCGATTCGGGCGCATCTCCCGGCACCGTGAGCACTATGCCGGCTATCGCCTCACCCAGCGCCTCCGATACCGATTACGCAAGATCCCGCAGGATCTGCGCGCAGATCCGATCGGCGCCGTACCGATCGTGGGAGTGTTTCCGGACGAAGACGAACCCGGGATCGGCGAAGCGGCGTTTCACCTCGGTCACCACGTTCTCCGGCTGCACGGCCAGGGCGCGCTTCGCCTCCAGTCCGACCAGGATCTCGCCGTCCTTGAACAGTGCCGCCGCCGGCGTCGCCGTCGAACCGTCACGATTCCGGACGACCTCCGGCCGGCCGTTCTCCCCGACGACAGCCATCACCACGCTACGTACACCCAGGTCGATCCCGAGGATTGTCGGCTCTTCGAGCTTATCCGGGCAATCTCAGCAGTGAGTCTGGATGCTGGCCCGCTGTTTGCGGGTGCAGTGGAAGCGTATCCGGCGTCGTGAGTTTTCGAGGTTCCGGAACCCGCACGCGGCGCGTTTCACCTGTTTGACGAGCCGGTTGTAGCCTTCGGTGCGCGCGTTGGTGATCCCGGTGTCGAGGAACGCGGCGATTCCGGCCCACCAGGTCTCGATCGTGGAGGCGAGCTTGGTGACCTCGGGCATGTTCACCTCGGCACATAGGTCGTAGAACCGGTACAGCTTATGGCGCAACCGATGACGGTCGGGCTGGCAGCGGGCGAGCGCCAGCAGCACACGCAGTTCCTCTTTCACGATGTAGGCGGCCAGGACCTCGTTCCCAGGATCGTTGGCGCGCAACGCATCCCACATCTTCTTGTAGTTCTTCTCGGAGAGGCGTTCGCGGGCGGTGAGCAGGCGCCGACGGTTGGCCCACTCCGGGTCGACTGCCCGGCCCCGGCGGCCGCGCCGTTCCCAGGTGACTCGACGACGGACCGCGGTCACCATGTCATTGGCGAGTTTGATCAGGTGGAAGTGATCGACGACCACCTGCGCATCGGGCAATGCCTGGGCAACCGCGGCGGCGTAGGCGGCACACGGGTCGATCGCCACATGGGTGATCGAAGCCCGGAACGCCGCGGGTTGGGCGTTGAGCCAGTCGGCGACCGCGGCCGAGGTGCGGCCGGTGGTCTGTCCTAACAGGCCCTGGACGCCGTCGAGGTCGACGAAGCCGGTGTCCCACGGGTCGACCCGGTACCAGCGACCATCTGAACTGCGTTTCCAGCGGGGCCGGCCTCGGCGGGTCTCATCGATCCCCAGCATCCGCACCGGCTCAGGCGCGTCGAGGACCTCGTCGGCGACCTCGCAGAACGCGGTGTGCGCGGTCGGCCACGACACCTTGTGTTCGGCGGCGACCTCGGCCACCGACCGGGCGTGCTCGCCGACCGACAACCCGATCTGACGGCGCAGCCTGCTGGTGGTGCGCCGGCGGGCCGGGATCTGTTCGATGGCCTCGGTGAACGACGCGCGCTTGCACTCGGGGTTGCGGCACCGCCAGCGGATCTTGTTCCACCGCAACACGATCGGATCGGTGCCGTACCCGATATCGCGGGGTGTGGTGACCGCTCGGTCTTTCACCGACCGTGACTTGTGGCCGCAGTCCGGGCAGCACGCTGCCCGCGGATCGGCGGTCACGACATCCACGACACGAGTGCGATCGGCGAGGATGTCCACCCCGACGACCTGCACACCTTCCAGACCCAGCAACAACGACGTAAGCTCGGACACGGCCCCTGCTCCTTCGCTTCTTGAATGCTTCGCAACATCCAGAATCACGAAGGTCAGGGGCCTTTCACGTCAACGACACGGCACAGTCCCGACCAGGACTGCCCGCTCAAGCTCGAAGAGCCGGATTGTCGACACGGCACTGCGTCCTCGTCAGCCGAGCATCGCGAGAATGAGGACGACGACGAGGAGCCAGACGAACGTCGCAAAAATGAAGTGGGCGACCGGACTCTCATTGCGTCTGGCCGTGGCCCAGAGGTTTCCCGTTTGTGCCCGGGGAACAGATAGCGAAGATGTGCGATAACGCGCCCGGGAAAGCAATAGATCTGCCACGCAGTGTTGATCGCGATCAACCCCTTACTTGTCGACTTGTTGATTAGCCCACTGCCGCGAACGGCGGTCGTGCGAAATCCGCTTCCGCACGACCGCCATCCATTGCCGGGGCAACCAGATCGCTAGTTGCCGCTCCCACAGTGGGGACAGTTCACCGTCGTGCGGTTCCATGAGCGCTTTGCCCAGAACGCGCGGCCACAGCTGCGACATTTGTGCGGTTCCGTGTAGTCTCCGCTTCGCGAAGACGAGCCGGTCTCAGCCATTGTTGACAATCCTCTCGGTAATCCCGACCATTCTTCGATGAATAACATGATGCTATTCGCATATGACGATACCAAGATTCAACAGAAATCGCCGCTCATTCAGGAATTCAAAATTACGGCGACAATCACGGACACGACAATATTCCAAGATCTCGGCAGCCACGGGCAAGCGGCATTCCCTATTGCCGTTCGGGAATTTCCGGAATGCCAGAGACGCAGCCCCATCTTGATCGAAACCGAGGTGTGTGCGTTCGTTTGAGCCGTCATCGATCACCTCACCGGCGACTCCCCGCAGCCTGTTCCGCGGTAAGATTCGCCGCCCGCTCGAGCGGGAACTCCCCGAGGAAGCGATCGCGACGCACGCTCGGTGATCTTCCGCAGCTCCGCGTCACTGATGGTCACGGTCAGTCCTCGTCACCAGAGTCCGCAGACACCCACTCGGCTACCACCTCGGCCGGCCGAACGACATACCCGTCGACCATCAGACCGCGCCTGCGGCGTTCCACGATCCGCGATGTATCGGTGGCCTCGCCCTTCTCGTTGCCCATCTTGACGACGCGGTGGCGCGACCGGTCGACCTCGCTTCCCGGTTCGGCGTCGATGTCGTCGATGCCGAACTCCTCGAGGATCTCCAGGGCCTCATCGACGGCGGTCTGCGAAAGCAGCCACGGATCGCAGGGATCCTCCTCACGCCGGTCGATCGCCAGCTCGATCCGATCGACGAGCATCGCGAAACGCTGCGCGAGCGGCCGGAGCAGATCGCGCGAGACCTCCCCCCGGGCCGCCGCTTCGCGGGCGCGAAGCTCCGCGAGCGACTGCTCGAGATTCTGTTCAAGGCCGGTCACCGTTGCGGTCAGCGCCTCGTGAACCGCCCCGAACCGAGCGTCCATCTGTTGCACGAAAGCGGTGAACGCCGCCATCGAGATGGACTCGCCCGCCGCGTCAGCGGTCTCGGCGAGGTCAGCGGGCGCCTCCTCTCCGTATTCGAACGGGTATCCCGGGCCCGCACCGTCAGCGGACTGTCCGTCGAATGCAGCGTCCACGCTGTGCCGGCCTCGCGCCTCCGCCCCGGCGTAGCCCGGGTCCATGTCCGGATCGTCAGTCATCTTGCCGCTGTAGTCCGGAAACTCCGACGCAGGCTCACTCGTCTCCGCCGCCGGCCATTCGCTGTCCGCCGTCATTGGACCACCAGGTCCTTGCTCTGCGCGCGGAGCGACCGCACCTGCTCCTTCGTGAGGTTGGCGGCCCGCTCGATGGTCATCTTGCCGATCAGCTTGTTGTTCGTCGCGTCGTGCAGCTCGGCCTCGACGGTCTGATCCTCGTTGAGGACGAACACCACCTCCAGGGGCGCCCGGGCAGGCAACTCGTAGTCGAGGGTGAGCAACGACTCGCCGAGAATTTTCACGTACTTGAGGTCGACGCCGTTCTCGTCGCCCTCGGTCACCTGGAAGTTGAGCTCGCGAGTGGCGCCGACCGTGTTGAACGAACTCGCCGAGACCCGCGTGGGCACCGCCGTGTTCGGATGGACCACCAGGCTGTTGATCATCGAGTCACCGTCGCCGACCACGGCGACACCGAGGCCCTGTGCCACCACATCGGTGACCTTCGCCTTCACCGTGGGCGGCACACCGGACTCGGCGGCGCTCTTGAGTTCGGCGACGAGCGCCGCACCGAGGGCCACAGCCTCGTCCGGGTGCACCTTGAGGTCCGCGGTCAGGCCGGTCCACTGCTCGACCGATCCCCGGATGATCCGCATCCTGGTCGATCCGCCGACCAGCAGCAGCTTGTCGACGTCCCGGTAGCTCAGGCCCGACTGCTCCATGACGTCCTCGAGGATGTACCGGGTCCGGGTCACCAGGTCCGCCACCGCCCTGTCGAACTCCTCGCGCATGATGGTGATCGACGTGGTGCCGATACGGACCTTCGCCTTGTCGGCCGTGGACAGCTTGATCTTCGCCGTCTCCGCCTGGTCGCGCAGGTTCGCCGCCTGCCGGTCGTCGTCCGGATCGATGGTGCCGCCGAGTTCCTTGTAGCGCGCGACAACGAGCTTGATCAGCTCGTTGTCGAAGTCGAACCCGCCGAGGTTGCGATCACCCGCGGTGCCGATGACGGTGAAGTTGTTGTTCGCCACGTTCATCAGCGTCACATCGAAGGTGCCGCCACCCAGGTCGTAGACCAGGACCTTCCCACTGAAGCTCCCCGACATCCCGAAGCTCAGCGCGGCGGCGGTCGGCTCGTTGATCATCTGCAGCACGTTGAGACCGGCGATCTCCCCGGCCTGCCGCGTCGCCGTCCGCTCGGCATCGCCGAAGTACGCGGGCACCGTGATCACCACGTCGGTGACCTTCTCTCCCAGCACCTCCGACGCCGAATCGACCAGGTAGCGCAGGATCAGCGACGAGATCACCTCGGCCCCGTACTGGTCGTCCGAACCATCCGGCATGAACACGTAGTTCGGGTTGCCCATGTGCCGCTTGACGTACGTGACGACGTTGTTGGGCTGCTCGACGAGCGCTCGCTTCGCCGACAGTCCGACCACCACCTCGCCGTCTTCGAAGAGCACCGCCGACGGCGTGGTGTTGTTGCCGTCCCCATTTCGGATGATCTCCGGCTGACCGTCGTCGCCGAGGATGGCGACCGCCGAGTTGGTGGTACCGAGGTCGATTCCGATGACCTTCGACATTCAGTGTCCTCTCTTCATTTCAGACCGAGCCGGTCTTCCGCTGGTTCGCTTTCCATTGGGGTACCTGCGAGGTGGCCGCGATGGAGCCCGCGGCCACCAGGGACCCGAAGACGAGGATCAGGCCGAATCCGACCGACGCCCCCATCACGAGGATTCCGAGGATGAAGGCGCCGACCACGCCGCCCAGCCAGATGAAGGGCGCGTCGGAGACCATCGTCGGCAGGCTCCATACCTTGTTGTTCTGCGTGCCCAGGTACATCAGCGTCTCGTGCGCGGACTTCTGCACGTCGGGGTCGTTGCTCAGGTGCAGCGCCTCGGTCGCCAGCGCCGTCATCGGCCCGATCTCCTCGGGACGGGTGATCACGTATCTCGTCTGCGACTGCACCCGCGGGATGGTCTCAGCCTTCTCCAGCAAGGCGCGGGCGAGGTAGTCGCGCACGGGGGCCGCCTGCTGATGCTGCGCGAAGACGCGCCGGTACATGTCGATCGCCTCGTCGAGCAGGCCGTTCTGCTGCAGCACCGACCCCTGCGCGAGCGGGTACACAAAGCTGCGCGGATCGATCTGCGTCGCGACCTGATACTCCTTCAGCGCGTTGATCCAGTCCTTGACCTGCTCGTAGACGTTGCCGAGATTGAAGTGGTACATCGCATTGTTCATCTCGATCTCGACCGCATGCCGGGCCTCGAAAAGGGCGTCCTGCACCCGTCCGAGACCCAGGTTGGCGCGTGACCGCAGACTCCACGATTCGGCGTTGCCGCCGAGCAGCGTGGTGGCCTCTTTCGCCGCGTAGGCCGCGGCGTGATAGTCGTTCGCGGCGAGCGCGGCACGGGCCGTGGCCACCCAGTCGACCTGCCCGCCGGGAGTCGGCGGGGGCGGCGGGGCCGCCGCCTGCGGCTTCACCCCGCCCTGGGCCAACGCCTGGTCGTAGGCGGCGCGCGCCGCCGGACCCGACAGGAGATGGGTCCGGGCCTCCTTGAGACGCGCCATCTTGGTCTCCGCCTCATGCCGGACATCCATATCGGGCGACGAGGAGCGCTTAGACCATTGGCTCTGCATTCGACGGCAGGCCTTCTCGATCTCGTCCTCGCCGGCATTGCGCTGGACCCCGAGCAACTCGTAGTAGTCGACTTCGACCATGGGTGTGCTTGTTCTCCCGTTCAGTTCAGTCGTCTCCGGCAGCCGGCCCAGGTCGATCGATCCGCACTGGTGGCATCGGAGAGCTAGACGCACACCATAATGTGCAGTACAAGACTAGCGTCGGGGCCCGCGGTGTCTATCCTCCGTTTGGATGAATACCCGCACGGCATCCTCCACGGCCATTGCCTACATGCGATTATCCATTTCGCACACCGGAGTGTGCTTCGATGATCTGGCGGTCGCCACGATCGCCGTACCCACGAGGAGTATCAATGACCACTACTCAGGCTGCGACTGCAGTCATCGACCGGCCGTACCTCTACGACCGACGCGAGATCTTCGAGGTCACAATGGGCGGCACCACCGCGTCGAACGTGTCCTCCCAGACCGGACGTGCGTCCGAGCATGGACCCGACGATTAGAAGTGAACACACCTCGGTCGCGGCGGGTGCTGATCCTCGTTCACAGCGAGGATCCGCACCTGCCGCTTGTCACCCGGCACCTCGATGAATGGGATGTCCCGCACCTCGACCTCACGACTGATCTGATCGGGACTGAGATCCGGCCATCGATCCACGTGGATTCCACCGAATTCACGATCGATCTCGCCGATTGGGACTGGGCGTCCGTCACCACGGTATGGAATCGGCGGATCATGGTGAACCCGGGCTGGTCCACCGCTCCGACATCCGATCTCATGCTCGAGAAGCACATTCATGACCAGAACCTCGCACTGATCGACGGCCTCATGGCCTCGATTCGACCGGAGGCGAAATGGATCAACAAGCTTGACTCCCGCATCGCTCGCTCCAAGGTGGAGCAGCTCCGTCTCGCCGCCGAACTGGAAATCCCGATCCCTGCCACGCTGATCTCCAGCGTCCCGAGCCAGATCCGCAGATTCGCGCACGCACATGGGGATACCGGAATCGTGACCAAGCTGATCGCTCCGACACCATCCAGGGTGCCCAATGGCGTCGACCAATTCTCCATCTTCACGACCGAAATCGACCCCGACAACGTGGCTGACGCCGCACTCGCGGCGGCGGTTGCGATCTACCAGCCGAAGGTTCAGAAAACCCGTGAGGCACGCGCCATCGTGGTCGGGGGAGACGTCGTCTGTTGCGCTTTCGACACGCAACGATCAGACCAGACTTCGCTCGACTGGCGCCGGTACGACTTCGATGCGGTTCCGCACTACGCCGTCGACCTGCCCGCAGAATTCACACAGAAACTCGTTCAGCTGACCGCTCGACTCGGCCTTGTCTACGCGGCAATCGATCTCGCTCAGCGACCCGACGGTTCGTGGCTGATGTTCGAGGTCAACCCCGCTGGTCAATGGGCGTGGCTTGAAGAAGTCGGGAATGTTCCGGTCGGCCGGACGATCGCCAAATGGCTCGCGACGGCATAGACTCCTCGCCGCCCTCGACCATCCTGGATCTTGTCGAATCGCGCCTCGGCCGATCCACGGCAGTCCGGCCCTATGAGCGAGAGCAGCGTCACCAGAGCTGGCGCATCACGACAGCCGCCGGAGAATTCTGGCTCAAGCTCGAGGGCGGCGGGACAGCATTCGCCTGCCTGACGAATGAAGCGCAGGCCTTGCGTGACCTGGCACATACCGCGAACGTTCCCGAACTCGTACTGGACGGCACGGTGAACGACGTCGACTTCCTTGTGACGCGGCACAGGCCCGGGCTGCCGCTCGATCAGGTGCCCGATCTGTCGGCGCATCACATCGCCGCCCTCCTCGGCCAGCTGGACTTCTTGCATACCTCAACCTCGAGTACCACCCCCGTGCACCAGATCGAGCAGGCGTCGCTGTATGCACCGAATGCCGACCCGGTCAGCTGCGTCAACGCCGTCCACCGTCGGCTGCGCTCATCGGTGTCGAATCATCGGCTCGATGAGCTCGTCGATCTCGTCTCAACGATGGGGCCTCGAGGAAGCCGCCCACCTGTCCGAGTCCACGGGTCGAGTGATCCGTCGAACATCCTCGTGTCAGGTGATGGTTCCGTGAGCTTCCTCGATTGGGAGGCGTGCAGACTCGGGCCCGCCGGCATCGATAGGGCCGCAGTGACATTCGGTCTGCTGTCCATGGGACGGCCGGACCTTGCCGAGGTGGCGTTCTCCGGGTCATCGCATACCGCGGGATTCCTTGTTCTGCGGCTCCTCTACTTGCAATCCAACGGCCGCCTACAGGATCGCCTTATCAGCGCGGTCACGAGACTCCTGCACCGCGAGACGTAGGACGTCCCCGCCGTTCGGCGGAATCGAAACCACCATGTGGAACCATCGAGTCATGCGCACGGCACCGTCCTGGACCCCGGCCGAGCCCACGGTGCCCGACAGCGATCCGGCCTCGCGCGCCGCGGAGCTGGCCGGGTTCCTCGCCGGGCGGCGCACGCTCGCGCTGACCGGCGCGGGACTGTCGACGCCGTCGGGTATCCCCGACTATCGCAGTCCCGGCGCTCCCCCGCGCACGCCGATGACCATCGGGCAGTTTCTGGGGTCCGCCGATTTCCGCAGGCACTACTGGGCGCGCAATCACCTCGGCTGGCGGCACATGGACGCCACCGAGCCGAACGACGCCCATCGGGCGCTCGCCCGGCTCGAGGCCGCAGGCCTGATCAGCGGGGTGCTGACCCAGAACGTCGACATGCTGCACCTCAAGGCGGGCTCACGGACCGTCCTCGACCTGCACGGCTCGTACGGGCGGGTGATCTGCCTGGACTGCGGGCACCGCGTCTCCCGGCACGTCCTCGACGCCGCGCTGGAGGCCGCCAACCCCGGATTCCGCGAGCAGGTATCCGGGCGCGGCGCCATCGAAGTGGCACCGGACGCGGACGCGGTACTCGAGGACACCGCGAGTTTCGTCACCGTCGACTGCGCCCGGTGCGGGGGCACGCTCAAGCCCGACATCGTCTACTTCGGCGAGAACGTACCGAAACCCGCTGTCGCGCAGGCGTATTCGATGGTCGACGACGCCGACGCGCTCGTGGTGGTCGGCAGCTCGCTGACCGTGATGAGCGGCCTGCGGTTCGTGCGGTACGCGGCGCGCCGCGGCAAGCCCGTCGCGATCGTCAACCGCGGCGCCACTCGCGGTGACGAGTTCGCGACCCTCAAGATCGATCACCGCTGCGAGGTGATCCTCCCCGGCGCGGCGGCCGCACTGCTCTCGTGAGCGCCCGTCAGGCGGGCATCACGTAGGCGCCGTCGAGCGCCTCGACCCGGCCCCACACGCGGTCGAACACCGCGGCGTCGGCGACCGGCCGGGCGACGGCGTCCAGCGCCCACGCCTGCTGCTCCGCCGTGGCCGTGGGCTTGCCGTACAGGTCGACGGCGTAGCCCGAGAAGTCCCGGATCTGGAAGTCGAAGATCCGGTCCAGGACATCGTCGGAGACGCCGGTCAGCGCTGCCTGCTCCAGGATCAGCTGGCCGTAGACGACGAGGCTGAACAGGTGTCCGATGGTCAGCACGAAGTCCAGATCCTTCTGCTGCTCGGGGCTCGGCGGCGCCGTCATCAGCAGGCTCTGCAGAGCCTCGGCCTGCTCGTAGAACACCGCGACGTTCGGCACGTCGCCGCGCGCCTGGAAGGCCGGCCGCCAGTCGGCGAACCGCACCTTGCCCGCGCCGCCGACCGGTCCCTGCGCGAAGAAGAACTCCTCGTCTCCGGCATCCAGCCGAGTGCCGATCTCCGGGTACTCGGCCGGGTTGAACAGGTAGTTCGGCATGAACTTCAGGATCTGGGCGACGTTCACGTGCACCGTGCCCTCCAGCCGCGGGAGCCAGCCGATGTAGCGGTTCGCCCCGTGGAAGTAGGTGTTCTTCTCGTATCCCTTGGCCGCGACGACGTCGAGCAGCAAGGTCATCACCTTCTCGCCCTCGGACGTGACCTTCGACTTGGTGACCGGATTGAACAGCAGGTAACGACGGTCGTCCAGGCTCGCGCTCCGGAAGTAGTCGACGGCACGGTCGCTGAACAGCTTCATGGCGGTCAGGCGGGCGAAAGCGTCGACGAAGTTGCCCTGCACGTGCGAGAAGACGGTCACCGGGTTGCCGTACAGGATCCGGTTGTTGGCGTGGGTGATCGCCTCGTACAACGAGTGCTCACACATGCCGATCGAGCCGTGGCACAGGTTGAACTTGCCGACGTTCACCGTGTTCAGGGCGGCCGCGAAGGCCTCCTTACCGGTGTGCAGGATGTCGTCGGGACCGATCGGATAGTCGACCAGCTCGAAGGTGGAGACATACATCTGGCCGTGGACCACGTTGTCGATCAGGCGGTACGCCGGGTGCCGGCTGTCGACGGCGAAGAACACGTAACCGTCCGGCCCCTCGATGTCGGCGCGGCGGCCGAACACCGACACCATGCCGGCGACGTTGCCGTTGCCGATGTAGTACTTGGTGCCCGAAGCGGTGAAGCCCGCTTCCCCGCCCGTCGCTTCGCTCGCCCCGGTGTCACCTGCTCCCACCGGGGTGAGGATCATGTCGGTGCTGTACACGTCGGCGCCGTGCTCACGCTCGGACAGGCCGAAGGCCATCACCTCGCCGTCGAGCAGTTGCCGCGCGGCCTTGGTCTTCGCGATCTCGTTGTCCGACATCCAGATCGGTCCGAGTCCGAGGATGGTCACCTGCTCGGCGTACCAGTACGCGAGCCCGTAGAAACCGAAGATCTCGCTGAGCGCGGCGTTGCGAGCGGCGTCCCAGCGCCGGTTCGGATCGCCGCCGGAGTAGGCGGCCGGGGTCAGGAAGGTGGCGAACAGCTTCTCGCGCTTCTGGAACTCCAAGAAGTCGGCGACCCACTCCGCGTCCCGATCGGCCCGCAGGAGACGCTCCTTGCCGTACGACTCGAAGAAGTCGATGGTCGCCCGCAGCAGCCTGCGGGTCTCCGGGTCGAAGTGCGCGTAGTCGGCGGTCGCGGGATTCAGTAGAGCTCCGGTCATGCGTCAACACTAGGTCATGCCTACCGACGAGTCAGGAGGACCCGGCAGTGCTCACCATGTGCGGACGGCGCCCGCCTTCGGCCCGGCGACCAGCGTCCGCGGTGGCACGTCGTCGGCGACGACGGCCCCGGCGGCGATCACCGAATCCTGCCCGATCGTGACGCCGGGCAGGATGGTCGCGCCCGCCCCGACCCACACGTTCTCCTCGAGCACGATCGGCGCACCGGTCAGATACAGCTTCCGGTCGGCCGGATCGACCGGATGCCCGCTGGTGATGAACGTGACCCCGGGGCCGATCATCGTCCGGTGGCCCAGGGTGATCCCGGCGTTGTCGAGGAGCGTGCAGTTCTGGTTGAGGAACACCCGGCCGCCGAAGGTGATGTTCCGGCCGTCGTCGGTGAAGAACGGCGGATAGATCGTCACATCGCCGGGCAGCGGGCGCCCGAGGATCTGCGCGAACAGCGCCGCCTTGCCTGCCTCGTCGTCGAACGGCAGCGTGTTGAGACGCGAGGTCAGCGCGGTGACCTCCATGACCCGCTCGTGCATGGCCCGGAACTCGGGACCGTGGATCTCGATCGTGTGCGGAATCATCAGGTCCGGACCAGGTCGTTGGCGTGGATCACCGGGCGGCGCAGGTCGGAGGGGAGGTCGTCGCCCGACTTACCGGCCATCGCAGCGATGTCCTCGGCGTCGTACGACGACACGCCGCGCGCGCAGACCACCCCGTCCGGGCCGGCCAGCTCCACCACGTCGCCGCTGGAGAAACTGCCGCTGACCCCGGTGATCCCGGCGGCGAGCAGCGAACGGCGCCGGCCCACCACCGCGTCCACGGCGCCCGCGTCGATTGTCAAGCGCCCCAACGACTCCGCGGCATGGCGGACCCAGAACTTCCGCGCCGACAGGCGGCGTGGGCGAGCCGCGAAGACGGTGCCCACCGAGGCATCGGCCAGCGCACGAGAGGCGTCGGAGGCCGCGGCGAGCAGCACCGGCACCCCGGAGTCGGCGGCGAGCCGGGCGGCGGCGAGCTTGGACGCCATGCCCCCGGTGCCGAGCGCTCCCCCGGAGCCGGCGATCACCCCGTCGAGATCCTCCGGTCCGGCGACCTCCGGGATGAATCGGGCGGGCTCACCGTCCGGCCCCGGCTTCCGCGGGTCGCCGGTGTACAGCCCGTCGACGTCGGACAGCAGCACCAGCGCGTCCGCACCCGCGAGGTGCGCGACGAGGGCGCCGAGCCGGTCGTTGTCGCCGAAGCGCAGCTCATTGGTGGCGACGGTGTCGTTCTCGTTGACCACCGCGACGGCGTGCAGCGCCCGCAGCTTGTCGAGTGTGCGCTGCGCGTTCGCGTGGTGGGCGCGATTGGAGACGTCGTCGGCGGTGAGCAGCACCTGCCCGACGGTCCGGCCGTACCGCGCGAACGAGAAGTCCCACGCCTGCGCCAGCTTCAGCTGTCCGACGCTGGCGGCGGCCTGTTTGGTCGCCAGATCGGCCGGACGCTTCCGCAGGCCCAGCGGCGCGATGCCCGCGCCGACGGCACCCGAGGACACCACGACGATGTCGCTGCCCTCCCGCATCCGGGCCTCGAGGGCGTCGACCAGCGCGTCGAGCCGGGCGCGGTCGAGGCCGGTCTCCAGGTCGGTGATGGCCGACGAACCGATCTTGACGACGATGCTGCGGGCGGTGGCGAGGGCGGCGCGCACCTCACTCATCTCTCGTCTCCGTCGGCGGTCCAGCCCAGGCTCTCCTCACCCTCATCGGAGCTCTGGCGGCGCAGCTTCCGGGCGGCCTTGCGGTCGGCGGCGCCGATACGCTCGTTGCGCTCCAGCCGGATGTCGGTGCCGCGACCGGTCAGCGGCACCTCCTCGGCCATCGGCACGGACGGCTCCCAATCGAAGGTCATACCCGCGATCGTCACCGCGGCGCCGGCCCGCGCACCGCGCTTGACCAGCGCGTCTTCCACGCCGAGCCGGTTGAGTCGGTCGGCCAGATAGCCGACGGCCTCGTCGTTCTCGAACTGGGTCTGCCGGATCCAGCGCTCGGGCCGCTCGCCGCGCACGATGAACCCGCCCTCGATCTCCGGGTCGTTCTCGATGGTGAACTCGGCACGGTCGACGGCCTTGGGCCGCAGCACGGCCCGGCGCGCGACCGGCTTCTCCTGATCGCGCCGATAGTCGGCGACCAGCTTCGCGAGCGCGAACTTCAGTTCCGGCAGGCCCTGATGCGTCACCGCGGACACCCGGAACACCGGCCAGCCCCGTTCGGCGATCTCGGCCTCCACCAGGTCGGCCAGCTCGGCCGCATCGGGGATGTCGATCTTGTTCAGCACGACGATCCGGGGCCGGGTCGCGAGGTCGCCCAGCGACTGGTCCGCCGCCAGGACCGGCTGGTAGGCGGCGAGTTCGGCTTCGAGCGCATCGATGTCGGACACCGGATCGCGACCGGGCTCCAGCGTCGCGCAGTCGACGACGTGCGCCAGCACCGCGCACCGCTCTAGATGCCGCAGGAAGTCCAGGCCGAGGCCACGGCCCTGGGAAGCACCGGGGATCAGCCCGGGCACATCGGCGACCGTGAACGTCTCCTCACCGGCGGTCACCACGCCGAGGTTCGGCGCGAGCGTCGTGAACGGGTAGTCGGCGATCTTGGGCTTGGCCGCCGAGAGCACCGACACCAGGGACGACTTGCCGGCCGAGGGGAAGCCCACCAGGCCCACGTCGGCGACCGACTTGAGCTCCAGGACCAGTTCGCGGTCCTCGCCCGGCTCGCCGAGCAGCGCGAACCCGGGCGCCTTGCGGGCCTTCGAGGCGAGCGCCGCGTTGCCGAGGCCGCCCCGGCCGCCGTGGGCGGCGACGAACTCGGTCCCCTCGCCCACCAGATCGGCCAGCAGGGTGCCGTCGGTGTCGAGCACCACGGTCCCGTCGGGCACCCTGAGCACCAGCGACTCGCCGTTGGCGCCGCTGCGGTTACCGCCCTCACCGGGCTTGCCGTTGCCGGCCTTGGCGTGCGGCCGGAAGTGGAAGTCCAGGAGCGTGTGCACCTGCGGGTCCACCACGAGCGTGACGTCGCCGCCGTTGCCGCCGTTGCCGCCGTCCGGGCCGCCGAGCGGCTTGAACTTCTCGCGGTGCACGGAGGTACACCCGTGGCCGCCGTTACCGGCGTGGGCGTCGATGGTCACGCGGTCGACGAAACGCGACATGACGTGTGCCTCCTTCAGGACTTCGGGTTGAGAAAAACGACGACAGGGCGGGTCAGGGATTCTTCAAACCCTGCCCCGCCCTGTCGGCGTAGAGCGAATGTGTGACGTCCG
Organism: Gordonia sp. PP30; assembly: GCF_023100845.1. Lineage (NCBI taxonomy): Bacteria > Bacillati > Actinomycetota > Actinomycetes > Mycobacteriales > Gordoniaceae > Gordonia > Gordonia sp. PP30. The sequence continues at coordinate 1,828,565 of NZ_CP095864.1, read as the reverse complement.
GGTCAGACCGCAGCCGAGTCCGGGACGATGTTCACGGTCTTGCGGCCGCGCTTGACGCCGAACTGGACGGCGCCGTCGGCCAGGGCGAACAGCGTGTCGTCGCCACCGCGGCCGACGTTGACGCCCGGGTGGAACTTGGTGCCACGCTGGCGGATCAGGATCTCGCCGGCGCTGACCTGCTGGCCGCCGAAACGCTTGACGCCGAGTCGCTGGGCATTGGAGTCGCGACCGTTGCGCGAGCTGGATGCACCCTTCTTATGTGCCATGTTCTCAGTCCTCCTAGAAAGTGTGTCAGGCGTTGATGCCGGTGACCTTCAGGACCGTCAGGCGCTGACGGTGACCCTGGCGCTTGTGGTAGCCGGTCTTGTTCTTGAACTTGTGGATCCGGATCTTCGGGCCCTTGACGTGCTCGACGACCTCGGCCGAGACCGAAGCCTTGGCCAGCGCGTCGGCGTCGGTGGTCAGGGTGGCCCCGTCCACGACGAGCGCGACCGGCAGCTCGACGGACCCGCCCGGCTCGACCTCGATCTTCTCGACCTTCACAGTGTCGCCCTGAGCGACCTTGTACTGCTTACCGCCGGTCTTGACGATGGCGTACGTTGCCATTCCCGCTGTCCTCTTAACTCGTCTATCGGGCCGGGGCGCAGGTGTCTGCGTCCGGCGTACATCGGTGTTCTTGCGTCCCCGGCTCCATCCGGGGATCCTCCCGCAGCTGCGCACACCAGCGCGCTCGCCTGCGGAAGGCGACCTGTCAAGGCTACGGTACGCAGCTCGACCAGGTCAAACCAGACACGCGGCCGTGTCAGGCTTGCGCGGGCGGGCTCGCCGTAACATTCGGCCCGCTCGCGGTGTTCCCGGCGCCGGCCCGCCGCGACGTGCGACGACGCGGCTTGCGCGTCACCTCCACCACCGGCGCCTCGGTCTGCGCGGCGACGGTGGTGACCGGTGTCTCAGCTGTCACCACGAGCGGTTCGGCGGGCGCCGACGGTGCCGACGGGCGACGGGTCGCGCGGCGACGGCGCCGCACGACGGCCGGTCCGCCCTCGGCGGAGGGAGTCTCGGCCGACGGTGCCTGGGCGGCCGATTCCGCCGCGACGGCCTCGGCTTCCGGGGCCGCTGCCCCGGCGAGCACCGCTTCGACGACCTCGGTCTGGACCACCAGGCCCGCGACGACCGCGGTCTCCTCTTCGGCTCGCACCTCGGCGGCCTCGACCACCTCGGTGACGGTCTCGATCACCTCGACGGACATGCCCTCGGCCAGCGCCGCGACCGCGGTGAACGCCGACTCGGCCTCCGCGGCGAGCGCCGCGGCGGCGTCGTCGACGGCCTCGACCATCGTGCCGGTCTCGTCGTCCTCGTGGTGCGCCATCGCCTTGAACAGCGGGTGCTCAGCGGCCGGCTTGTGCGCCTTGCTCTCGACGACCGGCGCCGGAGCGTCGGCCTTCTCGCTCTTGCGCTTGTTCCGCCGCGACCGCTTGGACCCGCCCTCGCCCGGCGTCTCGCCGCCGGAGCGGACCTCGACGGGGTTCTGGTGCACGATCACACCGCGCCCGTGGCAGGTCTGGCAAGTGGTGGAGAACGCCTCCAGCAGACCGGTGCCGAGCCGCTTGCGCGTCATCTGGACCAGGCCGAGCGAGGTGACCTCGGACACCTGATGGCGGGTCCGGTCACGTGCCAGCGCCTCGGTGAGGCGGCGCAGCACCAGGTCGCGGTTGGATTCGAGGACCATGTCGATGAAGTCGACGATGATCATGCCGCCGATGTCGCGCAGCCGCATCTGGCGGACGATCTCCTCGGCCGCCTCCAGGTTGTTGCGGGTGACGGTCTCTTCGAGGTTGCCGCCCGCCCCGGTGAACTTGCCGGTGTTGACGTCGACGACGGTCATCGCCTCGGTGTGCTCGATGATCAGCGTGCCGCCGGAGGGCAGCCAGACCTTGCGGTCGAGCGCCTTGGTGAGCTGCTCGTCGATCCGGTAGACGCCGAAGACGTCGGCCGCGGTGGGCGACTCCTTCTCGAAGCGCGTCACCCGCTCGGACAGGTCCGGCGCGACACTGGTGACGTAGCCGGACACCTGGTCCCAGGCCTTCTCGCCTTCGACGACCAGCTTGGTGAAGTCCTCGTTGAACAGGTCGCGGACCACGCGGACCAGCAGGTCCGGCTCCTCGTAGAGGGCACGGGTGGTACCCGAGGCCTTCGCGGTGTGTTCGGCGGCCGCGGCCTCGATGCCCTTCCACTGGGTCTCCAGCCGGGCGATGTCGGCACCGAGTTCCTCGGCGCTGACGCCCTCGGAGGCGGTGCGGATGATCACCCCGGCCTCGTCCGGCACCAGCTTCGACAGGATCGACTTGAGCCGCTTGCGTTCGGTGTCGGGCAGCTTGCGGCTGATCCCGGTCGACGTCCCGCCCGGCACGTACACCAGGTAGCGGCCCGCGAGGGAGACCTGCGTGGTCAGCCGGGCTCCCTTGTGCCCGACCGGGTCCTTGCTGACCTGCACCAGCACGTAGTCGCCGGGCTTGAGCGCCTGCTCGATCTTGCGGGAACCGCCGTCCAGGCCGGCCGCCTCCCAGTTGACCTCGCCGGCGTACAGGACGCCGTTGCGCCCGCGGCCGATGTCGACGAAGGCGGCTTCCATCCCGGGCAGCACGTTCTGCACGCGGCCCAGGTAGATGTTGCCGACCATCGACTGGCTGGTCTCGGTGGTCACGAAGTGCTCCACCAGGACACCGTCTTCCAGGACGGCGACCTGCGTGTAGTCCTCGGTGGGTGCGTGCGGATCGGCGGCGGCCGCGGCCGGATCGACGACGCGCTCGCGCACCACCATCACCCGTTCGACGGCCTCGCGGCGCGCCAGGAACTCCGACTCGGAGAGGATCGGCGGGCGACGGCGCCCGGCATCGCGGCCGTCGCGACGGCGCTGGCGCTTCGCCTCCAGGCGCGTCGATCCGGAGATGCCCTGCACCTCGTCGCGGACCTTCTTGGCGCGCGGCTCACGCTCGTGCACCACGGTGTTCGGCGGGTCGTCCGGCGAGGCCTCCTCACCGTCACCCGCGCCGCCCTTGCGGCGCCGGCGCCGGCGGCGGCGCTTGCTGGTCGGGGTGGCGGCCTCGTCACCGTCACCGTTTTCGCCCTCGGCGTCGGCGTCGTCGGCGGACGTGTCCTCGGCGGCGGTCTCACTCGAGTCGCCCTCGGCGGGCTGCTCTTCGTCGGCGGCGGCCTTGGCCTTCTTCGACTTGCCCTTCTTGCGGTCGCCGCGCTTCTCGTCGGCACGCTGGTCGGCGGCCGGTTCCGCCTCGGCCGCCGCGCTCTCGGCGGCCTCCGCGGCCGGGGTCTCCTCGGCCGGTGCCTCGGTGTCGGCCGCGGAGTCGTCGGCGGCGCCGTCGGTCTCAGCGGCGTCACCGCGGCCACGGCCGCGGCCACGGCGGCCGCGACGGCGGCGGCGGGCACGCTGCTGACCGTCCTCGGTGTCGTCGGCGTTCTCGGCCGTGTCGGCGCCCTCCGGCTGTTCGGCCTCGTCGGCCTGCTCAGCGGCGGTCTCCACCGGCTCGGCCTCGGACTTCTCCGGCGCAGTGGACTCGGCCTTGGGGGTCTCGGTCTCGGGGGTCGCGGTCTTGCTGGTCCCGGCCGCGGCCTTCTCCGGCTCGGGCGCGGTCTTCGGCGCCGACGGCGGCAGGAACAGCGGCGACACCTCGGCGGCGACGGCCCCGGCAGCGCTCGGTTCCTCGACGGTGATCGCCGAGAACAGCGACTCGGTCACCGCCCCGGCGGATTCGGCCGCAGGCGCGGGCTCGGCCGCGAGTTCGGGTTCGGCCGCCGACTCGGCCTCGGCCGGCGCGGCCAGGCGGTCGGCGACGGACTGCGCCTGCTCGCCGCTGATCGACGAGGACGCCGAGCGGGCGACGACGCCCAGTTCATGCAGGTGCGCAAGCACGTCCCGGCTGGTTACCCCCAGCGTGCGGGCGAGTGCGTGCACACGAAGTCGTGCGGGAAATGCTTCCGCCGAATTGTCCGACGGCTGTGCGTCGGTCGGCGACCCGGTATCGGTCACGTGGTCTCCTTCAGACCCCCGGGCGCGTCGGCGAAAATCGCACCGACGCGGCCACGCGAGGGCCCTTCCCTATGTGTGCGGCCGTCTCCGGCCGGGTGTTATGTGGTCTTCGCGTCGCTGACGACGCCTTGCTTGTCGACGATCACCGCGCCGGCCGTGGGTAGACAGCCGCTGCGCTGGTAGTCGCATCGAAGTCACCAAAGTGTGATGTCTCCGACGAGGCAAGTATCCCACACGTTCACCCGTTTCCCGCACACGGCCGGGAATCAGGACCCTCCCGCGCCGCGTCGGCAGGGAGGTTGATCAGGCGATCTGTCAGGAATTCAGCGAGGGAAACCAGAGCGCGATCTCGCGCGCGGCGGACTCGGCCGAGTCGGACCCGTGCACGATGTTGAACTGGGTCTCGAGGCCGAAATCGCCGCGGATGGTGCCCGGGGTGGCCTTCTCGACGGGATCGGTGCCGCCGGCCAGCTGCCGGAAGGCCGGGATGGCCCGCTCGCCCTCGACGACCATCGCGACGACCGGACCGGAGGTGATGAACTCCAGCAGCTCCCCGAAGAAGGGCCGCTCGGCGTGCTCGGCGTAGTGCTCGGAGGCCAGCTCGGTGGTCACCTGGCGCAGTTCCAGAGCGGCCAGGCGCAGCCCCTTGCGCTCGATGCGGGAGATCACTTCGCCGATCAGCGCACGCTGGACGCCGTCGGGCTTGATGAGAACGAGAGTCTGTTCAGTCACGAGGTCACACTGTAGCGGGCGCGACGTCGCGCGGCACGGTGTGGCCGCGTCTACGGGCAGTACTGCCGGTCGACCGACCAGACGCCGTACTGGAACAGATTTCCGCCGCCGACGTTCGGATCGATGATGATCTGCACGCAGGCGCCCTTGGTCTTCACCGCGGCCGTCAGCTCGCGGTCCATCTGGGCGGCGAGTGCGTCGTTGGCCGGACGGTACGACGGCGGGACCGGCAGCGCCTTGATCCGGCCGGCCGGGTCCTGCGCGGCGAGCCACAGCGTCGCACTGCGGGTGGCGAGGTAGCCGAAGGCACCGGCCGGCACCGGCATCGGCGCGCCGGGGACCACCTCGTCGTCGGTCTGATCGAGCGGCGCGGCGGGCATGGCATTGCGCAGCCCGGGATCGGGCGTGCCGCCGCGCTGCAGGTCCGCGGTATCGAGGATGGTGTGCGGCTGCCCGCCCGCCTCGCTCGCTCCCGGCAACGCTCGCGCGGGCGCGGCCGCCAGGACCATCGCCACGACCGGCAGGACCACGGCCAGCACCATTCCCATTCGACGAGTTCTCGTCATGTCACCGCTTCCCGCATTCCACCCGACCGCCATGTGCTCGTGGCCGAGTGTAGCCCAGATCAGACCGGACGCTGTCCGGGCAGCTTGCCGCGGGCGATCCGGCGTTCCACGTCGCGCTTGATGTAGACGATGTAGATCCAGACGCACAGGAAGACCACGCCGACGATCGCGATCGACCCCTGGAAGAGGCCGCCGAGGATCACCGGCACCTGCATCGCGAGGTTGATCGCCAGGGCGTGCGGGCGGCGCTGCATTCCGGACAGCAGGATCAGCAGCAGACAGACGATGCCCAGGTAGAGGCCCGACGCCCAGGTGACGCCGTGCTGGGTCAGCTTGGCGACCACCGGGAAGGTCAGGCCGACGACGATCGCTTCCAGGATCAGCACGGCGGCCATGATGCCGCGGAATCCCTTCCACGGATCGGTGGCCGGGGCGGTGAACCGCTGCGGCTGGGCGTCGCTGCCCGGGGACTCGGTCGCGGCACTCATGCGGGCTCCTTGCCGAACAGCGTGCGCCCGGCGCCCGCGGTGACCACCGAACCGGTGATCACCACGCCCGCGCCGGACAGGGTCTCGTCGTCGCCCTCTTCGGCCAGACCGATGGCGGCGGCGACCGCGTCGGGCAGGAAGGGCTCGATCACCACGCGCTCCTCGCCGAAGACCTCGATCGCGAGGTCGGCGAGCAGCTGCGGATCGAGGGCCCGCGGCGAGCCGTTGTCGGTGATGACGACGACATCGAGCACCGGCTCCACCTCGGTGAGGAAGCCGCGGGCGTCCTTGTCGCCGAGCATGCCGATCACGCCGATGAGGCGGCGGAAGTCGAACTCCTCCTCCAGCGCGGTGGCCAGCGCCGCGCCGCCGTGCGGATTGTGCGCGGCATCCACGAACACGGTCGGCGCGCTGCGCACCCGCTCTAGGCGCCCGGGGCTGTCGACACCGGCGAAGCCGGCGCGCACCAGGTCGATGTCGAGCGCCCGCTCGGCGCCCGCGCCGAAGAACGCCTCGACCGCGGCGAGCGCGACGGCGGCGTTCTCCGCCTGGTGCGTGCCGTGCAGCGGGAGGAAGATCTCGTCGTACACGCCGCCGAGCCCCTGGATGGTGAGCAGTTGTCCGCCGACGGCGGTGCGCGTGTCGAGCACGGCGAACTCCGAATTCAGCCGCGCGACCACGGTCTCCGCCGCCACCGCCTCGCGGAGCAAGACGTCCATCGCCTCCGGCTGCTGGCGGCCGATGATCGTCACCTGGTCGTCGGGGACCAGGGCCTCGCTGTCGCCGGGCTTGATGATTCCGGCCTTCTCCCCCGCGATCGCGGTGAGCGTGTCGCCCAGGTAGTCGGCGTGGTCGAAGGCGATCGGCGTGATCACCGCGACCGAGGAGTCGATCACGTTGGTGGCGTCCCAGCGGCCGCCCATCCCGGTCTCCACGACGGCCACCTCGATCGGCGCCTCGGCGAAGGCCGCGTACGCCATGGCCGTGAGCACCTCGAACTTGCTCATCCGCGGTCCGCCCTGCGACTCCGAGGAATCATCGACCATGGTGATGTACGGCTCCAGGTCGCGGTAGGTGTCGACGTAGGTCCGCGGGCTGATCGGCGCGCCGTCGATCGCGATACGTTCGGTCACCAGCTGCAGGTGCGGGCTGGTGATGCGGCCGGTACGGCGATGGAAGGCGCGCAGCAGCGCGTCGATCATCCGGGTGGTCGAGGTCTTGCCGTTGGTGCCTGCGATGTGGATCGACGGGTACGCGCGCTGCGGATTCCCGAGCAGTTCCATGAGTGCCGTGATCCGCGTCAGCGAGGGCTCGATCTTGGTCTCCGGCCAGCGTGTATCGAGCTCGGCCTCGACGGCGGCCAGCTCGGCGAGGGCGTCCTCGTCGCTCACCGGGCGTTCAGCTCCGCCAGCTTGGCCGTCAGGCGCGCCACCTCGGCCTCGGCGAGTTCCCGGCGCGCGCTGATCTTGGCGACCACCGCGTCCGGCGCCTTGGCGAGGAACTGTTCGTTGCCGAGCTTGGCGGTGGTCCCGGCCAACTCCTTCTCGGCGGCGGCCAGGTCCTTCGCCGCACGCTTGCGCTCGGCCTCCACGTCGACCTGCCCGGACGTGTCGATGGCGACGGTCGGCGTACACGACGACAGCCGCACCTCGACCGTCGCGGTCGCGGCGAAGTCGTCGCCGGCCGGGGTGAGTCTGGCCAGCGCGTCCAGGTACGGGCGCATGCCGGCCAGATCCGGGGTGAGCCCGCTGACCTGCGCGGCGACCCGCTGGCCGGGATTGAGGCCCTGGTCGCTGCGGAAGCGGCGCACTTCGGTCACGAGTTTCTGGAGGTCGTCGATCGCGGTGGCCGCCGCCTCGTCGTACGACTCGCCGGAGACCTCCGGCCAGGACGCGACGACGACGGATTCCTCGCCGGTGAGCGCCTTCCAGAGGGTCTCCGTGACGAACGGCATGACCGGCGAGAGGGCACGGAGCAGCTTGTCGAGCACCGTGCCGAGGACCAGCGCGGTGGTCTCCTTCCGCCGCCCGTTGAGCTCGTCCGCCCGCCCGTTGAGCTCGTCGAAATGCTCGCTGTTCTGCACCTTCGCCAGCTCGAGGTACCAGTCGCAGACCTCGTCCCACGCGAAGTGGTAGAGCGCCTCGCAGGCCTTGGAGAACTCGTAGGATTCGAAGCCGGAGTCGACGTCGGACAGCACCTGGTCGAGGCGGCCGAGGATCCAGCGGTCGGCGACGGTCAGCTCCTCGCGGGGCGGCAACTCCCCCACTCGTGCACCGTTCATCAGGGCGAACTTGGTGGCGTTGAACAGCTTGGTGGCGAAGTTGCGCGAGGACTGCGCGTGGGATTCGCCGACCGAGATGTCGCTGCCCGGGTTGGCCCCGCGCGCCAGGGTGAAGCGCAGGGCGTCGGCGCCGAAGCGGTCGATCCAGTCGAGCGGGTCGATGCCGTTGCCCTTGGACTTGCTCATCTTGCGGCCGTGCTCGTCGCGCACCAGGCCGTGGAGGAAGACGTTCTCGAACGGGACGACGGCCTTGTCACCGGCCAGACCGGCGTCGTCGAGCTTGCCGACGTAGGTGCCGAACATCATCATGCGGGCGACCCAGAAGAACAGGATGTCGTACCCGGTGACCAGCACCGACGTCGGGTAGAACTTCTCGATCTCGTCGGTGCGCTCGGGCCAGCCCATGGTGGAGAAGGGCCACAGGCCGGAGCTGAACCAGGTGTCCAGGACGTCCGGGTCCTGTTCCCAGCCCTCCGGCGCCGTCTCGTCGGGGCCGAAGCAGCGGTACTCGCCCTCGGGCGAGTACCAGATCGGGATGCGGTGCCCCCACCACAGCTGGCGGGAGATGCACCAGTCGTGCATGCCGTCGACCCAGTCGAACCAGCGCGGTTCCTGGCTGGCCGGGTGGATCACGGTGTCACCGTTCCGGACGGCATCGCCGGCGGCCTTGGCCAGCGAAGAGACCTTGACCCACCACTGGAGCGACAGCCGCGGCTCGATGCTCTCGCCGGAGCGCTCGGAATGCCCGACGCTGTGCAGGTAGGGGCGGATCTCCTTGACGATGCGGCCCTGCTCCGCGAGCGCCTCGCGGACCGCCACGCGCGCCTCGAAGCGGTCGAGGCCGTCGAACCGCGTTCCGGTGCCCTCGATGCGTCCGGTCTTGTCCATGATGGTGGGCATCGGCAGGTCGTGCCGCAGGCCCATCTCGAAGTCGTTGGGGTCGTGCGCGGGGGTGATCTTGACCGCGCCGGAACCGAATTCGGGGTCGACGTAGTCGTCGGCGATCACCGGGACGGTGCGGTCGAGGAAGGGATGCGAGAGCTGCGTGCCGACGAGGTGCCGGTACCGCTCGTCGTCGGGGTGCACGGCGATCGCGGTGTCGCCGAGCATGGTCTCCATCCGGGTGGTGGCGACGACGATGTGCGGCTCGTCGTCGTTCATCGAGCCGTAGCGGAAGGAGACGAGTTCGCCTTCCACCTCCTCGAACTTGACCTCGATGTCGCTGATCGCGGTCTGCAGCACCGGCGACCAGTTGACCAGGCGCTCGGCGCGGTAGATGAGGCCGTCGTCGTACAGCTTCTTGAAGATGGACTGCACGGCGCGGGACAGGCCCTCGTCCATGGTGAAGCGGTCGCGCGACCAGTCCACGCCGTCACCGAGGCGGCGCATCTGACCCTGAATGGTGCCGCCGGACTCGCGCTTCCACTCCCAGACCTTCTCGATGAAGGCCTCGCGCCCGAGCGCCTCCTTGCTGGTGCCGGCGGCGACGAGCTGCTTCTCGACGATGCTCTGCGTCGCGATACCGGCGTGGTCCATGCCGGGCAGCCACAGCACCTCGTAGCCCTGCATCCGCTTGCGGCGGGTCAGGGTGTCCATCAGGGTGTGGTCGAGGGCGTGCCCCATATGCAGGGAGCCGGTCACGTTCGGCGGCGGCAGCACGATCGAATAGCCGGGCTTGTCGCTGGTCGCGTCGGCGGTGAAGTACCCGGCCGCTACCCAGCCCTCGTACAGGGCTTCCTCGTGCTCAGCGGGATTCCAGGCAGCGGGGAGCGCGTTGTGCGCGTCAGGGGTAGTCACGCGGACGATTCTAGTGAAGGTCGCGGAAAGACCGGCAACGCCCTCGGCCGCCCCCGCCGACATCTCTTCCCCTTTCACCATACCGCGCACATCGGGGCTTGCGGCAAGGGCCGATACGGGGCGCATAATCGCTGCTCACCACTCGTGAGGAGCCCTCTTTGCCCGCCGGATCGTCGCACTTCCGCCTGCCCGCCTCCCTCGCCCGCAAGACCGTCGCGTCGCTCATCGACGGCGACGACGCGCACTTCGCCGCCGTCGACGCCGCCGTCAGCGCGCAGGCGGGCGCCGTCTCCGACCGGCTGGACACACTGCGCGCGATTCCGGCCCGCGCCGGGCGGGAAGCCGTCGAGCGTGACGCCGAGATCCGCACACTCACCGCGCGCCTCGCGTTGCTGCGCCGCCGCGGCGCCGACCTGTGCCTGGGGCGGATGACCGGTGCGGACGGGTCGCTGGTCTACCTCGGGCGGCTCGGCGTCACCGGCCGCGACGGCCGGGAACTGCTCCTCGACTGGCGCACACCGGCCGCCGCGCCGTTCTTCGCGGCCTCCCGGGCGACGCCGTCCGGCCTCGTCGCCCGCCGCCGGTACCGCTGGTCGGGCGGGCGCGTCGTCGACTACTGGGACGAGGCGCTCACCGACGAGGGGCTGGTGCACGGCGGCGCGCTGGACGCGGAGTCGTCGTTCCTGGCCTCTCTCGCCGACGCCCGGACCACCCGGATGCGCGACGTTCTGGCCACGCTCGCCGCCGACCAGCACGCGATCATCCGGGACGACTCGCCCGGCACGCTGGTGGTCGACGGCGGCCCGGGCACCGGGAAGACGGTGGTGGCGCTGCATCGGGCGGCGTATCTGCTGTACGCCGATCCGAGGGTCGGCGCGGCGCGCGGCGGTGTGCTGTTCGTCGGCCCCACCGACCGGTATCTCGCGTACGTGGCGGACGTGCTGCCCGACCTCGGCGAGGAGGGCACCCGGTTCGCCACGATCGGCGACCTGGTTCCCGAGGGCCGCTCCGCCGGGCCGGACACCGACCGCGAGGTCGCGGCGGCGAAATCGCGGCTGACCGGCGCGATCGAGCGGGCGGTCGCGTTCTACGAGGAGCCGCCGGCCGAGCCGGTCGTCGTCGAGAGCGGCGGAACGAACGTCGAGGTGACACCGGCGGACTGGGCGCTGGCCTTCGACGGCGTCGAGCCGGGCACGCCGCACAACGAGGCGCGGCCGGCGATCCTCGACGCCCTGGTCGAGGTGCTCTCCGCCCGCCACGACACCCTGCCCCTCACCGGACTCCGCGCCGAGATCGCCCGGGCGTGGCCGCTGCTCGACGCACGCGACGTGATCGCCGATCTGTGGACCGTTCCCGCGTACCTGCGGTACTGCGCACCGGCCCTGTCCGACCGGGAGGTCCGCCTGCTGCGGCGCGCGGACGGCTACGCGTGGACGCGGGCCGATCTGCCGCTGCTCGACGCCGCCCGGCACCGACTGGGTGACGCCGATGCGCTCGCGCGGGAGCGCCGACGGGACGCGGAGACCGCCGAACAGCGGCGCGTGATGGCCGACGTCCTGGACGAGCTGGTGGCCGCCGACGACGACCGCGAGGGCCTGGTCCAGCAGTTCTCGTTCGGCGGCATGGCCGCGCTGACCACCGACTATTCGGGCCTTCCCGACGCCGAGCCCGACCGGCTCGCCGGACCGTTCGCGCACGTCGTCGTCGACGAGGCCCAGGAGCTCACGGACGCCGAGTGGGCGATGCTGCGGCGGCGCTGCCGCGCGAGCGGCTTCACCGTCGTCGGTGACCGGGCGCAGGCCCGGGGCGGGTTCGCCGAATCGTGGGAGGAGCGGTTGCGCCGCTGCGGGCTGCGGAACATCCGGGTGGCGCGGCTCGGCCTGAACTATCGCACGCCGCGCGAGGTGATGGACGTCGCCGCTCGGGAGATCATCCGGGTGCTCCCGGATGCGAACGTGCCCGACTCGGTGCGCGGCACCGGACGGCCGGTGCGCGAGTGCTCGCTGGCCGAGGTGCCCGTCGTGCTCGACGAGTGGCTCGCCGAGCACGACGGCGTGTCGTGCGTGATCGCCACGCCGGAGGTCCTGGCCTCGATTCCGGAGCGGCCGCGGGTCGTCGCGCTCGATCCGGCCGGAACGAGCGGGCTGGAGTTCGACCTGGTGATCGTGTGCGCGCCCGCGTCGTTCGGCGACGGGCTGCCGGGCGCGGTGAGTCGCTACATCGCGATGACTCGCGCGACCGGCGAGTTGGTCATCGCGTCGTGACGGATCAGCCGACGTTGAACGTCGCGGCGCCCGGGATCGACCACGGGCCGCCGCGGCTGACGATGTTGATGGAGCCGATCACGGTGCCCGCCCCCGGGGTCAGCTTGACCTTCTGCGAGCCGGACCACGGACCGGGGCAGGGGCGCACACTCCCCGATCCGGAGCGCCCGTTGCTGATGTTGGTGTAGTCGAAGCGCACGAACGAGTCCTGCACCGCCGGGCTGTGACACTGTCCGCCGGCCGGGGCGCTGAGCCACACGGCCCCCGGACCGGCGGTGTCGATGCGGATCGACGCCGAATAGGTGCCGAAGGCGGTGATCCCGTCCGCGGTGATGCCGTTCGCCGGGAACTGCTGGACGCCGACCGGCGCGGCCTCCGCGGTTCCGGCGGCCACGGTCCCCGCCATCCCGGCGACAGCGCCTCCCGCCGCTCCCGCCAATGCCATGACCCGCGCACGAGTAGTGATCTTCATTTCGGCCTCCTGACGGCAGTACAGCGTGAGTGCTGTACCGAATGTGTCATTCATCACGCTTCCGGCGTTACATTACCCACCGGTGAGCCGCGGTCGGATGTGCTCGTCGGCCGCCGCCCGGCCTACGCGGTGCGGAGCCGATGGACGTCCTCGGGGGCGTCGACGTTGGTGAGCCAGTCCGGGTTGCTGACGGTGACCCGGTGGGTGACGATCGCGTCGAGCGCCGCGGTCATCCGCTGCTCCCCCGTGGCCAGCAGTTCGGCGAGACGCGGAGCGACCCGGGTGCGGTAGATGCCCGCCATCGGATGCGCTCGCTCGCTGTCGTACGCGATCACCGCGTCGGTGGACACCGTGAGGCCCCGCAGGAGTTCGTCGATCAGTTCGGGCTCGATGAGCGGCATGTCGGTGGCGCAGACGAAGGCCGCGGGCGAGCCCGCCGCCTCGGCCGCTTCGAGCGCGACCACCAGACCGCCGAGCGGACCCGTACCGATCTCCTCGGTGGTGATCCAGGTGAGGCCGTCGGCCTGCCCGAGTTCGACGTACGCCTGCGAGGTCTGGGCCGCGGTCACCAGGACCGGGTCACAGCGCTGGGCGACGACGTCGACCACGGTGCTCAACAGGGGCCGCCCGTCCCAGTCCATCGAGGCCTTGTCCCGGCCCATCCGGCGGGAACGACCACCCGCGAGAACGATGCCGGCGAGATTGAGGTGTCTGTGCGTCATGGCCACCATTGTGTCGGTCGGCACCGACAAATATGGCCGCTTGGGGAACCGGCGCCCGGTCCGCTGGCGATCAGGCGGCCTTGCCGCCGCCGGGCGAGATCACACCGCAGGCCACGCGGCTGCCGGCGTCACCGGTCATCATCGTCTTCTCGTCGGGACCCGGCGTCCCGTCGTTCTGCTTGTACCGGTCGGCGGGGATGTTGCCGAAGTTGTCGGGGCCGGAATGAATGATGATCGCGGTCCCGGCACCGGCCAGCAGGTCGGCGCGGGTGAAGCCGTTGGTCGTCGTCTCCAGCAGCGCCGATCCGTCGTTGCGGACCTGCAGCGACGACAGGTCGCCGCTCATCGGGTGTCCCGTGTGCCCGGGCGCCTGGAAGTGGCCGCCCGCGGACAGGAAGTTCCCGGTCTCACCGCCGCCCGGCGCCTGCGAGTTCGGCTCGCACTTGCCGACCGCGTGGACGTGCAGACCGTGGAAGCCCGGCGTCAGTTTGCCCGGCTCCGTGGTCTTGACCTCGACGGTCGCGTAGCCGTGCTCGAACTCGATCTCCGCGGTGGCGATCTCGGCGCCGCTCGCGTCCTTGATCGGGACGTGCAGGGTGTCGGAGTCGCTCTTGTCCGAACTGCCGCACGCCGCGAGCGACACGGCCATCACCCCCGCGGCCAGAACTGCGGACAGGGACCGGAGAGCATTCCGAGTAGCCATGTCTCCACGGTAGTCCTCCGAACGGAGGACACAAGGGGGTCGCGGCGCGGGCCGCCCGCGATCAGGCGGGCCGAGCCCGGACGTGGGCGCGTTCCCCCTGCTTGCCGACCAGCGCCAGACACTCGACCGGGCCGGCGGACGTCGCACCGAACCAGTGCGGAGTCCGGCAGTCGAATTCGGCGACCTCGCCGGGTTTGAGCAGCAGGTCGTGCTCGCCCAGGACCAGCCGCAGGGTCCCGTTCAGCACGTACACCCAGTCGTAGCCCTCGTGCACCCGCAACTCGGGATGGTCGACGTCGTCGTCGACCGCGGGGATCACCAGCTTGTACGCCTGGATCCCGCCCGGCCGCCGGCTCAGCGGCAGCACCACGCGGCCGCACTCGTCCACGACCGGCCGGATACTCACCCGCGGATCGCCGGTGGGCGGCGCGTCGACCAGCTCGTCCAGCGTCACGCCGTATACCCGGGCCAGCGGCAACAGTTGTTCCAGCGTCGGCCGCCGCAATCCCGATTCCAGGCGCGACAGCGTGCTCGCCGAGATGCCGGTCTGCTCGGCCAGGTCGGTCAGGGTCACGTCGCGCCGACTGCGCAATTGCTTCAGCCGGGCCCCGACGGCATCGAGCGTCTCATCGTCGTTCACGACTTCCATTTTGCCGTTCGGCAACAATCTTTGCCAGTACGGCCGACGGTGCCGCACCATCGTCGGCATGACCAGACATTCAGAGCAGGACACGACCGGCACCGACCGCGACGAGGTGATCGTCATCGGCGCGGGCGCGGCCGGACTCAGCGCCGGACTGACGCTGGCGCGCGCCCGGCGGCGCGTCACCGTGATCGACGGCGGCGCCCCGCGCAACGCTCCGGCCGCCGGGATCCACGGCCTGATCGCCGCCGAGGGCATCTCCCCCGCCGAATACGTCGCGCGCGGCCGCGCCGAGGTCACCGGGTACGGCGGACGCCTCGTCGACGGCCAGGTGGACAGGATCACCCGCGACGACGACGGCTTCACCATCGCGCTCGACGACGGCACGACCCTCCGCAGCCGCACCGTCCTCGTCGCCACCGGCGTCCGCGACGACCTCCCGAGCATTCCCGGCCTGCACCGGCACTGGGGCACCGCGATCCTGCACTGCCCGTACTGCCACGGCTGGGAGGCCCGAGACAAGCGCATCGGGATCCTCGCGACCGGACCGCTGTCCTGGATGCAGGCGCTGATGTTCCACCAGTGGAGCGACGACGTCGTGCTTCTCGCCAACGGCGTCGACTTCTCCAGCGACGACCTCGCCACCCTCGACCGCGTCGGGGTCCAGGTTCGCACCGGCCTGGTCGAGGAGGTATTCGACGACCCGGACGGCGCTCTCGCCGGGGTCCGGCTCGTCGGAGGTTCCGCCGTCGACCTCGACGCGATCGCCGTGCACTCCCGGATCCACGCGAACACCGGGATCCTGGCCGGGTTCGGCGTCTCCGTCGAAGAGAACGAGTTCGGCACGTACCTCGCGGCGGACTCCGACGGCCGCACCGGCGTACCGGGCCTGTGGGCCGCGGGCAACATCCGCGACCAGATGGCTCAGGTCACCAGTTCAGCCGCCGACGGCGTCTTCGTCGCGGCCCGGCTCAACATGGACCTGATCTTCACCGATGCGGGCCGGCCGGTCGCGCCGCCGCGGGAGCCGGTGCGGCGATGAGTCACGCGCACGCCACGGACGACGCCGCCCGCTGGGAGGACATGTGGGCCGACGGCACCTGCCCGGAGGCGACCTCCGTACATCCGTACCTCGCCACCGAGACGGCGGGGCTGACACCCGGCACCGCCATCGATGCCGGCTGCGGCGGGGGCCGCGAAGCGATCGCGCTCGCCGAACGCGGCTGGCAGGTGACCGGGATCGACGTCTCGCCGAGCGCTCTCGCCCTCGCACGCCGCCGCGCCGCCGACGCGCACGTCGAGATCGACTGGCTCCACGCCGATCTCAGCACCTGGGCACCGGCCGCACCGGCCGGCCTGGTGACGACGTTCTACGCCCACCCGCCCGGCAGTCACCTCGACTTCTATCGAAGGCTGGCGGGTTGGGTGGCGCCGGGCGGCACGCTGCTCATCGTCGGCCATCTCCACCGCGGCGACCACGACCACACCGGCCACGACGACACCGAGCCACCGGAGGAGACCACGGCCACGGCCGGTCAGATCGTCGCCCTGCTCCCTCCCGACGAGTGGCGGATCGACACGGCGCTCGAGACGTCGCGGACCATCACCGACAGTGCCGGGCACGAGCGAGAGCTACACGACGTCGTCGTGCGGGCGACACGGCTCCGCTGACCTGCGAGAACGGGTGGTCTCGACTCCGCTCGACCAGCATGAGAAGTGCACGGCCAGCGGGACACGGACGGGGATGCACGAGACCGCACGGTCTTCCGGTCAGCGACCGTAAACCGTGCGGTCTCGAGACGGATCAGGCCGACTTCTCGCGGGGCTCGCGCTTCTTGCGGGGCACGATCGTCGGGAGCACGTTGTCGTTGACCGTCTCCGCGGTCACGACCACCTTGGCCACGTCGGTGCGGCTGGGGATGTCGTACATGACGGGCAGCAGCACCTCCTCCATGATCGCGCGGAGGCCGCGGGCGCCGGTGCCGCGGTGAATCGCCTGATCGGCGACCGCCTCCAGCGCGTCATCGGTGAACTCGAGTTCCACGTTGTCCATGTCGAAGAGCTTGCGGTACTGCTTCACCAGCGCGTTCTTCGGATCGGACAGGATCGAGACCAGGGCGTCCTTGTCGAGGTTGGTCACCGAGGCGATCATCGGCAGGCGGCCGATGAACTCCGGGATCAGACCGAACTTGATCAGGTCCTCCGGCATGACGTCGGCGAAGTGGTCGGTGGTGTCGACCTCGTTCTTGCTCGTCACCTCGTTGCCGAAACCGATACCGCGCTTACCGATCCGCTCGGACACGATCTTCTCCAGCCCGGCGAAGGCACCGGCCACGATGAACAGCACGTTCGTCGTGTCGATCTGGATGAACTCCTGGTGCGGATGCTTGCGGCCGCCCTGCGGCGGGACCGACGCCTGCGTGCCCTCGAGGATCTTCAGCAGCGCCTGCTGCACGCCCTCACCGGACACGTCGCGGGTGATCGACGGGTTCTCGCTCTTGCGCGCGACCTTGTCGACCTCGTCGATGTAGATGATGCCGGTCTCGGCGCGCTTGACGTCGTAGTCGGCGGCCTGGATCAGCTTCAGCAGGATGTTCTCGACGTCCTCGCCCACGTAGCCGGCCTCGGTGAGCGCGGTGGCGTCGGCGATCGCGAACGGCACGTTCAGCATCTTGGCGAGGGTCTGCGCCAGGTAGGTCTTGCCGCAGCCTGTGGGACCGAGCATCAGGATGTTGCTCTTGGCCAGCTCGACGGTCTCGCCGCCACGCGCTTCCTTCTTCTCCCCGGCCTGGATGCGCTTGTAGTGGTTGTAGACCGCGACCGCGAGCGTCCGCTTGGCGGTGTCCTGACCGACCACGTAGGTGTCCAGGAACTCGCGGATCTCGGCCGGCTTCGGGAGCTCGTCGAGCTTCACATCGCTGGTCTCGGCGAGCTCTTCCTCGATGATCTCGTTGCACAGATCGATGCACTCGTCGCAGATGTACACCCCGGGACCGGCGATGAGCTTCTTGACCTGCTTCTGGCTCTTGCCGCAGAACGAGCACTTCAACAGGTCGCCGCCGTCCCCGATACGTGCCATGTCGCCTTGCACCAACTTCCTGCTCTGCGCTACCTCAACGGTACCCGCGCACTAACTCGTCTACACGCTCTGCGCCGCGTCCTCGGCGAGGATTCGCGGACTTGTGCCGTGGCCTGTAGAGCCTACGGCGCTCCGGTCGCCGACACCCCGGGCGAAGACCCGGCGTGTCGGCGGCCGCCCGCTACGACTTGCGGGCCGACTTCTTGCGGTACTCGAAGACCTCGTCGACGATGCCGTAGTCCTTGGCCTGCTCGGCCGTCAGGATGTTGTCACGGTCGGTGTCGCGGCGGATCTTCTCTGTGTCCTGGCCGGTGTGCCGGGCCAGGATCTCGTCGAGCCGATGGCGGATCCGCTCGATCTCGTTGGCCTGGATCTCCAGGTCGGACACCTGGCCCTGGTAGGCGCCGCCGGTGCGCGGCTGGTGGATCAGGATGGTCGCGTTCGGCAGCGCGGCGCGCTTGCCGGGGGTGCCGCCAGCCAGCAGGATCGCCGCGGCCGAGGCCGCCTCACCCAGGCACACGGTGACGATGTCGCAGTGCACGTACTGCATGGTGTCGTAGATGGCGAGCATGTCGTGCACGCTGCCGCCCGGCGAGTTGATGTACATGGTGATGTCGCGGTCGGGGTCCTGGCTCTCGAGCACCAGCAGCTGCGCCATCACGTCGTTCGCCACGGTCTGGTCGATCGGCGTGCCGACGAAGACGATGCGCTCCTCGAAGAGCTTGGCGTACGGGTCGTACTGGCGCTGGCCGTTGGGGGTGTTCTCGATGAACGACGGCAGGATGTAGCGCGCTTCGATCTGCTTGAGCGCGATCGCCGAATCGGGGATGCCGGCGCGGACGTCGGCCGGAAGAGTGCTGTACATGGGGTCTCCGTGAAAGTCGTTGTGAGCGGCGGTTCCCTGGCGGTCCCTGAGCTCCGTCGAAGGGATCATGCGCCGGTGCGGGCGACGCTGGTCACCACGTGGTCGACGATGCCGTATTCCTGCGCCTCCGAGGCGGTGAACCACTTGTCGCGGTCGGCGTCGGCCTCGATCTTCTCCAGCGGCTGGCCGGTGAACTCGGAGTTGAGCCGGTTCATCTCCTTCTTGGTGGCCGCGAACTGCTCGGCCTGAATGGCGATGTCGGCCGCGGTGCCACCGATGCCGGCGGACGGCTGGTGCATCATGATACGCGCGTGCGGGAGCGCGTGGCGCTTGCCCTTGGCGCCGGCGGCGAGGAGGAACTGCCCCATCGAGGCGGCCATGCCCATCGCGTAGGTGGCGACGTCGCACGGCGCCAGCTGCATGGTGTCGAAGATGGCCATACCCGCGGTGACGCTGCCGCCCGGCGAGTTGATGTACAGGTTGATGTCCCGTTCGGGATCCTCGGCGGCGAGCAGCAGGATCTGCGCGCAGAGACGGTTGGCGATGTCGTCGTCCACCTGGGTGCCCAGGAAGATGATGCGCTCGCGCAGCAGTCGCTCGAACACCGAATCGGTCAGATTCAGGCCGGCGACACCCGAGGCCATGCTGGGCGGCGTGTACAGGTTGCTCACGGTGGAAAGTCTCCTCTGTCGTGTGGCGGCCATCGCGTGGTGGCCCCAGCCGCGGTTGAAAGCTGTCACCGACATTAATCAAATGCGGGGGTCCGGATGTTCCGCACACCCCGGTGATTCGCTGACAGCGGAACAATCCGCTGACAGCGGAACCAGACGCCCTGCCGATGCGCGCGGCCGGGACCGGAGATCCGGTCCCGGCCGCGCGGGTCTTACGGGGTGTCGACCGAGCAGGTCAGACGATCACTCGTCGTCGCCGTCCTCGTCGTCGGCCTCGGCGGCGCCGAAGAAGGTCTCGGTGTCGATCACGTCGCCGTTGGTGTCCTTCACGGTCACCTCGCCGATCACCTCGGCCAGCGCCTTGTTGCGGCGCACATCGGCGTACAGGGCGCCGATCTGGTTGGCGTTCTGCAGCTGCTGGATGAACTCCTGCGGCGGCATCCCGTAGCGCTGGGCCTGCATGATGATCTGCTGGGTCAGCTCGCTCTGGTCCACCTCGGTCTCGGCGGCGTCGGCGACGGCGTCGAGCAGCAGCTGGGTGCGCACCGACTTCTCGGCGGTCTCCTTGGCCTCGGCGTCCCACTCCTCGCGGGTCTTGCCCTGGGCCTCCAGGAAGCGGGCGATCTGCTCGTCGTCGTGACCGAGCGCGTGGATCAGCTGGTGCTGGGTGGCCTCGACCTCGTCGTCGACGACGGCCTCGGGCAGCGGGAACTCCACGGCCTCGAGGAGCGCGTCGAGGACGGCGTCACGGATGGCGCCGGCCTGGGCGTACTTCTTGGTGTCGGCGACCTGGCCGCGCAGGCTCTCGCGCAGCTCGTCGACGGTGTCGAACTCGCTGGCCATCTGCACGAAGTCCTCGTCCAGTTCCGGCAGCTCGCGGACCTTGACCGACTGCACGGTCGCGGTGACCTCGGCCTCCTTGCCCGCGTACTCGCCGGCGATGAGCGTGGTGGTGAAGGTGGTCGACTCACCCGACTTGAGGCCGGTGATGGCCTCGTCGAGGCCGTCGATCAGGTCGCCGTTGCCGACCTCGTGCGACAGGCCCTCGGTGGCGGCGTCCTCGACGTTCTCACCGTCGACGGTGGCCGACAGGTCGAGCGAGACGAAGTCGCCCTCCTGCGCACCGCGGTCGACGCCGGCCAGGGTGCCGAAGCGCTGGCGCAGATTGTCCAGTTCGGCCTCGACGTCGGCGTCGGCGACCTCGATCGGATCGACCTCGACCGACAGCGAGTCGTAGGCGGGCAGGGTGATCTCCGGGCGCACGTCGACGACGGCGGTGAAGGTGAGCGGCTCGCCGTGGACCAGGTCGCCCAGCTCGATCTCCGGCTGGCTGATCGCGTTGGTCTCGGTCTCGGCGAGCGCCTCACTGTACTTGGCGGGCAGCGCGTCGTTCACGACCTGCTCGAGGATCGCCTCGCGGCCGACCCGTGCCTCGATGATCTTGGCCGGAGCCTTGCCGGGACGGAAGCCCGGGATGCGGATCTGCTGGGCGAGCGCGGCGTAGGCGCGCTCGAAGTCGCCGGACAGCTCCTCGAACGGAACCTCGACATTCAGCTTGACTCGGGTCGGGCTCAGCTGCTCGACGGTGCTCTTCACGACGTTGGTGCTCCTTGTTAGTTACTGCGTGCTCGCACGATTGACGGTGGTCGGGATGACAGGATTTGAACCTGCGACCCTCCGCTCCCAAAGCGGATGCGCTACCAAGCTGCGCCACATCCCGGCGGTGTACGACGACGTCCGACGCGACCAGACAGCCATAGTACTGATCACCCGGCCGTCACCGTGCGGGCGGGAGGCCCTTTTGCCGAAGGCGACGGCGGTCACGTAGAGTCTGTGCTCGCACACGGTGCGCCGGAGACGGCCGCCGGCGCGCACGCGGGTGTAGCTCAATGGTAGAGCCCTAGTCTTCCAAACTAGCTACGCGGGTTCGATTCCCGTCACCCGCTCAGGTGACGATTCGGGCGCGGCTTCCATCTCGGTGGGGCCGCGCCCGAATCGCCTGCCGGACACGCCCCGATGGGTTGTGACCGGAATCCCGTTACCGGCGTACCCGCAGGACAAACCGGACACAAGGGACGTAGCAGCGCAGATGCCCGCCGTAACCGGTTGGCTCGATGGCAACGTTTATGTAACGATGCTTCCTGTACGTCTCGGGGGACGTCATCCATGACCACGAACGAAGGTTTTGACCACGTGTTTTCCGCCAAGTCTTCGGGCCGACGTAATAGCCTTACTGCCCGACTCGTCGCTGTCGCCGTGACCGGCGCAGCCCTGTCCATCGCAGTGCCGGCCGTCGCGAATGCCGAACCGGCCGGCAAGGTCACCATCTTCCCGGGCGGCCCGACCATCGACGTGCCGGAGATCCCGGGTCTGCCGACCCCTCCGTCGCACACCAAGCCGACGCCGAAGAAGTCGACGCCGCCGGCCGAGCCGGGCGTCCCGGCCATGCCGAACGTCGCGACCAAGTCCGGTTACGTCGCCCTCGCGGTCGACAGCGACCACCGCCTCTACTGGTGGAAGGACGGCAAGCTCGTCAAGAACATGCCGGTCTCCATGGGCAGCGATGCGCACCCGACGCAGCACGGAACCTTCCACACCAAGGAGAAGTACCGTGACATGTACATGGACAGCTCCACCTACGGTGTGCCGGTCGACTCGCCCGAGGGTTACCGCACCTACGTCGAGTACGCGACCCGCCTGACCAACGACGGCGTGTTCATCCACGCCGCGCCGTGGTCGGTCGAGCAGCAGGGCCACAGCAACGTGAGCCACGGCTGCCTCAACGTGAGCACCGAGAACGGCCGCTGGGTGTACGAGAACATCCCGACCGGCACCCCGGTCGTCATCCGCGGCACCAAGGGCCCGGCCGACTCCAGCTAGTCGCACCGCGCTGACCTACGAGACGAGGTCCCACCCGATCACGGGTGGGACCTCGTTTCGCATCCCGGGTTCTCATGCCGCGGTCCGGCGACCGCTCTCCCCCAGCGTGGCCTGCAACTGCAACCAGTGCGCGAGCGCCTCGCATCCGGTGGTGTCCGGATCGGTGAGCGGCGCCCGCCGGTAGGGCTCGACGTCGTACGACACGTGGCGCCCGCCGAGGCTGTTGCGCACCCGCCACCGCCGCCACTGCACCGACGACGGCAGGTAGCCGCGGACCTCGCGGGCGGCCCGCGCGACGCGGCCGACGTCCCGCCGCCACTGCGCGGGCGTGATCGCGGTCCGCGGAGCGTTCTGCAACCGCGCCGAGCGGACCCGGCCGTACGCGTCGGTGAGCCACAGCCGCACATGCCCGGCCGAGAACACGCCGGACAGGTCGGCGACGTCGCGCAGCAGCGAGTCCGGGCTCGCGTTGCAGATCATGTCGTCGGCGGCCCCGATCCAGAACGCGGGGATGTCCCCGGGCAGCGCGGGCCCCGGCCCGGCCACACCCCAGCCCTCGCAGCCGTCGACCGCTCCGGGCGGCTGATGGGGGTCGGCGACGAAGCCGACCGCCGCGATCGACGGCAGCAGGTGCCCGGACGACGGGTGCGCCAGGAGCCGCCGGATCACCACCGCACCCTGCGAGTAGCCGATCAGCATCACGGTGGCGTGCGGGTCGTCGGCGAGGGTCTGGGCGATGGCCCGCGACAGCGCCGTCACACCGCGCGACACGCTGGTCAGATAGCATTCGCCGTCCGGGCGCGGGGTGGGCCCGTAGCTGGCCGGGTACGGCACCCAGCGCGCGGTGAAGCGGTCGTCGAGCGCGCGGGTGACACCGGCGAGCATGCCGGTCACCTCGGTCCGGCGGTCGCCGGGGAATGATTCGCCGGTGCCGCCCACGGCGAGCACCGTCACCGGGCCGCGGCCCGTCGGGAAGCTGGTCATGCCTTCCAGGGTGGCCGCACCTCCTGGGAGGGACCCGGGCAGACGGCTGAACGTCCTCTGAGAATCCACTCCGGCCGATGAGAGTCCGCTCCGCCGGCTGAGCCCGTCGAAGCCTCAGCCGGCGGCAGAGGACTGGCACGAGGCGCACCAGAACAGGTTGCGTCCTTCCAGCTCCCGCCACGACACCGCTGTGCCGCACAGCCGGCAGGCCTCGCCGGCCCGCCGGTACACGTAGGTGCGGGGCCGGTCCGGGGCGTACGCCGGGGCGCCGTGGTCGTCCTCGGGGCGGACGACGTGGATCCGCCCTTTCGCCATGCCGATCGGCATCAGTTCGGCCAGGTCGGCCCAGATCGCGTCGAACTCGCCGCGGGTGATCGTGGTGCCGGGCCGCATCGGCTCGATGCCGGTGCGGAACAGCACTTCCGCGCGATAGATGTTGCCGACCCCGGCGATCACCTTCTGGTCCATCAGCAGCGAGCCGATCGGGCGCCGGGACCGGCTGATCGCCCGCCACGCCCGCTCCGGGTCGGCGTCGTCACGCAGCGGATCGGGCCCGAGCCGGGCGATCAGGGCGTCGAGGTCCTCCGGTGTGTACAGCTCGCAGGCGTTGGGCCCGCGCAGGTCGACGCCGAGGTCGTCGCCGACCATCCGCAGCCGGATCTGACCGGTCGGCTCCGGCATCGGCAACGACTCCTCGGTGAAGGCGCCGTAGATGCCCAGATGAATGTGCACCAGACGCTCACCGGCATCACCGAGCCGGTAGATCAGGTGCTTGCCCCAGGCCTGCGCGCCCTCGAAGACGAGCCCGTCGAGCAGTGCGGCCTCGGGACCGAAGCGCCCCTGCGGGCTGCTGACCCGGACCCGCTGGCCGCCGAACTGCTGCGACTGCCGCCGGGCGAGCCGGTGCAGCGCATGACCCTCGGGCATGGGTGGCGGCCGTCAGGCCTGCGGCAGGTGGTTCTCGCCGGTGCGCTCGTAGTCGGCGAGCAGGTCGATGCGGCGCTGGTGACGCGGCTCCTCCGACCAGGCGGTCGACACGAAGGCGTCGACGATGGCCAGCGCCTCCTCCTTGGAGTGCATGCGGCCGCCGATGCCGATCAGCTGGGCGTTGTTGTGCTCGCGGGCCAGCTGCGCGGTCTCGGTGCTCCAGGCCAGCGCGCAGCGGGCACCCTTGACCTTGTTGGCGGCGATCTGCTCACCGTTGCCGCTGCCGCCGAGGACGATGCCGAGGCTGCCCGGATCGGCGACGACGCGCTCGGCCGCCTCGATGCAGAACGGCGGGTAGTCGTCGAGAGCATCGTAGGTGTGCGCACCGCAGTCGATCACCTCGTGACCGGCGGCCCGCAGATGATCGGCGATCTCGTTCTTGCGCTCGAAGCCGGCGTGGTCGGCACCCAGGTAAATCCGCATGCCCGTCACTATAGATTGGTGGGGTGGACACCCACGCGCCCATCCCCTCCGTTCCCGGCGTACCCGACTCCAAGGTCGAGGCGCCGCCCACGCATCAGCCCGGCCCGGACGCCGTCTGGCGGCCGCCGGCCAAGTATTCCGGCGCCCCGCGCCGGCATCCGGGCGAGATCCCGATGC
Source organism: Gordonia sp. PP30 (assembly GCF_023100845.1). Classification (NCBI taxonomy): domain Bacteria; kingdom Bacillati; phylum Actinomycetota; class Actinomycetes; order Mycobacteriales; family Gordoniaceae; genus Gordonia; species Gordonia sp. PP30. The sequence continues at coordinate 1,803,786 of NZ_CP095864.1, read as the reverse complement.
TGGTGCTGCTGATCGCACTCAGCCTGGCCGGCTACCTCGCGGTGCTGGTCCTCGTCGCGATCGGGAACATCAGCGAGTACTTCCTGCTGATCCTCGCGTTGCCGCTGCTCCTGCTGATCGGCCGCGGCGTGCTGTACGCGCAGCAGCGCGTCAACGGTGTGCAGATGTCGCCGACGCAGTTCCCCGAGGGATACCGGATGCTGATCGAGGCCGCCGCGCGCTACGGCCTGCACTACGCGCCCGACGGCTACGTGGTGAACGGCAACGGCGCGATCAACGCGTTCGCCTCGGGCCACGGGTTCCGCCGCTACATCGTCGTCTATTCGGACCTGTTCGAGGTGGGCGGCAAGGCCCGCAACCCGGAGGCGCTGGAATTCGTGATCGGGCACGAGGTGGGACATCTCGCGGCCGGTCACACGTCGTACTGGCGGCAGTTGTTCACCGGCACCCTGATGTCGGTGCCGATCCTGGGCACCACGCTGTCGCGCGCGCAGGAGTACACCGCCGACAACTACGGCTACTACACCCATCCGGCCGGGGCGCCGCCCGCGATCGGCCTGCTCGCGGCGGGCAAGTACATGCTGACCGCGGTCGACTACGACCAGTTCGCCGACCGCGCCACGCAGGAGAAGGGCTTCTTCGTGACGCTGGTCAACCTGCTGGCCAATCACCCGGTGCTCACCTGGCGGGCGTCCGCGCTGCGCGACCGGACCCGGGCCGGTTCGCTGTTCTTCCGTCCGCGCACCGCCAGGCGCGGCGTCGGCAGCGGCCACACCGTGCCGATCGCGACGCCGCCGGCGCCGCGCGAGGTCCCCGCCGGATCGCTCCCGAACGGGCTGGTCACTCCCCCGAAGTTCTGAGCCCACCCACGGTGCGGACACTCCGCTCCCCGTGGCGGCCTCGGCGGGTACCGAGATCAGGTGAAGTCGGGGTCCTCGGTGCGGGTGCGCTTGAGTTCGAAGAAGTGCGGGTAGCTCGCCAGCGCGACGACGCCGTCCCACACCCGGCCGGCCTCCTCGCCGCGCGGGATCTTCGACAGCACGGGCCCGAAGAAGGCGATGCCGTTGACGTGAATGGTCGGTGTGCCGACGTCCGGGCCCACCTTGTCCATGCCCTCGTGGTGACTCGCCCGGATGGTGTCGTCGTACGACGTCGAGGTCGCCGCCTCCGCCAGGTCGGCTTCGAGGCCGGCCGCCGCGAGCGCGTTCGTGATCACCGAGGCCGCGTCGTGGTTGCCGTTGTCGTGGCGCTCGGTGCCCATCGCGGCGTAGAGCGGTGCGAGGACCTGGTCGCCGTGCCGGTCGGCCGCGGCGGCGAGCACGCGGACCGGCCCCATCGCGTCGGCGAGCATCGCCCGGTACGACTCCGGGATGTCCCGGCCCTCGTTGAGCACGGCGAGGCTCATGATGTGGAAGTTCACATCGATGGGCCGCACCTTCTCCGCCTCCAGGATCCAGCGCGAGGTGATCCAGCACCACGGGCAGAGGGGGTCGAACCAGAAATCCACACGATCGCGTTCAGCCATGCCACCCATTCAAGCACCGCGCGGCCCGCTGCGCCGCCCGCTGCCGCCGGGGCCCGCGCGGGGATACAGTCGACGCTGTGACTCCTCCCAATCTCACGCGGTCCGCCGCCGCCGAGCGCGCCGCCGTTCTCGACATCCAGAACTATCGCATCGACCTCGACCTCACCACCGGCGAGGAGACCTTCGCCTCGCACACCGTGGTGACGTTCACCGCGACGCCGGGGGCGTCGTCGTTCATCGATCTTGTTGCGCCGCAGCTGATTTCGGCGAATCTGAATGGGGTCGACCTGGACGTGTCCGACTACGACGAGTCGGCCGGATTGGCGCTGCCGGACCTCGCGGAGGAGAACGTCCTGTCGGTGGTCGCCGACTGCGCTTACTCCAACACCGGTGAGGGTCTGCACCGCTTCGTCGATCCCGCCGACGGTGCGGTGTACCTGTACTCGCAGTTCGAGACCGCCGACGCGAAGCGGATGTTCGCCTGCTTCGACCAGCCCGATCTCAAGGCCACCTACACGTTGACGGTGACTGCGCCCGAGAGCTGGGAGGTGATCTCCAACGCGCCGGTCACCCAGACCTCCGCGGACGGCGCCGCCCGCACGCACGTGTTCGCGACCACCGAGGTGATGAGCACCTACCTCGTCGCCCTGATCGCCGGGCCGTACGCGAAGTGGACCGACGAGTACGCCGACGACCACGGCACCATCCCCCTCGGGCTGTACTGCCGTGCCTCGCTCGCCGAGCACATGGATGCCGAGCGGCTGTTCACCGAGACCAAGCAGGGTTTCGGTTTCTACCACCGCACCTTCGGCGTGCCGTACGCGTTCGGCAAGTACGACCAGCTGTTCGTCCCCGAGTTCAACGCCGGGGCGATGGAGAACGCCGGCGCGGTGACCTTCCTGGAGGACTACGTCTTCCGCTCGCGGGTCACCCGCTATCTGTACGAGCGCCGCAACGAGACCGTCCTGCACGAGATGGCGCACATGTGGTTCGGCGACCTGGTGACCATGAAGTGGTGGGACGACCTGTGGCTCAACGAGTCGTTCGCGACCTTCGCCTCGGTGTTGGCCCAGGTCGGCGCCACCGAGTACACCAACGCCTGGACCACCTTCGCGAACGTCGAGAAGTCGTGGGCGTACCGGCAGGACCAGCTGCCGTCGACCCATCCGATCGCCGCCGACATGGTCGACCTGCAGGCCGTCGAGGTGAACTTCGACGGCATCACCTACGCCAAGGGTGCGTCGGTGCTCAAGCAGCTCGTCGCCTACGTCGGTCTGGAGCCGTTCCTGACCGGTCTGCGCGAGTACTTCACCGAGCACCGCTTCGGCAACGCCACTTTCGCCGACCTGGTCGGTGCCCTGGAACGCGCCTCCGGCCGTGACCTGTCCAGCTGGGGCGACCAGTGGCTCAAGACCACCGGTATCAACGCCCTGGAGCCCGACTTCCTGCTCGACGAGCAGGGCCGCTTCACCGATTTCGCCGTCCTGCAGGGCGGCGCCGAGCCGGCCGCGGGCGGACTGGAGAAGCGCGAGCCGGGCGGCGTCCGCGTGCACCGCCTGCGCATCGGGATCTACGACGACGACGCCGACGGCAAGCTGGTCCGCACGCACAGCGTCGAGATCGACGTCGACGGCCCGCGCACCGAGGTCCCCGAGCTGGTCGGCGTCCCGCGCGGCCAGCTGATCCTGCTGAACGACGACGACCTCACCTACGCGTCGGTCCGCCTGGACCCGCGGTCCCTGGCCACCGCGACCGCCCGCATCGCCGACATCGCCGACTCGCTGCCGCGCACCCTGGTGTGGTCGGCGGCGTGGGAGATGACCCGCCAGGCCGAGATGCGGGCCCGCGACTTCGTCGCGCTCGTCAGCGCCGGGATCGGCGCCGAATCCGAGATCGGCGTCGTTCAGCGCGTGCTGCTGCAGGCCGGGACGGCGCTGGAGTCGTACGCCGATCCGCACTGGGCGATCACCGAGGGCTGGCCGTCGTTCGCGGCCCGGTTGCTCGACCTCGCCCGCGCCGCCGAGCCCGGCTCGGATCACCAGCTGGCGTTCGTGAACGCGCTGCTGGGCGGCGTGGTGAACGACGACCAGCTCCCCGCCCTGCGATCGCTGCTCGACGGCGACGACCCCGCGACCGTCGGCCTGGCCGGGCTGGTGGTCGACGCGGAACTGCGCTGGAAGCTGGTCAAGGCGCTGGCCGCGGCCGGCGCCCTGGATGCCGAGGCGTCCGGTACCCCGGCGATCGACGCCGAGGCGGCCCGCGACAACACCGCCGCCGGCGCCCGCCACGCCGAGGCGGCGCGCGCCGCCCGGCCGCTCGCCGAGGCCAAGGAGGCCGCCTGGAGCACGGCCTTCGACGACGACACGGTCGCCAACGTGACCGTGCGCGCGATGATCGAGGGCATCAACCGCGCGGGCCAGACCGAACTGCTGCTGCCGTTCACCGAACGCTACTTCGAGTCGGTCAGCGACCTCTGGGCACGACGCTCCAGCGAGGTGGCCCAGACGGTCGTCGTCGGCCTGTACCCGTCATGGGACATCAGCGCCGCCGCCCTCGACGCCGCCGACGCCTTCCTGGCATCCGGCGACGTCCCCCCGGCGCTGGAACGACTGATCCTGGAGGGTCGTGCCGGCGTGGAGCGCTCCCTGAAGGCCCGCACCCACGACGCCACCTGACCCCGGTACCGACCCCGGTACCCAGCGAAGCCCCCGGGATCTGTTGCTCGTATCGGGCAACGGATCCCGGGGTTTCGTTCTGGGTAGTGAGAGGGGGCCGCTCGGGAGGGTCACGGGGCAGGTCACGGGGGCATCTGACCGATGGTCGCGCGCGTGAAGGCCAGGGCTCGCTCGCAGACCTCGTCAGTGCCGATGCCCCGATCGATCACCGAGACGAAAGTACTTACCGCGGCCTGGCCCGATTGGACATAGGTGTCGCAGGCACGCCCATACGTGGTCGTGTGCAGGCCCACAAGGCGACCGTCGATAGTGACATCCGACCGCCATTGATCAGAGACGCTGCGCCGCTTCTGCTTGTCCGTCGCCAGGCTCGGCGAATTCCCAACGACTTGGGTTACCGACCAACCGTGATCCCTGTCGACTCCCGAGTACTTCCACGTACATCCCCGCGAGGTCTGGCCGTCTGTGCCGGCAATGTCCTTGACCGTGGTCAGGTCTACGCCCAGCCTGTCCACGTCGGCAGACCCGGCGGCTGTACACGGCTCATACGTGGTGCCACTGTTCGCAGAATTCCACCGGTGCCTGAACTTTGTCGTGAACGGTAGCTTCCTGCCCTGCGCGTCAGTCTGTCGAATCTGCATCGGTGACGAATTCGGAACCGTCCGAAGCGACGCGGCTTGCCGCCCATCCACGGACGTGCACGCCGTCACGATCGTCACCGTGACCGAGATGCCCACTACTGCTGCTGAGTGCCCGATGCGTCGGCCGACGGCGATCACCCCGATGCTCCCAGCTCGACTGCGCTCGATTCGTCGGCGGCCGTATAGACGGCGGCCGCCGTAAGACAGCGTTCCGACAACTGCCGTGCTTCCCCTGAGCGAGCCCGGAACGCATCGACCGCAGCGTTTCGGATCTGACCGAGCCGCTCGAACAGGACCTCGCCTTCGACGCAACCGATTCCGAACGCGTTCCTCGTGAGAATGGACTCCAGCTGATTGGCCAAGTCCTCCAGCTCGTCCGCCGCCTCGCTCGCGACCCGGGCACGATCGCGCCAGACGTCCTCGATCGACTCCACGTCCCCCATGGCTATCCCTCCCCCGTCCATATTTAGACGTTCCGGGAGCCCGGCCGGTTCCGTTTCACGCAAAAGCGGCCAGATGCGAGCACAGAGAAAGGCGGCCACCCCTTCCGAGGTGGCCGCCTTACGCGTGGATCTACTCCGCTGACCTTAGAGACACTGACCTCAGGGGCGGGCGACGGCGGTGGCCATCACGCGCAGGGCCGAGACCAGGCCGTCGATCAGCTGGTTGTGGCGGAACGCCGACACGGCGGCGGTCACCCCGAGCTCGGCGACACGGTCGTTGACGCGGCCGGCCACCTCGGAGCCCGAGACCACGACGACGTCGTGGGTGTTCGGCGAGACGGCGACCAGCGCGCCGTGGGCCGGCTCGGGCGCCTGCGCGAGGATAGCGCGGGCCGCGGTGGCCACGTCGCCGTCCAGGTCGCCGATGTACACCGAGAAGCGGACCTCGGCGAGGTTGCTCGCGTCGGTGAGCGCCTCGTCGAGCGCGATCAGCTCGTCGCGGGTGAACGGCGGGGTGTCGAAGCCGTCGCCGGGGAACAGCGCGGCGGAGATCCGGCCGCTCGCGGTGACGGCGGAGCCGTACGGCAGGCCCTCTTCGTTGCGGGCGCCGAGGAGGTTCAGGACCCCGGAGCTCTGCTGGGCGATCTGGTTGTGGTCACCACTTGGCACTGGCGTACCCTCCCTCGGTGTCGGCCGGCTCGAAATGGCGAGGCAGGGCCATGGGCTCGATCTCGGTCGCGCTGAACAGCGCAGGTCCGCGGGTCCATTCCTGGTCCAGGGTGTACTCGGGGACCTTCGGGCGCTTGACGCCGTGGGAGAAGAGCATCGAGATCACACATCCCGCGATGGCGATCAAGACCAGAATGATCACGGTCAACCCGATGGGTGCGACAACGCTATCCACTGTCAGCCTTTCGATGAGCGCCTCGCGTCGCGAGGCGCACGCGACCCGCGGGATGCGGACCGCCTTGGTTCGGATCTAATTTAACCCACCTGGCCCCGCCGCGTGCGCGGAGGGCCTACAGCGCGTCGTAGATGGGGAACAATGGACATCGTGAGCACCTTTTACGAGCAAGTCGGCGGCGAAGAGACCTTCCGCGCGATCACCAAGAGGTTCTACGAAGAGGTCGCCCGCGACGAGCTGCTCGCGCCGATGTATCCGGAGTATCCGGACCTGACGGGCGCCGAGGAACGCCTGCGGATGTTCCTGGAACAGTACTGGGGCGGCCCGCACACCTACTCCGATCAGCGCGGCCACCCGCGGCTGCGGATGCGGCACATCCCGTACAAGGTAGGTCCCCTCGAACGCGACGCCTGGCTGCGCTGCATGGACATCGCGGTCGCGTCGATCCCCGCCGATGTGCTCGACGACGAGCATCGCGCGCGAATGACCGAGTACTTCCACGCCGCGGCGCACTCCTTGATGAACAGCCCCGTGTGACAGAATTGCCCGCGTGACGCAAGACACCGACTCGCTCGTGAACCCCGACTGGTGGCGCAACGCTGTCGTCTACCAGGTCTATCCGCGGTCGTTCTCGGACCTGTCCGGCGACGGCGTCGGCGACCTCGCCGGGGTGATCGACAAACTCGGCTACCTCGAGCTCCTCGGTGTCGACGCGATCTGGCTCTCCCCGATCATGCGGTCGCCGATGGCCGACCACGGGTACGACGTGTCCGATCCGCGCGACATCGATCCGCTGTTCGGCGATCTGGCGACGTTCGACCAGCTCATCGCCGAGGCCCACGACCGTGACATCCGCGTCACGATGGACCTGGTCCCCAACCACACCAGCAATCAGCACGCCTGGTTCGCGGCGGCGCTGGCGGCCGGTCCGGGCAGCCCGCAGCGCGACCGGTACATCTTCCGGCCGGGCCGCGGCGAGCACGGCGAAGTGCCGCCGAACAACTGGACCAGCGTGTTCGGCGGTCCCGCGTGGAGCCGTATCCGGGAGGCCGACGGCAGTCTCGGCGAGTGGTACCTGCACCTCTTCGCGCCCGCGCAGCCGGATCTGAACTGGGAGAACCCCGAGGTGATGGCGGACCTCGAGGAGACCATGAGGTTCTGGCTCGACCGCGGCATCGACGGCTTCCGGATCGACGTGGCCCACGGCATGGCGAAGGCCCCCGGGCTGCCGGATCTGGCGGCGCCGGCGGTGATCCTCAAGCACACCGACGACGATCCGCGATTCAACAACGACGCCGTGCACGACATCCACCGCCGTATCCGCGCGGTGATGGACCGGTACCCGGGCACCGCGAACGTCGGTGAGGTCTGGGTGGAGTCGCCCGACGAGTTCGCCAAGTACGTGCGGCCCGACGAACTGCACCTCGGCTTCAACTTCGCGCTGGCCACCGCCGGGTTCGACGTCGCCGCGATCCGCGCCGCGATCGACGAATCGCTCGCCGCGGCGGGCGGCGTCGGCGCGGTGCCGACGTGGACGCTGTCGAACCACGACGTGGTCCGCGAGGTGACCCGCTACCGCCCGGAGGTGGCCGCGGACGCACCGCTCGACGAGCAGGAGAACGCGCTCGGCATCGGGATCGCCCGGGCCCGCGCGATGGCGCTGGTGGAGTTGGCGCTGCCGGGTACCGTGTTCATCTACAACGGCGCCGAACTCGGCCTGCCCAACGTCGATCTGCCGGACGAGGCGCTGGTCGACCCGGTGTGGGAACGCTCCGGGCACACCGAACGCGGCCGCGACGGCTGCCGGGTGCCGCTGCCCTGGGAGGGTGACGAGGCGCCGTACGGGTTCAGCTCTAACCCGCACACCTGGCTCCCGATGCCCGACGACTGGGGCCGCTTCACCGTCGAGCGCCAGCTCGAGGACGTCTTCTCGACGCTGTCGCTGTACCGGCAGGCGATCGAGCTGCGCTATGTGCGGCCGGAGTTCAGCGGCCCGGGCGTCGACTGGTATCAGGCGCCGGACGGCTGCCTGGCGTTCCGCCGCCCCGGCGGGCTGATCTGCGCGCTCAACACCACCAATTCTCCGGTGCCGCTCCCCCACGGCCAGATCCTGCTGGTCAGCCTCCCGCTGGTGGACGGCATGCTCGCGCCGAACTCCGCCGCCTGGCTGGTCTGACGGACCGGCGCACAGCCCCTCAGAGCACCGACACGCCCAGGGGCGCGCTGCGCTGGTAGACCGAGCCGAAGCGCGCGTCGATGCGCGTCCACGACGGCGAGGTCCGCACCCGGACGGGCTCCCCGGCCGCGATCGCGTCGAGCGGAGAGTCCCCGGTGATCTCGTGGCCCGCGGCGTCGCGGACGAAGCCCATGGCGGTCAGCGCGAACACCGCCCTCATGGTGAGGCCGGCGCTCGCCTCGGGCTGCGCGTCGGAGGTCACCGTGATCACCTCCTGGTCGAGCAGCGACGACGCCGGGCCGAGCGCGCCCGACTCGTCGCGCGCGACCCGGGTACCTTTGCGCGCCAGCGCGATCAGCTCACGTGCCGGCACATTGTCCAGATGGGTATAGCCGTCGGGCGCCGGCAGGGCGCCGCGCCACGCGGCGGGCAGCGCGAAGCCGAGCGCGACGGGCTCGTCGTCACCGGCGAGGGAGGCGGCCATCGCGGCGACGTCGGCGACCACGTCGGACGGTTCCACGGTGCCGAACACCGAGCGGGTGGCCAGGACGTCGAACCCGGTCCGCGTCCAGAGACCGGTGCGGCCGTCGCCGCGCTGTTTCAGCCGGATCACCCCGGAGTCGTCGAGGCGTGCGGCGCGGGCGACGAAGGCCGCGGCGTCCCCTCGGTCGGCGGCCGAGACGGGGTACAGGCCCCGGCCGGTCACGACTCCCTCAGAAACGAGAGCAGGTAGTCCTTCTCCGCGGCCGGCAACCGGCGGGGGCGCTGGGTGTCGATGTCGAACGACACCAGCTGGGTGCTGGCCACCACCGCGGGCTTGCTGTCGGGTGCGGCGCCGTGCGGGCGCACCTCGTAGCCGACGGTGAAGTCGACCGCGCGGACCCGCTCGACGAACATGGTCACCGAGATCGGCGACTCGTCGTGGCGGATCTGGCCCTGATACTTCACGTGCAGATCGGCGACCAGGCAGCCCTTGCGCAGCGGGTGCGTCGGCTTGTCGTCGTAGAAGAGCCACGGGATCCGCGCCTCTTCCAGCAGCGTCACCATCCGGGCGTGGTTGATGTGCGCGAACACGTCCATGTCCGACCAGCGGACCGGCACCTGCACCACGTAACCGTCCGGAGTCCGATGGCCCTCGTCCTCGAAAAGTCTTCTGGTGTCGGTGTTTTCGGTCATCACACCAGACTACGCAACGCGCGTACCGCCACCGTCAGCCCGGCGATCCCGGGTTCCGGGGTCGACTTCACACCGTCGACCGTGGCGCGGACGCGCGCCAGCGTGGTGCTGCGCGACGACTCCCAGTCGGCGATCTTGGTCTCGGCGCTCTCCCCCGGTTCGGACAGCTGCAGGATCGCCAGCGTCAGGCTGCGCACCAGCGAGTGCAGGTCGTCGCGCAGCGCCAGCCGGGCCAGCAGATGCCAGCGGTCGACGCGTTCCTGATCGTTCACCGCGTCGAGCAGTTCGTCGAGCGCGAAGTGCTCGAGCACGGCGAAGGCCAGATCGCCCACCTCGTCCAGATCCCGGTCGGCGATCTCCGCGAGGTCGGCGACGTCGAGCAGGTGGAGCCGGTACGGCGCGCGGGCCACCGCCCGCGCCAGCCCGGGTTCGGCCCCGCGGCGGACGAAGTCGGCGGCCATCGCGTCGATGGCTCCGGCGATGGTGGGCCGCGCCCACTCGTCGATGAACGGAGTGAGACCGCCGATGTCGCGATAGCGCCGCACCTCGGCGGCGATGGCGAGCGGCTGCGGCCGGTGCTCCAGGAACCAGCGCGACGACCGGTTCAGCAGCGTCCGCTCGGTCGCGGTCATGTCGTCGAGCAGTGCCGCGTCGAGTCCGGCGGCGCGCAGCCGCGCGATCTGGGCGCCCAGCCCGAAGACCTCGGCGGTCGCCGCGTACGCGCGGGCCGCCTCCTCGACGGTCGCGGTGGTGGCCTCGGTCATCCGGAACAGGTACGACATGCCGCCGTCGTCGACGATCTTGTTCACCAGGCAGGTGGCCGCGATCTCGCGACGCAGCCGGTGGGTGCCGATTCCGTCGGAGAACCGGCTGCGCAGCGGCTCCGGGAAGTAGGCGGACACCAGTTCGTCGAAGACCTCGCCGTCGAGCAGCGTGGTGGTGATCAGTTCGGCCTTGGCACCGAGCTTGACGTGCGCCATCACAGTCGCCAGTTCCGGGCTGGTCAGACCTCGGCCGAGTTCGCCCGCGCGACGTCTCCGCAGGGCCCGCGGGGTGGGCAGGGTCTCCAGCTCGAGGTCGACGCCGTCGGCGGCGAGCTGGGCCAGCAGCCGCTCGTGCAGGTCCGTTTCGGCCTCGGCGCGACCGCGGGCGAGACCGAGTTCGGCGTTCTGCGCGATGTTGTCGGCGAGCACCAGCCGGGCCACCTCGTCGGTCATCGATTCCAGCAGCCCGGTCCGCTCGGCGGGATCGAGGACGCCGGCCGAGATCTGCGAGTCGAGCAGGATCTTGATGTTCACCTCGTGGTCGGAGCAGTCGACGCCGGCCGAGTTGTCCATCGCATCGGTGTTGATCCGCACACCCGACAGATCCGCTTCCACGCGCCCGCGCTCGGTGACGCCGAGGTTGCCGCCCTCGCCGACCACCTTGACGCGCAGCGTGTCGGCGCTGATCCGGACGGCGTCGTTCGCCTTGTCACCGACGGCCGAGTCGGCTTCATCGGAGGCCCGGATGTAGGTGCCGATGCCGCCGTTGAACAGCAGATCGACCGGGGCCCGCAGGATCGCGCGGATCAGTTCGGGCGGCGCGAGTTCGGTGATCTCATCGCCGAGTCCGAGCGCCCGGCGTATCTGGGGGCTCACCGGGATCGACTTCAGCTCGCGCGACCAGACGCCGCCGCCGGCACTGATGAGGGCGGCCCGGTAGTCCGCCCACGACGACCGCGGCAGCGCGAAGAGTCGTGCACGCTCGGCGTAGGAGACGGCGGCATCGGGGTCCGGGTCGACGAAGATGTGCCGGTGGTCGAAGGCCGCCACGAGGCGGGTGCATTCCGATGCCAGCATGCCGTTGCCGAAGACGTCACCGCTCATGTCGCCTACGCCCACCGCGGTGAACTCCTCGGTCTGGGTGTCGATGCCCATCTCGCGGAAGTGCCGCTTGACCGCTTCCCACGCACCGCGCGCGGTGATGCCCATCGCCTTGTGGTCGTAGCCGACCGAGCCGCCGGAGGCGAACGCGTCGCCGAGCCAGAAGCCGTAGTGCGCGGCGATCGCGTTGGCGGTGTCGGAGAAGCTGGCGGTGCCCTTGTCCGCCGCCATCACCAGGTAGGGATCGTCGCCGTCGCGGCGGACGACGCCGGCCGGCGCCACCACGGCGCCGGTCTCGTGGTCGAGGTCGTCGGTCAGCTGGATCAGCGCGGCGACGAAAGCGCGGTAGCAGGCGACACCCTCGGCCTGGTGCGCCGCCCGGTCGGCGGCCGCGTCACCGGTCGGTGCCGGTGGACGGCGGACCACGAATCCGCCCTTGGCGCCGGCGGGCACGATCACCGCGTTCTTCACCGCCTGCGCCTTGACCAGGCCCAGGATCTCGGTGCGGAAGTCGTCCCGGCGATCCGACCAGCGGCAGCCGCCGCGGGCGACGCCGCCGAAACGCAGATGCACGCCCTCGACGCGCGGCGAGTGGACGAAGATCTCGAATTCCGGCCGCGGCGCGGGCGCCAGCGGCAGATCGCGCGTCGCGATCTTCATCGCGACGGTGGGCGCGAACTCGGCGTCGAGGGCCGCCGCCGCGGCATCGTCGCCGCGGAACCAGTTGGTGCGCAGCGTCGCCCGGATCACGCGGGCCAGCGACGAGAGCACCCGGTCGGCGTCCAGGCTGAGCACGTCCGCGAGTTCGTCGTCGAGCCGGGTCCCGGCGTCGTCGACCAGCCGTGGCCGATCCGCCGAGCGGACGGCCGGGTCGAAGCTCGCCCGGAAGAGCCCGACGAGGGCGCGCGCCACCCCGCTGTACTCGCCGAGCACGTCGGCGAAGTGCCCGATGCTGCCCGGGAAGCCGCACTGTTTGAGATACCGCGCGTACATGCGCAGCACCGAGACCTCGCGCGTGGTCAGCCCGGCCCCGAGGACCAGCTCGTTGAGCCGGTCGATCTCGGTGCGGCCGGCCCACATGCTCCCGAACGCCTCGGCGACCCGCTCCTCGTGACCGGTGCCGCCGACCGAGGTCAGATGCGACGCGGGCTGGACGGCGAACTCGTAGATGCGGACGCCGAGGCCGTCGGCGCGGTCGATGCGGTACGGGTGCTCATCGAGCACCGTCAGCCCGAGGCTGGCGAGCATCGGCAGCACATCGGTCAGCGCGGCGTCCCGGCCGGCGAGATAGAGGGTGAACGTCCACGGCAGCGCGTCGGCGCTGCGCAGGACCACGTGCACGTCGTCGGCGGCGAGTCCCGCGGCGATCGGCAGATCGAACGCCGCCCGCGCCGGATCCCGCTCCTCGCGGTAGCTGCTGGAGATTCCCGGCAGCAGTCCGGACACCACCGGCGACGCGCCGGACAGCGCCCGCACGTCGTCTTCCCAGGTCCGGACCGCACCGCGCAGCAGTTCGTCGAGACGCTCGTGGGTCTGCGTGCCGATACCGAGATCGCCGCCGACCGGCCCGCGGGTCTTCATCATGATCTGCAACTGCGCGAGCGGGCTGTCGGACAGCCGCGTCGCGAACTCCGACGCGGATCCACCGAGTTCACGTTCGGTGAACTCGATGATCGCCGAACGCACGTCGGTCGAGTATCGGTCGCGCGGCAGGAAGGCGATCGCGCTGACGGTGTGCCCGTCATGGCACAGCCGGGCGAAGAAGCGGCTGCTCCGTTCCAGATTCGCGGTCAGCAGCTCCTGGACGCGGCGCGCGGTCTCCGCCACGGTCGACCCGAAGAGTCCCACCAGCGGGTAGGTCTGCAGCAGTTCGATCACCGCCAGACCACCGTACGAATCCTGTTCCAGCCCCAGCGACCGCAGAACACCGCGCACGACGGTGCGGACCACCGGGATCTCCCGGACCGACTGGTACAGCCCGATCGAGGTGAACATGCCGACGAACTGGTGCTCCACCGCACCGTCGGAGAACCGCAGCACCAGCGGATACCGGGTACGCAGCACCCCGGTCTCCAGGTACACCCGGTCGATCACCGGCCGCGGTCCCGGATCGGCGAGCGGCTGCAGGCGGATGGTCTGCGGCTGCGCCCAGACGCCGAGCCCGGCACCGCCGTCACCGCGCGCGTACCCGACAAGATGGAAGTTGGAGTCCCCGGCGATCCACTCGATCAGGTCCCGGTACTCGTCGCGATCGGCGGCCGGGGCGATCGGCGCTTCGGCGAGCCCGGCGAGGGCCGCCCGGATCGCCTCGCCGTCGCGCGTCACGGCGGCGTGCACGCCGACCGCATCGATCACCGCGGCGCGGATCGTGTCCGGGTCGCACGCCACCGAGGCGAACGCGCGCACGCTGATCCACGACTCGTCGTGCCGGGCACCGCCCTCGGCGGGCTCGTCCCCGATCCCGGCGAGCCTGCCGTCGCCGTCGCGCCAGACCGGCATGATCGGATGATCGATGCCCGCGACGGTCAGACCGGCGCCGTCGATCACGGTGAGGACCGACTCGACCAGCAGCGGCGCGTCGGCGGCGACCACCTGAATCTCCAGCACACCGCCGTCCAGCCGGGTGACGCCGACCAGGAATCGCCCGGGTTCTCGGACGGCCGCCAGCGCCAGGTGACGGATCAACCGGTCTCGGTCGGCCTCCACCCCGCCGTAACGGAGCAACGCTCCGGACACCAGCCGACCGGGGATCCGGTCACCACCCTCGTCGATCATCATCGCCTCCTTCCAGACGACCCTAACGTCCGCGACGACGGGGCATCAGGTGATCGGCGAGGCCGCTCCGGCCGTCCATCCGGACGGCGTTCAGGACGCTTCGTGGAGCCCGGCGACGGGGCGTGACGGCCGGTCGGACAGCGCGTACGGCGAGGGCTTCTCCACCCGCGCCGCGATGTCGACCGCGCTCTGCCACTGCCGCTGGTAGTCGCGCGGCGTCATGCCGTAGCGGGCCAGGAAACGGCGGCGCATCGTGCCGGTGCAGGTGAATCCGGACGACGCCGAGATCTCCTCCATCGTCGCCTGCCCGGGCCTGCGCAGCAGCGTGCACACGTGCTCCAGACGTCGGGCCGCGATCAGCTCCGCGACGGTCTCCGAGTCCGACTCGAAGTACCGGTAGAGATGGCGGCGGCTCATCGCGAGACTGGCCGCGATCGCATCCACCGTGAGCGAGGCCTGGGCGAAGTCCCGGTCGATCATCTCGATCACCCGGGTACGGATCCGGGCGGCCTCGGCGACCTCCGAGGAACCGGCATCCAGACCGCCGACCTCGACGGCACCGCAGATCAGCCCGATCACCGTCCGCTCGGCGCCGGTCTTGATCCGCTGCGGGCAGTCCACCGCGTCCCGCGCGAACTGCTGCACGAACTCGGCGGTGGCGCGTCCGAGCGCGGACTCGGCGACTGCCATCACCCGGTGAGTGACGAGCCGGACGCCGAGTTCGGCCAGCACCACGACCGGCACGGCGACCGTGGTCAGCCGGGCCGAGGCCGGGAACGTCCAGGTGACCGGCTGGTCGGCCATGACGAGCACCAATTGACCCGCACCGCAGGCGATCTCCCGTCCGAGGCCGGTCACCCGCACCGTCGACGGCGTGTCGGCGACGGCAACCAGCACCTCCATCGCGGCGCGGCCGGTGTGCGTCGTGCGTTCGACGGTGCACGGCGTCAGATCGGTCACCTGCACGTCGAGCGTCGACAGCTGGGCGCGCTGCACCGTCGCCTCGAAGCCCAGCGGATGGTCGGCATCGATCCGGTCGAACGACGGATGCCCGACCATCCCACCGCGTCCGCGCAGAATCAGCGGAGACCGGATCGCGGGAGCGCTAGTCATCGGGGTCACCCGACTCGGGGCGGGACGGTTCCGAGTCGATCTCGCCGGCCTGCACGGCCTTGCGGTACGTGCTCGGCGTCATTCCGTACTCCGTCCGGAATCGTTTGGTGAACGTGCCGGGCGACGCGAAACCGGAATCGGCGGCCACCTCGCCGAGCGACATCCGGGGATGGCACGCGAGCAGTTCGCGGGCGTGTGCGAGACGGCGGCGCGCGATCAGGGTGGTCGGCGATTCCTCCGCCCCGGCGAAGTACCGGTACATGTGCCGACGGCTCACATACAGCATGCGGGCGATCGAATCCGGGGAGAACTCCGGATCCCGGTAGTTCTGATCGATCAGGGACCGGGTGATCTCACGCAGGTACAGGTCGCTGTCCACGGCGCGGAACGAGTCGTCACGGTGCTGACTCAGGGCCGCGCGAACCAGTTCGGCCACCGCGTGCTCGCCGTCGATGTCGATGGACGCACGACGCGCGGCGACATCGTTCGCGAACCGGGTGACGAACGCCGCGGTCGCCCGCGCCAGCGGCGAGGAATCGACCAGCGGGACCATCGACCAGTCCTGTCCGGACCGGCGTCCGAGCAGGTCCGTCGGCACCCAGATACCGGCCAGATCCGCGGTCGTGAACGACTCCTGCCGGAACGGCTCGTCGTTGTGGATCACCACGAGATGACGGGGATGGTCGTAGTGGTAGCGCCGTCCGCCCGCCTCGACCACCCCGCCGCCCGGCAGCGTCTGGGTGCCGACCAGAACGAAGTCGGACCGGTACTCGCGGACGCGTTCGGGCGTGCGGACGGTGGCGCACGGGGTCCGCAGCAGCGAGAACGTCAGCAACTGTGTCAGCGGCCGCCAGTACAGGTACTCGGCGAATCCGGAGGCCGGGTCGGCCGTGACCGTGAAGGTCCGCAGATAGTCGTCCAGGCCGCTCCGGCCGCGCCGGAGAAGGTACCGCGTGGAGTCGTCCCCAAGGTCCTCACCGGCGCCGATGCGTGCGCGCCACGCGGCTACCGTCTGCCGGTCGAGGCCCTGGGCGGGATCATCGGGGGTCAATCGTTTCCCGATCGGTCGGAGCCCGATGTGCGCCGAGACGGCCGTCGTCGACGACCGGCAGCGGCGCGGTGGTCTCGGTGGCGCCCGGCTCGGGCGCCGGCACGGGCTCGATCACTGCCGTCTCCGGCTCGGCCGGCGCCTCCGCGTCGACCGTCGCCGGCTCCGGGCTCGTCTCGGCCCCCTCCTCGTCGGCCGCTGCCTCCCCGGCGGCCGGCAGCGGCCGCCACGCGAGCACCAGCGACGCGCCGACGATGCCGAACAGCGTGCCCAGCACGTAGCCGCCGAAGTTCGCGGCGGGGAACGCGACCAGCGCGATCACCATCGCCGACAGACCCGCCAGGACACGCGTGTGCAGCCAGAACAGGGACGACACCGCGCACAGCGCCATCAGCACCGCCAGCCACACCGTCGAGACGCCGGAGATGGTCGACACGGTCAGGATCATGTCGCCGATCCGGAATCCGTTGAGTGACGGCAGCGAGATGAAGATCGCCGAGATCACCAGGCAGATGCCACCCGCCGTCGGCCGGTGCCGCGACCACTCCCGTAACCGCCGCAGTCCGTCCTTCATCGTCGCCCCCTCCCACCAAGGGCGACGATCAGCACTTCGTGGCTCCGCGAGTGACGCTGACCTTGGCGTTCGATACCGACAACGTGTCGGCGCGCATGGCCATCACGTTGGCGTCGACACCGAGGATGGACGCCGCCGGTGCAGCGATCGCGGTCGCTAGCTGCGACGACAGTGCGTCGCGGGCAGGCTGCGCCGAGCCGACGACGGCGTGCTCGAGCGTCATGTCGGCGCCGAGGCCGTCGACGTCCATCATCATGTTGGTCGCCTTGGTGCTGGCCCCGGGGGCCTTGATGATCATGGTGACGGTACCGACGAGGGGCAGGTTCGGCGCGGACATCGCCAGGCACAGATCGCTCAGCGTCGCCTGACCCATGGTGACCACGACCGTCTGGACCCGCCCGTTCTTCACTGTGCCCAGGGTGCGCGGATACACCGCGACCTGAGACCCCTCCAGCTTCGAGACGGTGGCCTGGAAGTTCTGGCCGGAGATGCCCATCTGGATCGGCACCTCGCCGCGCGCCATGCCGAGCCCCATCGCCCCGGTGATCGCGAGGCCCGCGATCAGCGAAGCCGCGAAGATCTTCGGTCGCGTCTGCCGGACCTTCTTGGGTCGGTCACTCTTCCGCTTGAACAATCCATGTCCTTCGTCGTGCCCGCTTCGGGCAGCCCAACACATCTCCGGCTGAAACCGGAGCTATTTAGGCAGGCTAGCCTTCTTCGAGGCCCTATACCGACCACAGCACCCGCGGTGGCACAGATTCACGGGAATCTGACACACATTGCACCATGCCGGACCCGATCGGTCGCCCGGATTGGCGGCACTCGGCCCGGGACGGTGGCCTCAGTCGCGCGTCAGCTTCCGGTGCGTCACCCGGTGCGGCCGGGCGGCCTCGGCGCCGAGGCGCTCCACCTTGTTGGCCTCGTAAGCCTCGAAGTTGCCCTCGAACCAGAACCACTTGCCCTCCTCCACGTTGCCTTCCCAGGCGAGGATGTGGGTGCAGGTGCGGTCCAGGAACCAGCGATCGTGCGAGATCACCACGGCGCAGCCGGGGAACTGCTCGAGCGCGTTCTCCAGCGAGCTCAGGGTCTCGACGTCGAGGTCGTTGGTCGGCTCGTCGAGGAGGATCAGGTTGCCGCCCTCCTTGAGGGTCAGCGCCAGGTTGAGCCGGTTGCGCTCACCGCCGGAGAGCACCTCCGACGGCTTCTGCTGGTCGGAACCCTTGAAGCCGAAGGCGCTCAGGTAGGCACGCGAGGGCATCTCGTTCTGGCCGACCTCGATGTAGTCCAGGCCGTCGGACACGACCTCCCACACCGACTTCTTGGGGTCGATGTTGGCGCGGTTCTGGTCGACGTAGCTGAGCTTGACCGTCTCGCCCACCTTCACGGTGCCCGAATCCGGGCTCTCCAGACCGACGATCGTCTTGAACAGCGTGGTCTTACCGACACCGTTCGGTCCGATGACGCCGACGATGCCGTTGCGCGGCAGCGTGAACGACAGGTCGTCGATCAGCACGCGCCCGTCGAAGCCCTTGTCCAGGTGCTCCACCTCGACCACCACGTTGCCCAGGCGCGGCGGCGTCGGGATCTGGATCTCCTCGAAGTCGAGCTTGCGGTGCTTCTCTGCCTCGGCCGCCATCTCGTCGTACCGGGCCAGACGCGCCTTGTTCTTGGTCTGCCGGGCCTTGGCACCGGAGCGGACCCAGGCGAGCTCCTCCTTGAGGCGCTTCTGCAGCTTCTGGTCCTTCTTGCCCTGCACCTCCAGACGCTCGGCCTTCTTCTCCAGGTAGGTGGAGTAGTTGCCCTCGTACGGGTGCAGCTTGCCGCGGTCCACCTCGCAGATCCACTGGGCGACGTGATCGAGGAAGTACCGGTCGTGGGTCACCGCCAGGACGGCGCCGGGGTAGTTCGACAGGAACTGCTCCAGCCACAGCACCGACTCGGCGTCGAGGTGGTTGGTGGGCTCGTCGAGCAGCAGCAGGTCGGGCTTGCTGAGCAGCAGCTTGCAGAGGGCGACGCGGCGCCGCTCGCCACCGGACAGGTGGGTGACCGGCGAGTCCCCCGGCGGGCAGCGCAGGGCGTCCATGGCCTGCTCGATCTGGCTGTCGAGGTCCCAGGCGTCGGCGTTGTCCAGGTCCTCCTGGAGCTTGCCCATCTCCTCCATGAGCTCGTCGGAGTAGTCGGTCGCCATCAGCTCGGCGATCTCGTTGTAGCGCGCGAGCTTCACGGCGATCTCGCCCATGCCCTCGAGCACGTTCTCCTTGACGGTCTTCTCCTCGTTGAGCGGCGGCTCCTGCAAGAGGATCCCGACGGTCGCCTCCGGATCGAGGAACGCATCGCCGTTGCTGGGCTGATCGAGCCCGGCCATGATCTTCAGGATCGACGACTTACCCGCGCCGTTCGGCCCCACCACACCGATCTTGGCGCCGGGGTAGAACGACATCGTGACGTCGTCGAGGATGACCTTGTCGCCGTGCGCCTTGCGCACCTTCTTCATGGTGTAAATGAACTCAGCCAACGCCACAACTCTCAATCTGCTCGAACTCCGGGCACAACAGCCCTCCAGTGTAGTGGGCGACGGCGACCCGGACTGTGCGCCAGTCGACGAACGCGCTAAGGATTGACTATGTACAGCGGCCGACTTCGCGATCTGTTCCGCCGCCGACCCGCGCCGCGGCACGACACCGACCCCGGGGAAAGCGACACCGCACTCGTCGGATTCGTCGCCGTCGCGGCGATCGTCGGCGCCGCGACGGGCGTCGTCGCCGCCACCTTCCGTCTGCTGCTCGACCAGGCCGAGCATCTGCGCGCCGAATTGTCCGGCTGGACACACGGGTCGTGGTGGGGAGTGGTCGTCACTATCGCCGTGTGTTCGGCGTGCGCCGCCGCCGCATGCGCCCTGGTCTATCGAGTCGAGCCGCACGCCGAGGGCAGCGGCATCCCGAGAGTCGAGGCCGTCGTCGCCGGGCGGGCGGAGCCCGGACGACTCCGGTTGCTTCCGATCAAGTACCTCGGCGGCCTGTTGTCGATCGGTTCGGGCATGGCACTGGGGCGAGAAGGTCCGTCGGTGCAGATGGGCGGGTCGATCGCCGGCGCCGTCGCCGCCCTGACCCGCAGGTGCGACGCCGACCTCCGGATCCTCACGGCGGGCGGCGCCGCCGCCGGTCTGGCCACCGCCTTCAACGCACCACTCGCCGGCGGCATCTTCGTTCTCGAAGAGTTGGTACGGCGATTCGATCCACGGACCACGGTCGCCACCCTGGTCGCCTGCGCGGCGGGCTTCGCCGCCGCGCGGCCTCTTGTGGGCGACCGGCCGGAGTTCACCGTTCCCGCCCTGCCCAGTCCGGCGATTCACGACGCGGGATGGGTACTCTGCGTCGGCGTCGTCACCGGGATCGCCGGTGTTCTCTACTCGAAGACGCTCCTGCGAACACTGCGTGCCGCCGATAGGAGTTCGGCGCCGCCCGAGGTGCGCGCCGCGGCCATCGGCGCCGTCATCGGAATCCTGGTCTGGTGCGCGCCCGACCTCGCCGGAGGCGGCGACCAGCTGACCCAGAACGCTCTAGGTGGCCATGGCGCTGTCGCCACGACACTCGGCGTGTTCGCGCTACGCTTCGGTCTGGGCGCCGTCTCGTACGCGGCAGGCACGCCGGGCGGCCTCTTCGCACCGATGCTCGTCCTGGGTGCCAATCTCGGTCTCGTCGTCGGACTGCTCGGGCACCAGGTCTGGCCGGGCGGCGACGTCTCCCCGTCGGCGATGGCCCTGATCGGTATGGCGGCGTTCTTCACAGCCGTCGTCCACGCCCCGGTCACCGGGATCGTCCTCGCCACCGAGATGACGGGCGCCACCAATCAACTGCCACCGATGCTCGGCGCGTGCGCGATCGCCTACCTGATCGCGATCACCCTGCGTTCCAGACCGGTCTACGACCTGCTGGCCGAGCGCAGCGCCGGACTCGCGCATCCGTGATTCCTTCCCGAATATTCACTCGACAGCCGCCGCGCCTCTCGCTTACCGTCGTCCAGGTTTGCCACGATCGAAGCACGGTGCCTCGATGAGAATCCGGAGGGAGGCACGACCATGACGATCTTCGTCACCAATGCGGGCCTGCAGATTCTGGCCCGGGTCACGTGGCGGCGCGCCACCGTGTTGCTGACCACCGGCGTCGCCCGGAACGTGGAGGGCACTCCCCTCGTCCGGGTGGTCCGGTCCCCGTCGCTGGTGCAGCCGGTCCACCAGGTGGTCGCCATCCGCGGTGACGCGTACCGCCCGTACGCCGGCAAGTCGATGGACTCGCACGCGTCGGCCGACACCATTCTGCGGCGCGACCAGTGGATCTGCGCGTACTGCGACGGGCCCGCCGATACTGTCGATCACATCGTGCCCAAGTCGAAGGGCGGCGCGAGCAGCTACGGCAATCTGGTCGCCGCGTGCCGGGAGTGCAACGGGTACAAGGCCGACCGGACACCCCGCCAGGCCGGGTTGCCGCTGCGGCACGCCCCGTTCGTGTACGACCCGTGGGCCGAGGACCAGAAGGAGGTCTGGGCGATGTTCACGCTGCACGCCCAGCCGGAGTGAGACCGGGGCTCCGGCCCCGCGATGACACCAGGGCCGCAGGTCCCGAACTCGCTGAGAGTTCGGGGCCTGTTCCTGAGAGTTCATTCAGGACCGCGCGTATCTCACTGGTTACTCAGGGATTCCCCGTAGATTGAGGGTCGTTGCCGGAGATTCCGGCAAACAAGAACCCATCCGGAGGGCGACCCGCATGCGACTGCGTCTCAAGATCTGGCACCGACGGCAGCGCTACATCATTCGTCAGCGCCCCGTTCTGAACCAGGTCTACCGGATCGTCGTCGGTGTGGTCGGAGCCGTGATGATGGCCGCGGGTCTGGTGATGATCCCGCTGCCGATCCCCGGGCCCGGTTGGGTGACCCTCTTCCTCGGCTTGGCCGTGCTGGCCACCGAGTTCACCTGGGCCCACCGCGTCACCAGCTTCCTCCGTCGTCAGCTGCACCGCGCGAGCCTCTTCTCCGCGCGCCTGATGGCCTGGACCCGCACCGCCGTCGCGCACCAGGTGGAATACCACAGCCAGACCATGCTGGTCCACGCGCGCAGCGCCTACACGCGCTGGCACCCGCTGCCCGCCGCCGCGTAGCACCCGGCACGACGACCGAAGCGACGTGACCGCATGATCTTCGACGCCGACCTCGGCCCCGTCAGCCATCTCGTCGCCGGTTTCCCCGGCGCCACCGTCCCCACCCGTGGGCTCGACGCGCTTCGCGCACTCGACGAGTCGGGCCGCATCGACATCCTCGACCTCGAGTTCGTCCGGAAGGACGACGTGGGCGTCGTGTCCTGGGTGCGGGCGGCCGACGTCGGAGCACCGGCCTTCGCCGCATCCGCCTCGGAACTGATCGACGGTGACGACATCGCCGCGGTCGGCGCCACCATGGCGAACGACAGCGTCGCGGTGATCGTGGTCTGGGAGGACCGCACCCTGATCGACGTCATCGCCACCTGGACCGGCGAGTCCGGATCGATCCTGTCCGAGGGACCGATCGAGGTCGCCGATCTTGTCGACACGCTGGACCGCATCGAGGAGAACTGACGATGGGACTGCTGAAGACCGCCGCCAAGGTCGCCGTCGCGAGTTCGGTGCACGGACGCGTTCAGCGCCGTCAGCAGACCCGCTGGGCCGCGCAAGACGCCGCGGCCGCCGGTGTCCCCGCGACACCGGCCGCGCCCGCGCCACCGGCCGCGCCCATGCCTCCGTCGGCACCCGCCACGGCGCCCGGCGGCGGTCCGCGCGACCTGATGGTCGCGCTGACCTCGCTGCGGTCGGCCGGCGTCCTGACCGACAGCGAATTCGCCGAGATCTCCGCGCGCATCTTCTCCTGACACCGGCGCAGACCGCTCACGGCCACGACGCGCCGGCGACGGCGGAGTCCGCCGCCGGTTCGGGCCCGGTCGGCATCACCGAGACCAGCGGCTTCTCCCCCGCGCGTTCGTCGGCCGGGGCCGACTGCGCGTCCGCGCTCGAGAGCGGACCCCGATCGTCGGGCTGGTGGTGCCCCAGGTCGAGCCCCAGGGCGACAGCGACCATCTCCAGATCCGAGCGCTTGACGCCGTCGGAGCCCACGTACTCGTTGGTGCGCAGCTGGCCGTGGGCGATGATCTGCGAACCGCGCCGCACCACGTCGGCGACCGACGCGGCCAGCCGGCGCCAGCAGACGACGGTCAGGTAGAGCGCCGCGCCGTCCGACCATTGCCCCGTCTCCCGGTCGAGCCGGCGCGAGAAGCAGGCCACCCGAAACGAGACGACCTCCCCGTTGTGACTGGTCTGGTAGCGGCGCGGGTCGCTGACCACGCGCCCGGTGATCGTGGTGTAGGTCTCGTACATCTCCGGCTCCTTCGACGATAGTGCGTGTACCCACTGACCATCACCGATGACGGCTGCCCGCCGGAAGACCTCGATCGGTGCCCTGTGGACAACCGCGCCAAGCACGCCGATTCATCCACAGATCGCGAAACGGTCTTGAAAGACGCCGCGCGGTGTGCCGAGAAGCGCTAGTCGCGCCCGGCGTCGACGGGCGCGGCGGCGTCGTCGACGGCCCGATCCGCCGGCTCCTCTGCGGCCCGGCCGACCGTGTTCATCTGCGCCAGCATGGCGTTGTAGCTCTCCAGCTCGGCGTCGTCGTTCCGGTCCTCGCGGCGGTCGAAACGTCTGGCTTGCCGCGTGTCCGAACGCTGCCACTGGATCAGCAGCGCGATCATCACGAGCATGAGCGGGAATTCGCCAGTGGCCCAGGCGATGCCGCCGCCGACCTGCTGGTCTCCGAACAGGTCGTAGTGCCAGGGCAGTTCCAGGCTCTTGTACCAGCTCTCGGCGATCACCGCGGAGGTCATCATCAGCGCCACGCCGAAGAACGCGTGGAAGGGCAACGATCCCACGACCACACCGAATTTCGCCGGCGGCGAGATCTGGCGCGGAGCCGGATCGATGCCGATCACCAGCCAATAGAAGAGATAGCCGCTGATCAGGAAGTGCAGATTCATCAGCAGGTGCGCCGAATGGTTGTCGACGATGGCCTGGAACACGCCGCCCAGGTAGAGCACGTAGAAGCTGCCCACGAAGACGGTGACGGCGATCGCCGGGTGGGTGATGAACCGCGAGTACTTGCTGTGGATTCCGGACAGGATCCATTCGCGCGGGCCCGGGGGCTGTCCGCGGCCGGCCGGCGGAATGGCCCGCAGCGCGAGTGTCACCGGCGCGCCGAGCACCATCAGCACCGGGACGAGCATCGAGAGCATCATGTGGCTCATCATGTGAACGCTGAACATCGCCGGCGCGTACTTGCCCATGCCCGACGACGTCGCGATCAGCAGCGCGGCGCACCCCAGCAGCCACGCGATGGTGCGGCCGATGGGCCAGGCGTCGCCACGCTTGCGCAGCCGCCACACGCCGCCGAGATACACCAGCGCGGCGACGATCGCGAAGGTCCCGAAGATCAGGTCGAAACGCCAGTCGAAGGCGAGCTTCTCCAGCGAGAAGGGACCATCGAGCTTGTAGCCGATCTTCAGTTCCGTCGGGCTGATGTCCGCGCTCACCAGCACGGGCGGCGGGGTCTGCGACAGTCCGGCGGCCAGCCCGAAGGCGATCGCGAAGACCACCGTCTCGACCGCGGCCAGCCGGACGAACAACGACGTCCGCGGCTGGTCGGTGGCTTCCAGCGCGGTGATGGTCCGGCTGCGGTGCACCGCACCCATTCCCCCGGCGATCAGCAGCGCCACGAACTTGGCGACCACGACGAGTCCGTAGGTGGTGGTGAACAACTGCGCGACGCTCATCCGGACGAGCGCGTTGATCACTCCGCTCGCCGCCACCACGAGGAAGCACCAGAACGCGACGCGCGAGTAGCGACGGACCGCGAGCATGCGCCAGCGGCCGCCCGCGAAGCAATACGCGAGCACCACCACGAGGCCGCCGGTCCAGAGCGCGGCGGCCACGATGTGCAGGATCAGGCTGTTGGTGCCGAGGTCGTGGTTGCCGCCGGCCGAGGAGTGCCCGAGCAGCGCCGACGGCATCAGGGACAGGAAGCCGAGCCCGATGACGAGGACCGTCCAGCCCCACCGCAGCGCCGCCCGGGCGAGCGCGGCGGCGCAGATCGCGAAGATCGCCGTCCACAGCCAGTAGCGCGTGTCGGCGACGATGCCGCACTGCCCGAGCAGTCCACCGTTACCGATGGTCGTGAGGCAGCCCCGCGTCGTCTTTCCCAGCGGAATACCGCTGGCGTTCGACGCCGACAGCGGGATCATGGCGAGGGCGGCCATGCTCCAGCAGGCGAACGCGACAGAGGACCAGCGCATCGCCCGGTACCCGCCGACGTCGAGTTCGCCGCTCGCCTGCGGCGGAACGAAGAACGCGGCGAACACGGCGCCGCCGAAACCGATGGCCGCGAACAGCTGTCCGATGACCGTCACCACGCGCACGCCGTAGGTGGTGAGCCAGCCCGGATCGGGCACCCCGAGCAGCTTCTGCGCGGTCGCGACGCTCGCGGCCGTCACCACCGCGGCCGCGATCACCCCGGCCACCATCATCAGCGAGACCAGCAGGCGGCGGACGTTCGACGGGTCGCGCATACTGTCCCGGTCGGCCTCCCGGGTGGTGGTGCGCGCGGTCGTCGTACTCATGAGTTCCACTGTAGGTCCGTCCGCCGCGGCGGCCCCGCCCGGGCGGTGTGACCTGGGCGTCACCGGCGGCTCCGCGCCGGATATACTCGCACGCGCCGGGTCGCAACCAGACCCCACCGCCTCCGTAGCTCAGATGGATAGAGCAAGGGCCTTCTAATCCCGAGGTCGCAGGTTCGAGTCCTGCCGGGGGCACTCTGTCGGCGTCCACCGGCGGCTCACCCAGCCGGGCGCGCCCGTTCCCACGCCGCACGACCGGCGACGTCCCGCAGGTGCGCCAGGAACACGCCCTCCGGCACCAGCCGACTCGCGCGCAGACCCGCGGTGACCAGCGCGGGAGCGCGGACGTTCAGCGCACGGCCGATCAGGGACGACTCCCGGACCACACGTCGCACGCGGCGCCGTCGTGCCCGGACGAACTCCGCGCCCGCGGCGGCCGGAGAATCGCTCCGATCCACCAGGATGGACAGCGTCACGGCGCCCTCGATCCCCTGGCAACCGCCCTGGCCGAGGTGCGGGCGCATCGGGTGCGCCGCGTCGCCGATCAGCACCGTGGCGCCCGACCGCCACACGCCGGCGACCTTCCGGTCGCGGATGTCGCCCCGCAGGATCTCTCCCGGCGGGGTCGCGCCGACCAGCCGCGGCAGCGGATCAGGCCACGACCGCAGAAGTTCGGTCACCTCCGCCGCTTCGGCCGCAGCGATCCCGTCCACGCTGCCGCCGGGCGGCCCGGGACGGCTGAGGAACCAGTACGTACGACCCCCGCCGATCGGCAGGTGCCCCGTCTCCAGGCCGTCGCCGAGGGTCTGCCCGGCAAGGTGATCACCGAGCGGCAGATCGGCGATACCGCGGTAGGCGACGTAACCGGCGTACCGCGCCCCGAACGGCCCGCTGAGTGCGCGGGCCACCACCGAACCCACACCGTCCGCCCCGATCAGCAGGTCCGCGTGGATCTCTTCTCCGTCGTCGAGACGAACACCGGCGGTACCGGCGTCCACCCCAGCCACCCGTGCACCGAACCGGACCGTCCCCGGTGTGAGAGCACCGGTCAGCACATCGCGCAGCGCGGCCCGCTCGATCACCGCGAGCGGTTCGCCGAGCGCCCGGGTCATCCGCTCCGGCTCGGGCCGCCGCAACCAGGTGCCGTCGCGCAGCCGCATGGCGCCACCCGCGACACGGCCACCGGCCGCGCGCACCGCATCGCCGAGCCCGATCTCGTCGAGCGCGGCGAGAGCGTTGGGCCACACCGTGATCCCCGCGCCGGGCGACGTGTCGCCGCGCTCCTCCAGCACGACGACGTCGTGCCCGGCCCGTTGCAGGCCGGCGGCCGCGGTGAGCCCGGCGATCCCGGCCCCGACGACGGTCACGCGCATCGGTTCAGCGCCCCCGGTACGACCCGTCGCGCTTCTCCAGCAGCGCCGCCACCGCCTCGTGGTGGTCCTCGGTGTGGTGCGCGATCCCCTGCATCGCCGCCGACAACTCGAGCAACTGGTCCAGGCTCTGCCGCGACGACTCGCGCAGCAGCTTCTTGGTCATCCGGACGGCGACGGGCGGGTTCACCGCCACCCGATCGGCGAGTGCCCGGGCAGCGTCGAGCAGTCGCTCCGGCTCGGTCACCTCCGAGACCATCCCCCATTCCAGCGCGGTCGCCGCGTCGATGCGGTCGCCGGTCAGGGCCATCTCCGCCGCCCGCGCCGGACCCACGATGCGCGGCAGGAACCACGCGCCGCCGTCGCCGGGAATCAGGCCGACCTTCACGAAGCTCTCCGCGAAGAAGGCGCCGGTCGAGGCGATCCGCAGGTCGCACATCAGCGCCAGATCGCAGCCGGCGCCGATGGCCGCGCCGTTCACCGCCGCGATCACCGGCACTTCGAGGGTGTACATCGCTCGCGGAATCCGCTGGATCCCCTCTCGGTAGCCGACGCGCTGGGTGTGCGACGCACCGCCGAACAGGCCCTCCCGGGATGCCATGTCTTTCACGTTGCCGCCCGCCGAGAACGCCCGGCCGGCCCCGGTCAGGATCACCACGCGCACGCTCTGGTCACGGTTCACGTCGGCGACGGCGCCGACGAGCGCATCGATCACGTCGTCGTCGGAGATCGCGTTGAGGGTGGCCGGCTGGTTCAGCGTCCAGGTGACCACGTCACCGGTCCGCTCGACGATCAGGGGTGCGTGGTTCTCGGTGCCGGTACTCATCAGATCAACTCCACAATCGTCGCGTTCGCCATGCCGCCGGCCTCGCACATCGTCTGCAAGCCGTAACGGATTCCGTTGTCCCGCATGTGATGCAGCATGCGGGTCAGCAGGATCGCGCCAGAACCACCCAGCGGGTGGCCCACCGCGATCGCCCCGCCGAGCGGGTTGAGCACGTCGTCGGGCGCACCGGTCTCGGCCTGCCACGCCAGCGGCACCGGCGCGAAGGCCTCGTTCACCTCGAAGACGCCGATGTCGCCGATCGTCAGCCCCGACCGGGTCAGCGCCTTGGCGGTCGCGGCGATCGGCGCGGTCAGCATCATCACCGGATCGTCGCCCGCCAGCACCGCGCTGTGGATGCGCGCGATCGGCGCCCAGCCGCGCGCCGCGGCGTACTCGCCGGTGGTCACCAGCACCGCGCCGGCGCCGTCGGAGATCTGCGAGGAGTTGCCCGCGGTGATCACGCCGGCGTCGTCGAAGACCGTCCGCAGACCGGACAGCTTCTCCGGAGTGGTGCCGCGGCGCAGTCCCTCGTCGCGGGAGAGTCCGGCGATCGGTGCGAGCTGCCCGTCGAACGCGCCGGCGTCGGCGGCCGCGGCGGTGCGCTCGTGCGAACGCGCCGAGTACTCGTCGACCTGCGTTCGGCTGAGCCCCCATCGGCGCGCGACCATCTCGGCGCCGATCCCCTGGTTGAACCCGTCGACGCCGTAGCGGTCGAGTACAGACGCCGGATACGGCCGGCCGTCGCCGCGCGCCGAGCCCATCGGGACACGCGACATCGACTCGACGCCGCCGGCGATCGCCACGTCGTACTGGCCGGCGATCACCCCGGCGGCGGCGAAGTGCACGGCCTGCTGTGCCGATCCGCATCGCCGGTCGACGACGGTGGCGGGTACCGACTCGGGCCAGCCCGCGGCCAGCACCCCGACGCGGCCGATACTCCCGGCCTGGTCGCCGACCTGGCTCACGCAGCCCCACACCACGTCGTCGACGGTCGACGGTTCCAGATCCGTCCGTTGCGCCAGTGCGGTGAGCACGTGCGCCGTGAGATCGCCCGGGTGTACCCCGGCCAGCGTGCCGTTCCGTTTACCGATCGGCGTCCGGACGGCGTCGACGATGACTGCATCTCTCATGGGGCCGATTGTGCCAGTCGTCACTCTCGCCCGGATCCGCGGTCGTCCACACCTGCCGGGTGCCCGTCGGCGGTCTCCGGCGCCGGGTAGGTCAGCGTGCTATCGTCATCGATCCGCAGGAACGGTGTCGGCTCGGCGGGTCTGGTCGACGTCGCCGACATGATGTGGTGCACCGCCACGCCGTCGCACAGCAGGGCGTCGGTGATGAGCCGCCGGTGACAGCGCCACGGCACGGCCTCGCTGCACATGATCGCGACCCGGCCGCGACGGGCGAGGTCCGTCAATTCGGCCAGTCCCTCGGCGAACTCATCGGTCGCCATGTAGTCCGCGTAGTGGCTGAACGCCTTCACGCGCCAGCCTCCGTTCGGGCTCGGCGTGCCCGCCGGGGTGTGCCGCCGTCCGCCGAGCCGGGGCAGCCAGTGGTAGGCGATGTCGTCCGGCAACGCGTCCCGCAAGGCCTCCTGTCCCCACTGCGGAAAGGTGCGCGACGACGGATACGAGCGCACATCGACCAGATCGGTGATGCCGTTGGCACGCAGCATCGCCACCACCTCGTCGACGCTGCGCGTCGAGTGCCCGAGGGTGAAGACCTCCACCGGCCCGCTCACGGATCGATGCGGGTGAGTGCCCGGCCCCGGTGGAGCGCGACGTGATCGGTCTTGTCGCTGGCGATCTCGTACTGCGGATCGGCCGGGCTGCAGTGATGCGTGTACCCCTTGTAGTCGACATCGGCGGTATGCACCGCCGTGATCACACCGCTGACGTACCCGGCCTCGGAGTTCCACCGGACGTGATCGCCGACTGCGAAGGCCCGGTCGCCACGGGACCGATTCTCCTGCGTCGTCATCTCCGCGCCCCGTCCTCTCCCGCGACCGTCAGAGCTGAGACGGCCCGATGAATCCGACAGTACCCATCCGGTATCGCCTCCGCGCTTCTCTCGCGGCACCGCCGTCCGCACATGGCCGGTGCACGACGTGTGCGGGCGAGTTGATCTCCGGGTAACCACCGTCCGATCACCCCGAAACACCGCGCCGACAGCCTGGAGCACATGACCACCACGGCCGCAGGCACCGGCGCGACCAGCGTCGGCACGGTGTGCGGCTACTGCGGGGTCGGCTGCGGTCTCACCCTGCAGATCGGCGGCGGCCGCATCACCGGAAGCAAGGGCACGTCGTCGCACCCGGCCAATCGCGGCCGCCTCTGCACCAAGGGCAACACCACGCATCTCATGCTCGAGGCTCCGGGGCGCCTCACCACGGCGTATCGGCGCGCTTCCCGCGACGACGACCTGCGGCCGGTCGCCGTGGACGACGAGGTGGCCCGCATCGCACAGCGTTTCCGGGAGATACACGACGAACACGGTCCCGGATCGATCGCCCTCTACGTCTCCGGGCAGATGTCGCTCGAGGCCCAGTACCTCGCCAACAAGTTCGTCAAGGGCTACCTGCGAAGCCCGCTGATCGAGTCGAACTCCCGTCTCTGCATGGCGAGCGCCGGCACCGGATACAAGCAGTCCCTCGGCGCCGACGGGCCGCCCGGCAGCTACGACGACCTCGATCACGCGAACCTCTTCTTCGTGATCGGCGCCAACATGGCCGACTGCCACCCGATCCTGCATCTGCGGATGATGGACCGGGTCAAGGCCGGCGCCAGACTGATCGTCGTCGATCCCCGCAAGACGGCGACCGCGGCGAAGGCCGACCTCCATCTCCCGGTCCGGCCCGGCACGGACATGGCGCTCCTCAACGGCCTGCTCCGGCTCCTGCTCGACGACGGCGCGGTGGACCACGACTTCATCGCCGAGCACACCGAGGGCTGGGAGCCCCTCGTCGAACTGCTCGCCGACTACCCGCCCGACATGGTCGCCGACATCACCGGGCTGTCCGAAGCGGATCTGCGCACCGCGGCGCGGTGGATCGCCGAGGCCGGTGACTGGGTGAGCCTGTGGACGATGGGCCTGAACCAGTCGACGCACGGCACCTGGCACACGAACGCCCTCTGCAACCTGCATCTGGCGACCGGTGCGATCTGCCGCACCGGAGCCGGCCCGTTCTCGCTCACCGGGCAGCCGAACGCGATGGGCGGCCGCGAAATGGGCTACATGGGCCCGGGGCTGCCCGGTCAGCGTTCGATCCTCGACCCCGGCGAACGCGCCACGACCGAGCGGATCTGGGGACTGCCCGAGGGGACCCTGCCGACGGTCGCCGGTGGCGGCACCATCGACCTCTTCGAGCAACTCGCCGCGGGACGGGTCAAGGCGGTCTGGATCATCTGCACCAATCCCGTCGTCTCCGTGGCGAATCGAGACGCGGTGATCGCCGGTCTGCAGGCCGCGGAGTTCGTGGTCGTGCAGGACGTGTTCGAGGGCGTCGAGACCACCGCGTACGCGGACTCGGTGCTGCCCGCCACGCTGTGGACCGAGTCCGCCGGGGTGCTGATCAACTCCGAACGGAACCTGACGCTGACCACACCCGCGGTGCCGCCACCCGGTGCGGCCCGCCCCGACTGGCAGCTCATCGCCGATGTCGCCCGGGCCATGGGCTTCACCGAGGGTTTCGACTTCGCCGACGCCGCCGCGGTGTTCGACGAGCTCGCCCGATTCCACAATCCGAAGACCGGCTGGGATCTGCGCGGCGTCGACCATGCGCGCCTCACCGGCGGTCCCGTCCAGTGGCCGGCGCCACCGGGGTCGTCGTCGCGCAATCCGATCCGCTACCGCAACGACGGGATCAGCCAGACGCTCCACGTCCGCGACGACGGCACCATCCCGCGCCTGGCCTTCCCCACTCCCAGCCGCCGCGCCCGATTCCTGGCCCGACCGTATCTGCCGCCCGCCGAACTCCCCGACGACCGCTACCCGCTGCTGCTCACCACCGGACGGCTCGCGCACCAGTGGCACACGATGACCAAGACCGGCCGCGTCGCCAAGCTCAACAAGCTGAACCCGGGCAGCTTCGCCGAGATCCACCCCGATGACGCCCGCGCCCTCGGCGTCGCCGACGGCGACCCGGTCGAGGTGACCTCGCGCCGCGGCTCGATCCGGGTCCCGGCCACGGTGACCGACGCGATCAGCCCCGGCCTCTGCTTCGTCCCGATGCACTGGGGCGGCGACGGACTCGCCGTCAACACGGTGACGAACGACGCCGTCGACCCCGACTCGCTCCAGCCCGAGTTCAAACTGTGCGCCGTATCGGTGACCCCGGTCCCGCGGCCCGCACCGGAAGGAACCGCCCCGATGACCGCGCCCGCACCGCCCACCGATCCGCTCGCCGCCGATCCGCTCGCCGCGAATCGGCTCGCCGCCGCGTTCGCGGTCGCCGAGGTACCGGAGCCAACGGCGGCCGAGCAGGCGTTCCTCGCCGGACTGGTGCACGGCATCCGCGCCAACCCGCCCGCGGGCGACGTCCCGACCATCCCCGCCACCGCGCCACTGCGCACCGCCACCCGGCACTGGGCCGAAGGCGTCCTCGCCGGATTCTTCTCCCGCACCGCCGGTTCCACCGCCCTCCCGCCGGCCGTGCCCGCCGAGGACGAGCCGACGACACTTCCCGTCACCGTCGTCTGGGCCTCGGTGACCGGCACCGCCGAGGAGTTCGCCGAGGGCTGCGCCGCCGCCCTCACCACCGAGGAGCGCACGGTCCGGCTCGCCGAGGCCGACCATGTCGGCATCGACGATCTCCGCGGCACGGTCCTGTTCATCGTCGCGACCACCGGCGACGGCGATCCCCCCGACGACGGTGCCAAGCTCTGGGACGCTCTGGCCGGTGCCTCCGCTCAGGACGTCGCCGAATTGCGGTACGCCGTCCTGGGATTCGGCGACTCGTCGTACGCGGACTTCTGCGGCTTCGCCCGCAAACTCGACGGCCGCCTGGAAACGCTCGGCGCCACCCGCCTGACCGGCCGCGTCTCGTGCGAACCCGACTACGAGGAGACGGCCGCCGCCTGGCTGTCGACGGTCACCGCCCTCCTCGACGATCCGTCCGCCGGGAACGGTGATCCCGACTCCACTCGATCAGCATGTGCACCGGCCCTGGGTGATCTCGACTCCGCTCGATCAGCATGTGCACCGGCCCACGAGGGTCGAGCGGAGTCGAGACCACACACCTACTCCAAGAAGAACCCCCTGACCACCCGGCTGATCGCCAACGACCTCCTCACCGCCGAGGGCTCGGCGAAAGAGGTGCGGCGGTTCGCCTTCGCGCTCCCCGACGACACCCTCACCTACGACACCGGCGACGCCCTCGGCGTCTGGCCCCGCAACTCCGCGCCGCTGGTCGACGAGTGGCTCACCCTGACCGGGCTCGACGGCGACGAACCGGTCGATCTCACCGGCGAGCCGATGACGCTGCGTGCCGCCCTGACCGATCACCTGGAGATCGCCCGGGTCACCGGTGACCTGGTGCGCTTCGTCCACGCCCGGCACGACACCGCCGATCTCGCCGCGCTGCTCGACGACCCCGCGGCGCTCGCCGACTGGGCCTGGGGCCGCCAGAGCGTCGATCTGCTGGCGCGGTACCCGGTCACCGCGACGGCCGCCGACTGGCTCGGCATTCTGCGGAAACTGCAGCCGCGCCTGTACTCGATCTCGTCGAGCCCGCTCGTCGCACCGGACCGGGTGGAGGTCACCGTCTCCGCGGTGCGGTTCGACGCTCCCGGCGGCGCGCGCCGCGGCGGCGTCTGCTCGACCTATCTCGCCGATACCGACGACGACACTCCGGTCCGGATCTTCGTCCAGCGCAATAAGAATTTCGGCCCGCCGGAGGATCCGGCCGCGCCGATGGTGATGATCGGTCCGGGCACCGGCGTCGCCCCGTTCCGCGGATTCTTGCAGCACCGCGCCCACGCGGGCGCCGACGGCCCCAACTGGCTGTTCTTCGGCGAGCAGCACCGGGACACCGACTTCTACTACCGTGACGAACTCGAACGGTTCCACCGGGAGGGCACCCTGAACGAACTGGACCTCGCGTTCTCCCGGGACCAGGAGGAGAAGGTCTACGTGCAGGACCGCATGCTGACCCGGGCCGCCGATCTCTGGTCGTGGATTCAGCGGGGTGCGCACGTCTACGTCTGCGGCGACGCCGCCCGGATGGCCCGCGACGTCGACCTCGCACTGCGGCGCATCGTCGCCGAGCAGGGCCGCCTCTCCCCTTCCGCGGCCGACGCCTACGTCACCGCGCTGGC
This sequence comes from Gordonia sp. PP30, assembly GCF_023100845.1. NCBI lineage: Bacteria > Bacillati > Actinomycetota > Actinomycetes > Mycobacteriales > Gordoniaceae > Gordonia > Gordonia sp. PP30. Next base: position 1,769,678 of record NZ_CP095864.1, on the reverse strand, counting down.
CGCCGAACGCCGCTACGTCCGCGACGTCTACTGACCCAGAGATGGCCTAGATGAGTGATTCCCGGTGATCGGGACGCCCGGCTGGGCCGGGTAGGCACGGTGGCTGCAAATTACTCGAAAGTAAGTTCTATCCATCTGTTGCATACACATCATGGTGTGCGTTATCCTGAGGTAGGAGAAGAACCATCCACCACCGGCCGGCAAAGGGGGTCCGCGATGAGCGACGACGACGCGTTCGACGCCCACGGCCTGGTGGCCGACCTGTCACCCGCCGAGCTGGCCGCGGTGAGTGTGGCCGTCGAGGAATCGCTGGCCGGAGCGCCGTGGGGCGCCCTGCCGGAGGATGGCCTGCTGGATCTGCTCGAATCGCGGGAACAGGCCCGCCGCACAGGTGTTGGGGTGGATGCGGCGTTGCTGGTGGAGATCTCCGACCGCGGCGCCTGCCAGCGCGCCGGCTACAGCACCGTGCACCAGCTGCTGACCCAGGGGCTGCGGATCGGGGAGGGCGAGTCCCGGCGGCGGCGGGTGGTGGCGGCCTCGATCGGCCGGTTCACCGCCATGACCGGCGAGCGTCTCGATCCGAAGTTCCCGGCGACCGCGGCCGCGGTGGCCGACGGGGCGATCGGTGAGACGCACGTATCGGTGATCGAAGAAGTGATGGACAAAATCCCCACCTCGGTCGACCCGGAGGCACGGGCCAAGGCCGAGGCCATGCTCGCCGACGCCGCCCGGCGGCTCAATCCGGCCGGGCTGACGATGGTCGGCAACCGGATCCTGGCCCACCTCGACCCCGACGGCACCCTCGCCGACGACCAAGACCGCCAGCGGCAAGCGAAGTTCCGGCTGTCGGCGCAGGACCGGCAGTTGATGTCGGCGGTGCAGGCCCGGATGACGCCGCAGTTGCGGGCGGAGTTCGAGGTCGTGTTCGTCCAGTGGGCCGCCCCGGGCATGAACAACCCCGACGATCCGGACTCCCCGCACGGTGCGGCTGATCAGCCGGGCCTGGATCCCGCGGTTCTGGCTGCCGCTGCTGAACGCGATGACCGGTTGTTGGGGCGGCGCCAGCACGACGCTCTCCTCGCGCTCCTCGTCTGGGTCAATGCCCAGAACACCCATGCGCGCCCGGAGAGTCTGCGCAATCAGATCGTGGTCACCGTGACCGATGAGGATCTGGCCCGCCAGGCTGGGATCGCCTGGACCACCACCGGCACCCGGATTCCGGTGTCGGACCTGGTGACGATCGCCGCGAACGCCGTGCCGTACCTCGCGGTGTTCGCCAAGGCCACCGGGCAGCCGTTGTACCTCGGCCGCGCCCACCGGCTCGCCTCCCGGGCGCAACGGCTGGCGGTGTTCGCCCGCGACCGGGGCTGTACCGCGCCGGGGTGTACGCGCCCGTTCGCCCAGTGCGAGATGCACCACATGCCCGACTGGCAGGACGGCGGCCCCACCGACGCCGACCATCTCGGCGGGGCCTGCGGGACGCATAACCGGTGGAACGGCAAACAACCCGGAACCTGGGAATCCACCGTCCTCACCAGCGGCCCCGACAAAGGCCGCGTCGGATGGCGCCCCGCCGGACGCGCCGGGCCGTGGATCATCAACCCCCTGTTCCACCCCGACAAACTCCGCACCGGCCCAGACACCCCCGCCGAAGACCGCAGTCCGCCACCGACCGTGAACCACCGGCTCGGCGACACCGGCGCGCAGGCCGGGGGCCCTGGCGTCGAGGCTCCTCGCCCCAAAGGGCTCGTCACACCTCAACCGGCGGACGCCACAGACACCACCGGCTCCGGTGTCGAACGCCTCCTCGAACAGCACCTGGCCGCCTGACCACCACCACGGTGGCCAGGCCACCAGGGCGCGCGCCGCCTCTGCCCGCGAACGCCGCCATGTCCATCACCGACACCGGGAATCACTCATCTAGGGTCGATGCATGACATCGAGCGGGGGTTCCTTCGACGCGATCGTCCTCGCCGGGGGCCGGGCCCGGCGACTCGCCGGGGCCGACAAGCCCGCCGAACTGGTCGGCGGGCGGCGACTGCTCGACATCGCCCTCGACGCGGTGGCCGGCGCCGGCCGGATCGTCGTGGTCGGACCGGACCGCCCGCTCCCGCCCGGCGTCCTGGTGACCCGCGAGGACCCGCCGTACAGCGGGCCGGTCGCCGCCGTGGCCGCCGGGACGGCCGCCCTCGAGGCCACCGACGACGCCGGTAGCGCCTACGACCGGCCCGTCGTCCTCGTCGCCAGCGATCTGCCGGAGATCACCGCGGCGCAGATCGACGACCTGCGGGCCGAACTGGAGCGATCCCGGGTGCCGGTCGTGCTGGCCGCCGATGCGGGCGGGCATCCGCAATACCTGCTCGGCGTCTGGCGGCGCGCGGCGCTCGCACCGCTGCGGCACGCCCCGGCCGATTCGTCGATGCGCTCACTGATCCCCGGCAACGCCGTCTTCCTCCCGGTGTCCGGCACCGGCGACGTCGACACCCCCGCCGACCTCGCGACCGCCCGCCGCGCCGCGACGCCCCGCGGCCTCGAACCGGCCGCCGCCCGCGCGGTCCTCCTCGACCGGCTCGCCCCGCTGCCACCGGTGGTTCTCCCCCTCGATGACGCCGCCGGCGCGGTCCTCGCCGACCCGCTGGTCGCCGCCGCCGCGTTCCCGCCGTTCGATGCCGCCGCGATGGACGGCTACGCGGTGGCCGGCCGGTCGCCGTGGCGGCTGGTCGACGCTCCCCGCGCCGCCGGGCACCTCGACACCCCGCCCCTGCAGTCCGGCTGCGCCGCACCCATCGCGACCGGCGCGGCGCTGCCGCCCGGCGCCGAACGCGTGGTGCGGCACGAGGAGGTCACGCTGGCCGGCGGCGTGCTCACCGAGACCTCGACCGGCCGGGACGACACCCGGCGCACCGGCAGCGCCTGGCCGCGCGGTGCCACCCTCGCCGCTGCCGGCACCGCCGCCGACGCCGCCGTCCGCTCCGTCGCCCGCGCCGCCGGCGTCGAACGACTGACCGTGCGCGGCCCCCTGGCGGCTCGCCTGCACACCTCCGGCGACGAGGTGATCCCGGCCGGCGGCCGGCCGCGTGCCGGATCGATTCCGGACACCGCCTCCGGCCCGGTGGCCGACGTCCTGACCGGAGCGGGGGTCCGCGTCACCGCGGGCGGCCACCTGGACGACCGCCCCGGCGTCTTCGCGCAAGCGGTGGCCGAGCCGAATGCCGACCTCGTCGTCATCATCGGCGCCACCGGCCACGGCATCGCCGACCATCTCCGCACCGCACTAGCCACCGCGGGCGCGCGGATACTGCTCGACGGGCTGTCACTCCGGCCTGGCGGATCGCTGATCGCCGCCCAAATACCCAGTGGCACAGTGATTCTCGGACTCGGCGGCAATCCGCTCGCCGCGGTCGCGGGCATCGCGGTGCTGCTGCCCGCGCTGCTCGACGCGCTCCTCGGCCGCCGCCCCGCCCACCCCGACATCCTGGTGCTGGACGACGACACCCGGGCGCACCGCCTGCCCGGGCGCTGGCGCGTGCTGCCCGTCGAACCCGACGGTCGTGGCCGCTGGACGGTCACCACCGGTCACGGCACCGGCCACCTCGCATCGATGATCGGCCATCGCGGCCTCGCGCTGGTCCCGCCGGAGGGCTCCCCGGCCGGCGTCGAACGCCTCCGCTGAGACCTCACAGCGCCGGGTTCGCCGCTGTGCGGCCGATGTGACGGCGCGGCCATCTCCGAGGCAACGTCCGTGCAACACCCCCTTCCTACCGTGGCGTCATCGTCAGCAACAGGAAGGACCCGCGCGATGAGCAAGACCGTTGTCGTCGTCGGCCACGGGATGGTCGGCCACCGCTTCATCGAGGCCCTGCGTACCCGGGACACCGGGAACGACTGGACCGCGATCGTGCTCGGCGAGGAGACCGACGCCGCCTACGATCGCGTGGGCCTGTCGGGATACGTCGGCGCGTGGGACCGCGGCGCGCTCGCCCTGCCCGGCAACCGCTTCGACGACGATCCGGCCGTCGAGCTGCGGCTGGGCACGGCGGTCGCCGCCGTCGACCCCGCGGCCCGCACGGTGCGCACCGCGGCCGGTGAGCAGATCCGGTACGACGCCCTGGTGCTCGCGACCGGCTCGTACGCCTTCGTGCCACCCGTCCCCGGGCACGACCTGCCCGGCTGCCACGTCTACCGCACGCTCGACGACCTCGACGCGATCCGCGCCGATGCCCAGGCCGCGCTCGCGCGCGACCCGAACGCCGTCGGCATGGTGGTCGGCGGCGGCCTGCTCGGCCTCGAGGCGGCGAATGCCTTGCGCCAGTTGGGGTTGCGGCCCCACGTGGTGGAGGTGAATCCGCGGCTCATGCCGCAGCAGGTCGATCCGGGCGGCGGCGAGCACCTCGCCCGGATGATCGGTGACCTCGGCATCGACATCAGCCTCTCGTCGGGAACCCGGGCGATCGAGGCGAATCCGGGCGGCGGCCTCACGGTGACCCTGGCCGACGAGACGAGCGTCGACATCGGCCTGCTGGTCTTCGCCGCCGGAGTCCGCCCGCGCGACGAACTCGGCCGCCAGGCCGGCCTCGCGCTGGCCGAGCGCGGCGGCATCCTCACCGACGCCGCCTGCGTCACCAGTGATCCCGACGTGTACGCGATCGGTGAGGTCGCCGCGATCGACGGCCGCTGCTACGGCCTCGTCGGGCCCGGCTACGCCACCGCCGAGGTGGTGGCCGACCGCCTCGTCGGCGGCGACGCGACCTTCCCCGGCGCCGACCTGAGCACCAAACTCAAGCTCCTCGGCGTCGACGTCGCCAGCTTCGGCGACGCCCTCGGCACCACGCCGGGGGCGCTGAACGTGGTGGTGAGCGATCCGGTCGGCGGCACCTACGCCAAGCTGGTGCTGTCCGACGACGCGCAGACCCTGCTCGGCGGCGTGCTGGTCGGCGACGCATCGTCGTACGGCATGCTGCGACCGCTGGTCGGTTCCACGCTCCCCGGCGACCCGGTCGCGCTGATCTCCCCCGCCGCCGAGGGCGGCGAGACGCTGGGCCTGGGCGCGCTGCCCGATGACGCGCAGGTCTGCTCGTGCAACGACGTGTCCAAGGGAGCGCTGTGCTCGGCGATCGCCGACGGCTCGTGCACCGTCGCCGATCTGAAGAAGTGCACGGGCGCGGGCACGTCGTGCGGATCGTGCGTGCCGCTGCTGTCCAAGCTGCTCAGCGAATCGGGTGTCACGCAGTCCACCGCGCTCTGCGAGCACTTCGGGCAGTCGCGCGCCGAACTCTTCGAGCTGGTCCAGGCCAGCGGGATCCGCACCTTCTCCGGCCTGATCGAGCGGTTCGGCACCGGCACCGGCTGTGACATCTGCAAACCCACGGTGGCCTCGATCCTCGCGTCGACCGGCTCGGACCACATCCTCGGCGGTGAGCAGGCGTCGCTGCAGGACACCAACGACGCCTTCCTCGCGAACATCCAGCGCAACGGCACCTACTCGGTGGTGCCGCGCGTGCCCGGCGGGGACATCACGCCCGAGCACCTCATCCTGATCGGCGAGATCGCCCGCGACTTCGGGCTGTACACCAAGATCACCGGCGGCCAGCGCATCGACATGTTCGGCGCCCGCGTCGAGCAACTGCCGCAGATCTGGCGGCGGCTGGTCGACGGCGGCATGGAATCCGGGCAGGCCTACGGCAAGTCGCTGCGGACGGTGAAGAGCTGCGTCGGCTCGGACTGGTGCCGGTACGGCCAGCAGGACTCGGTGCAGATGGCCATCGATCTCGAACTCCGCTACCGGGGCCTGCGCTCCCCGCACAAGCTGAAGATGGGTGTCTCCGGCTGCGCCCGTGAGTGCGCCGAGGCGCGCGGCAAGGACGTCGGCGTGATCGCCACCGAGAGCGGCTGGAACCTGTACGTGTGCGGCAACGGCGGCATGACGCCGAAGCACGCGCAACTGCTCGCCGGCGACCTCGATTCGGCGACGTTGGTCCGCTACATCGACCGCTTCCTCATGTACTACATCCGCACCGCGGACCGGCTGCAACGCACCGCGCCCTGGCTGGATGAGCTCGACGGCGGTCTCGACCGGCTCCGCGCGGTGGTCGTCGACGACGCCCTGGGTCTGGCCGGCGACTTCGAGGCGGCGATGGCCCGGCACGTCGACGGCTACTCCTGCGAGTGGAAGGGCGTGCTCGACGACCCGGAGAAGCTCGCCCGATTCGTCTCCTTCGTCAACGCCCCGGAGTCACCCGATCCGACCGTCGCCTTCGGCGATCACCACGGCCGCAAGGTCCCCGTCCTGCTGGGCGAACCGGCCTTCCCCGCCTCGAGCCGCACAGGAGCCTGACATGACACTCAACTTCGATCTGCACCGCTGGACGCGGGACTGGACCGCGGCCTGCCACCTCGACCGGCTGGACCGGCTGCGCGGCGTCGCCGTGCTCCTGCCCGACGGCGCCCAGGTGGCGCTGTTCCGGCTCGCCGACGACCGTCTCAAGGCGATCGGCAACATCGACCCGATCGGGCGCGCGGCGGTCCTCTCCCGCGGGATCGTCGGCGACCGCGGCGGCTTCCCGGTGGTGCAGTCACCGCTGAAGAAGCAGGCGTTCAGCCTGATCGACGGCCGCTGCCTGGACGCTGAAGGCGTGTACGTGCCGGTCTACGGCACCCGGATCGGGCTCGACGGCACGGTCTTCGTGTCCAACTCGCCCCAGGTGCGGTTCGGCTACCGGCCGGCCCCCGCCGCCGCTCCGGAACAGGTTCCGTCGTGACCGTGGTGCTGGCCGCGCACGGCACCCGCAATCCGCACGGCGTCGCGATGATCGGCGACCTCGCCGCGGCCATGTCGCGCCGCCTCGAGGAGACGGTGCGGGTCGCCTTCGTCGACGTCCTCGGGCCCAGCCCCAGCGACGTGCTCGCCGCGCTGCCCGACGACGAGCAGGTGGTCGTGGTTCCGGCGTTCCTGGCCCGCGGCTATCACGTGCGGGCCGATCTGCCGGCGCACCTCGCCGCGGCCTGGCACCCGCGCACGGTGCTGACCACGGCACTCGGTCCGTCGCCTGCGCTCGCCGACGCGGCGTCCGGGCGCCTGCGCGAGGCCGGATACCGGCCCGGCGACACCGTGGTGTTCGCCGCCGCGGGATCGTCCGATCGCCACGCCGTCACCGACGTCCGCCGCGCCGCCACCCGGCTGGAGTCCGTCCTCGGCACAGCGGTGACCATCGGTTTCGCCGCGCCACCCGCCGGTTCGGCGTATCCCGGGATCGCCGACGCCGTCCGCCGCGCCCGCCGCCGGCCCGGCCGCGTCGCGATCGCGTCGTATCTGCTCGCCGACGGCCTCTTCCAGCGCCGCCTGGCCGACTCCGGCGCGGATCTCGTCGCGGCCCCGCTCGGCCTGCACCCCCGCGTGGTCGACCTGGCCTGCCGCCGCGTCCTCGCCGCTCAGCAACGGCACGCGGACCGACTCAGTCCGTCCAGGGGTTGATCACCCGGGCACCCGTTGCCGAGAAATCCGCGGTGTTCCGAGTGACCACCGACATGTCATGGACAAGAGCCGTCGCCGCGATCAACGCATCTCGTTCCGGGCTGGGGTCCGGAACATGACGTCTCGCCGCGCGCCGTGCGACCTCGAGGTCCACCGGCAGGATCCGGCCGCGAAAGGCGTCGAGTACCTCGTCGTCAAGCCACCGCCGGAGCCGATCAGCCTGAACTCGATCACGTCGCTCGATTCGCCCGATTCCTACTTCGATCTCGAGGACCGTGACCACGCTCAGATAGAGCTGCGCATCCACGCGTGCCGAAATCCAGGCTCGAACGGCCGGGGAGGCTGTGCGCTCGGACTTGCGTAGTTCGCTCAGGACGTTGGTATCGAGAACGAAGTTCACAGCTCGGGAATCCGCAGCCCGACTCCGATCGGCTCGGGTTCCCAATCGAGATCATCATCCATACTCAGCCGTGAGACCAGCGTCCTTTCGCCACCACGGATCCGTTCGTACTCCTCGATCGACAGAAGAACGAATGCAGCCTGTCCGCGATCCGTGATGAGCACCGGCCCCTCGGCCGCAGCGCGCTTGACCGAACTCGGGTCGCGATTGAACTCGCGCGACGTCACTGTCGTCATTCTCGTCCCCCTAGATGGTAGTTACGTAACTACCATACCCGGCGGATCAGGCTACCGCCAGGCGGTAGCCGCGCTTGACGACCGTCGCGATGATCTCGCGGGCGCCCAGGGCGGTGCGAAGCCGGCCGATGGCCACCTCGACGGCGTGCGGGTCGTCGCCGGCGGCCGGAAGCAGTTCCAGCAGGGTGTCCCGGGACAGCACCTCTCCCGGCCGGACGGCCAGCGCCTTCAGCAGGGCCAGCCCGGTCGCCGACACCTCGCACTCGGATCCGTCGACCACCACGGCATCGGCACGCACCCCGAGCCGATGCCCGGCGACATCGAGTTCGGGACGGCGCGCGGGCAGATCCTCCCCGACCAGCCGCGCGAGCGCACCGAGGCGCATCCGGTCCGGCGCCACGCTCGGGACACCGATCCGCTCCAGCGGCGCGGCCGTCACCGGGCCGACGCAGTACACCACGACCCGCTCGGTCAGCGCGTGGCGCAGCGGCCCGGACAGGCCGAGTTCGGCCGCCCGGATCAGCACCGATGCGACGGCGGGCGCCGAGGTGAAGGTCACCGCGTCGATCCGGCCACCGGCCAGATCGGTGATCAGCGCGTCGAGCGCGTCCCGGTCGTCGGGCATCTTCCACCGGTAGACGGGCACCCCGATCACCCGGCCGCCGAGCTCGACGAGTCCGTCGAGAAAGCCCGGATTGGGATCCCACTCGTCCGTCGCGCCGTGCAGCTGCACCGCCACCCGGCGGCCGTCCAGATCGTCGCGGGTGAGCATGGCGAGCAGTTCCGCGGTCGACTCGGACTCCGGCGACCACTCCTCCCGCAGCCCCGCGGCGCGCAGCGCGCCGGTCGGCTTGGGGCCGCGCGAGATCACCCGCGCGCGCCCGAGCGCCGCGAGCAGATCCTCGGCCAGACCCCAGCCGTCGGCGGCCTCGATCCAGCCGCGGAAGCCGATACCGGTGGTCGCGATGAGCACGTCCGGCGGGTCGGCGATGAGGTCTTCGGTCACCGCGCGGAGCGTGACGTCGTCGTGCAGCGGCACGATCGCGATGGCCGCGGCACTGCGCACCCGCGCGCCCCGCCGCTGCAGGAGCGTGGCGAACTCCTCGGCCCGGCGGGACGCGGTGACGGCGACCGTGAATCCGGTCAGGCTGGTCATGAGGCAATTGTCGCAGACCGGATACACCGCTCCGCACCCACGATGTTCGGCCGGCCGAACGCCGCCGGTGGCGGTCTGCGCGTCCAGTAGCATGCGCGAGCATGAGCAGTCGGGCGCCCTCGGGCGAGCGGATCACCGGCCCCGACCCGCGGATCACCGTGCTTCCCGATGCCGACCGGGTCTTCGTCGACGACCAGCCGTGGCTGCACCGGGTTCTGTATCCGCTGGCTTCCGTCGAGCTCAGCGCGTTCGATCCGGAATGGACGGGGCGGATCCACTTCGTCACGCCGGTCGACGCGCAATACGGGTACGTCGGATACCGGACGACCGAACACCACGACGACCATGTCGGACTCAACTGGATCGCGTTCCGGGTCGAGGACGACGGCCGCTATCGGTTCCTCGGCGACCCCCGCTGTTTCGAGATCGAGAACCTCGGCGCGGTCGATGATCCCGAGCAGGTCGAAGAGTTCTACGCCGAGGTCGGCCGGAACTATGAGCGTCTCAAGCGGCTGTGGCGTGACGAACGCATCCTCGAATTCGGCGAACCCTGGGATCGACCCGACCCCAACTCGGACAGTCCCCGCCCACGCGCGTCCGTCGAGTCGCTCGGCGGCCCGCTGTCGTTCGGCAACTGGTCGGAGTACCGACCGCCCGCGGCGCTCGAACTCGGGCACCGATTGACCCTCCGGGACGGGCGCCCGCTGACCTATATCGGCCGGTGCCCCATTCACGGGCTGCGCGGGTGGAGCGGTCACGACGTCATACTGTTCTTCGAGCCGGAGACCCGCATCGCGGTGCTGACCTTCGAATCGACCTGACGCCGGAGAGCGCCCTGCGGCGCCCGCAGATACATCCGCCAGGTCACCAGGGCGGCGACCGCGTAGAAGGCCGCGAACACGGCGAACGCGGTGGTCGCCGCGCCGGTCGACGCGTACGACTGCCGCAGCACCAGGTTGATCCCGACGCCGCCGAGACCGCCGAGGGCACCGGCGATCCCGATCACCGCGCCCGACATCGAGCGGGAATAGGCGGCGCGGCCGGCCTCGTCGAGCGGCAGGGTGCGCGCGGCGGCGTCGAACACCGACGGGATGATCTTGTACACCGAACCGTTGCCCATGCCGGAGAGCACGAACAGGAGCACGAAGCCCACCGCGCACAGCGCGATCGAGCCGCCGCCGGCCAGCAGCACCGCGGCGCCGGCGATCATGCCGAGGAACACCGCGAAGGTCACCCGGCTGCCGCCGAAGCGGTCGGCCAGCTTTCCTCCGTAGACGCGGCTGATCGAGCCGAGCAGCGGTCCGAGGAAGGCGATCTGCGCGGCGTGCAGGCTGGCCTGCGCCGCCGACTGCCCCTGGTCGCGAAACGAGAGCGCGAGCATCTGGCCGAAGGCGAACGAGAAGCCGATGAACGAACCGAAGGTGCCGATGTACAGCAGCGAGACGGTCCAGGTGTGCCGGTTGACCAGCGCCGCGCGCATCGCGCCGAGATCGACCCCGGGACCCTCCAGGTTGTCCATGTACAGTGCCGCACCGATTCCGGCGATCACCAGCGCCACCAGGTAGAACGCGCACACCCAGTACGGCTGCCGGTTGCCCGCCCACGCGATCACCAGCAGACCGAGCAACTGCACCGCGGGCACGCCCAGATTGCCGCCACCGGCGTTCAGCCCGAGCGCCCAGCCCTTGAGCCGCTGCGGATAGAACGCGTTGATGTTGGTCATCGACGACGCGAAGTTGCCGCCGCCGAGACCGGTCAGCGCGGCGCACACCAGGTACATCCACAGCGGCTGTCCCGGATGGGCCAGCAGCACGATGGTGGCGGTCACCGGGATCAGCAGCACGAACGCCGAGAACACCGTCCAGTTGCGGCCCCCGAAACGGGTGGTGGCCATGGTGTACGGGAAGCGCAGCAGCGCACCGGTCAGCGTGGCGACGGCGCCGATCAGGAACTTGTCGCCGAGCGAGATGCCGTAGACGTCGGACGGCATGAACAGCACCATCACCGACCAGAGCGACCACACCGAGAAGCCGACGTGCTCGGCCACCACGGACCAGATCAGATTGCGCCGGGCGATGGCCGCGCCGCCGGCGTCCCAGGCGGCGACATCCTCCGGGTCCCAGTCGGTGATCGTGTGAGGTCGCTTGCGCGGCATGGGTTCCTCCTTGCGCTCGGGCCCGGCGTGTCCGGGTAGAGCGACCGTACGAACGCCATGTTTCCGGTCCGGCGGCGCGCGAATCTCCCGGAGGTAAGCAAGTCCTCTCCGGGCGGATACGACGGCTGTGAGAAGGCGCGGCGAGTCAGTGCGGCGACGACAGCGCGGGCATCCAGCGGCCGCGCATCACGACCAGCACCAGGATGCTGAGTACCACCAGACCGACCGCCATCGCGATGGCGGCGTCGTCGTCGCGCTGCAGATCGAGGTAGATCGCCAGCGGCATGGTCTGGGTGACGCCCTGGACGTTACCCGCGAACGTGATCGTGGCGCCGAATTCCCCGAGCGCGCGGGCGAAGCACATCACCGCACCGGCGGCGATACCGCCGCGGATCTCCGGCAGGGTCACCCGCCAGAACGTGGTGAGCCGGCCGGCGCCGAGGGTGTAGGCGCATTCCTCGGCGTCGATGTTGCGGGTGCGCAGCGACGCCTCGACGCTGACCACGAGGAACGGCATCGCGACCACGAGCTGCGCGATCACCACCGCCCAGAAGGTGTACGTCGGGGTCCAGTCGAACCACGCGTCGAGATACCGGCCCAGCAGACCGCGCCGGCCCAGCAGGGTGAGCAGCGCCGTGCCGACGACGACCGGCGGCATCACCATCGGCACGATCACCAGCAGGCGCACCAGCCGGGTGGGCCGGATCGCGTCGGAGGCCAGCACCGCCGCGAGCGGCACTCCGAGCAGGATCGCCAGTGCGGTCGCCAGAATCCCGGCGCCCATCGACAGCCCGAGGGCCGCCATGGCGTCCGACGCGGTGAGGAGCGACCACATCCGGCCCCACGGTGCGGCCCAGGCGAGCGCGACCAGCGGTGCGACGATCACCACCGCACCCAGGATCCCGACACCGGCGATCGGTGCCGGGAGCCCGGTGTTCGGCCGGTGGCCACTCACGACGCGATGGCCGTGCGGCGTTCCGTCACGGGGCGCCGAAGCCGGCGTCGGCCAGGATCTTCTTGCCCTTGTCCGAGGTCAGCAGGTCGACGTAGTCCTTACCCGCATCGGTCAGCGCCGACGCCGGGTACTGCACCACCGGCGCGTTGGGGATCTCGATGGTCTCCACCTTGTCGCCCGCGGACGCCGCATCGGTGGCGTAGACGAGGGCGGCGTCGGCCTCACCGCTGGTCACCGTCCCGAGCGCGTTGCGCACGTCCACGGCCCGGCTGATCGGGTGCGGCGTGCCGCCGATCGCGGCGATCGCCCGCTCCGCGGCGCGGCCGCACGGAACCTCGCTGGCGCAGATCACCGCGCGGTTGCCTTCCTTGGTGAAGAAGTCGAGCCCGGTCACCTTGCCCGGGTTGCCCTTCGGCACCACGATCACCAGCTTGTTGGTGGCGATCACGACCGGGTCCTTGGCCAGTCCGTCCTTGACGGCCTTGTCCATCGTCTCGGTGTCGGCGGTGATCAGCACGTCCGCCTTGGCGCCGGACTTGAGCTTCTGCACCAGCGCCGACGACGCGCCGGTGTCCAGCTGCACCTTGGCACCGTCGTGCTCGTCGCCGTACGCCGAGTTCAGCGGCTTCATCACGTCGACCAGCGACGCCGCGGCCATCACCCGGATCGTCTTGGCGTCAGCGGACTTCCCGCCGTCCGAGCTGCACGCCGTCGCCGAAGCCGCCACGGCCACCGTCGCCGCCATCGCGACGGTCACTCCGACAAGCCTTCTCCACTTCATGATTCACCTTCTGCGTCGACGGGCGTGCCGCGCGGGCGGAGCGCTCGATCGCGGCGTGGGTGTTCCGAAAGGCAAACCTATCGCCTCGCGCTGTCATCCACCGGCGAAGGGCGGGAGCAGATCGACGGCGGCCCCGATCGGCGCCGCCGGGTCGCGCAGCAGTTCGTCGCCGTCGAGCACCGAACTGGCCGCGGCGAGTGCTCCGGCGTCGCGTCCGTGCCGCCGGGCGACGGCCGCACGCAGGCCGTCGACGGTGGCCTCGGCGACGTCGAGCCGTTCGCGGTGGCAGCCGGTGGCCTCGGCGAGGCCCGCGAAATAGGTGACGGTGATGGTCTCAGCCACCGATGGCCCCCATCGACCGGCGCGGATGGGTCAGCACGTCGGCCGGCAGATGACCGGGCGACTTGCGCCAGGTGACCTCCCGCCAGGCGGCGGCCAGGTCCGCGGCGTCGCCGCCCGAACGCAGGATCGCGCGCAGATCGATCTCGTCGTCGGAGAACAGGCACGGGCGCACGCGTCCCTCGGCGGTGATCCGGGTGCGGTCGCAGGCCCCGCAGAACGACCGGGTCATCGAGGCGATCACCCCGACGGTGCCGGGACCGCCGTCCACACACCAGCGTTCGGCGGGAGCACCCGGGTCCACCCGGCCGATCGGCGTCAGCGCGAAACGCGTGCCGAGGGATTCGAGGACCTGCCCGGCCGTCACGTAGGCGTCTTTGGTCCAGCCGCCGTCGGCGTCGAGCGGCATGGCCTCGATGAAGCGGAGTTCCAGGCCCCGATCGAGACACCAGGCGAGCAGGTCCGGGGCGCCCGGCAGGGTCTCGCTCAGCGCGACCGCGTTGATCTTCACCGGCGTGAGGCCGGCCGCGCGGGCGGCGTCGATCCCGGCGATCACATCGGGCAGCCGGTCCCGGCGGGTGATCCGGGCGAACAGATCGCGGTCGACGGTGTCGAGCGAGATGTTGATCCGGGACAGTCCGGCCGCGGCCAGCCCCGCCGCCCGGTGGATCAGGCCGAGCCCGTTGGTGGTGAGGGCGATCGGCAGACCGGGGTGTCGTGCGCGGATCTGCGCGATCAGGACTTCCAGATCCCGGCGCAGCAGCGGCTCGCCGCCGGTGAGCCGGAGTTCGTCGATGCCGAGCTGGTCGACCGCCACGTCGACCAGGGTCGCGACCTCGTCCGCCGACAGCAGCTCCGAACGCGGCATGATCGGCAGCCCCTCGGCCGGCATGCAGTAGCGGCACCGCAGATTGCAGGCCTGGGTCAGCGAGATGCGCAGGTCACGGGCGCGGCGGCCGAGAGCGTCGACCAGCACCGAACCGGCCCGGACCTCCGCAATCGACACACTGCCACGTTAGCAGGAATCGGCTGCTCTCAATCGGGCGTGAGCGGCGCGGGAAGCGGCGGCCGGGCGCGGTGCGCGGGATAGGCTGGGAGCCGTGAATCGCAGACCCGTCGCCGAGCATCGCGCCGCGATGGCCGACCATCTGGCCGGCCTCGCCGGCCGCACCGAGACCATCCCCGTCTCCTCGGCATTGCGGCGGGTGACGGCGCGAGATGCCAACGCGCCGTACGCACTTCCCCTGTTCGACAACTCCGCGATGGACGGCTTCGCGGTCCGGGCCGCCGAGATCACCACCGGCCGCCCGCTGCCGGTCAGCGGGCGGATCTTCGCCGGCGACACCTCCCGGCCGCAGCTGAAGCCCGGCTCCGCGATGGCGATCATGACGGGTGCACCGCTCCCGGACGGCGCCGATGCGGTGATCCCGGTGGAGCAGTCGGCCGAGGCCGACGGCCAGGTGACGTTCCGGGCCGCCCCCACCGCCGGTGACTTCGTGCGGGCGTCGGGCACCGACGTCGGCGCCGGGGACCGGGTGGTGCCGGCCGGCACCCGGCTGGGCCCCCGCCATCTCGGGGCGCTGGCGGCCAGCGGCGTGCGCACCGTGACCGTGTGGCGGCGTCCCGCGGTGGCGGTGATCTCCACCGGCAGCGAACTGATCCGGCCGGGCACCGAACCGGTCGGCGGCCAGGTCTTCGAATCCAACTCCCTCGTCCTGCAATCGCTCGCCACCGAGCACGGCGGCCAGGTGGTGTTCGTCGCCTCCGCCGGAGACGACGGCGACTTCCCCACCGTGCTCACCGCCGCCTGCCTCGACGCCGATCTGGTGCTGACCTCGGGCGGCATCTCCATGGGCGAGCGCGAGCCGGTCCGGCAGACCCTCGGCGGGCACGGCTGGTTCGGCCCGACGGCCATGCAGCCCGGCGGTCCACAGGGTCTCGCGACCTGGGAGGGCGTCCCGGTGATCTGCTTCCCGGGCAACCCGGTGAGCGTCCTGGTCTCGTTCGAGGTGCTGCTGCGCGACATCCTGCGCGACCTGGCCGGCTTGCCCGCCCTGCCGCGCGGCAAGGCACGACTGGCCCGCCAGGTCGAGTCCATTCCGGGCAAGACCCAGTTCCTGCGGGGCGTGCGCACCCCCGAAGGCACCGTCCTGCCTCTCGGCGGCCCCGGCAGCCATCTGGCGGTGACCGCCGCGCACGCCACTCATCTCATCGAGATCGACGCGGTCGAGACCCGTGTCGCGGCCGGCCGGGAGGTGACGACGTGGCCGCTGACCTGACCGGCTCCCCCGAGCCCGCCGGCCCGGGCGGACTGACACACCTGCGCGCCGACGGCACCGCCGCGATGGTCGACGTCTCGGCGAAGGCCGTCACCGTCCGCACCGCCGTCGCCGAGGGCCGCTTCCACACCACCGCCGCGGTGATCGACGCCGTGCGGGGCGGCGGCGTCGCCAAGGGGGATGTGCTCGCCACCGCACGGATCGCCGGGATCCAGGGCGCCAAACGGACCAGCGAGCTGATTCCGCTCTGCCATCCGCTGCCGCTGTCGAAGGTGGCCGTCGACTTGATGCTGGAGCCCGAGTCCGTCGCCATCACCGCGACCGCCACCACCACCGGGCGGACCGGCGTCGAGATGGAGGCGCTCACCGCCGTCACCGTCGCCGGCCTGACCCTGCACGACATGGTGAAGGCCCTCGACCCGGCCGCCGAGCTGACCTGCGTCCGGCTGCGCGAGAAGACCGGCGGCCGGCGCGGCCATTGGACGCGGGACGACACCCCGCCCGTTCCCGCTCCGGCTCCGCCGGCCGGACGGCCCCCGCTGCACCCGACCACCCGGGCCGCGGTGCTGGTCTCCTCCACCCGGATCGCGGCCGGCGAGCGCACGGACCGGACCGGACCGGTGATCGCCGGCTGGCTCGCCGCCCGCGGATTCGACGTCGACGGCGTGACGGTGGTGGCCGATGTCGACATCGACGGTGCGCTGCGCGCCGCCCTCGCCGCGTTCCCCGCGGTGATCGTCACGACCGGCGGCACCGGCCCCACCGCCGACGACCTGGTGCCCGAGGCGACCGCCGCGGTCCTGACCACCGAGGTGCCCGGTATCGCCGAGGCGATCCGGGACCGCGGCCGCGGCGCCACGCCGCTCGCCTCGCTGAGCCGCGGGCTCGCCGGTTTCGCGGGCGGCACCTTCGTGGTGAATCTGCCCGGGTCCCCCGGCGGGGTCGCCGACGGGCTCGACGTCCTCGGGCCGATCCTGGACCACCTGGTCGAGCTGGCCGCCGGACGGGGGCATCGTGAGTGACATCCTGTCCCGGCCGCTCGATCCGCGGGACTGCGAACAGCGGGTCCTGACCGACGCCGACGGCGCACTGGTGACCTTCAGCGGCGTGGTCCGCGACCATCACGGCGGCCGGGCCGTCGCCGCCCTCCGGTACGAGGCGCACCCCGAAGCCGACCGCTTTCTGCAAGCGGTCCTGGCGCGCCATCGCGCCGGCGACATCCGCGTCGCCGCGCAACATCGGGTGGGCGACCTCGCCATCGGCGAGATCGCCGTCGTCGTCGCGGTCGCCGCGCCGCACCGGGGCGACGCGTTCGCCGTCTGCGAGCGAGTGATCGACGAGATCAAGACAAACGTCCCGATCTGGAAGCACGAGGCATATGCTGACGGCGACCGCGCCTGGGTCAACGCCTGCCAGACGTGACCTGACCTGGGCCGTCGTCACTGACAGGAGAAGGCCAGGTTACCGGCAGCCCAACACCAGACTCCGCTCCTACCTTGAATCTCACCGGACAGCGAAAGCCGTTGCCGGACAGCCAGATTCATCCGCTGAGAAGGAGAGTGTCATGGCCAACCCGGCACCGCACAACAACACCCCCAACCGAGGCGACCAGCAGCGGCCGCAGCAGCACACCCCGCCGCGCCGCCGTACCCGCCGGCGCGTGTGGGACCGCCGCAACCACCGCTGGGTGTGGCAGTGGAGCTGATTCCACGCCGATAGTGCCCGCCTACCCGGGCATTCATCACTGACAGAAGACGGCCAGGTTACCGGAAGCCCAACATCAGGCTCGCCTCGTAACTTGAATCTCACCGGAGAACGAAAGCCGTTACCGGACAGCAAGAATTACTCGCTGAAAAGGAGTACCTCATGGGTCACCCGGAACCGCATCCCACCGCCCCGAACCACGGACGCGCCCCGCAGCACACCCCGCCGCGCCGCCGCCGTCGTCAGCGCGTGTGGGATCGCCGTCATCACCGCTGGATCTGGCAGTGGATCTGATTCCCGACTGATCTGATTCCCGACTGACAGCGCCCGCCGCGCGCGCCGCGCCGAGTTCCCCTCTCGGCCGGCGCGCGCGGCGGGCGTCGTCGTGTCACCGTCGCCCGCTTCCCACCTCCCAGAAGAGGACCCATGTCTCCCCTGGCCGCCATCGGCCGCTTCCGGCCCGAGATCCGGGCCGAACGCGGCCGGCTGATCTACGCGGGCATCCTGCTGCTCGCCGCCGCCGCGTCCGACGCGGTCGGCATCTTCGTCCTGTCCGACCTGGTCGACGGCGCGCTGGACGCCAGCACCTGGCAGCAGTTCGCCGGGCTCGCCGCCGTCTGGCTGGGGCTGACCGCCGCGTCGTCGCTGGCCGACTACGCCGGCGCGCTGATCGCCACCGCCGCCTCCGAGCGCACAGTCCTGCGCCTGCGCACCCGGGTGTTCGCACACCTGCAACGACTGTCGCCGGTCGCGCACCGCCGGCGCGGTCTCGGTGACCTGGTGGTCCGGCTGTCCGCCGATCTGGAAGCGCTCGAGCATCTCATCGCGTCGGGCCTGCTCGGCTTCGTCGTCGCCGTCGTCAACATCGTCGGGCTGGTGGTCACAGCCTTCCTGATGAATCCGGTCGTGGCCGGTGTCGCCCTCGGCGCAGCTCCCGCGTTGTGGCTGTTGTCCGCGCTGTTCAGCCGGGCGCAGCTCCGCGTCTCGCGGGCCGAGCGAGAGGCCAACAGCGACATCGCCGATGCCATCACCACCGCGCTCGCCGCGCACGAGACCGCCGTCGCCTACAACCAGCGGCCGCGGGAGGCCGATCGGCTGCACCGGCACGGACGACGCTGGGCGCGCGCCCGTATCGGCGAGACCCGGCTGGAGGCCGGCTTCGGCGCCGTGATGGGCGGCGCCGAGGTGGTCGTGACGCTCCTGGTCACGCTGACCGGGGTATGGCAGGTCCGGCAGGGACACCTGACCGTCGGCCAGCTGCTGGCGCTGACCGGCTACCTCGCCATGCTGTACCCGAAATTCCAGCAGCTGGCCGAACTGCGCCTCACCCTCGCCTCCACCGCGGTCAGCGCCGACCGGATCGCCGAACTGCTCGACGAGGACCCGCACCTGGCCGATCATCCCGAGGCGACCGCCGTCGAGGTGCCCGGCACCGCGCTGACGATGGAGGGCGTCACCTTCCGGCGCGGACCGCGCGTCGTGCTCGACGACGTCGACCTGACCCTGGAACCGGGGCGCCTGACCGTCCTGATCGGCCCCAGCGGCACCGGGAAGTCGTCGCTCGCCGCACTGCTGACGAAACTCGAACAGCCGTCGTCCGGCCGGGTCCTGCTCGACGGCCACGATCTCGCCGCCGTCACCGGCGACTCGGTCCGCGAGCACGTGACGCTGCTCCCGCAGACCCCGGCGATCGTTCCGGGGACCATCGCGGAGAACATCGCCTACGGGCGGCGCGACGCGTCGCCGGATCAGATCGTCGCGGCCGCCCGCGACTCCGGTGCGCACGAGTTCATCAGCGCGCTGCCCGCCGGCTACGACACCGTCCTGCACAGCGAGGGACTGGAACTGTCCGGGGGCCAGCGGCAGCGCATCTGTATCGCCCGCGCCATCCTCCGCGACACCCCGATCCTGGTGCTCGACGAGCCCTCGGCCGCGCTCGACGACGAATCGGTCGACACCCTCGTCGCCCCGTTGCGGCGGCTGACGGCGGGCAAGACCACCCTGTTGATCACCCACGACCCGCGCCTCACGGCGATCGCCGACCGGATCCTCCGGCTGGCCGACGGCCGGATCCGGGATCAGTCGAGGGTGAGCACGCCGAGCGCGTTGTCGACGATGGTGCCGAAGTAGAGCACCCCGTCGCGCTCGGCGACACTCGTGACGAAGGTGTAGTCGATGCCGTCCGGCCGGATGTCGTGCACGAGGGTCCCGTCGAAGTCGAAGGCGATCACCCAGACCACGTCCTCCGGTGACGGCCCGAGACGTTCGGGCACCCGGGCCAGGACCCGGCGGGCACGCAGCGGCAGTTTGAAGATGCCCTCCAGCATCGGATTGCGCGGCGACGCCAGGGCACACCAGATCAGCCCGTCGCTGCCGATCGACATGTTGTCCGGATAGCCCGGGAGGCCGTCGATCAGCACCTCGATCTCACCGACGGTGTCGCCGGTCAGCCACAGCTTGGTGATGCGCGAGGCACCGGTCTCGGCCACCAGCACGTACGACTCGTCGGGCGCGAGGACCAGGCCGTTCGCGAACTGGAAATCGTCGCGCAGCACCTCGACCACACCGTCCGGCGTGCGGCGGATCAGCCGGCCGCTGCCGGAGTGCTCGATGATGTCGCTGCGCCAGTGGTCGATGGTGAACCGCTGCGAGGACGCGGTGAAGTAGAGCGTGCCGTCGCGTGCCGCGACCACATTGCTCGCGAAGTGCAGCGGGCGGCCGTCGACCGTGTCGACCAGCACCTCGGGCCGCCCGCGGCCGCCCGCCAGCCGGAGGATCCCCCGGTCGTGGTCGCAGAGGACGAGGGAGCCGTCGGCCAGCGCTTCGAGTCCGAGCAGGTGGCCGGCCGTGTCGGCGAGGACCTCCACCGCGTCGGTCGCCGGATCGACGGAGACCAGCCGGCCGTCGTCCAGACCGGCGACCACCCGCCCGTCGGGCAGGCACACGACGTCTTCTGGGCCGTTCCCCGGCAGGGCGATACGTCGGAATTCACTCACAGCCACAGTCTTATCAGCATCCGGTCCGCACCGCTCGTGCCATTGGTCCCCGAGTCGCCTTCCGCCGAGCTATATTCACCTTGGTTCATAGTCACACTGTTGCATAGAGCGGTGATGCATGGATAGAGTGGCGACATGGCACTGGACCACGCGATTCTCGTGTCCCTGGCGGAACGGCCCGGGACCGGTTACGAGATCAGCCAGCAGTTCCAGCGGTCGATCGGCTACTTCTGGTCGGCCACGCACCAGCAGATCTACCGGACCCTCAAGAAGCTCCACGCCGACGGCCTGGTCAGCTACACCGACGTCGCCCAGGACGGGCGCCCGGACAAGAAGGTGTACACGCTGTCCGACGCCGGGCGCGATCTGCTCGCCGACTGGGTCGCCAGTCCGACGCCGGCCATGCCGCTGCGGAGCGACCTCGGCGTCAAACTCCGGGCCGCCGAGTTCGGCGACCTCGGCGCCGTCATCGCCGAACTCCAGGCCCACCGCGACGAGACCGCCGCGATGCTGGAGCTCTACCTCGGCTTCGAGCGCGACTACTACCCCGACCCCGACGCCCTGACCGGCCGCAAACTGCACCAATACCTGGTGCTCCGCGGCGGCATCCGGGCCTCGCAGGCCACCCTCGACTGGTGCGACGAGACCCTCGCCGCCCTCCGCCGCGAACTCGCTGGTCACCAGCCCGCCGAGCCGAACGAGCCCCACAAGACCGAGCCGAAACCCACCCCTCGCCCGTTGAGCCGATCGAGCCGCTAGGCGAGATCGAGTCGAAACGCCCCCCAGCCCGTTGAGCCGATCGAGCCGCTAGGCGAGATCGAGTCGAAACGCCCTCCTAGAAAGAAAGGCCCCGTCATGGCAGCCCCCACGACAGCCCCGAACGCCCACTACCCCAGGCTCTTCGAGCCCCTGCGGATCGGCGGCACCACGCTGCGCAACCGCATCGTCATGGGTTCGATGCACACCGGCCTGGAAGACCGGATCTGGGACACCCCGAAGCTCGCCGCGTATTACGCCGAGCGGGCGCGCGGCGGCGTCGGGCTGATCATCACCGGCGGTTTCGCGCCGACGCGCACCGGCCTGCTGCTGCCGTTCGCCGGCAAGATGACCAATCACGCCGATGTGCTGCGGCATCGCGAGTTCACCAAGGCGGTGCACGCCGAGGGCGGCAAGATCGCGCTGCAGATCATCCACGCCGGACGATACGGGTACACGCCGCTGAAGGTGGCGGCCGGCAGCGAACCGTCGCCCATCCACCCGTTCAAGCACTACAAGATGAACGACCAGATGATCCGGCATGTGATCCGCACCTTCGGCGAGGCCGCCAAGCTGGCCCGCCGCGCCGGATACGACGCCGTCGAGCTGATGGGCGGCGAGGGCTACCTGATCAACCAGTTCCTCTGCCCGCACACCAACGACCGCACCGACAAGTGGGGCGGCTCCACCGAGAACCGGCAGCGGTTCCTGGTCGAGATCGTCAAGGAGGTCCGCAACCAGGTCCCGCGCGACTTCCCGGTCATCCTGCGCCAGTCCGTCGCCGACTTCGTCAAGGGTGGGCAGACGTTCGACGAGATCGCGCTGCTGGCCCAGAAGGCGGAGGCCGAGGGCGTCGACGCCATCAACACCGACATCGGCTGGCACGAGGCGCAGGTCCCGACCATCGTCACGTCGGTGCCGCGCGGCGCGTTCGTGAAGTTCACCGAGCGGCTGCGCGATGTCGTCGACATCCCGCTGATCGCGTCGAACCGCATCAACACCCCCGACTTCGCCGAGGAGATCCTGGAACGCGGCCGGGTCGACGCCGTGTCGATGGCGCGGCCGCTGCTGGCCGACCCGGACTTCGCGAACAAGGCGGCGGCCGGTCGTGCCGACGAGATCAACACCTGCATCGGCTGCAACCAGGCGTGCCTCGACCACGCGTTCGTCGGCAAGAAGGTGAGCTGCCTGCTGAACCCGCGGGCCGGCCGGGAGACCACGCTGACGCTCGGGCAGACACGCCGGGCCGAGCGGGTCGCGGTGATCGGCGCCGGTCCGGCCGGGCTGTCGGCGGCGGTGTCGGCCGCGCAGCGCGGGCACCGCGTCGACCTGTTCGAGGCCGGTGACTCGATCGGCGGCCAGTTCTCCATCGCCGCCCGGATCCCCGGCAAGGAGGAGTTCAACGAGACCATCCGGTACTACACCCGGCAACTCGACATCAACAACGTGACCGTGCATCTCGGCACCCGGGTGAGCGCGCAGGAGATCATCGACGGCGGCTTCGACCAGGTGGTCGTCGCGACCGGTGTGACCCCGCGTGTCCCGGACATCGAGGGCATCGACCATCCGATGGTGATGAGCTACGCCGACGCCGTGCTTGGCCGCCGCGAGGTCGGCAAGCGGGTCGCCGTGATGGGCGCCGGCGGCATCGGCTTCGACGTCACCGAGTTCCTCACCGTCGACGACTCCCCCACGCTCAATCTCAAGGAGTGGGAGCAGGAGTGGGGTGTCACCGAGGACCTCGACACCCCCGGCTTCCTCACCCGGCCGCGGCCGGTCCCGGCCGTCCGGCAGGTGTACATGGTGCAGCGCAAGCCCGGCAGCCAGGGCAAGACCCTCGGCAAGACCTCCGGCTGGGTGCACCGCGCCACCGTCAAGATGAAGGGCGTCGAGCAGATCTCCGGCGCCACCTACGACAAGATCGACGACGACGGCCTGCACCTCACCCTGCACGACAAGGAGGGCAACGAGACCGGCAAGCGCGTGCTGGAGGTCGACAACGTCGTCGTCTGTGCCGGTCAGGAGTCGGTCCGCGATCTGGTGGACCCGCTGACCGAGGCCGGGATCACCACCCACGTGATCGGCGGCGCCGACCTCGCGTCGGAGCTGGACGCCAAGCGCGCGATCCGGCAGGGCACCGAGGTGGCAGCCGGACTGCCGTGATCGCGCAGGCCGCAGACCGTGCGGATCGCCGACTCGATTCCGCCGGCTGGGAGCCGTTGTAAAGGGCGTCCGGGTGTCGCATCCACTGCTGTTCGCTGCGCCCGATCGCGGCATCGGCCGCTGCGTCGCCCGCCGGCCGGGCCAGGCACCCTAGGATGTCCGCATGGCTCTTCCCGCACCGAATCCGTCCGCACGCGCCGTCGTCACCGGCGCCTCCTCCGGCATCGGCATGGCCCTGGCCTGCGTCCTGGCCGACCGTGGGCACTCGCTGATCCTCGTCGCCCGCCGGGGGCAGATCCTCGACTCACTCGCCGCGGAGTTGCGCCAACGTTGCCGCGTCCAGGTCGAGGTTCGCGCCGCCGACTTGTCCGACCCGGAAGGCACGCGCAGACTCTGTGACGAACTGGCCGGACGCGAGATCTCGATCCTGTGTAACAACGCCGGGATCGCCACCTTCGGCCCCGTCGCCGAATTGGACCCCGATTACGAGCGAGCGCAGGTACTGCTCAACGTCAACGCGGTGCACGACCTCACCCTCGCCGTGCTCCCGCAGATGGTGGAGCGCCGCGCGGGCGGAATCCTGATGGTCGGCTCGGCGGCCGGGAACATGCCGATCCCGAACAACGCCACCTACGCCGCGACGAAGGCGTTCGTGAACACCTTCAGCGAGTCCCTGCGGGGTGAGGTCAGCGGGCAGGGTGTCCACGTGACATTGCTGGCTCCCGGACCGGTGCGGACGCAGACCCCCAGCGCCGAAGAAGCATCCATCGTCGACAAGATGGTCCCCGACTTCCTCTGGCACTCCAGTCAACGCGTCGCCGAGATGAGTCTGGACGCCCTATCCCGCAACAAGATGCGCGTCGTACCGGGAACGCTGTCGAAGGCCATGTCCATCGCCGGCGGATACACTCCCCGCGCGATCGTCGCCCCGATCGTCGGCACCTTCTACGCCAAGCTCGGCGAAGGCGAGTAGCCCGACCACTCGCCCGCCGCGCATGGACCGGTGCGACGTAGGGTAGGTGTTCGTGGAAGACAAACTCGTCTGGATCGACTGCGAGATGACCGGCCTGGACACCAGTTCGGACAAACTCATCGAGATCGCCGCTCTGGTCACCGACAGCAACCTGAACATTCTCGGCGACGGGGTCGACGTGGTGATCCACGCCGACGACGCCGCGCTGGCCGCGATGCCGCCGGTCGTTGTGAAGATGCACGCCGCGTCCGGCCTCACCGAGGAAGTACGCGCCTCGACTGTCACCCTCGCCGAGGCCGAGCAACGGGTACTGACCTATCTGCGCGAGCACATTCCGGGCGGTGGCGTACCGCTGGCCGGAAATTCGATCGCCACTGATCGCGGATTCATCGCCCGGGACATGCCCGAACTCAACGCATTCCTGCACTACCGGATGATCGACGTCAGCTCGATCAAAGAGCTCTGCCGGCGCTGGTTCCCCATCATCTACTTCGGGCAGCCGGAGAAGGGGCTGGCTCACCGCGCGCTCGCCGACATCCGCGAGTCGATCCGGGAACTGCGGTACTACCGCCAGGTGGCTTTCGTCCCCGAGCCCGGCCCCGACGCCGAGACCGTCGCTGCGGCAGTGGAGCAGCTCGGACCTGCCTGAACGCCGACGCCGCTAACCGATTGGAGTTCACCCCGGATTGCGGCTAGAGTATGAATCCGGTTCGCGAACACCGCCTGCGGGCGATGTGAACGACACCGAGATGGTGAGTGTAGTTCAGTTGGTAGAGCACCAGGTTGTGATCCTGGCTGTCGCGGGTTCGAGTCCCGTCACTCACCCCGAAGAGGACTAGGCCCTGATCCGCGACCACGCGGGTCAGGGCCTAGCTGTACCCGGCCAACACGTTGGTTACAGGCGGCTGATCGGTGGGAGTCCGCCGAGCGAGCTGTGGTGACGTTGAGTGTTGTAGTGTTCGAGCCAGGGCGCAAGGGCCGCTGCCCGCTCGTCGTTGCTGGTGAAGGCCTGGCGGTAGGCCCATTCGGTCTGCAGGGTGCGGTTGAGCCTCTCGACCTTGCCGTTCTGCCACGGGCAGTGGGGCTTGATGAACTTCTGAGCGATGCCGTGCCGGGCACATACCTCGCGCAGCGAATGGCGGTAGGCCCAGGCGTTGTCGGTGATTAACCGCTCGATGCGGGTGATGCCGTGATTGGAGAAGTAGTCGATCGCGCGTTCGAGGAACGCCGCGCACGTGGTGCCCTTCTCGTCGGGCAGGACCTCGCTGTAGGCCAACCTGGAGTGGTCATCGACCAGTGAGTGCACGTAGTCGTAACCGACCCGTGTCTTGTTGATCCGCGAGCGGTGGTTCCGAGTGGTCTGCCCCTCGGCACGCCACCCGCCGCCGTCGGGGATCCGGCCGAGCTTCTTCACATCCATGTGCACCAGTTCACCGGGCCGCTCGCGCTCGTAGCGCACCGTCGTCTTCTTCGATGCGCGCAGCAGTTCGCCGGTGATCGAATCCAGCTCGCACAACCGCGGCACCCGATGACGGGCCAACACTCCCGAAACCGTCCGCGGAGCAGCGTTCAGCTCTGCTGCCACCCAGTCCCGACCGCGGCGCTCGCGGGTGCGTAGCTCGACGATCGCCACCTCGACCTGGGCACTGGTCCTACGCGGTGAGGTGTGAGGTCGCGAGGATCGATCGGTCAAACCCGGCTCTCCTTCGGTCGCAAAGCGGTTGATCCACTTCGCGACGCATCGACGGGAGATGCCCATGCCTTTGGCGATGTGGGCCTGGGGCCAACCAGCGCGGTGCCGCTCGATGATCAGCAGCCGGCCTTGATACGTAGTGCGAGCATTACGGTGGGACATGAGAGCCTCCTGGGCGGCGTGAATCTTGACAATCCACACCTCACCCGGAGGCTCTCTTCACCTCAACGGCACTGCTACCAACCTCATGGCCGGGTACACCTAGCTCATTCCGGCCCGGTCAGCGCCGACATGCGTCGGCGGCGGGCGCCGCACTCGCGGCAGGAACGCTCACAGACGGCCGAGGCGCTCGATGTCCTCAAGAAACTCGTCGATGGTCTCCGGCGGGACGGTCGGCCGGATGGACCGCAGTGCATCGAGATAGTCCGCGGTCGAGGGTCCGGGCACGGCGTCGTCGGGAGAGTCGATCGCCCTCTCCAGCGCCACCTGAGCGGCCTTGCGCGAGGCATACTCGATGTCTGCCGGCGTCAGGCCTTCACTGCTATCGATCAGCTTCTCGACATCGACCAGTTCCCTGGCTCCCTCGGGGATGTAGCTCGACCAGATTGCCTTGCGGGCCAGCGCATCGGGGAGGCCGATCGGAATGATGTAGTCGAATCGACCGTGCCGCAAGAGCGCGGAATCGAGTGCCCGGATGAAGTTCGTCGCGCAGATCAGCAGTCGCCCCTCCTGATCCCTGAACTCCGGAATGATCTTCAGCAATTCGTTGGTGACACCCTGAGTCGGCGACGGCGGGTCACCGCGGCGATGCGCGGCGATCTCCTCGACCTCGTCGATGAAGACGACGGCGCGATCCAGTTCGGCGATCTGACTGAAGGTCTCCCGAAGACCACTGGCCACACCTGCTTGATTCCCACCCAGCCGAGACGGAAAGACCTCGATGAACGGCCATTCCAAGCGCGACGCGACGGCCTTGGCAAAGGTCGTCTTTCCCGTGCCCGGGGGACCGAACAGCACCACGGCGTGCGGCGGCGCGCACCCGTACTCAGCGGCTAGATCAGGCATCGCCAAAGGCATCACCAACCGACGTTCTAAGAGCTCCTTCTCGCGTGTCATCCCGCCGACCGCATCCCAGAGTCCCCTGGGCAGCAGTCTGCCGCCCAGGCTGCGCAGCAGCGACACGTCCCGGCCCTGAACCGGTATGCGCCGCTCGGCGTAGCGCAGATGGTGCTTGACCTCGTAACCGTGTCCCGCGAAGTCATCGAGGGTGTTCTGCCGCTCAGGAATCAGGGCGGAGATGATCCCGATTCCGCGCGCAGCCAGCCGACGTTCCAGCGCCGCCAGCAGCCGCGTTCCGACCCCACGCTCCCGGAACTCGGGCCGCACCCCGAGGAAGACGATCCAGCCCTGCTTATGTGCGGCCCGACCGATCGCAGCGCCAATGATCTGGTCCCCGTCCACGGCGACAACGGCGTCGTCCTGCTGGCAGGAGGCGATCACCTCCGAGAGCCCGTACACCGGGTCGGCGGTGGCGGTCAGCTGCCAGAGATGCAGGATCTCGTCCAGATCCTCCGGACGGAAATCACGGGTGAGTTCTCGCGGCACGACGGCTACCTCCTAGTGAGTCGAGAGTTGAGACGGTCGACCTGTTCGTCCAGTGAATCGGTCAGCACTGCGGCTTCGTCGACCGTCAGTCGATCGCATGCCGATCCCCAATGCAGCGCCACCGTTTCCCCCTCCTCGATGTCCTTATCGAAGAGTGCGGTCACGGTCTGCCGCCGCACCGTCGAGAATCGGACTGCCGAGTGATCGCGGACCAGTTCACGTCCTTCGACCACCAGGCGGTCACCCTCGACCGCCAATACGTCTGCCGGTCGCACACAACACGAATTCAGCACGTGCAGGGGTTCCGGCCGGCCGGTGGACAGCAGCCGCGACCACGGGTACACGCCGAGAACGTGGAAGGCATGGCTCGGGGCGGCCTCGGAGGCGAGCGAATCGTCCAGATATTGCCAGTACGCCCCCGCACGCGGACCGATCACCGACAGCAGTTGCTTCCAGAAGACGCTCCGGTCGATCGCTGCGACCTCGGTGTTGCCGGTCCAGTATCCGCGGACCACCTCGACGTCGAGGGGGTCACGCCCCAGCATGTCGCCGATGATCTCCTGGTAGACCCACGCTCCGGAGAACTGCATCGCGAGCGGGCGGACACGGGCTCGTACCGCACGCCCCTGGGCAACCTCGGCGAGCGTTCTCGCCCCGGCAGGTCCGCAGTAGCCCAGCTCGTTGGGCGAGTACGCGTACCGGCAGAAGAGTCGCTCGCCCTCCGGGTGAGCAGCGGCTTCGTTCGCGGTCATCGGACCCCGCCGGCCATCACCTCGACGGTCTCCCGGCGCAAACGGCCGAAGCTGTAGTAGGCGGCACACGCTCCCTCGGGCGAGACCATGCACGTGCCGATCGGGGTTTCGGGGGTGCACGCGGTGCCGAGCACCTTGCATTCCCACGGCTTGATCTGCCCGGTCAGCACACTCCCGCATTCGCAGGCCGGCGGATCGGCGACGCGTTTGCCCGGCATGGCGAAACGAAGCTCCGCGTCGAATGCTGCGTAAGCCGGCGCGAGGCCGTACGCCGAATGCTCGATCCAGCCCAGCCCGCGCCATTCGAAGCTCGGCCGGACGGCAAACACCTCGGCGAGCAGGCCCAGCGCTGCCGGGTTCCCCTCCGGGCGGACAACGCGAGAATACTGGTTCTCCACCTCTGTACGGCCCTCAGCGGACTGGCGCAGCAGCATTTCGACCGACTGCAGGATGTCCAGCGGTTCAAACCCCGCAACCACCACCGGTCGCCCGAACTCGCGGGGAATGAAGTCGAACTGACCAGAGCCGGTCACGGTGGCGACGTGGCCCGGGCCAATCAGACCGTCAATGGTCATCTCGCCGGCACCGAGGAGCGTCCGCAGCGGGGGCTCGATGAGCACGTGGTTACAGAACACCGAGAAGTTCTCCACTCCCAGGGCCTGCGCGCGAGCAATGGTCACGGCCGTCGACGGCGCCGTGGTCTCGAATCCGACGGCAAAGAACACCACCTGCTTATCCGGGTTGTCCAGAGCCACCTTGAGAGCGTCGAGCGGAGAGTAGACGAAGCGCACATCGGCACCATTCGCCTGTGCCTGGAGGAGGCTGCCTTCGGTGCCAGGTACCCGCATCATGTCGCCGAAGGTCAGAAAGATGACGCCGGGCTGCTTCGCCAACTCGACGGCGTCGTCGATCCGGCCCATCGGGATCACGCAGACCGGGCAGCCGGGACCATGGATGAACTGCACCGATTCCGGCAGCAGGTGCTCGAGCCCGTGCCGGTAGATGGTATGGGTGTGACCGCCACACACTTCCATGAAGTGGTGGACCCGATCGTCGGCTTCGGTCAGCTTCTCGATCGCCGACAGCAGCGATCTGGCCGCTTGCGGATCACGGAACTCGTCAACAAATCTCATGACTGCACCTCACACGATTTCGGTTGCTCTGAAGGCGTCGAGTTCGTCGCTGTAGACGTTGCCTCCCAAGCGCTTGATCTGTTCGAGCGTGGCCGTCGCCTCATCCTCATCGATCTTGCTCATCGCAAAACCGACGTGGACCAGCACCCAGTCACCGGCTTCGAGCCCCTCGTCAGCCAACAGCCGGATCGAGATGATGCGGGTGACGCCCCCCACCTGCACCTTCGCCAGATACTCGGCCGGATCGGCGATGTCGACTACCTCGCCGGGAATTCCCAGACACATTTCCTGACTCCTCGTCTCACTCAACAGATCCGCGGCAGTGCGTCGCCGACCAGCATGTCCACTAACCGGGTGCCGCCGAACCCATTGCGCACGGCCACCAGCCCGGGAAGGTCATCGCGTACCTCGCCGACGACGGCGGCCTCCCGCGCGCCCGCTGCCTGCAGGGCCGCCACAGCCGGGCCGACCGCTTCGGCAGCCACAATCGCTGCAAAGCAGCCCTCGTTCGCGACATAGAGCGGATCGATGCCGAGCATGTCACACGCGCTACGCACGGTCGGCCGCACCGGCAGTGCTTCCTCCTTGAGCAGCACTCCCAGCCCGGATACCTGCGCGAACTCGTTGGCCACCGTGCCGAGGCCGCCGCGGGTCGCGTCACGCATCCAGCGAATCTCGTCGGTGACGGCATAGAGGGCCTCGACCAGCCCGTTCACCGGCGCCGAGTCTGATCGGATATCGGCTTCGAGCGCGAGATTCCCGCGAGCGAGCATCACCGCCATCCCGTGATCGCCCAGCGGGCCCGACAGCACCAACCGGTCGCCTGGACGCACCTGCGCCGCACCGAGCGTCCGGCCGTCCGGAATCGCACCGATCCCCGACGTGGTGATGTAGAGCTTGTCCGCGGCGCCGCGAGGAACCACTTTGGTATCTCCGGTAACGATCGTGACTCCAGCCTGACGCGCCGCGGCCGCCATATCGGCCACGACCTGTCGCAGGGTGGCGACCGACAGCCCCTCTTCGAGCACGAAGGCCGCCGACAGCCAGGCCGGCCGAGCCCCCGACACGCTCAGGTCGTTGACCGTTCCGTTGACGGCCAGATCCCCGATCGAGCCGCCGGGAAACCGGATCGGGCTCACCACATACGAATCGGTGGAGAACGCCAGCCGGCCCGCGCCCACCGCCAACGTGGCCCCGTCCGTCAGTTCTCCGGCCGCCGGTTCGCCGAAGGCCTCGACGAACACCGCGTCGACTAGGGCGGCCGATGCTTTGCCCCCGGCACCGTGGGCCATCGTGATGAACTCGTCGGTCAGCCGTGGCCGCCGTCGGCGGAATCCCTCTATCCGGGCGAGCACCTCTTCCTCGGAGGAGTTGAGCCGGTTCTTACCCCGTCCGGACAGCGCCTGCTGCTTCGTCATTGATTCTCCTCCACTGGTGGTTCCACGATCCGGGCGATCGCGCCACCGGCGTGCACAAGCACGAGGTCACCGATGGCGATGTCGCCGACGAGCATGACGTCGACCTCTTCCACGCCATCGGCCGTACGAACGACCGCCGGTAGGTAGGGGCCGCCCGACAGCGCGATAACCTCACCGAGGCGTCCCTCATCGCTGCAGGTCACGCAGACCTCATCGGTGCAGTCGACGGACGACGGCGCCATCGTCGCCTCGTCTGCACTCAGTTCCCGGGCGCCGCGTATGAGATCCGACAGCGCGGCACTCGGGTCGTCGGTCGGGATGCAGAGCGCTAGACCGGCTTCCGGCGGGTTACCCCTTCCCAACCACACCGCGCCGACGCCCCACGCCGGCGCCCGCCGCAGAACCCGATCGCGCGTCGCGGGGCGAGAGCCGAAGTCACCGCACACGATGATCGTGTCGCCCGGGCGGACCTGGTCGCGCAGGGCACGTTCGGCCGCCTCCCGCCCAACGAGGTGAACGTCGGCAAGTCCGATCGAGGGAGCGCCCGCCACATAGATGTCGGCGCCGGCCGCCATCGAGCGCGCCACCAGCTTCGCCGCCGACCGGAGGTTCTCACTCAATGTAGTTCTCACGGTGCGGGCTCCGGTGCGAGAGGGTGTTCGGCCGAGCCGTCATCGGCCGGTGCGCCGTCGGCTGTAACCAACAACCCGGCGGCGGTGATGCTCTCCATCACCATCTCGACGTTCTCCGGCGGCACCCGCGTCAGCGCAAATCCAGCGTGCACGATCACGAAGTCACCGACGGTCAGCTCGGGCAAGAAGGCGAGACTGATCTTGCGCCGCTCACCAGCAAAGTCGGCCACCGCAAACGGGGCCGCGCCCTCCTCCCATCGCTGCACTATCTCTCCCGGTATCGCTAGGCACATCGCGCTTCTCCCTTCCCCGACAGCAGCAGGTGACCGGCGACGGCCTGCCCCAGGCTCAGACCGCCGTCGTTGGCCGGGACCACCCGGTGGGTGAGCACCGGCACCTCGGGCAGACGGCGGCGCAGTTCAGACATGAGCAGGCCGACCAGAATCCGGTTCTGAAACACTCCCCCGGTCAACCCCACCGCCTGCGCACCGTCAAGATGGTCGACGACCGCGCGGACGATGAGGTGAACGAAGCCGATGTGGAACCGGCGTGCCAGACAAGCCACCGGTTCACCGGCGTTCCGACGGGCCAGCAAGTCGGAGATCAACGCCGGCACATCCAGATCGCCATCCACTCGATGATTGAGCTGCGCACAGCGGCGCGCGGCGCACTCCAGTTCCATGGCCGCCTGCGCCTCGAAGCTGACCGTATGGCGGATACCGAGCAGTGACGCCACAGCGTCGAAGAGTCGTCCTGCGCTCGTTGTAGGGACCGTAGCAATGCCGGTACGCAGTTGCCCCCGCACAACGGCGAGCTCTGCGGGGTCGGCCGCGACCGCCGATGGGCCCGCCTCGTCCGCGCACCCGCACGCTGCCAGCAACGCTACTGCCGACTTCCACGGCTTGGATACCGCGCTGTCACCGCCGGGCAGTGCGAACTCGGGCAGGTGCCAGACCCGCTCGGCGTGCGAGCCCTCAACGCGCAGCAGTTCACCGCCCCAGATGGTGCCGTCACCGCCATATCCGGTGCCGTCCAGAACCAGGCACAGGACCGACCGGCCGACGGCACCATGCTCAGCGAGCAGGCTCAGCGCATGCGCGTGGTGATGCTGAACATGCAGCACCGGGGTCCCCGACTCCGCGCCCCGACGCTGCGCCCAGGCCGTCGCGTGATAACCGGGATGCGCATCGGCCACCAGGAGGGCCGGCGCACACCGGTGGGCGGCGACCAGTTGGTCGACGCTGCGCTCGAAGGCTCCCTGTGCAGCCAGCGAGCCCATATCTCCGATATGCGCACTCACGAACGCCATCCGGTCGCGGGTCAGGGTGAAGGTGCTTTTCAGTTCCCCGCCGACGGCCAAGACGCTGGGCCCCGCCGAGGATGTCAGCGCGATCGGCAACGGCGCGAATCCGCGGCTGCGGCGGATCGGCAGCACGCAGTCGTCATCCGCGAGCAGCACCGAGTCCTCGACGGGAACGTGAATGTCACGATCATTCAGCAGGAAGGCGTCGGCGATACCACCGAGTGCCTCCAGCACCGACTCGTTGCGATAGCAGAGCGGCTCACCGCTGCGGTTTGCGCTCGTGGCCACCACGACCTCGTCATCCTTCACGAGCAAAGCGTGGACCGGTGCCGAGGGCAGCATCACGCCGATCTGGTCCAGCCCGGGGGCCACCGCCGGGGCCAGGCCACTGCCCGCGCGCAGGGGCGCCAATACGATGGGCCGCTGCGGACTGGCCAGCTCGCGCTGGTGCTCGTCGCCGAGATCCGCGAATCGGGCCGCAGCGCTCACGTCCGCAGTCATCACCGCAAAGGGTTTAGCCGGCCTGCGCTTGCGCGTTCGCAGCCGTTCGACGGCGACGTCATCGCGGGCGTTGCACATGAGCATGAAGCCGCCGAGGCCCTTCACCGCGACGACGCCGCCGTCGGCGAGGATGCGGCGCGCCTGTTCGATCGCCTCATCCCACTGCGCGACCTCACCGTCGGCCGTCTCCAACCAGAGCCGGGGCCCACACGCGAAACAGCTCGTCGGCTCCGCGTGGAATCGCCGATTGGTCGGATCGTCGTACTCCGCGGCACACTCGGCGCACATGGCGAAACGGGCGAGCGTGGTCGAGGCCCTGTCGTACGGCAGATCTA
This sequence comes from Gordonia sp. PP30, assembly GCF_023100845.1. Classification (NCBI taxonomy): domain Bacteria; kingdom Bacillati; phylum Actinomycetota; class Actinomycetes; order Mycobacteriales; family Gordoniaceae; genus Gordonia; species Gordonia sp. PP30. Next base: position 1,735,942 of record NZ_CP095864.1, on the reverse strand, counting down.
CGATGATGGCGAACCGGGGGCCGCAGTTTGTGCAGTTGATCAGCGGATACCCGTAGCGGCGATCGCCCGGGTCGGCCATCTCCCGCAGGCAGTCCTCGCAGACGGCGATATCCGGCGGAACAAGGGTCAATGCCCCCGGCGCGGATCGACTGGCGACGATCCGGAAGCCCTCATCGTCGTCGATCACCGGAACTTGTTCCTCGTCGCGGGAGACGATGCGCGCAAGTGGCGGCAAGTCCGAGACCACCGCATCGAGAAAGCACTCGACCTCCCGGGCTTCGCCCTGTGCCTCGATGAAGACCGATTCGTCGTCGTTGCCGCAGAATCCGGTAACCCGGTAGCGGCTCGCGATCCGGGCTACGTGCGGACGGAATCCGACGCCCTGGACAACGCCGCGCAGCGCGGACCGACGACGAAGTCGCATTCGGCTACCCTGCTGTCCCACAGGCACACGAACCCCCACCGGAGCAGCCGCAGGCATGCCCGGCCGATTGGCGCGGCCGTAGCAACGACTCGAGTGAGAAAAATGTCCCGGCGGTGGTCGGCGCCGCGGGGTCCGCGGTCGGTGGCGTCGCTGTCGCGCTCGCAGACTGCGCGGGGTCCGGCAGTCGGATGATCCCGTGCATTCCCAGCAGGAAACGTACGCTGGGATCGTCCACGAGCTCGAACAGCAGTTCCTTTCCCCGCTCATCGGCACGCAACCGTCGGACCATGGTGGTCAGCGCCGAGCGCGAAAGCGCGTCCAATGCCAGCGCGAAGTCCTGGGCGACGGCCCGCTGCTCGTCGGGTAGCTCTGCGATATTCGCGATCGCCTGGTCAAGACGTGCGCCCCACTCGGTCAACTGGTCGCCGGTCTCCGTCCCCGCCGTCAGTGTCATTTTTCTCGTCCTCCTCGATGAAAAGCGCCTCGTCAGGAGACGAGCTCGCTCAACTGTCCGGTCATCTCCCGCACCATCTGCGCCGAGTCCTCGTCGCCCTGGGCCGCGAACAGATAGGCCGCTTCTTCCAGCCGGGCGGTGGCATCGGGCAGGAGACCGAGGTGACCAAGCGCGTTTCCCTGGTTGGCCAGTACGCGCGCCCGGCCCAACGGGTCCTTCTTGGCCGTGCGCGTCCGCAGCACCTGCTCATACAGGTCGACCGCCTCCATGATGTTGTCGCGCTGCCTGCCGCTGGGCGCGTAGACGAGCGCATTGGCGAGATTCAGTCGGGCACTCGCCCACTCTTCGGCATCGTTATCGCGGTCGAGCAGCCGCACGGCGGTGCGCAGCGATTGCACCGCGACACCGGCGCGGAGCTGATCGTCGGCGCTGAGCATCGGTTGGGCGAGTATCGCGATACCCAGGTTCATGTGAACTCGGGCGAACAGTGGACGGTCCTCACGCTCATTGATCAGGCGCAGAGCCGCGGTGTATCCGCTGATCGCCTGGCCGATCGGCCGGCGCCCGTCGATGGCGAGACCGTGCACCAGACCGGCATGCTGGTAGAGCGCCTCGGCGTACTGCGATGTCAGGTCGGTGTCCTTCAGTAGTGCGACCGCCTCTTCGGCGGCGGCCAGCGAATGCGCCCGGGCCGCCACTTCGCTGAGGATGACACCGGCGAAAGCCGGGTGCACGCCGCGCGCGTCCTCGGCTGCTCGAACCAAATGGCCGATCGCCGCCTGCGAATCTCCCTCGTCTAGGCACGCCGCCGCCTCCGCGGTGGCCAGGAGGGCCGCGATCTCGTCGACCTCGGCCGAGGGCGACGGTGGCACGCTAGTCAGACCTGCCGTGAATGCCACATAGTCGACCAGCGGTCGCCATTGTTCGCCCAGTGCGGCAGCCACCTCTTCGCGGGTGATGCGATCGGGAGCCAGCACGAAGAGATTGAAACGGCCGACAGGCGAGCGATCGGCGGCGAAAACGCCGATCGCCTCCTCGATCCGTCCGGCGTGGACAAGGCGCTGCCCCTCGAGCGACTCAGGCCAGTCCTGCGGCCGGCGGCCGGCGAGCAGGGAGCAGCGGACCGGTTCGCTGTCTTCTCCGGCGATCAGCAGCAGTCCGGCTGGCAGCGTGAACGCCCCGAGCGGCTGTGGACGAACGATGTCAAGCATGCGCGGGTCCCTCCGGGTTCGCTATCAGAAGTCGGCGACGAGCACCCTGCCATGTCGCGGGGAATTCGCCGACGGGATGATCGTCACCCCAGACCTCGCGGATCAGGATCGAGCGTTCGCCCGCCAGAGTGCGTTGTTTCATGATCAGCGCCGCAGGCGCATACACCGAGGCCGGGAACAGCATAAAGCCCTGCTCTGTCCGCAACCCCGTGCAACGGTCGTGCGGAAAGTGCGTTCGACAGAACTCCGGCGGCAAGCGTAGGTATCCGGCGGCGGTCACCTCGGTCTCCACCACCTCATCGGCATGACGAGCCATCCTCACACCCCCAGCGCCTGCGCTTGCTCGATGACCAGTTCGCTCACGCGATCGACGGCACGGTCAACCGCATCGCTCAGCGGACGCCCGAACTCATAGGACTCACCCTCGATGAGATACACATCGATCTCGTCAGGCATCTGTGCCCCGAGCAGCCATCTGCCCACGGCGACCGCGTGGTCCCATCGAAAGTCGTGGCTGCCCAGCGAGCCGACCGGCGGCAACTCGGCAATCTCGGAGGCCGGCACCCGGTAGACGGTCCCGGCCTTTGCGCCGGTCGCTGCCGCATCCACGATCAGCACCCGATCGGCGTGACGCATCTCGAACGCGACGTTCATCCCGCTCGTCCCGCCGTCGGCTAACCGGACCTGCGATCCGAGCACCTCCCGCTCCCAAAGTCTCCGCACCAGAACCGGGCCGGCGGCATCATCGCCGCGCAGGATGTTGCCGCAACCGATCACCAGCAAGCGATGCCGCGGCCATTCCATGCCGTCGTCGAGCAGCTCAATCGGGGTTCGTTGCGCCATGTCACACCATGTTGTTGACAACGAATGACGACAACTCCTTGCCCGTCTTCCCGTCGTAGGCGTGAACGGTGCACACGAGGCACGAATCAAAGCTACGCGCCACATGCCCAAGCTCGACCGGGTCGTTCACATCGTACACAGGCGACCCGATGAGCGCCTTCTCGATAGGTCCCAGCACGGCCTCGGAGTCCCGCGGCCCGATGTTCCAGGTACTCGGCGTGATCACGTTGTAGTTGGCGATCTTGCCGTCCTCGATAACGACCCAATCCTGGAGCGCCCCCCGCGCCGCTTCAGTGGCCCCATAGCCACGGGCGTTCACCGGATCCTCGGGCTTGGTGTAGAAGGATCCGTGCAGGTCCAGTTTTCCCAGCCAGTCCATCACCAACTTGAAGTACTTCGGCCCCTCGTGCATCCTGGCAAGCTGCCGAACGAACACGCTCGGCCCCTTCTTCGCCATGATGTCGGTGAATAGCGGGTCGTAGTCCTGATGCTCTCCGGTCCTCGGCTTTCCCGCGATGATCCGGCGGGCCAGCGGTCCCGCCTCCAGCGGGAGCCGACCATGTCCGGGGACGGAGTACCGGGGGGCCTTGGCGAATGAGTACTTGCCGCTCTTGGCCCCGGCCTCCGGATCGATCGCATCCTGGGTCCCGTCGAACGGATGCACATTGTCGCCGCCCCGGTAGTACGAATGCGCAACGTCCTCGGACACCCGCGACTGGTCGAACTCGTAGTGCTCGCCCTGGACGTAGACCCCCGACCGGTTGATCAGCGCATCGTTTCGACCGTCGATCGTCGGGTTCTCATACAGGGAAGGCTCGAAGTATGTGCCGGCGGCGATGTAGTCACCCCAGCCCTGTCCGTAGGTGTCCAACCCGACATCGAGCGCGTAGCGAATGAAGAAGCCGCAGTCGGAGTTGCGCTGGCTGTCGTTTTCCTCGACCCAGGCCAGAACGTCCTCCCAGGTCTCGTTCTCTAGCCATCGGTCGATCGAACATCCCAGCCACTGCTTCTCGAGCCAGTTGTCCTTCCAGTGGTTCAAGATCGCATAGGAGCGCGTCACATCGGTCAGCGTCGGGGCGCCCATCACCCCACCGGGAATCATGAACGACGAGTGCGGCCACTGACCGCCAAAGATCGCGTACACCTCGACCGGCTTCTGGCTCAGCACCACGCCGGGCTGATAGCTCGTCCCCACGTATGCGGTGAAGCGACGGCACGCCTCGTCATACAGCGGCGACGACCGATACTTCTCGTGCGTCAGATCTACCGCGAAAAGGGCGTAGAAGTATCGGGGAATGGACTGCAACGTCTCACAGGCCTGCGCAATGTTGCGCACATAGGTCGCGCTGTGCGGCACGTGAGTCCCGAATGCCGTATCAAGGGCATAGCACGCCTTATACAGGTGGCTGCCGCCGCAGATCCCGCAGATTCGCGGGGTCATGATCAACCCTGCCCGGATATCCTTTCCGCGCAGGATCGTCTCGAAACCGCGAAACATCATGGCCTGCGTCCAGGCGTTGGTCACCACGCCGTCGGTGATCGTGACGCGAACGTCCAGGTCGCCCTCAACCCGCCCCATCGGGCTGACGTTCAGGTCGATCGAGGTGGTCGCATCGCTATCGGGGGAGATATCAGTACTCATTGAATCGGTGTTCCTCGCGCTATTGTCTAGGGCCGGTTAGACGACGAACATGTCCTCTTTCGACCATTGAGGGGCCGCGATGCGGGCTGCTGCGGCCATGGCTAGGTATGTCATATGGTCCTCACCGGGCGGCAGGTCCTTAGGAATCGCACCTGCGATCATCTGTGTCTTGAACACCGATCCCGGCGCCAGATCATTGAACGGGAACTCCGGTTCGGTGCATCCTAGGCACGGCATACCGGCACGGGTCTTGGACGACTGCCGATTCCAGAGGATCCGGTTGCAGGGCGCGTGGGTCATCGGACCGCGGCACCCGAACTCATAGAACAGGCAACCGGTCCGAGTGCCTTCACCGAACGTGAGGGTGGACTGCTTGAACTCGAAAAACGTATTGCGAGTGCAGCCATTGTGCACGAATCCGGTGAAGAAGGTCTGCGGGCGATGTAGATCGTCGAGCGCGATATCGCCGGCACGCCCGGTCGCCAGAGCCACGATCACCTGGGTGATCCAGTCCGGATGCGCGGGGCAGCCGGGGATGTTGATCACCGGCAGGCCGCTCGCGGCCTTCCAATCGGCACCCAGGAATCCTCCCTTGGTGCGGCGGTGAAACTGGACTCCCGTCGAATCACTCGGGTTCGGATCCGTGGCCGGCAGACCGCCGAAGCACGCACAATCGCCGATCGCGACCACGATCGAGGCGGCCGCGGCCAGATCGGTTACCCAGTCCTTCATCGGCCGATCGGCGAACATGTCGAAGCGGCCCGTGCCGTTGGGGCCCTCGATCACGGTGCCTTCGAAGACGAAGATGTCCAGCGCCGTCGCACCGGAGATACAGTCGTTGAAGATCTTCTTCGCGTTCTCGCCCAGCTCCAGACCAAGCGAGGGATGCCAGAGGATGTTCAGTCCGAAGTCGACGATGAGGTCGACCACACTAGGTTCATCCGCGTTGAGGAAGGACATCGTGTTTCCCGAGCACGCGCCACCCTGTAACCAGAGCACGTTCGCCATTTGCCGCCTGCCTATCGTTCCTGTTCCGTGCGCCGCGGATCCAGGCCCGCGCCGAGTTCTTTGAATACGCGAAGAGCAAAATCCATACCGCGCGAGGTATCCGGGTCCTTCAGAGCACTCAGAAGTTTGAACACTCCGAGCTTGCGGTCCGGCGAAGCAGCCAGGTCGCCGGCTGCTTTGCTGACGCCGTCGACGACCGCGCCGAGAGTATTGAGCAACTCCGGGTCAGCGGCCCGCTCGATCAAGCGCGCGCGGGCGAGGCTTTCCAGGACGCCCGAGTCGGCGACTTGAGTAGCGACCGGGACAGCTTGCTGGCCGAGCTTGATCAGTTTCTGCGCCGACTCGGCCTCAGTGGTGCCCGAGACCATTTCGGTCATCTCGATCAGGGATCCACGGATGTTCTCCAGGATGTGCTCGCTATTGCTGTAGAAGCCATCGAGAAGCACCAGCGTTCCCGAGAGCGTCGGCAGAACATCAAGGAGATCGAGCAGCGCTGCAACGGTCTTCGGATCGTCCAGGCGCTCCACGAGTGCATCGACATTGCTGTGTCGAAGCTGTTGCGACACTTGCACATCGTCGTCTTGCGGCAACATTACGACCCCTTCGACCTCGGCTTCTGGGAGTCGATCGTAGGAGGCCAGCTGAATGCGGTGCTATCGGTTGCGCGCAAGGACTATCGTGAACGCGAGTATCCCGTGGGGACGACAGCCCCTTGTCCCCAGGCGTATCACACACCAGGAGGTGTGTCAGCTGTGTCTGGCATTTTCCATCTCGAGGCGATCGATACCCGGCGCCTGGAGCACCCGCCGCTGCCCCGGCTGCGCCCCCGCGGAGTACCTCCGTCGCTCGCGGGACGCGAGGTCTTCCGCTCCGGTGATCCCGACGACGCGAGGGGGTTCCTCGCCCGGTTCCTCGGAGCGAATCAGCTCACAGTACAAACACGCGACGACGAGTTCGCGGCCGTGGCGAACCTCGCCGAACTGCGCGGGGTCGCCTTCGCACACATCGAGTTCGCCAGTTCGGTGACGGTGGAGATACCCTCCGCCGGCCCGGACGTGAGCGTGCTGGTCCATACCTTCGGCGAGTCGGCGACGACGGTGGACGACCACCACTTCACCATCGACTCCACGCACGGCATGGTGACCTCTCCCGGCCGCCGCGTCCGCATTCACTTCGCAGCGCCGGGTTCGCAGATGATCGTGCGAATCGATCGCGAGCGGATGAGCCGGACGCTGTCCCGGATGCTCGGGCGGCAGGTGACCGAGCCGATCGTCTTCGACCCCGAGTTCGATCTCACCGCACCGCGTACGGTCCGGTGGAGCATCGCCATGCAGCTGTTGAGCGCGGAGCTGATGACACCGGACTCGCTGCTGCAGTCCGGCGTCGGCGACAACGAGATCGAGAGCCTTCTAGCCTCCTCTCTCCTTCTGCTGCAGCCGCACAATTACAGCGGCCGGGTCACCCCACGTCCGGGGCGTAAAAGCGTGGTGCGCGCGTGTATGGCGTATATCGAACAGCATCTAGCCGAACGAATGACCACCGCCGATGTCGCTGCTGCGGTGCACATCGGTCCTCGCAGCCTGCAGCAAGCCTTCCACGACGCGCTGGGAACCACGCCCACCGAGTACATCCGGCGTCGCCGACTGGAGCGGGTCCGCGACGAGCTACTCGGCGCGTCGGTCGGCGAAGGTGTGACGGTGACCGATACCGCAGCGGACTGGGGATTCACTCACCTCGGAGAGTTCTCCCGGGCATATAAGCAACGATACGGCGAGACCCCGTCGCAGACCCTGCGCGGCGAGTGAGGACGGCCGATGCACGAACTGTCGCTGTGCCGCTCGATCAGCGTGATCGCCGAACGCGCCGCCGCGGGACGCGAGGTGACGACCATTCATCTCGACGTCGGTGAACTACGGCAAGTGGTCCCCGAGACGCTGACCTACTGTTGGACCATTGTTCGGGAGGACACCGCGCTCGCGGACAGCGTCCTCTGCGTCAACCAGATCCCCGCCGTGATTGCGTGCGATGACTGCCAGGCGCAGACTCGGATGCGCGGCATACCAATCCTGGTGTGCGGCAGCTGCGGAAGCGGGCACGTCGCCGTTGTCACCGGCGAAGAGTTCCTGCTGCGATCACTTGATGTGAGAGGTTGATGATGGGGCGATTCCACCGGCACGATGGCACCGAGAGCGGACATACGCACGCGCACGCCGACGGCAGCGAACACAGCCATTGGCACCCCGGCGAGGGAGGGCATACTCACTCCGAGCAACTCGGCGACCATTCGGGGTACCAGACCGGCGGCGACAGGATCGACGTGCTGGAGCGGATCTTCGATGAGAACGACAATGCCGCGGCCGGGAATCGGTCACGTCTGGACGACGCGGGCGTGGTTGCGGTGAACCTGATGTCCTCGCCGGGCGCCGGGAAGACGACCGTTCTGGCCCGGACCCTGCAAGAGCTTGCCGAGACCGTCCGGGTGGGGGTCGTGGAGGGGGACATCGAGACCGCGATCGACGCCGATCGACTGCGTCCCTTCGCGGCGCAGATCTCGCTTCTCAATACCGGGGACGGCTTCGGCGGCGAGTGCCACCTCGACGCCCCGATGGTGGCGCGAGCACTCGATGCGCTCGATCTGGCCGCCCTCGATCTCCTCATGATCGAGAACGTCGGCAACCTCGTGTGCCCGGCTGAATTCGAGGTCGGTGCGCACCGGCGGGCAATGGTTTTCGCGGTCACCGAGGGTGAGGACAAGCCGCTCAAGTATCCGGTCATGTTTCGCAGCGTCGAGACCGTGCTGGTGAACAAGACCGACCTGCTACCCCATCTCGACTTCGACATCGAGCTGTTCGAGCGCAATCTGCGGGCCATCAATCCCCGAGCGCGGACGTTCTACGTCAGTGCGAAGTCCGGCGACGGATTCGACGACTGGCTGCAGTGGCTCCGCGGCGACGTCCTCGCGCCCGCCCGGTCCAACACCGCTGCCGCTTCGACTTCTCGACGGTAGCCGGTCGGCGTCCGCCATACCGGCAGGACCGACCGAGCCCCGGTGGTCGCCGTCGCGTGCCCTACGCTTCCACTCGTGGGAAACGTTCATCGTTGGAGGGGTTGATCGATGGCGACCATCACCGCCCGTCTCGACGACTTCCAGCGCCGGCACCCTAAGGCCGGGTACCCGCTGGCCGTCCTGTACAAGTTTTTCGACGATCAGGGCGGCTACCTGGCCGCCCTCATCACCTACTACGGGTTCGTCTCGCTGTTCCCGCTACTCCTGGTGTTCACGACCGTCCTCGGTATGCTCCTCGAGCACAACGAAGGCCTGCGCGATCGAATCGTCAGCTCGGTGCTGGAGCAGATCCCCGTGGTCGGTGAGCAACTGAGCGATCCGTCTGCGCTCAGCGGGGGCCCCGTCGCCGTGATCATCGGCCTGGCCGGCGCCCTCTATGGTGGGCTCGGCGTCGCCGTGGCCTCGCAGAACGCCATGAACGTGGTGTGGACGGTACCGCGCAACTGCCGCCCCAACCCGATCCTCGTCCGCGTGCGCGGCTTCGTTCTGCTCTTCACAGTCGGGCTGACCCTGGTACTGCTGGTGGGCGTGAGCATCGCCGTAACCGCGCTGCGCGTCGGCGGCGACGTCGGCTCACTGCTCACTCAGATCGGCTCCGCGCTGCTGATGCTGATCCTCTTCGTCTTCGCATTTCGATTCGGCACCGCACGCACGCTCACCGTGACCGACGTGCTACCCGGCGCCGTGGTCGCGGCGATCGGCTGGCAGGTACTGCAGCATTTCGGCGGGGTCTACATCGAACGCGTCATCGCCCGCACGCAGCAGATCAACGGGGTCTTCGCGGTGGTGCTCGGACTGCTGGCGTTCATCTACCTCGCGGCGATCCTGCTGGTGTTCTCCTTGGAGATCAACGCGGTCCGCGTGGACAAGCTGTATCCGCGCGCCGTGCTCACCGAGTTCACCGACGCCGTCGACCTGCAGCGCGGAGACATCCGCGCCTACACCCGATCGGCGCAGGCCCAACGTGCCAAGGGCTTCGAGATCATCGACGTTGCGTTCGACAACCCTCGCGAGCACCCGAGCAATGAGCCGGAGCGCGGCACCGCCGACCAGCCCACGAGCCCGCTAAGCACTCGGCCCCCGGAGCGATAGCGGCGCCGACCAGCGCCGATCGGCCCGGACGCGCGTCTCGTCACCAACGTCGTCGGACCCGGCGGCGACACGGAACAGCCAGGCTTCCCGTCCGACGACCCGCCGGTGGAGAATACTGATCGGTATGCGCACGGACTCCCCCGCCGCCGGTTCCCCCGCTGGGGAGCCGAATGCGGCGACGTGGTCCGACCTCGCACCGTGGCTGGCCAGCCGCGGCACCGACCCTGAGTTCTTCTGGATCGACGACGACCCCACCATCGCCGACGGCCAAGTCCGGCGGGCGCACAGCGACCTCATCGCTGTTCTGATCATCGAGACGCTGCCGGAGGTCGCGCTGGGCGACCTGCTGCCGTTGCTGCCCGGCGGCGTGGACCTGATCCCCGATCCCGACCTGCCGACCCGCGCGGCCAATTGGCTGCTGTCGTCATCGATCTTTACCACCGACCGGATCCGGCCGGTCACCGCCGCCGAGATTCTCGACAGCCGGGGCATGGGAACCGGTTCGGTGACACCGCTACTCAGCAAGCTGGTTGACCTGTCGGTCGAGGCCGCCGGACGGCCCTCCACCGGCCCGGACGACCCGGTCGCCGCTCTGCTCGACGACCTGGCAATCATCGCCCGCTGGCACGTGGTGGCCGGACAGCGGCGCACGCCCCTGCTGGCGAGCTTGCCCGACCACGCGCCGACCATCGTGCACGACGCCCGGCGCCGTCTCGATCAGCTGACCGGCGACGACCTCGCGCTCACCGGCGACCAACCCGAGGGCGTCGCCGCCCAGCTCGACACGCGCATCGGCGAACTCGCCGAACGCGATCGCGTGGTGTTCGCCGAGCGCCGCCTGACCCGGCCGCGCATCCGGCTGGAGTCGCTCGGCGAACGCTTCGGCGTCTCCCGGGAACGCGTGCGGCAGTACGAGGCCCGCGCCCTCGATGAGCTGTACGACTGGATGGAGAACAGCACCGAAGCGCAGTTCATGCTGGCCGCGGCGCTGCGCGCCATCGGCACCGTCCGCCCGCTCGACGAGCTCCTCGCCACCCTGCCGGCGATCGGCGAGACGGTCCCGGTCACCGGGGCGCCGCTGTGGCGGGTGCTCACCGGGATCGGTGTGCCCTTCCAGATCGACGACGGCTGGGCCGCCACCCCGACGCTCGACGCCGCGCGGGAGACGACCCGGACGATCCTCGAGGAACACGCCGATCGGTACGGCGTCGTCCGGCTCGATGCGCTCGACGCGGTGACCGGCGCGGCCGGGACCCCCACCCCGTCGTGGTACGCCGACTGGGCGGGCGCGGCCGGCTACGCGGTGTACCGCGGCCACATCCTGACGCGGACGTCGTCGGTGGAGGACTACGCCGCCGCGATCCTGCGGATCCACGCCGCGCCGATGACCCCCGAGGAACTGGTCGCCGAATTCCATGTCGAGCGGTCGGTCCGCTCGCTGGTGAACCAGATGACCGGCGACGATCGCTTCCAGCGCGTCAGCCGCACGCAGTGGGGCCTGAGCGAGTGGGGCGGCGACGGATACGAGAGTATCCGGGTCGCCATCGCCCGGCGGCTCACCGAATCCGGTGGCAGCGCACCCCTCGCCGACCTGGTCGACGCCCTCGCCGTCGCCTACGACGTGAAGGCGGCGTCGATCGTCGCCTACGCCGCCGCCCCGCCGTTCCGCACGGAGGCGGGCATCGTCACGGCCGCCGCGGATGCCGCGGCGCCGCGGAAGTCGCCCGCGCAGACCCGGTCGCTGTATCGCGTGGGCGACGCCTGGAAACTGCGGGTCGCGGTGAATCGCGAACACCTGCGCGGCAGCGGCGCTCCGCTGCCGGTCGCGATGGCGACGGCGTTGGGTCTTGCGCACGGCGAGGTCCGGCACCTCGACTCCGCCGACGGCGAGCAGTCGGTGTCGTGGACCGCGCTGCAACCGACCATCGGCAGCGTCCGCCGTTTCGTCACCACCCTCGGCCTGGACGAATCCGCCGAGATGCTGCTCGTCTTCACCGACGACGGCCGCTTCGAGGTGGAGCCGGTCCGCGCGGCGACGGACCCGATGCACGACGCCCTCGCCCGGATCGGCGCCCCGGCCACCGACGACGCCGCGGTCGCCCTCGCCGCGCTCGCCGTCGCCGCCGGGCTGCCCCCGGACACCGCCGCGGCAGCGGTCGCCGAGGCCTACGCCGCGCGCGGCGAGACCGACATCGCCGCCCTGCTGACCGGCACCGATCGGCCGTGACCCGAGTCTCGTCTTTCGCACATCAGTTCGGTATCATGTGTTCTCGACGATCCCGATGACCTGCCCCGACAGAGAGGACCGGCCATGCCCCCGCGACGCCGCCCGGCCGCCGACTCGCTGACTGCCGAGAATCTGTCCGCCCTGGCCGTGGCCGTCGCCGAAGGCCGCCGCGCCACCGTGTACCTGCGCGAAGGCACACCGAGCCTGGGCCTGGCGCCCGGCGCCTCCGCGCGGGTGATCTCGGTGGACGGCACCACCGTCGTGGTCCGGCCCCGCGGCGTGGACGACGAACTCCCCTACGAGGCCGAGGAACTCCGGATGACGAAGAACGCCCCCGAACCCCCGCCGACGAAGCCGCGGCGGACAGCGAAGACCGCGGCGGCGCCCGCCACCGCACCCGCCCCGGCGCCGGAGCCGAAAGCTCCGGCCTCGCCGGCCACACCGACCTCGCCGAAGCGGGCTCCCGCCGCCAAACGCGCCGCGGCCCGGGCGTCGTCGGTCAAGTCGGTGACCGTCACGATCTACGGCTCACCCGAGAACGAGTGGTCGGTCCTGGTGACGCGCGGAGCGCGCAAGCCTCAGCGTTCCCGGCCGCTGGCCCCCGAAGCGGTGGATGCCGCCGTCCGCGAACTCGGCGACGAGACCGCCGCGGGTGCGGTCACCGCACTGCTGCACGCCGCCCGCGAGGAGGCTCAGCGCCGCGTGGAAGAACTCAGCCGAGAACTCGAGGCCGCCCGCCGGGCCCTCGCCGCCCTGGACCAACCGCAGCCCTGATCGTTCCGCCAGCATCCATTCAGGGGCTTGGCGGGTCCTGAGCATGCGTGGCGGAGCGAAGCGGAGATACGCGGTCGAAGGGTCGACTCGCCCCGGACTCACTTCGTTCGCCGGGGCGGCTCAGCCGGCGTGCCGGGCGAGACCGTGCCGAAGGCAAGCGACCCGATCGGGAACGTCGCACCGAAACGACCCCGGCCGCGTCTCGACGTCACTAGGGTCGGGAAACATGAGCCCGCGCAACGGTTCTTCCGATCCGCGTGGCGACGGCGTCGTCGTCCGCGTCCTGGTGTATTCCGACGACGCCGGGACCCGGCAGCAGGTGCGGACGGCCCTCGGCACCCGGCTGCATCCCGACCTGCCCGAACTCGAGTACGTGGAAGTCGCGACCGCGCCGATGGTGCTGCGCGAGTTCGACACCGGGACCGTCGATCTGGCGATCCTCGACGGCGAGGCCGCGCCCGTGGGCGGCCTCGGGCTCGCCAAGCAACTGCGCGACGAATACTCGCCGTGCCCGCCGCTGCTGGTGCTGATCGCGCGGGCCGCGGACCGGTGGCTGGCCGATTGGTCGCGCGCCGATGCGAGCGCGTCGTCGCCCGTCGACCCGATCGAACTCCCCCGCATCGTCACCGGCCTCCTGTCGCGGCGCGCCACCACGCAATAGCCGGAGAATCCCCCACGGCGGCGCCACCCGTGACTAGTGTGTGTTTTACATCACAAGGGTGGCCATCGCTCCTCCCCGTCACCCCAGACCGGAGCGAAAGACCTTGCAGCACAAGGAGGCTGAGGCAGGTGAACGCGTACGCGCCGATTCTGGTCCTCGGCGGCATCGCACTCGCCTTCGCCGTGGTCTCGGTGGTGATCGCGTCGATCGTCGGACCGCGCCGCCGCAACCGCGCGAAGCTCGAAGCGTACGAATGCGGCATAGAACCCCTTCCGCCCACGGCCGGCCTGGTGCAGCGGTTCCCGGTGAAGTACTACCTGACGGCGATGCTGTTCATCATCTTCGACATCGAGATCGTCTTCCTCTACCCGTGGGCGGTCGCCGCCGACAGCCTCGGCTGGTTCGGGCTGATCGCCGTCGCCCTGTTCATCGTCAACGTCTCGGTCGCCTACGCCTACGAGTGGCGCCGCGGAGGGCTGAGCTGGGACTGACACGCACGCGGTGAGTCGATCACGAACAGCCCTCGCACGATCGATACGGAAGGGAGCCCCCACCGATGGGGATCGAAGAGCAGTTGCCCGGCGGATTTCTGCTGAGCACCGTCGAGAAACTCGCCGGCTACATGCGCAAGGGATCGCTGTGGCCGGCCACCTTCGGGCTCGCCTGCTGTGCCATCGAGATGATGGCGACCACGTCCGGCCGCTACGACCTCGCCCGTTTCGGGATGGAGGCCTTCCGCGCCTCGCCCCGCCAGGCCGATCTGATGATCGTGGCCGGACGGGTGAGCCAGAAGATGGCGCCGGTGCTGCGCCAGATCTACGACCAGATGGCCGAACCGAAGTGGGTGCTCGCGATGGGCGTCTGCGCGTCGTCCGGCGGCATGTTCAACAACTACGCGATCGTCCAGGGCGTCGACCACGTGGTGCCCGTCGACATCTACCTTCCCGGCTGCCCGCCGCGGCCGGAGATGCTGATGAACGCGATCCTGGCGCTGCACGAGCAGATCGCCGCCGAGCCGCTGGGCGTGCACCGCGAGGAGGCGGTGCGTGCCGCCGAGCGCGCGGCTCTGTCGGCACCGGCCACCATCGAGCTGCGGGGGCTGCTGCGATGACCGGCGAACTGACCCCCGGCGGCCGCCACGGCGGCGAGGTGATCGGAGTGGCGCGCGGCCTCTTCGGTCCGGCCGGCAGCGGCGACACCTCCGGCTTCGGCGGGCTGGTGACACCGATCGTGCTGCCCGGCGCCGCGGAGCGGCCCTACGGCGGCTGGTTCGACGAGGCCGTCGACGCGCTGATCGAGGGACTGACCGTGCGGGGCATCGACCCGGAGCAGGCGATCGAGAAGGTGATCGTCGACCGCGGGGAACTGACCGTGATGGTCGATCGGCGCGCACTCCTGCCCGTCGCCGCCACCCTGCGCGACGACGAAGCGCTGCGCTTCGAGCTGTGCCTCGGCGTGAACGGCGTGCACTACCCGGACGAGACCGGCCGCGAACTGCACGCGGTGTATCCGCTGCGCTCGATCACCCACAACCGGCTGCTGCGGCTGGAGACCACCGCCCCGGACGCCGACCCGCGGCTGCCCAGCCTGGTCGCGGTGTACCCGACCGACGACTGGCACGAACGCGAGACCTACGACTTCTTCGGGATCGTGTTCGAGGGTCATCCGTCGCTGACCAGGATCGAGATGCCCGACGACTGGGAGGGGCACCCGCAGCGCAAGGACTATCCGCTCGGCGGCATCCCGGTGGAGTACAAGGGCGCCACCGTACCGCCGCCGGACCAGCGCAGGAGTTACCGCTGATGCGCGTTCCTTTCGACAAGCTCAAGGAGCAGGAGTTCACCGTCGCCGGCCGCGACTGGGACGACCTGGTCGCGACCCTCGCCGAGCGCCGTGAGGCCGACGGGGGTTCGCCCGACGAGCGGATCGTCGTGAACATGGGCCCGCAGCATCCGTCCACACACGGCGTGCTGCGGCTGATCCTGGAGATCGAGGGCGAGACCGTCACCGAGGCCCGCTGCGGCATCGGCTACCTGCACACCGGGATCGAGAAGAATCTGGAGTTCCGCACCTGGACCCAGGGCGTCGCCTTCGTGACCCGGATGGACTATCTCTCGCCGTTCTTCAACGAGACCGCCTACTGTCTCGGCGTCGAGAAGCTGCTCGGCATCACCGATCAGATCCCGGCCCGCGCCAGCGCGATCCGGGTGCTGCTGATGGAACTCAATCGGATCAGTTCCCACCTGGTCGCCCTCGCGACCGGCGGGATGGAACTCGGCGCGGTGACGCCGATGTTCCTCGGTTTCGGCGCACGGGAGACCATTCTCGACCTGTTCGAGGAGATCACCGGCCTGCGGATGAATCACGCCTTCATCCGGCCGGGCGGGGTGGCCGCCGATCTGCCCGAGGGCTGCGAGCAGCACATCGCCGAGGTGCTCGACGCGCTGCCGCGCGAGATCGCCGAGGTGGAGGCCCTTCTCACCGAGAACCACATCTGGAAGGCCCGCACACAGGGCGTCGGCTACCTCGATCTCACCGGCTGCATGGCGCTCGGCATCACCGGGCCGGTCCTGCGGTCCACCGGACTCCCGCACGACCTGCGCCGCGCGGCCCCCTACTGCGGCTACCAGAACTACGAGTTCGACGTCGTCACCGACGACGGCTGCGACTCGTACGGGCGCTACCTGATCCGGGTGCGGGAGATGTACGAGTCCATCAGGATCGTCCGGCAGGTGCTCGACGCGCTGGAACCGGGCCCGGTGATGGTGGCCGACGCCGGTCTGGCCTGGCCGGCCGATCTGGCCGTCGGCCCCGACGGGCTGGGCAACTCGCCGGCCCACATCGCCGAGATCATGGGGGTCTCGATGGAGTCGCTGATCCATCACTTCAAGCTCGTCACCGAGGGCATGCGCGTGCCGGCCGGGCAGAGCTACACCGCGATCGAGGCGCCGCGCGGCGAACTCGGCGTGCACGTGGTCTCCGACGGCGGCACTCGCCCGTATCGGGTGCACTTCCGCGATCCGTCGTTCACCAATCTGCAGGCCGTGGCGGCGATGTGCGAAGGCGGTCTGGTGGCCGACGTGATCACCGCCGTGGCCAGTATCGATCCCGTGATGGGAGGGGTGGACCGATGACCGATCCCGTCCTGCTCGGACTCACGCCGTTCCGCACCGGGACGCCGCAACCGCCGATCGAGTTCACCGGCCCGGAGCGGTATTCGCCCGGCGACGAGGCCGCGCTGCGCGCCGACGCCGCCCCGATCATCGCCCGGTACCCGCAGGCGCGGTCCGCGCTGCTGCCGCTGCTGCACCTGGTCCAGGCGCACGACGGCTACGTCACGCGCGCCGGCGTCCGGTTCTGCGCCGACCTGCTCGAGCTCACCCCCGCCCAGGTCGCGTCGGTCGCGACCTTCTACTCGATGTACCGGCGCACGCCCACCGGCACCCATCTGGTCGGTGTCTGCACGACGACGCTGTGCGCGGTGATGGGTGGCGACGCGATCCTCGCCGAACTCACCGACCGGCTCGGCGTCGCACCCGGCGAGACGACGGACGACGGCGCGGTGACCCTGCAGCGCGTCGAATGCAACGCCGCCTGCGACTTCGCGCCGGTGGTGATGGTCAACTGGGAGTTCTTCGACGACCAGACCCCGGAGTCCGCGGCCGCGCTGGTCGACGACCTGCGCGCCGGGAGGCCGGTGTGCCCCAGCCGCGGCGCGGATTCACTGTGCACCTTCCGGGAGAACGAGCGGCTCCTCGCCGGCGCCCCGCCCAGCCAGCCCGCTGAGCCTTCGTCCCCACCCCCTGAGCCTATCGAAGGGGACGAGCGATGATCACCGTCGACCTGCCCGCCGGGGGTGAGCCCGCGCAGGCCCCCGTGCTGTCCCGTTTCTGGTCCGATCGACAGTCGTGGACGCTCGCGAGCTATCTGCGTCGCGGCGGCTACACGGGGCTGAAGGCGGCCCTCGCGATGGCCCCGGACGACGTGATCGAGCTGGTGAAGGCCTCCGGGCTGCGTGGCCGCGGCGGCGCGGGCTTCCCGGTCGGGATGAAGTGGAGCTTCATCCCGCAGGGTGAGCGCGACACGTCCGACGCCCACTATCTGGTGGTCAACGCCGACGAGTCCGAGCCCGGCACCTGCAAGGACATGCCGCTGATGCTGGCGTCCCCGCACACCCTGATCGAGGGCGTCGCGATCGCCGCCTACGCGATCCGCGCACGGCACGCGTTCATCTACGTCCGCGGTGAGGTGGCCCCGGTGATCCGGCGGCTGCGCGAGGCGGTCGACGAAGCGTACGCGGCCGGTCTGCTCGGGCGCCGGGTGCTCGGCTCGAATCTGGACCTCGACCTGGTGGTGCACGCCGGTGCCGGCGCCTACATCTGCGGTGAGGAGACCGCACTGCTCGACTCGCTGGAGGGCCGCCGCGGCCAGCCGCGGCTGCGGCCGCCGTTCCCCGCCGTCGCCGGGCTGTACGCGAGCCCGACCGTCGTCAACAACGTCGAGTCGATCGCGTCGGTGCCGTCGATCCTGCGCAACGGCACCGACTGGTTCCGGTCGATGGGCACCGAGCGCTCCCCCGGCTTCACGCTGTACTCGCTGTCCGGGCACGTCGCCCGGCCCGGGCAGTACGAGGCACCGCTGGGGATCACCCTCCGTGAACTCCTGGAACGCGCGGGCGGGGTCCGCGCCGGGCACACGCTGAAGTTCTGGACGCCGGGCGGATCGTCGACGCCGATCTTCACCCCGGAACACCTCGACGTCCCCCTCGACTACGAGGGAGTCGCCGAGGCCGGATCGATGCTCGGCACCAAGGCCCTGCAGATCTTCGACGAGACGACGTGCGTGGTCCGCGCCGTCACCCGGTGGACCGAGTTCTACGCGCACGAGTCGTGCGGCAAATGCACCCCGTGCCGCGAGGGCACCTACTGGCTGGTGCAGCTGATGCGGCGGCTCGAATCCGGCGACGCCACCGAGGAGGATCTGACCACGCTGACCGACATCACCGACAGCGTCGTCGGAAAGAGCTTCTGCGCCCTCGGTGACGCCGCGGGCAGCCCGATCCTCAGCTCGCTGAAGTACTTCCGCGACGAATACCTCGCGCACTTCCCCCACGACGGCCACCCGGGCGGCTGCCCCTTCGACCCGTCGAAGTCCACCGTGTTCCACGCCGATCGAGCGGAGTCGAGATCATGACCGCCGCAGAACCCGCGGCCCCCGCGGTCGACGAGAACACGGTGACCCTCACCATCGACGGCGTCGAGGTGACCGTCCCCAAGGGCACCCTGGTGATCCGCGCCGCCGAACTGATCGGCGTCGAGATCCCCCGCTTCTGCGATCACCCGCTGCTGCCGCCCGCCGGGGCCTGCCGGCAATGCCTGGTCGAGGTGGAGGGACAGCGCAAACCGATGGCATCGTGCACCATCACGGCGACCGATCAGATGGTGGTCCGTACCCAGCACACCTCGGCCGACGCGGCCCGCGCGCAGAGCGGCGTGATGGAACTCCTGCTCATCAATCACCCGCTCGACTGCCCGACCTGTGACAAGGGCGGCGAGTGCCCGCTGCAGAACCAGGCCATGTCGGCGGGCCGGCCCACGTCGAGGTTCGACGGCGTCAAGCGCACCTACACCAAGCCGGTGGCGCTGTCGCCGGAGGTGCTGCTCGACCGGGAGCGGTGTGTCCTGTGTGCCCGGTGCACCCGGTTCTCCACCGAGATCGCCGGGGATCCGCTGATCGAGCTCGCCGATCGCGGTGCGCTGCAGCAGGTATCCGCCTATTCGGAGGAGCCTTTCGAATCGTATTTCTCGGGCAACACGGTGCAGATCTGCCCGGTGGGCGCCCTGACCGGTGCCGCGTACCGCTTCCGCGCGCGGCCCTTCGACCTGATCTCGTCACCGAGCGTCTGCGAACACTGCGCGGGCGGGTGCGCGCTGCGCACCGATCACAGGCGCGGGAAGGTGCTGCGCCGCCTGGCCGGTGACGATCCCGAGGTCAACGAGGAGTGGAACTGCGACAAGGGCCGCTGGGCGTTCGCCTACGCCCAGCTCCCCGACCGGCTCACCGTCCCGCTGGTCCGCGGCGACGACGGCGTGCTCGCGCCGGCGTCGTGGCCGCACGCGCTGGCCGTCGCCGCCCGCGGCCTGTCCGGAACACCGGCCGGGGTGCTGCTCGGTGGACGGGCGACGGTCGAGGACGCCTACGCCTACGGCAAGTTCGCCCGCGTGGTGCTCGGCACCAACGACGTCGACATGCGGGTGCGGGATCACTCGGCGGAGGAGACCGCGTTCCTGGCGGCGCGCGTCGCCGGTACCGGAATCGGGGTGACCTACGCCGAATTGGAGAAGGCACCGGTGGTGGTCCTGGCCGGACTGGAACCGGAGGAGGAGAGCGCGGCCGTCTTCCTGAGGCTGCGGAAGGCGGTGCGCCGCCATCACTGCCGCGTCGTGACCATCGCCTCCTGGCGCAGTCCCGGATCGGCGAAGCTGTCCGCGGACCTGATCTCGTGCGTCCCCGGGGCCGAGGCCGACGCGCTGGCGTCGCCGGAGGTGGCCGAGCTACTCGCCACGCCGGGGGCGGTACTGCTGACCGGTGAACGACTCGCCGCCGCACCCGGCGCCCTCACCGCCGCGGCCGCCGTCGCCGACGGCACCGGCGCGCGGCTGGCCTGGATCCCCCGGCGCGCCGGCGAGCGCGGCGGCCTGGACGTCGGAGCCGCACCGAATCTGCTGCCCGCGGGCCGGCCGGTATCGTCGGCGACCGCCCGCCGCGACCTCGGGCAGGTCTGGGGCACGGTACCCAGCGAGGTCCCCGGCCGGGACACCGCCGGAATGCTCGCGGCCCTCGCGAACGGCGACCTCGGCGCGGTGCTGACCGGTGCGGTGGACCCCGGCGACCTGCCCGACCCGGCGGCCGCCCGCGACGCGTTCGCCCGGTCGTTCGTGGTGAGCCTGGAGCAGCGTCCCTCCGCGGTGACCGAGTACGCCGACGTCGTCTTCCCGGTGGCCGCGGTCGCCGAGAAGACCGGCACCTTCGTGGACTGGGAGGGTCGTCCGCGGCCGTTCTCCACCGCTCTCCCGCCGCCCGACCGCGGCACCCTCCCGCTGTCCGACCACCGCGTGCTCCACCTGCTGGCCGCCGAACTCGGGGCGGACCTGACCTGCGACAGCGCCGACGCGATTCATCGCGAGTTCGCGCGCATCGGGCCGTGGGACGGCGAGCGCGCGTCGTTCGAGACGGGCGTTTCGACTCGGACTCGCCTAACGGCTCGTCCGGCGGGGCGGGCTACTGAGCAGCCCGCCCGTGTCGAAACGGCCCCCGGTCACGAGTTCACTCTCGCGTCCTGGCGGATGCTCCTCGATGACGGCCGTCTTCAGGACGGCGAGCCCTACCTCGCGCAGACCGCACGCCGCCCGGTCGTGCGCCTCGCCGCCGCGGCGGCGGAGCGGCTCGGCATCGGCGACGGCGACCCGGTGACCGTCGCCACGCGGCGCGGCGAGCTGACCCTGCCGCTGGCGGTCACCGACATGCCCGACGACGTGATCTGGGTTCCGATGAACGCGCCCGGTCAGGGACTGCACGCCCGGCTGGCGGCCTCGCCCGGCGATCGGGTGATCGTGCGGAGCGGCCGATGACCGCGCCAGCCCGGTTCCCCACGCTCGCCGACTTCGGGCGCGATCCGTGGTGGCTGATGCTCGTCAAGGCCGTCGCGATCTTCGCGTTCCTGGTGGTGACGGTGCTGGTCGCGATCCTCGCCGAGCGCAAGGTGATGGCCCGCATGCAGCGGCGGCTCGGGCCGAACCGGGTCGGCTGGCACGGTGCGCTGCAAAGCCTGGCCGACGGCGTGAAGCTCGCCCTGAAGGAGGGTCTCACCCCGATCGGCGTCGACAAGGTGCTGTACGTACTGGCACCGATCATCTCGGTGGTGCCGGCGATCATGGCGTTCGCGGTGATCCCGATGGGGCCGATGGTCTCGGTGTTCGGTCACCAGACCCCGCTGCAGCTGACCGACCTACCGGTCGGCGTGCTCTACATCCTGGCCGTCACCTCAATCGGGGTGTACGGCATCGTGCTGGCGGGCTGGGCGTCGTCGTCGACCTATCCGCTGCTCGGCGGCCTGCGGTCGACGGCGCAGGTGATCTCGTATGAGATCGCGATGGGCCTGACCTTCGCCGCGGTCTTCCTGCTGTCGGCCACCATGTCGACGTCCGGGATCGTCGCCGGGCAGTCCGGGCGCTGGTACGTACTGGTGCTGCTGCCGTCGTTCGTGATCTACGCGATCTCGATGGTCGGCGAAACCAACCGCGCCCCGTTCGACCTGCCCGAGGCCGAGGGCGAGTTGGTCGGCGGCTTCCACACCGAGTACTCGTCGCTGAAGTTCGCGATGTTCATGCTGGCCGAGTACATCAACATGGCGACGGTGTCGGCGCTGGCCGCGACGCTGTTCCTCGGCGGCTGGCAGGTGCCGTGGCCGGTGAGCCTGTGGTCCGGCGCGAACAGCGGATGGTGGCCGCTGCTGTGGTTCGTGATCAAGGTGTGGGTGTTCCTGTTCGTGTTCATCTGGCTGCGGACCACGCTCCCGCGCCTGCGCTACGACCAGTTCATGACGCTCGGCTGGAAGGTGCTGATCCCGTTCGCCCTCGCCTGGGTGCTGGTGGTCGCGGTGATCACCGAGGCCACCCGCGGCTGGGCCGCGTGGAGCGCCGGCCTGATCTACGCCGCCGCCGGACTGGTCGTGACCGCAGCGCTGCTCAAGGCGGTGTTCGCGGTGGTGGGAGGTCGGTCGATCGATTCGTCTGCCGCTTCGACCGGCCCGGAAGGCGCCCACGACAAGCCCTTCGATCCGTTCGCCGGGGGCTTCCCGGTACCGCCACTGCCCGGCCAGGTTCTGCCGAAGGAGTCCGCCGATGCCTGACATGCCCGATGCCGTCGCCGGCTTCGCCTCCACGTTCGCCGGCATGTTCCGCGCCCCGATCACCGAGCAGTATCCGGAGCAGAAGGAACCGCCCGCCCCTCGCTACCACGGCCGCCACCAGCTGAATCGCTATCCGGACGGGCTGGAGAAATGCATAGGCTGCGAGCTGTGTGCGTGGGCGTGCCCGGCCGACGCCATCCTGGTCGAGGGCGCCGACAACACCGACGAGGAGCGCTACTCCCCCGGCGAGCGCTACGGCCGCGTCTACCAGATCAACTACCTGCGCTGCATCGGCTGCGGCCTGTGCATCGAAGCCTGCCCGACGCGTGCGCTCACCATGACCGGCGACTACGAACTCGCCGGCCCCAGCCGCGCCGGCCTGATCTACGAGAAGGATCAGCTGCTGGCGCCGCTGGAAGACGGCATGACGCCCCCGCCGCACGACATGGAGCCCGGCACGCGGCCGGAGAACTACTACCGCGGCGAGGTCACCGGATGACCGCCGTACTCGCGGCGGAACTGACCCGCACCACCACCGGCGAGGCCGTCACCTTCTGGGTGCTGGCGGTGATCGTGGTGATCGGTGCGCTCGGCGTGATCCTGTCGCCGAAGGCCGTCTATTCGGCGGTCTTCCTGGCGATGACGATGATCATCCTCGCGGTGTTCTACGTGCTGCAGGGTGCGCTGTTCCTCGGCGTGGTGCAGGTGGTGGTCTACACCGGCGCGGTGATGATGCTGTTCCTGTTCGTGCTGATGCTGATCGGCGTGGACTCGTCGGACTCGCTCGTCGAGACCATCCGGGGGCAGCGCTATCTGGCCGCCGGCCTCGGGATCGGTTTCGCGATCCTGCTGGTCGCGGCCCTCGGCACCGCGGTCCTCACGCCGTTCCGCGGCGCCCCCGACTACAGCCACGGCACCGCGCCCGGCGGCGGCAACGAGAACATCCGGGCCCTCGCCGAACTGATCTTCGTCAAGTACCTGTGGGCGTTCGAACTCACCGGCGCGCTGCTGATCACCGCGACACTCGGCGCCATGGTGCTGGCCCACCGCCAGCGGTTCGGCCCCAAGCGCGGTCAGCGCGAGCTGTCGATCGCCCGGTTCGCCCGCGGCGGCCACGTCACGCCGCTGCCACCACCCGGGGTCTTCGCCCGGCACAACGCGGTCGACATCCCGGCCCGCGAACCCGACGGCTCACCGTCGGCGCTGTCGGTGAACGCGCTGCTCACCCCGCGGGACCTCGGTCCCTTCGACACGCCTCCTTCGTCGGCGGCTCAGGGAGCGTTCGGCACGTCGTCGGC
Source organism: Gordonia sp. PP30 (assembly GCF_023100845.1). NCBI lineage: Bacteria > Bacillati > Actinomycetota > Actinomycetes > Mycobacteriales > Gordoniaceae > Gordonia > Gordonia sp. PP30. The sequence goes on along the minus strand of NZ_CP095864.1, from coordinate 1,712,330 downwards.
GGCTCAGGAGGCGGTCGGCACGTCGTCGGCGGCTCAGGGAGCGGTCGGCACGTCGTCGGCGACTCAGGAAGCGTTGGGACGGACCCGGCCGATCAAGGAGGGCCGATGAACCCCGCGAACTACCTGTACCTGTCGGCGATCCTCTTCGCGATCGGCGCGTCCGGGGTGCTGCTGCGCCGCAACGCTCTCGTCGTCTTCATGTGCGTGGAACTGATGCTGAACGCCGCCAACCTGGCCTTCGTCACCTTCGCGCGCATGCACGCCAGCCTGGACGGGCAGGTGATCGCATTCTTCACGATGGTGGTCGCCGCCGCCGAGGTGGTGGTCGGCCTCGCGATCATCATGACGCTCTTCCGCACCCGCCGGTCGGCCTCGGTCGACGACGCCGATCTGCTGAGGCGGTGACGCGATGACCACCGGACTCTGGGGGAATCTGCTCTGGCTGCTCCCCGGCCTGCCCGCCGCGGGCGCGCTGATCCTGCTGCTCGGCGGCCGCCGCACCGACCGGTGGGGACACCTGCTGGCGACGCTGCTCGCCGGCGCCGCCGCCGTGATCGCGGTCGCGTCGTGGATCGCGATGATCGGGCGCGAAGGGCCCGCGCGCGCCGCGGTCTCGGGCGGCTGGACCTGGATCCACGCCGGGCGCTTCCACGTGGAGGCGGCGCTGCGGCTCGATCAGCTGTCGATGTGCTTCGTGCTGCTGATCACCGTCGTCGGCACCCTGATCCACGTCTACTCGATCGGCTACATGGCGAACGGCGGCACCTCCCGTCGCTCCGCTCGCCCAGATCCGGACCGGCGGCGATTCTTCGCCTACCTCAACCTGTTCCTGGCGGCCATGCTGGTGCTGGTCCTGGCGGAGAGCTATCTGGGCGTCTACCTGGGCTGGGAGGGCGTCGGCCTGGCGTCGTACCTGCTGATCGGCTTCTGGCAGTACAAGCCGACCGCGGCGACGGCCGCGAAGAAGGCGTTCGTGATCAACCGAGTCGGCGACGTGGGCTTCGCGATCGCCCTGATGATCATGTTCACCACCTTCGGCACGGTGGGCTTCGCGGACGTCTTCGGCGCGGCACCGGGCGCCGGGGAGGGCACGCTCACCGCGATCTGCCTGCTCCTGCTCCTCGGAGCTTGCGCGAAGTCCGCGCAGGTACCGCTGCAAGCCTGGCTGCTCGACGCGATGGAGGGCCCCACCCCGGTGTCGGCGCTGATCCACGCGGCCACGATGGTGACCGCGGGCGTCTACCTGATCACCCGGTCGGCGCCGCTGTTCGGCCTCGCACCCGGCGCGCAGACCGCCGTCCTCGTGGTCGGCGCGGTGACCCTGCTGTTCGGGGCGATCATCGGCTGCGCGAAGGACGACATCAAGAAGGCGCTCGCCGCGTCGACCATGAGCCAGATCGGATACATGGTGATGGCCGCGGGACTCGGCCCGGCCGGCTACGCGGTCGCGATCGTGCACCTGGTGGCGCACGGCTTCTTCAAGGCCGGGCTGTTCCTCGGCGCCGGGTCGGTGATGCACGCGATGAACGACGAGACCGACATGCGCCGGTACGGCGGGCTCGCGAAACTCATGCCCGTCACCTTCGTCACCTTCGGCTTCGGGTACCTGGCGCTGATCGGCATCCCGCCGTTCTCCGGATTCTTCTCCAAGGACGGCATCATCGAGGCCGCCTTCGGGGCCGGGGGTGCGCGCGGCCCGATCCTGTTCGTGGTCGCGCTGCTCGGGGCCGGGCTGACCTCCTACTACATGACCCGGGTGATGGCGATGACCTTCTTCGGCGAGCGCCGGTGGTCGCCGCGCGGCGAGTCCCCGCTGCACCCGCACGAAGCGCCGCGATCGATGACCTGGCCGATGATCCTGCTGGCGATCGGCTCGCTGGCCGCCGGCGGGGCGCTCACGATCGGCGGCACCGTGGCGCACTGGCTGGCGCCGGTCGTCGGTGAGGCCGCGCATCACGAGGGCCCGCTGCCGAGCTGGGCGGTCACGCTGATCGTGCTGGCGACGGTGCTCGCCGGCGGCGCGATCGCCTGGCGGCAGTACGGCACACGACCGGTCCCGGTGACCGCCCCCGACGACGTCTCCGGCCTGACCGTCGCGGCCCGCCGCGACCTCTACGGCGACGCGTTCAACGAGACCGTCTTCGAGGGCCCGGGACGGTTGGCGACGGCGGGACTGGCCGCCATCGAGAACGACGGCTTCGCGCAGGTCCCGACCGCGGTCGGCGCCGGTGTCGGTGGGCTCTCGACCGTGACGCGGCGGTGGCAGACCGGGTACGTCCGGTCGTACGCGGCGTCGATCCTGACCGGAACGGTGCTGATCGGCATCCTCACCTGGGTGGTGAGCACGCTGTGACCGTTCCCTGGCTGACCATTCTCTGGGCGATCCCGGCGCTCGCCTCGGTCCTGGTGATGCTGGCGCCGGCCGACCGGCCCACCACCGCCAAGGCCATCGGCCTCGGCGCGGGCGTGGTCACCGCGTGGTGGGCCATCGTCATCGCGATCCGCTTCTCGGCCGGGGGCGGCCGCTTCCAGTTCACCGAGGACGTCAGCTGGATCCCGGCGATCGGCACGCGCTATTCGCTCTCGCTCGACGGCATCGGGCTGGCCCTGATCCTGCTCACCGCCTGCCTCACGCCGCTGCTGCTGCTCGCCGGCTGGCGTGACGCCGACATCAGCGGCCGGACCACCGCCCGCGGCGCGGCGACCTACGTCGCCCTGCTGCTGGCCGTCGAGGCACTGGTGCTGATCAGCTTCGTCGCCACCGACGTGCTGCTCTTCTACATCGTGTTCGAGGCGATGCTGATCCCGATGTACTTCCTGATCGGCGGCTACGGCACTGACCGGTCGGCGGCCGGCGAGCGGTTCCGGTCCCGCGCCGCGGTCCGGTTCCTGCTCTACAACCTGCTCGGCGGTCTGGTGATGCTCGCCGCCGTGATCGGCCTGTACGTGGTGACCGCGCGCAGCGGTCCGGGCACGTTCTCGTTCACCGCGATCAGCGAGATGGCCGCGCGGGGGGACCTCGAAGCGTCGCCGATGATGCTGAATCTGCTGTTCCTGGGCTTCCTGTTCGCCTTCGCGGTCAAGGCTCCGCTGTGGCCGCTGCACAGCTGGCTGCCCGACGCCGCCGTCGCCGCGACCCCGGCGAGCGCAGTGATGATGATGGCGGTGATGGACAAGGTCGGCACCTTCGCGATGATCCGCTTCTGCCTCGGAATGTTCCCGGACGCCTCGGTGACCTTCGCCCCCCTGGTGTCGTCGCTCGCGGTGGTGTCGATCCTCTACGGTGCCGTGCTGGCGATCGCGCAGACCGATCTGATGCGGCTGATCTCGTACACGTCGATCTCCCACTTCGGGTTCATCGTGCTGGGGATCTTCGCGCTCACCGCGCAGGGACAGACCGGGTCGACGCTGTACATGGTGAATCACGGGATCTCGACCGCGGCGCTGTTCCTGGTGGCGGGATTCCTGGTGACGCAGCGCGGCAGCGCGCTGATCGCCGACTTCGGCGGCATCCAGCGGGCCGCGCCCGTGCTGGCCGGGGTGTTCCTGATCGCCGGTCTCGCGACCCTCTCGCTGCCGGGGCTGGCACCGTTCGTCAGCGAGTTCCTGGTGCTGATCGGCACCTATGTGCGCTATCCGGTGGCGGCCATCCTGGCGGCGCTCGCCCTGGTGCTGTCCGCGCTGTACATCCTGTGGACCTATCAGCGGGTGTTCGGCGGTCCGTCGGCCGGTGCCGGTGGCGGGGCGAGCCGGCCGATCCGCGATCTCAGCGTGCGGCAGAAAGCGGTGGTGGCACCGCTGATCGCCGCGCTGCTGGTACTCGGCTTCTTCCCCGGGCTGATCCTGAACTTCGTCGATCCGGCGGTCGGCCACAGCAGCGTCGTCACCGTCGATCCGCACCCGAGTGTCGCCGGAGGACCGCGATGACCACTGTTCCGCTGGCGATCGACGCCCCCGCCATCGACTACGCGCTGCTCTCACCGATGCTCGTCGTGTTCGGGGTGGCCGTGCTGAGTGTGCTGGTCGAGGCGGTACTGGCCGTCGCCCCCGGGGCGACCGGCGCACCGGCCGCGACCGTCGCCCGGGCGCGGCACCGCATCCAGGTGTCGCTCGCGATCGCCGCGCTGGTCATCGCCTTCGTCCGCGTGGTGATCCTGGCGACCGGGATGCCCACAGACGCGGCCGCGACCATGTCGGGGGCGGTCGTGATCGACGGCCCCACGCTGTTCTTGCAGGGCACCATCCTGCTGGTGTCCCTCGCCGCGGTCGCGTTCATGGCCGAACGGCGGCTCGACCGGGTCTGGGCACCGGTCGATGTCCGCACGGCCGCGGGCAGGCGGATGGCCGTCGTCAGCGGTGGCGGCGCCGATGCGGATCTGCCCGCGGACGCGTTCACCCCGTCCGCGGCGACGATTCCGGACTCCCCCGACGAGCTGCTCGCCGCCCGCGCCCACGCGGTCACCACCGAGGTCTTCCCGCTCACCCTGTTCGCCGTCGGCGGCATGATGCTGTTCGGCGCGTGCGGCGACCTGCTCACCATGTTCGTCGCGCTCGAGGTGCTCTCCCTGCCGCTGTATCTGCTCTGCGGGCTGGCACGGCGTCGTCGTCTACTGTCCCAGGAGGCCGCGCTCAAGTACTTTCTGCTCGGCGCGTTCGCGTCGGCGATCTTCCTGTTCGGTTCGGCGTTCGCCTACGGCGCCACTGGGTCGCTGAACCTCGGCATGATCGGACATTCGCTGGCCGCCGGGAGCGGGGCCCATGACGCCGCCGGCGGGTCCGCCGATCACACCCTCGCGCTGATCGCCGTGGTGGGGGTGAGCGTGGGACTGCTGTTCAAGGTGGGGGCGGTGCCGTTCGGGTCGTGGGTGCCGGACGTGTATCAGGGCGCCCCGACGCCGGTGACCGCGCTGATGGCGTCGGCCACGAAGGTCGCCGCGTTCGGCGCACTGCTGCGGGTGCTGCACGTCGGCTTCGCCGGGCTGGCCGACGACTGGCGGCCCGCGCTGTGGGCGGTGGCGATCGCGACGATGGTGATCGCCACGCTGATGGCGGTGACGCAGCAGGACATCAAACGGATGCTCGCCTACTCGTCGGTCGGGCACGTCGGCTTCGCCCTGGTCGGTGCGATCACGCTGACCGAGGCCGGGATCTCGTCGACCCTGTTCTACGTCGCCGCGTACGCGTTCGCGGCGTTCGGCGGCTTCGCGCTGCTGTCGGTGGTGCGCGATGAGACCGGCGTGGAGGAGTCCCGGCTGGACGCCTGGGCCGGCCTCGGACGCCGGCGGCCACTGGTCGGGGTACTGCTGTCGCTGTTTCTGCTGTCGTTCGCCGGGATCCCGCTGACCAGCGGATTCATCGGGAAGTTCGCGGTCTTCGCGGCGGCCGGAGCGACCGGCGCGTGGGCCCTGGTGATCGTGGGCGTGTTGTGCAGCGCGGTGGCCGCGTACTTCTATGTGCGGGTGATCGTCTCGATGTTCTTCGCGCCGTCACCGGACGACGCGCCGGAGGTGCTGACCCCGAGCGCGCTGACCACCGTGCCGATCGGCGTGTGCGCCGCCGTCACCGCGTTCGTCGGGGTGTTCCCGCAGCCGCTGCTCGACCTGGCCTCCTCGGCGTCGGCCTTCCTGCGGTGACCGCCGGCTATCGCACGTACGGTTCGACGGGGAGACCGGCGGCGCGCCAGGCGCTGAATCCGCCGTCCACGTGCGTCACGTCCACGCCCATGCGGTGCAGACTCGCGGCCGCCAGCGCCGACCGCCAGGCCGATCCGCAGTAGAGCACCAGACGGCGGCCGTCGTCCAGTGCCGGCCGGTAGTACGGGCTCTCCGGGTCGACCCAGAACTCCAGCATTCCGCGTGGCGCCCGGTACGCGCCGGGAATCACCCCCTCGCGCGCCCACTCCTGAGGTTCCCGGATGTCGACGAACACGGCCGACTCGCCGCCGAGCAGTGCGGCCGCCTCGGCGAGCGGCAACGGCGGCACCTCCCGGTTCGCCTCGGCGACGAGATCGGCGGCGCGACGGCGCAGCGGACTTCCGGGGGCTCGGGACATGACAGACTCCTCGCGTACGTCTTGTATCTATGTTGGACTCTAGTGCGCGAAGGCTTACCGTGGAAGGGTCTGGAGTACGAGAGGAATCACGATGACCGGTGTGCTGACCGAACTGCCCATCGTCGACATGTCGCTGCTGAGCGGTGACGAGTCCGATCGCGCGGCGTTCCGCGACGCGCTGCGCACCGCCACCCACGAGGTCGGGTTCTTCTACCTCGTCGGCCACGGCATCGGGCGCGACGTCCGCGACCGCCTGTTCGACACCGCGCGGGCCTTCTTCGCCCTGCCCGACGCCGACAAGTTCGCCGTCGAGATGCTGGCGAGCCCGCAGTTTCGCGGCTACACCCGGTTCGGCGGCGAGTACACGCAGGGCGCGATCGACTGGCGCGAGCAGATCGACCTCGCGGCCGAATACCCGTCGCTCGGGACCGAGCCGTCGTATCTGCGCCTCGACGGCCCCAATCTGTGGCCGTCCGGCGTCCCGGACTTCCGGGCGATCCTCACCGACTGGCAGGAGCGGTGCGGCGCCCTCGGCCTGCGCCTCATGCGGGAGTGGGCACTGAGCCTCGGCGCCCCCGCCGACGTGTTCGATCCGGCGTTCGCGCAGCGGCCGTCGACCCTGATCAAGCTGGTCCGCTACCCCGGCCGCGATGCCGAGGCCGACCGGCAGGGCGTCGGCGCCCACAAGGATCCGGGCGTGCTGACCCTGCTCCTGGTGGAGCCGGGCAAGGGCGGTCTCCAGGTGCGCCGCGACGGCGGCTGGATCGACGCACCGCCGATCGACGACGCGTTCGTGGTCAACATCGGCGAGCTGATGGAGTACGCCACCGACGGCTATCTGAAGGCGACCATGCACCGGGTGCAGTCGCCGCCCCCGGGGACCGAGCGGCTGTCGGTGCCGTTCTTCTTCAATCCGGCGCTGTCGTCGGCCATGCCGCGGATCACCCTGCCGCCGGAGCTCGCCGCGCAGGCGCGCGGTGTCACCGACGATCCGGCCAATCCGATCTCCGGCACCTTCGGCGAGAACATCCTCAAGGCGCGGCTGCGCGCCCACCCCGACGTCGCCGCCCGCCACCACGCCGATCTGCTGCGTTAGGTTTCGACAGGCTCAACCGGCACAGCAGGTTTCGACAGGCTCGACCGGCGCCACGAGGTTTCGCAGCTCGACCGGCGGACGGCGTCAGATGTCGTCGAACGAGCCGCCGCGGCCGTGACCGGCGGCGAACCGACCGGCACCGGTGACACCGTCGGCGCGCAACGAGGTCAGGCCGATCTCGAACTCGGCGGCCAGTGCCGCGGGCTCGTCGCGGGACCACTGATCGCGGGCCGACCGGCGATCGCCCCGGAGGCAGGTCTGCGGCATCCGAGCGATCTCCCGGGCCAGCGCGACCGCCGCCTCGCGCGCCGTCCCCGCCGGCACGACGCGGTTGACGAGCCCGAAATCGAGCGCTTCGGCGGCGCCGACGGGACGACCGGTGAGGATCAGATCCATCGCGCGGCTGTGTCCGATGAGCCGCGGCAGCCGGACGGTGCCGCCGTCGATGAGCGGAACACCCCACCGGCGGCAGAACACGCCCAGCACCGTCTCTTCGTCGGCCACCCGCAGGTCGGCCCACAGCGCCAGCTCCAGACCGCCGGCGACGGCGTGCCCGTGGAGCGCCGCGATCACCGGCTTGTCCAGGTCGAGCCGGGTCGGCCCCATCGGACCGTCGCCCGATCGGTCCACCCGGTTGCCCCGCTCGGTGCCCACCGCCTTGAGGTCGGCGCCCGCGCAGAACGACGGTCCGTCACCGGCGAGCACGGCCACCGCCGCCGCGGAGTCGCCGAACGCGCGGAAGGCCGCGGCGAGTTCGGCCGCCATCGGGCCGTCGACCGCGTTGTGCCGGTCGGGCCGGTTCATCACGACCAGGAAGACCTCGCCGTCGTCCTCGATGCGCAGATCGTTCACCGGGATCCGTCCGCCTCACTCCGGCCGGTGACCAGGTCGGCGAGTCCGGCGCGGTCGGCGACGTCGAACTTCTGGCACGCGCGATAGATGTGACCCTCGACGGTGCGGACCGAGACCACCAGCCGATCGGCGATCTCCCGGTTGGTCAGTCCGACCGCGACCAGACTGGCGATCTCGCGCTCGCGCACGGTGAGCGGCAGCGGCTGTGCGGCCGCCACGACCGCCGGGGTCCGGAGGCCGCCGCAGGCCACCGACAGGCGGGCCGCGGCCGCCGACGACGCCGCCATCGCGGTCCGGTGCCCCGCCCGGTCGTGCGCGGTGGCCGCCGCCGCGGCCGCATCCGCGGCGGACATCAGCGCACCGATCCGCTCGAAGTCGCGGGCGGCCGCGTCGAGGTCGGCGCCGTCGCTCGCCGCGACCGCGGCGGCGTGCCGCGCGTAGACCGGGGCGAGTTCACCGTCGATCCGGGCGGCCAGCGCCGCGAGCCGCTCGACCACCTCGGGCGCGGTGGCGCCGAACCGGGCGGCGGTGTGCAGGGCGAGCGCTTCGACCGCGTACTGCTCGGTGTCCCGCGCCGCATGCGCCGCCTCCCGCGCACCGGCGATCGCCGGAGTCACCGCGCCGGCCGCGGCCAGCTGACAGGCCCGCGCCAGCAGCAGTTGCGGGCGGCAGACGGCGACGTTGGGCCCGTAGGCGTCCTCGGCGGCGAGGAGCACCGCGTCGGCCTCGGCGGCCTGCCCGAGCCCGGCGTAGGCCTGGGCCAGCACGTATCGGGCCGGGAACACCCACGACACGCGGCGCTGCCCGGCCAGCGCGGCCAGGCTCTGTTCCAGTCTCGAGGTGACCGCGGGCAGGTCGCCGCGGGCGAGGGCGACCGTCGAGACGTGCGTGCCGGCCAGCGCCCAGGCGAGATACTGGCCGGCGGCGGCGAGCTGGTCGTACCGGGCGGCGGCCCGGTCGGCGTCGTCGAACCGGCCGGTGAGGGTGAGCGCCAGGATCTCGCCGTAGCCGGCCGGGAACCGCAGCACTCCGTCGGTCCGGGCCTCGGCGATACGGCCGCGCGCGGCGAGCGCCGCCACCTCGCTGCCGCGGCCGCCCAGCGCCCGCGCGAGGCCCCCGCCGAAGACCGCCCACTCCTCGGCCCACGGCAGCAGGTTCTTCGCGTTCAGGACGCGGTCGGCCAGGGTCAGGGCGCGCGGCAGGTCGTTCTCGAAGGCGGCGCACGCCGAACCGATGCCGTCGGCGATCTGCTCCAGCGCCGGCTCGGTGATCGACTCGCGGACCTGCTCGAGGACCCGGGCGGCACCCTCGGTCTCGCCGACGCTCCAGAACAGGTTGCCGATCCGCTGCATACCCCACCGCACCACTTCCGGCTGAGTCAGCTCGGCGGGATCGAAGGCGTTCAGCACCTCGTCGGACTCGCGGGCCTTGCCCTGCCACATCAGCGCCCGGGCCAGCAGGTCCGCGGCCGCCAGCCCGTTGCCGGCGTCGAGCGCGGCCAGGGCGAAACGTTCCCCGCCGGTGACGTCGGCCAGCGTCAGGCTGTCCTGCGCGGCGCGGAGCAGTACCGCCCGGTCCACGTGCTCGTCGCTCTCCAGGGCCAGCTGCGCGAGGCGGATACGCTGCGCCGCGGTCAGGGCGGTCCGCGCCGAGAGGGCCCGGACCAGCCGGCCGCGCAGCCGCCGCGACGACGCCAGCCCCAGCCGGCGGCGGATCACCTCGCCGAGCAGCGGATGCGCGTACGACACGGTGAGCGAACCGCTGTCCTGGGTGATGCGGATCAGGCCACCTTGTTCGGCCTCCTCCACCGCTTCCGCCCCCGTCTGGTCGCTGAGCAGGTCGAGGTCGAGGGGTTCGCAGACGGCGAGCAGTTTGAGGACCGCGAGCACGTCGTCGTCGAACCTGTCGACGCGGTCCTCGAGGAGGGAGGCGAGTTCGGAGGTGATCCCGGCGCGCCCGCGCAGTTGCCACACGCCTTCGACCTGCCGCAGCGCCCCGGATTCGAGGGCGCCCTGCACCAGGTGACGCAGGAACAGGGCGTTGCCGCCGGACGCGGTCCACATGCGTTCGGCCGACAGGCCCTCGAGCTGACCGCCGAGGACGCTCTCCACCAGGTCGACACTCTGCTGTTTGGTGAACGGGACGAGCGTGATCCGCGCGAGATGCCCGTCCTTCCACATGGAGGTGACCGCGTCGGGGACCGTCTCGCCGCTGCGGACGGTGGCGATGATGCGCACGGCCCGGTCGATCGCGAGCTGGTGCAGCAGTGTCGCGGACAGGGTGTCGAGCAGGTGGGCGTCGTCGACGCCGACCACCACCGGCCCGTCGGCGAGCAGCGATTCGCGGGCGGTCGAGAGATACGAGACGGGGTCGTTCGACGCTCCCGCCCCGACGAGGTGCGCGAAGACGCCCATCGGGATGCTGCGCGCGGACTCGGTGCCCGCGACCCAGCGGACCCGGAGACCGAGTTCGGTCACGGCGTGGCGCGCCAGGGTCGTCTTTCCGACGCCCGCCTCGCCGGTCAGGATGATCCCGCCGTCGGCGCCACTCAGAGCGTTGCGGATGGAGGCGAACTCGTGCTCGCGCTCGATGAGCGGCCAGGACGTAGCCATACCCGGAATTCTAAGTCCGCAAACCCGGCGCCAGCGAGGGTTCGACGCGGATGTGAACATCCTGTTCGGGGGCTCGGGCGGGAATCGCCAAGTGCAGGAGCGGATACGGACGGCCATCGCCGTCGAACTCGCTCCGGCCGATCTGCACGAAACCTCGATCGAGGTAGAACCTCAGTGCACTCGGGTTCTGTTCGTTGACGTCCACTGTAGTGACGCCGTAGTCGGCGATCACCTCGGTGAGCAGCGCCGTTCCCACTCCCATGCCGCGGGACGAGTTCGACACGAACAGCATCTCCAGACTCCCCCCGGCGACTCCCGCGAAGCCCACCGGCACACCGTCACGCTCGGCGATGAGGAGCGAGACGGCCGGAAAGTACCGAGCGCACAGGCTGCCTTCGATTCTCTTGAAGTCGGCGTCCTCGAGGAAGTCGTGAGTCGCGCGCACGGCGCTCCGCAGATCTCCACGAGCACCGGATACTCCGCGGAGCCGTGGCAGGGGCGGATGGTCAGCGCATGCTCGGGCGTGGGCATGGCCCCATCATCGCATTCGCGGGATCGAGGTGGGTGCCGGGCGATGGTCGGGTCAGCTCGCGGTGGAGAGGCCGGCGAGAATCCGGGCGAGATCGGCGGGCCGGCTCCACATCGGCCAGTGGCCCGTCGGGAGGTCGACGTACTCGACGTTCCGGAGACGACCGGCCTCGGCGAACATCGGATGACCGGCCGTCACCAGTTCCCGCAGCTGCGCGCTCGGCATCGAGCAGCACACGAAGGTGGTGGGCACATCGAAGCGCTCGTCGTTCGCGAGTTCCACGCTCTGCCGCAGTACCGGACCCGGCTCGGGGACGGCCCGGGTACGGAAACACTCAAGCACGCCGGTGCCGAGCCCCTCGGTGCTCGCCTGCTCTCGGAGCACCTCGAAGGGCGGCAGCGGAAGTCCCTCCGTCCCCTCGGGGAAGTCCGGGGCGAACGCCGTTCCCGAGGCGGCGGGACCGCTGTCCACCTACACCACTCGGCGCACCCGCTCGGGGTGCCGATCCAGCACGACGCTCACCGGCGCGTTGGCCCCGCTGTGGGCCACGATGACCGCGGGCCCGGCAGTCGAGGCGATGGCCTGCTCGATCGCCGCTACCTGGTCATCGAGTGTCCGGGAAGCGCGATCGGGGTCGTTCCGGTCGAGACCGGGCAGGGTCAGCGCCGTCGCTTCGCAGCCCAGCTCGGTCAGTTGTTCAACACCTCATCCCAGGCCCACGCACCCAGCCAGTGGCCGGGGATCAGCAGGAGGCCGGGGATCAGAGGGCGGCCGGGACCGCTCGTGTTCGTCGTCATTCCGCCATCCTTCCCGTGCCCCCGGACAACGGCATGTCACTATTTCTGGCATGGTTTGAGGGAGATTGAAGAATGAAGCGAGCGGAACGGCTCCACGCGCTGTCGGAGGCACTACGGCGGAGCGGTGCGCGTGGACGCACGGCGGAACGGTTGGCAGCGGATTTCGGCGTGTCCGTACGCACGATCAAGCGAGACCTCGATGCGCTGGAGAACAGTGGGACACCGATCTGGTCGCGCCCCGGACCGGGCGGTGGATACGGCGTGTCCGCGGTCTCCAACCTCCCGCCCATCAGCCTGAGCCCAGCGCAGGCGGTGGCCCTCCTCGCCGCGATCTCGGCCGCGCCCGACGCGCCCTACGCTGACCTGGCCTCGGCCGGCATCCGGAAGATCATGGATGTTCTCGACCCTCGCACACGTGAGAAGGCGGATCGGCTCGCGCGCCGTATCTGGGTCGACGGGGAGCCGGCTCCCTCGAGGGTCGTGAAGTCAGCACTCGAAGAAGCGATGGCAGAGCAGCGGATCGTCCGCATCCGCTACACCTCGCGGGAGGGCGACACGACCACCCGCGAGGTGGAACCGGTGATCTTCGCCGCCGCGAACGGGCGCTGGTATCTCATCGGCTGGTGTCATCTGCGGAATGCGATGCGCTGGTTTCTCATCACACGCATCGAGCACGCCACCCTGACCAAGGCACCCTGTGGCGCCCACGACATCCAGGAGATCGGCGCTCCACCGCCGACGGCCCGGCCGGTGCACGGATCAGGCTGACGCGATGCGGTTCCAGACGACGTCCTTCTGCCGGGAACTCCGGTTCTCCCTCGGCACCGACGTGGAGTCCGGCGACTACTTCCCGGTGACGATCGGCGTCGTCGACTACGAGGAGTACTACCGCCTTACACCGGCGCAGTACGACACGTTCCTCGCAGATCCGTCGACCGCGCAGTCTCTTCTCGACGACTGCCGCGACCGACGCAACGACGACCTCCTCGTGGTGAAGCCGGGCTGGAATCGCGGCATCCCGTACTAGTGTCACGCGACACTAGATTTCGACCACTGCCGCCCGGCCCACGATCTGGAATCGGTTGCGACGCGCGACCGCGGCCGCTCCGGCGTCGAGCACCGCGAGACACTTCGCGGCCTCCGGATCATGAGGTGCTCGGGCGACGTCGGCCCGGGTCGGCGTGCGCCCCCGCACGCGTTCGGAGATCACGGGAACGATCACCAGCAGCGCGAAGACGCGCACCACCAGCGTGAATCCCCACGCCACCGGGTGCTTCTCGAAGGTCCCCGTCATCTGGTCGTAGCTTCGCGTGTCGACGACCACGTCGCCATTCAACGACTCGCAGACGTCGCCGCGGCGCATCGCCTTCCCCGCGCACTGAGGGCTGCCATCCGGCGGTGTCGTCGTTCTGCCGCTGCGCCACCGTCCTTCATCGACCCCATCCGCGGAACCCTAGCCGACTGCGAGCGGGCGCGGCCGGTGGTTCCGGGGCGGAGTCGCGGGCTCAGCGCCAGCCGAGCTCCGGGGCCACGTGGGTCAGGATCGACTCCAGCACATGCACGTTGTAGTCCACGCCGAGCTGGTTGGGCACGGTGAGCAGCAGCGTGTCGGCCGCGGCGATCGCCTCGTCTTCACGGAGTTGTTCGACGAGCTGGTCGGGCTCGGCCGCGTACGACCGGCCGAACCGTGCGGCTCCCCCGTCGAGATAGCCCACCTGGTCCTGGTCGTCACCGCGCCGGATACCGAAGTAGGCACGATCGCGGTCGTCGACCAGCGCGAAGATACTGCGGCTCACCGAGACCCGGGGCTCCCAGCCCCAGTCCTGCGCCGCCCACGCCTCGCGGAAGCGGTGGATCTGTTCGGCCTGCAGCCGGTGGAACGGGATCCCGGTGTCCTCGGTCAGCAAGGTCGAGCTCATCAGGTTCATCCCCTGGCGCGCGGTCCATTCGGCCGTCGCCCGGGTCCCCGAACCCCACCAGATACGCTCACGCAGGCCGGGCGACTGCGGCTCGATGCCGAGGGGGCCCGGCGGATTCGGGAACATCGGCCGCGGATTGGGTTCGGCGAACCGGCTGCCCTCGATCGCGGTCAGGAACACCCCGGTGTGGTCCCGCGCCATGTCGGCGTCGGTCTGGCCCTCGCCGGGCACGTAACCGAAGTACTTGTAGCCGTCGATCACCTGCTCGGGTGATCCGCGCGAGATACCGAGCTGCAGCCGCCCGCCGGAGATCAGGTCCGCGGCGGCGGCCTCCTCCGCGGCGTACAGCGGGTTCTCGTAGCGCATGTCGATCACGCCGGTGCCGATCTCGATGCGCGACGTCCGCGCGCCGATGGCCGCGAGGAGCGGATACGGCGAGGCGAGTTGTCGTGCGAAGTGGTGCACGCGGAAGTAGGCGCCGTCGACGCCGATCTCCTCGGCGGCGACCGCGAGGTCGATGGACTGCAGCAGCGTGTCCGCCGCACTCCGGGTCTGCGAACCGGCCCCGGTGGACCAGTGCCCGAATGAAAGGAATCCGATGTTCTTCATGACAGGTGTAACCGTACCGCGGTCCGCTTATTCCCGGCCGGCGTGCTCAGCCCTCCGCGATCCGCCGGTAGCCGTAGTTGCGCTCCCAGTCGCGCCGGACGTCCTCCGGATCGGCATCGAGGAAGAGGTAGACGGGACTGTCCACGGGCCGGACTCCGGCGACGGTCACCAGCACCGCCCGCTTCACCGGGTATTCGGCGCCGAGGCCGGCGCCGACGGTCGCAAGCAGCGCGGGGTCGTCGGTCACCACGGCCGTCCCGCGAATCCGGTAGCCGCGCCGCAGAAAGGGATCGACCACGTTGATCTCCAGCCGCGGGTTCTCCCGGAGATTCGCGACGGTCCGGGGCGAGGCCATGTCGGCGAACGCGACGTGGCCGTCGTCGATCACCTTCAGCGAGCCCTTCGGACTGAGATTCGGCTCGCCGTCGGCACTGGCGGTGGCGACGTAGCAGAGCCGCTGCCGTTCGATCATCGCGCGCACGTCGTGCGTCACGAGCGGCTGAGCCTCGGATTCCGGTTGACCCATGCCTTACGAGACTAGTGCCGATCGCGCGGGTGGTGCACGGCATCCGGCGGACCCCCGACGCCCTCCGGATGCCATTCAATACGTAATTGTATCGAAGTTGGAGGCTCCCCGCACCTTCGCGCGCCCGATTCGCTACTGTCCCCGGGTATGAGGTCCGAATTCCCGACGACGGGCAGCCGGTGAACGACGCGAGCCTGGCGCGCCGCGTCTCCCTCGGCTACGCGGCCGGCAGCGTCGGCACCGGCGCCTTCGGCGTCCTGCCCGGGCTGGTCCTCGCCTACTACCTGACCGACTCTCTGGGCGTCGGCGCGCTCCTCGCGTCGATCGTCGTGGTGATCCCGAAAGCGATCGATGTGGCGGTGAACCCGCTGATCGGCGCCCGCAGCGACCACGATCTCGCGCGCCATGGACGACGCACCCGCCTGATGTGGATCGGTGCGGCGACGATCGTGCCGCTCTTCGTACTCACCTTCTGCGTACCCTCCGGCACCGCCCCGGCCCTGGCCGCACTCTGGGTGCTGATCTTCTTCTCGCTGACGGCGCTCGCCTACGCCTGCTTCCAGGTCCCGTACATCGCCCTGCCCGCCGAGCTGACGCCCGACTATCACGAGCGCACCCGGCTGATCTCCGACCGCATCACGGTCCTCGCGATCACCATTCTGGTGGTCGGTGCCGGCGCCCCGGCGATCCGGGACGCGCTCGGCGGCGGCGCCGGCGGCTACGCGGGCATGGCGGCCGCGACCGCCGCGATCATCGGTCTCGGCATGGCCGCCGCGACCGGTCTCGCGGCCCGGGCCGCCTCACCGCCGCGTACCGCGGGCGCCCGGTCGGGGTCCCGCGCCCGCGACGCCTTCCACGCGCTGCGGGACCACCGCCACTACCGGATTCTGGTGTCGGTGTTCGTGATTCAGGCGCTGGCGTCAGCGGTGATGCTCGCCGGTGCGCAGTACCTCGCCACCTACGTCATCGATGACAAGTCCGCCCTCACCCTGCTGTTCGCCGCACTGGTCGCACCCGCGATCCTCGTCATGCCGTTCTGGGTCAGGATCGGTAAGCGCCACGGCAAACGACGCGCTCTCGTGCTCGCCTCGACCTTGTTCATGCTCGCCGCGCTGTCGATCGCGCTCGCCGTGCCGGTCCCCGGGATCTGGGTGCTCGCACCGGTCGCGATCTGCGGCGTCGGCTACGCCGGGATGCAGACCTTTCCGCTCGCCATGCTGCCCGACGTGATCGACGAGCATTCCCGGATCCACGGCCGGGACACCGGCGGTGCGCTGTCCGGACTCTGGACGGCCGCCGAAACCCTCGGCCTGGCCGTGGGACCGGGCCTGTACCTGCTGGTTCTCGCCGCCACCGGGTTCGTCTCCTCGACCTCCGGCGAGACCGCCGTCCAGCCACGCAGCGCCGAGATCGGCATCATCCTCGGCTTCGCCGCGCTGCCCGCCGTCCTGATCGCGATCAGTCTCGCCGTCCTGTCCCGCTACGGCGACGACACCACCGAAGAAAGCGCCCCCGCATGACCAGCCGCCGTACCCCCGACGACGTCCTCGCCGAACTCGCCCGGCGCCGCGCCACCGATGCCCCCACCCACGGCGGCCACGTCCTCTCCTACGTCTACGACTCCGGGCTCGCCGAGCTCGACGCCCTGGCCGCCCAGGCGGCGGCACTGGTGCAGCCGGTCAACGGCCTGGACCCGACGGTGTTCGGATCGGTCGCCGCCCTGGAACGCGATCTGATCTCGTTCGCGCGCACCGCCTTTCACGGTCCGTCGGCGGTCGGCTCGGTCACCTCGGGCGGGACCGAGAGCTGCATTCTCGCGGTGAAGGCGGCGCGCGATCACGCCGGACTCCCGCCCGGGACCGGTTCGATCGTGCTGCCGTCGACCGCGCATGCCGCGTTCGACAAGGCCGCACGGCTTCTGGGCATCCGTGCGATCCGCGTACCGGTCGACCCGGTCACCACCCGGGTGACCCCCGCCGCGATGTCGGCCGCGATCGACGACGACACCTTCCTGCTGGTGGCCTCGGCACCCAACTACCCGACCGGAGCCCTCGACCCGATCGCCGAACTCGGCGAACTCGCTCTCGGCCGCGGACTGCCGCTGCACGTCGACGCCTGTCTCGGCGGTTTCGCCCTCGCCTGGTGGCCGGAAGCGTTGCCCGCGTGGGACTTCCGCGTACCTGGCGTCAGCAGTATCTCGGCCGATCTGCACAAGTACGGCTACGCGCCCAAGGGCGCGTCGGTGATCCTGCACGCCGATCGCGACCGGCACCGCGCCGGATTCTTCGCCACCACCGACTGGCCCGGCTATCCGGTCGTCAACCCGACACTCCTCGGCTCCCGGTCGGCGGCCGGACTCGCCGCGGCCTGGGCCATCGCCGAGTACCTCGGACCCGACGGCTTCGCCGGTCTGGTGGCCCGGATCGCCACGGCGGTGACCGCGCTCCGCACCGCGGTCGGCGAGATCGACGGGCTGCGCGTGACCGGCGAGCCGGCCGGACCGGTGTTCGCCGTCGTCGCCGACGAGGCCGCCGCCGCGCCGATCGATCCACATCGGTGGGCGGTCGCCGTCGCCGAGCGGGGCTTCACCCTCCAGGCTCAGCCGCGGTACACCCAGGCCGACGGCACGGTCCTGCCCGCCAGCACCCACCTGACCGTCACCCCGGTGACCGCACGGGTCCTGCCCGAACTCGTCACCGCGCTCCGCGAGGCCGCGGACGACGCCCGCGGTCTTCCCCCGGCCACGCCGCCGGAGGCGCTCGCCGCGCTGTCGGGCGCCCTCGCCTCCGGCGCGGTCAGCGTCGACGACGTCCTCGGCCTGTCGTCCGCCGCCGTCGAAAGCGCGCTGATCGGCGCGGGCATCGATCCGCACACCGACCCCTCGTCCACCGCCGACGCCCTGGACACCCCGGCGATCATCGCCGCCATCGAGTCCCTGCCACGCCCGGTGACCGCGCGGATGCTGACCGAATTCCTCGCCGCCTACGGCAACCCCTGAAGGTCGGCGGCCCCGGACGGTCGACCCAGCATGTACCTCGCTCGACCATCAGGCACAGGGTGCCGGGGTCAGGCCAGGTGGGTCATCCGGGGCAGGGATGCGGCGTCGTCGCCCGCCAGGTCGATCACCTCGTCGAAGCCCTCCACCATGCACTCGGCGAACAGTTCCGGATCGGTGATCGCGGCGGCGTCGAAGTTCAGTCCCAGGCAGGCGACGCCGTTGTGGGTGATCATCGTGGCCATCACAGCGCAGCCCGGCAGCGGGCCGAACGGGAACATCCGCTCCACCTTGGCGCCGGCCACGTAGGTGTCCCAGGGGATGCCGGGGACGTTGCTGGCCTGCAGGTCGTTGCCGGCCGTGGTGCCGCTGAACTGCGCCAGGAGTTGTCCGGGCATCCACGCTAGGACCGGCCCGGCGGTGTTGAAGACGTCGACCGCAGGTTCGTTGCGTGCCGCCCGCACCTGCTCACGACACGTCAGTACCCGCTCGAAGGGGTCGTCGATGCCGACCGGGCCGGCGAGCCGGCCCACCGCGATCCGGTTGCCGCCGCCGACATCGCCCTCGGCGCGCACCGAGATCGGGATGGCCACCGGGATCGCGTCGACCATGGTGCCGTTGCGCTCGTGGTACTTGCGGAACGCCCCGACCAGGCTGCCCAGGTAGATGTCGTTGATGGAGGCGTGGGTCGCTGCGGACGCCGCCTTGAGACTGCCGAACGGCACCTCGAACGCCGCGAACCGCCACGACCCGCTGCGTCCGGCCAACAGCGGGGATCCGGGCGGGCTCACCAGTCCGGCGACGCGCGGCACCGACCGCCCGTACCGGAGCACATTCGAGAGCGCCCTCTTCGGCTTCCGCAACGACAGCACCCCCTCCAGGGCGATGCCCGCCAGCCGCGGGACCCGTCGCGCCTCCTCCACCAGTTGCGTGCCGAGCACGTCGAGGGCCGACGGCTCGTGGACCTCCGGGGCCGGCGGCTGCGGTTTACCGGGAATCGGGTCGCGGGTCGGCGAATGCAGCTGGGCGAGCGCGATGATCGCCCCCAGGCCGTCGGTCAGCGCGTGGTGGGCCTTGAGGAAGTACGCCGACTTCCCGTCGGGCAGTCCCTCGATCAGGTAGCCCTCCCACGGGGGCCGCCGCGGATCGAGCGGCGTCATCGCGAGCTGTTCGCAGGTGGCCAGCAACTCGCGCATCGAGCCATCTCCGCCGACCCGGATCCGCCGCAGGTGGTAGTGCAG
This sequence comes from Gordonia sp. PP30, assembly GCF_023100845.1. NCBI lineage: Bacteria > Bacillati > Actinomycetota > Actinomycetes > Mycobacteriales > Gordoniaceae > Gordonia > Gordonia sp. PP30. The sequence continues at coordinate 1,693,103 of NZ_CP095864.1, read as the reverse complement.
GTCGAAGTCTGGGTCCACCGCCCAGCTGGGCGGCCCGGCCTGCAGCGGCGCCTCGATCACCCGCTGCCGGAAGCGCGGCGCCATCCGGCTCCCCCACTCGTGCGCGGCCACCAGACGATCCCAGTCCGGGGTGCAGTCCCACAGCTCGAGCATGCTGATGGTCGACCGGAGATTGCGGTCGGCGTCGCCGCGCCACATCACCGTGTCGACCGGACTCATCCGCGTGTCGGTGCCCCAGTCGATCGGTTTATCGACGGAACCGCCCGTCTGCTCACTCGTCATCGCCGGACTCCTGCCACTCGAACACTCCCATCGTCCGGGTCAGCCGCCCGTCGTCGAACGCGGTCACCGGCCAGTCGGCCAGCGCCTGCAGGAATTGTTCCCGCACCTGCTCGGCATGCTCGGCGACCGTGTCCGGCTGCCACGACGAGGTGTCGATCGGCGGCAGCACGCGCACCTCCACGACGCCCGGCTGGATCAGCTGCGAACCGCGCCACATCACCTCGCCCGCATTCCGCAGCACCACCGGCACCACCGGCACCCCGGCCTGCATCGCGATGTGGAACGGCCCCTTCTTGAACGGCCCGATCCGCGGCGTCGCCGAGCGGGTGCCCTCCGGCGCCACCACCAGCGACACCTTCTCGTCGCGGATCTTCTCGACGACCGGCGCGAGCTGCTCGATGGCCTTGCCCGCATCGGCGCGGTCGATGAACACCACGCCGCCGGCGTCGAGGATCTGCCCGAACACCGGCAGCTGCCCGACCTCCTTCTTCGCCACCCCGGTCGCGTCGCCGCGCACCAGATGGATCATCACCGGCAGGTCGAGCTTGGACTGATGGTTGAAGACGAACACGCACGGCCGCGCCGCGGTCAGGTACTCCCGTCCGGAGAGCACGTCCACGTCGACCCCGGCGAGCGCGAATCCGACGTCGAGCCCGGCGGAGACGGCCGACTGCATGGCGCCGGTGCGGTCGGAGGAGACCAGCGACTTGCCGAAGCCCACCGCGGCGCCGCCGAGGAACGACCCGTAGAACGCGGCGGTCCGCACCGCCTTCCCCACCGTGTTGTAGGTGGGATTGCGCAGGTCCAGAATCGGCCAGCCGCGCTCCTCGGCCACCCCGCGCAGCCCCTGCTGCGGCGAGACGGCCGCCGGATTGCCGACCGATTCCAGATAGGGCACGTCCTCGTTGCCGTCGCTGTACGCGAACGACGACGCCAGGTCCAGATCCCATTCGCGGGCCAGGCGGCGCACCGCGGCCGCCTTGCCCGGACCCCACAGCGGACGGCCGAGCACCCGGCCGGTCACGATGCCGTCCACCACCTCGATGTCGGTCGCGAGCGCCCGGTCGGCACCGATCTCGGCGGCGATCGGCTCGATCTGGAAACGCGTCGCCGACGAGGCGATCACGATCCGGTGTCCGCGCGCCCGGTGCGCGCGGATGATCTGCCACATCTGCGGCCGCAGCTTGGCGGCGGTGACGTTCTTGAACAGCTTGCGGCCCTCGGCCATCAGCTCGTCGTAGGTCTTGCCCTCGAACGCCGGCCGGGTGGCCTTGAGCACCTCGGCGTAGTCCTGCTCGGAGTAGCAGCCGCGGAGTGCGATCATCAGGCCGTCGCGCAGCTCACCGGCGGTGAAATCGAGGGTGCGGACCCGCTCGCGCAGGATGTCCGCGGCCGAGAAGCCGTCGATCAGCGTGCCGTCGTAGTCGAAGAACGCGCACACCCGGTCCCCGGCCGGGGCCGAACGGATCTGGGCGAGTCGTTCGGAGAGCGGGCTCATCGCGGCTCCTGTCCGGCGGTCACCGGCGCATTCGCCTGTTCGGCCTCGATCGCCGCGATCCGGGCCAGCCGGACACGCAACTCCTCCACCTCGGCGAGCCACGCCGTCCGGGCCGCCACCTGCTCGTCGACCGGCCCGTCGCCGATCGCACCGCGGTTCTCCGCCAGGCGGTAGGCCGCGTCGTACATGTCCTTCGACACCGAATCCTTACTCAGGATCACCCCCTGCAGGGAGAGTTGCCGGCCCAGACCGAGGCAGTCGATCAATACGGTCTCCTTGTCGAGCGAGTCGTGGCCGAGGGTGGTCAGATGCGTGGCGACCACCAGCTGGGCGTCGAAGAAGGTCTGCAGGGTCCGCCGCGCCAGCAGTTTCCCGGCGTTTGCGAAGAGCACGTCGTACACCCATTCGCGAGACGGTTCCACATCCCGCCACTCGGACGAGATCAGGTCGAGTTCGGCACCGAGCCGGTGCAGGAACTCCTCCTTGGCCGGGAAGAAGAATTCGAATTTCAGCAGGTCACGCAGCCGCAGCGCCTCCGCCTGCGACACGGTCAGCAGCGCGCCGTAGTCGACGACGCCACCGGGGCTGAGCCCGTCCGGACGTACGGTGCCGTCGGCGACGGCCAGCATCGCCAGCTCGACGATCGCGCGGTCGACGAAGTGATGCAGGGCGCCGTTGCGGTAGTAGGCGGCGATCGCGTGATTGTCCGGGGCGATGGACCAGACCTGCTCGGGCCCGCCGTCGAACGCGGTCAGCACGCCCGCATCGGTGAGCTCGCCGAGCGTCCGCAGCAGGCCGAGGCCGCGGCAGAGCATCGGGTCCGGCCCCGGAAGCCCGCGGTCGTCGATGTAGGTCAGCAGCGGCGCGAGGATCACCTCGACCTCGGTGGCCGTATAGGCGCGGTCGGCGGCGCCGAGCAACGCGAATCCGGCCAGCGAGGTCGCCGAGATCGGGGTGGCGGCGTTGATCTCGTCCATCACCTTGAACGCGACCTTCTCCAACCGGGCCCGGCCGTCGCCGGCGGCGTCGAGCGCGGCGCGCAGCGAGAAGGGCTCGCCGAACCGGACATGCGCCTGCCCGCGGTGCACACGCTGTCCGCGCGCGTAGCGGAGCAGCCATTTGAGGTCCTCGGGCCGTTTGGTGCCGCCCGCCGACTCCTTGGCCATCACCGCGATCTCCGGGAGCTGGTCGTAGACGATGGACGTCGGCACGATCGTCGCGTCGGCGCCGTCGAGGTTCTCCACCGCGTCGGCCACATAGGCGAGCAGGCCGAGCATCGGCGGGCGCAGCTTGCCGGTGCGGCTGCGGCCGCCCTCGATGTACCACTCCAGGTTGAACCGCTTCTCCACGATGAACGAGAGATAGGAGCGCATCGCGAGCTTGTAGACCGGATCGGACCCGAACTGGCGGCGGATGAAGATGGTGCCGGCCCGCTGCGCGATCGGCCCCATCGGCCAGAACGCCAGATTGTTGCCGCCGAGCACCAGGTTCGGCGGGAAGTCGTGCTCGTCGAGCACGCTGCCCAGCACCATGGTGTCGACGTACGAGCGATGCGAGGGCAGGAAGATGAGCGACGACGACTTGTTGAGTTCGCGCAGCCGGCCCAGGCCGTCGAGATCGGCCGAGACGGTCCACGCCCGCTCGTACAGCCCACGGAAGGTGGAGGTGAAGACGTCGCGCATCAACCGGCTCTGGGTGGCGACGAACGAGCTCATCTTGTCGGTCGCCTCCTGGGCGACCGACGCGGCCGGCCGGCCGAGCTGAGTGGCCAGCTCGGTGATCGCGGTCTGGAATCGGGCCGACGAGCTGATCTGCTCGGCGACCAGGCGCGGCACCTTGTAGCGGTCCCCGACGAGCTGCAGTTCGGCGCGCTCGGCGGCCAGCGCCGCACGCATCCCGACGAAGGCCTGGAACGACTCGCCCTCGGCCTGCTGCTCGCCGTAGCGTTCACGCAGCTCACCGAGTGTGGCCGACTCGCCTTCCACCACCCGCACCCGGTCCGGAAAGCGTTTGCGGATCGCCGGTTGCCGGAACGCCGGGGGACGGCGCGGGTTCGACAGCACCACCGCATCGGCCAGCGACACCCGCCGCTCGCCGCGCCGCACCGGGGGCAGCCAGACCACTTTCGCGGGGATCAGTTCGGTGTCCGGCAGCAGCCGCTCCAGATCGAGTTGTCCGAGACCGAGGATCCGCGCGCCGGGGTGGCTGGCCGCGGCCCACTCGTTGATCGCCTGCCGCTCACAGTCCGTCCGCGCATCCGCCAGCACGATCGTGCTCAAAGTTCGTCCTCCGATTCACCGCTGTCCCGCTTCGCTCTCGTCGTCATCGCGCGGCCCGGCGTGACGCGGTCCAATTGTGACTCATCGCATAGCCCGACGGTGGCGTCTCCGCGGAACCTGGCACGCGATGCACGGCCGGTCGCGGTCAGCGGTCGCGGGACCCGATGAGTGCTTCGGAGATGGTGCCGGTGGCCGCCGTGAGGGCGGCGACCGCGCGCCGCTGGAAGGCGTCGTCGACCCGCGCGAGCGGTCCGGAGATGCCCACGGCCATCGGCGTCGGGGCACCGGGCACCGCCATCGCGATACCGCGCACGCCGATCTCCTGCTCCTCCGCGTCGATCGCGAAGCCCTCGGCACGCACCTGCTCGACGGCGGCGAACACGCCGGACAGCGAGGTCACGCTGTGTTCGGTCGCCGGGGCCAGTCCTCCCTGCGTCACCAGTTTCACGATGCGCGCGTCGTCGAGCTCGGCGAGCACCGCCTTGCCGACGGCGGTCGTGTGCAGGGCGATCCGGCGCCCGACCTCGGTGTTGGTCCGCATGCTGTGCGGCGACGGCACCTGCGCGGTGTAGATCACCATGTCGCCGTCGAGTACGGCCAGGCTCGCGGTCTCGGTCAGTTGCTCGACGAGTTCGGCGAGCACCGGCACGGCCACGGCACCGAGCTGGCGGTTGGCGACCTCGCCCAGCCGGATCAGCCGCGGGCCCAGGGCGTAGCGGCGGTTCGGCAGCTGGCGCACGTAGCCGATGCCGACCAGGGTCCGCAGCAGCCGGTGGATGGTCGGCGGCGGCAGCGGGGATTCGGCGGACAGGTGGCTGAGCGAGCACTCGCCTCCGGCCCGGCCGATCAGCTCCATGAGTTCGAAAGCGCGTTCCACCGACTGGACGCCGCCCGTCTTCTGCACCATCGTGGGCCTCTCTGTTGTCGACCACGATACCGTCCGCGATGCGGAATCACCCCGACGACGACGCGCGACCGCCGGAACAGCCGAATCGTTGTGTCGCACCGGCGGGAATCTGTAAACTCCACATCGTGGAATTGATCTTCCGCTAACGACCATCCGAGGGAGCTTCCGTGACCAGTCCGCCCGGCCGACTCGGCGACGACTTCCTCGGCGAGGTGCAGCGCCGCCTCGCACCCGCCGACGACGCCCTCGCCCGCCGGTACCCGGGCGACGACGGCCGTCGTCAGCCGGTGCACACCGTCTACATCCCGGCCGACCGCTACACCGCCGATCTGCCCGCGCGCTGGGGCGCGGCGGCCCTGGCGGCGGCGCAGACCCACGGTGGTCTCGCCGCGATCGCCCGGGCCACCGTGACCACCGGCGACGAGCGGGCACACCGGCTCGCCGATCTGGTGGCCCGCAAACTCCGCGACGAGCCGATCGAGGACCTGCGCATCGACTTCGAGGACGGCTACGGACGACGGCCGGATGCGCAGGAGGACGCCGACGTCGCCGCCACCGTCGAGTCACTGACCGAGGCGCTCGGCACCGGGTCGGCACCGCCCCTCGCCGGTATCCGGTTCAAGTGCTTCGAGGCGCCGGTCCGGCCGCGCGGACTGCGCACCCTCGACCTGTTCATCGGCGGTCTGGCCGCCCGGGGGCCGCTACCGGACGGCCTCGTCCTCACCCTGCCCAAGGTCACCTCGGTGGCACAGGTCGAGGCGATGGCCGCGGTGGTCGCCGAACTCGAGCGCATCCACCATCTCCCGGAGGGCCGGCTCCGTTTCGAGGTGCAGGTCGAGACGCCACAGGCGGTGCTGGGCCCGGACGGCACGGCGACCGTCGCCCGGATGATCCACGCGGCGCCGGGCCGGATCAGTTCCCTGCACTACGGCACGTACGACTACTCGGCCTCGCTGGGTATCGCGGCGGCGTACCAGTCGATGGAGCATCCGGCGGCCGATCACGCGAAGGCCGTCATGCAGGTCGCGGTCGCCGGCACCGGCGTCCACCTGTCCGACGGTTCCACCAACATCCTCCCGGCCGGGGACGCCGAATCCGTCACCCGCGCGTGGGCGCTGCACGCCCGGCTCGTCCGCCGTCACCTCGAGCGCGGCATCTACCAGGGCTGGGACCTGCACCCGGCGCAGCTGGTGACCCGCTACCTCGCGACCTACGCGTTCTACCGGGACGGTTTCGCCGCCGCGGCCGGCCGCCTGCGCAACTACATGCACCGCCTGGACTCCACGGTGCTCGACGAGCCCGCCACCGCCCGGGCCCTCGCGGCGTTCCTCGACCGCGGCCGGACCTGCGGCGCCCTCACCGACGACGAGGTGGCCGCCGCCACCGATCTGCCGCCGGCGACCGTCCGCGAGATCGCGCTCGGCCGCGTCACCACGCCCCTGGCCTGAGCCTGCGCCGCCCAGACCCGTCCCCGACCAGCCCGACCCCAGAAGGATCACGATGACCCCCGAATCCGCCCCGTACTACACCCCGGCAGGCGGTCTGCCGCCGCAGACCGATCTGCTCACCGACCGCGCCGTGGTCACCGAGGCCTACACGGTGATTCCGCGCGGGGTGTACAGCGACATCGTCACCTCGGTGTTCCCGGAGTGGACCGGTACCCGCGCGTGGGTGATCAACCGTCCGGTCGCCGGCGGCGCCACCACTTTCGCCCAGTCCGTGGTCGAGGTGTCCCCCGGCGGCGGCTCCGACGCCCCCGAACCGCAGCCGGAGGTGGAGGGCTTCCTCTTCGTCACGGCCGGTGAACTGACCGTGACCGCGGGCGAGGCCACCGAGGTCCTGACCGCCGGCGGCTTCGCCTATCTACCGGCCGGCCAGGAATGGAGCGCGCACAACGCCGGAACCGGGACGGCGAACTTCCACTGGATCCGCAAGCGCTACGAACCGCTCGCCGGACACGTCCCGTCGCCGCGCTTCGGCAACGAGCGCGCCATCGAGCCGACCGCGATGCCCGGCACCGACGGCAAGTGGCGGACCACCCGGATGCTCGATCCGAACGACCTCGCCTACGACATGCACGTCAACGTGGTGACCTTCGAGCCCGGGGCGGTGATCCCGTTCGCCGAGACGCACGTGATGGAGCACGGCCTCTACGTCCTGGAGGGCAAGGCCGTGTACCGCCTCAACGACGACTGGGTGGAGGTGGAGGCCGGCGACTACATGTCCCTGCGCGCCTTCTGCCCGCAGGCCTGCTACGCCGGCGGGCCGTCGAACTTCCGCTACCTGCTGTACAAGGACGTCAACCGGCAGATCCGGCTCTGACCGGAGGCACGACGATCGGCGGCGGCGTCCCGGAAGGGGCGCCGCCGCAGACGATTCCGTACCTCGATGGATCCGGTCTGCCCCGGCGACGTCAGACCCGGAACGGCCAGCCGGTGACCGTCTTCTCCCGCGGCGGTGCGTAGGTCCGCACCTTCGACGTGGACAGTCCCATCCGGACCAGGCCCTCGGCGATCGTCACCGCGGCCCGGACACCGTCGACGATGGGCACCCCGGTCGCCGCCCGCACCTGCTCCTCGAGTCCGGCCATCCCGCCGCAGCCCAGGCAGATCACCTCGGCGCGGTCGTGCTCGACCGCCGCCCGCGACTGCTCCACGATCGCGCGCACCGCCCGCTGCGGATCGGACTCCAGTTCCAGCACCCCCAGGCCGGAGGCCCGCACCGACGCGCAACGCCGGTCGAGACCCGCGAGCAGCAGCCGGTCCTCGATCAGCGGCACGGTGCGGTCCAGCGTGGTCACCACCGAATACCTGTGCCCGAGGTACATCGCGGTCGATGCGGCGGCCTCGGTGATGTCCACGACGGGGACGTCGAGCAGTTCCTGAAGACCCTCTCGGCCGTGTTCGCCGTAGCCGGCCTGGATCACCGCGTCGTAGGGCCCGTCGTAGGAGGTGATCGCGTCCATCACCGCGACCGCGGCGAGATAGGACTCGAAGTTGCCCTCGCACGAGTCGGCCCCGAAGCGCGGGGTGAGGCCGACGATCTCGGTGCCCGGCGACGCGACGGCGGCGGCCGAGGCGGCGATGGCCTCGGTCATCGACGCGGTGGTGTTGACGTTGGCGACCAGAATGCGCATGTTCTTCAGCTTCCGTTCTCGGGCGGTTGGGGTGTCAGTGCGTGCTCGGGACGGCGATCGGCTCGCCGGAGACATCGGCGAACGGTCCCTGCCGGTCGGCGACCAGAAGGTACACCAGCGCGCCCAGTCCGGCCCCGATGAACCAGGAGAAGTTCGACACCGCGCCGAACGCCGGGACGAAGGCCATCACCAGCGCGAAGGCCGCGGTCGGGATCAGCGCGCCGACCGCGCGCAGGTTGAAGCCGGCCCGGTAGTGATAGGCGCCGTCCGGCGCGTCGGTGTACAGCGCCGGGACGTCGACGCGGCTGCGGCGCACCAGCCAGTAGTCGGCCATGATGATGCCGAACAGTGGGCCGAGCAGCGCACCGAGGCCACCGAGGAAGTAGTCGATCACCGCCGGCGAGTTGTACAGATTCCAGGGCAGGATCACCAGGCCGATGACCGCCGAGCTCAGCGCGGCGCGGCGGAAGTTGAGGTGCTTGGGGAACAGGTTGTTCAGCGCGTAGATCGGGGCGACGAAGTTCGCCATCAGGTTCACCGCGACGGTCAGGATCAGCAGGGCCAGGCAGGCGAGCACCAGCAGCGCGGTGTTCGGGACGGCCTCGACGATGTCGGACACCGACTCGATCACGGTGCCGTTGATCTTGTACTGCCCGCCGGCGAGGACCACCACGATGCCGCCGAAGAGCAGCATGTTCAGCGGGATGCCCCAGAAGTTGCCGCGGATGATCGACTTCTTGGACACCGCGTTGCGGGTGAAGTCGCAGAAGTTCAGGACGAAGGTGCCGTAGATGGCGACCCACAGGCTCGCGCCGCCGACGATCTTGAGCCACATGTCGCCGCCGGTCAGCGAGTCGGGCCTGGTCCAGGCGATCGACCAGTCGGCCCGGCCGAGCATCCAGACGGCCAGGGCCACCATCGTGACCAGGATGACCGGACCAGCGAAGGCCTCGTACTTGCGGACCATCTCCATGCCGTAGCTGACGATGATCACCTGGATCACCCAGAGCCCCACGAACGAGAGCCAGCCGAGCGTCGACAGCCCGAGGACGTCGTTCTTGTCGAGGCCGGCCAGGCCGCCGAACATGGCGACCAGCATGACCCGCAGGACCACCGAGGCCAGGTAGGTCTGGATACCGAACCAGGCGATCGCGACACCGCCGCGGATCACGGCGGGGATCTGCGCACCCCGGATACCGAACGAGATGCGGCTCATCACCGGGAACGGGACGCCCGTCTTCTCGCCCATGAAGCCGGAGAGGCTCAGCAGGACGAACAGGAACAGGCCGCCGAGGACCAGTGCCACCAGAATCTGCCAGCCGCCCAGGCCGAGGGCGAACAGGCCGATCGCGAAACCGTAGTTGCCCAGGCTGTGCACGTCATTGGCCCACAGCGTGAAGATGTTGTAGCCGCTCCACCGGCGGCCCGCGCGCTGCGTCGGCGCCAGATCGACGTTGTACAGCTCCGCGCTGGCGCCCGGCGGCACCTCGATCGCATCGGGCGGGATCAGCGCGTCCGCCGCGGCGTGCACGCCGTCATCGTGATGCGTGGGGGTCTGCAGACTCATGGTGCACTTCCCGGGGGACGGGGTGGCCGCCGCGACCACCTCTGAATATTCCATGTAGCGGAACTAGGTTTCCGTTGTTGGACCAAGTTATCCCTACCGACCAGTCACATGTCAACAGTTTCGGTGAATTCGTCACGCATCGAGTTCCACTCCCAGCGCGAATAGTTCCACTATGAGGAATTACTGGGGTAATCTCGGGTCCACCCGATCACCGATGATCAAGGAGTCCGAGTGATGACCGACACCCCCGGCACGGCCGCCCAGCCCACCGCCCTCCCCTTCGATCTGGTCGTCCGCGGCCGCCGGATCCTGACCACCGCGGGCATCGTCGACCGGGAGATCGGCATCCGCGACGGCCGGGTGGTCGCCATCGAGCCGCTGGGCAGCGGCCTCGCCGGTGACGAGGTGATCACGCTGAACGACGACCAGGTGATGATCCCCGGCCTGGTCGACACCCACGTGCACGTCAACGAGCCCGGCCGCACCGAGTGGGAGGGCTTCGAATCGGCCACCCGCGCCGCGGCCGCCGGCGGCGTCACGACACTGATCGACATGCCGCTGAACTCGATCCCGCCGACCACGACGGTCGAGGCCCTCGAGATCAAGCGCGCCAGCGCCCGCGGCAAGACCCACATCGACGTGGGCTTCTGGGGCGGCGCGATCCCGGGCAACGAAGGCGATCTGCGCGCCCTGCACGACGACGGCGTCTTCGGCTTCAAATGCTTCCTGCTCCACTCCGGCGTCGACGAGTTCCCGCACTTGACCGCCGACGAGATGGAGGCGGACATGCGCAAGCTGGTCACCTACGACTCGCTGATGATCGTGCACGCCGAGGACTCCCGCGCCATCGACCACGCCCCGACCGCCGAGGGCGACCAGTACGCGCGGTTCCTCGCCTCGCGGCCGCGCGGCGCCGAGAACGTGGCGATCGCCGAGGTCATCGAGCGGGCCCGCTGGACCGGCGCCCGCGCGCACGTGCTGCACCTGTCGTCGTCGGACGCCCTGCCGATGCTGGCCACGGCCAAGCGCGACGGGGTCCGCATCACCGTCGAGACCTGTCCGCACTACCTGACGCTGCTCGCCGAGGAGGTCCCGGCCGGCGGCACCGCGTTCAAGTGCTGCCCGCCGATCCGGGAGGCGGCCAACCGCGAATTGCTCTGGCAGGGACTGCTCGACGGTGTCATCGATTGCATCGTGAGCGACCACTCGCCGTCGACCGCAGACCTGAAGGACGTGGAGAACGGCGACTTCGGCGTCGCCTGGGGCGGCGTCGCCTCGCTGCAGCTCGGACTGTCGCTCATCTGGTCGGAGGCCCGCCAGCGCGGTATCGGCCTCCCCCAGGTGCTGGAATGGATGGCCGCCCGCCCGGCCGATCTGGCCGGGCTGAAGAGCAAGGGCCGGATCGCTCTCGGCTACGACGCCGACTTCGCGATCTTCGAGCCGGAGTCCGCGTACGTCGTCGACGTGCACCGGCTGCACCACAAGAATCCGGTGAGCCCGTACGACGGCCGGGCGCTCGCCGGCGTGGTGACCGGCACCTGGCTGCGCGGCGAGAAGGTCGACCTGACCACCCCGAAGGGCCGGCTGCTGCGCCGCGGCGACGTCTGACCTCCGCCGCGAACGCGAACGGCCCGCCTGCTCCGGATCGGAGCGGGCGGGCCGTCGTCGTTCAGGCGCTCACAGCGACCGCGAGATGATCTCCTTCATGATCTCGTTGGTGCCGCCGTAGATCATCTGGACGCGGGCATCGGCCCACATCCGGGCGATCGGGTACTCGTTCATGTAGCCGTAGCCGCCGAAGAGCTGGAGACAGGTGTCGGCGATCTCCATGGCCTTCTCGGTGGTCCACCACTTGGCCATCGCGACGGTCGGGATGTCCAGCTCGCCGCGGAGATGCTTCTCCATGCAGTCGTCGACGAAGACGCGTGCGATGTGCGCCTCGGTGGCGACCTCGGCCAGCTTGAACTTGGTGTTCTGGAAGCCGAAGATCGGCCGTCCGAAGGCGGTGCGGTCCTTGGTGTATTCCAGCGTCTTCGCCAGCGCGACCTCCATGCCGGCCACCGCACCCACGGCGATGATCAGCCGCTCCTGCGGAAGCTGCTGCATGAGCTGGATGAAGCCGAGACCCTCGGCGTCGCCGAGCAGATTCGACTGCGGCACCCGCACACCGTCGAAGTTGAGCTCCGCGGTGTCCTGGCCCTTCATGCCGACCTTGTCCAGGATGCGGCCGCGGCTGAAGCCCTCGCGCTCGGTCTCGACACCGATCAGCGAGATACCCTTGGCGCCCTCGCCGGCGTCGGTCTTGACCACGACGATGACGAAGTCGGCCTGTCCGCCGTTGGTGATGAAGGTCTTGTTCCCGGTGATGACGTAGTCGTCGCCGTCCTTGACCGCCTTGGTCTTGACGTTCTGCAGATCCGACCCGGTGCCCGGCTCGGTCATCGCGATGGCCCCGACCCACTCGCCGGACGCCAGCTTGGGCAGCCACGCCCGCTTCTGCTCCTCCGTGCCGTAGGCGAGGACATAGTGCGCGACGATCCCGTTGTGCAGGCTGACACCCCACGAGGTGTCGGCCGTGCGGGCCTGCTCCTCGATCAGCACGGCCTCGTGGGCGAAGGTGCCTCCACCACCGCCGTACTCCTCCGGGATGGACATGCACAGCAGGCCGATCTCACCGGCCTTGTTCCACAGGTCGCGGTCGACGTGGTGCTGCTCCCGGTAGCGTTCGACGTTCGGGGTGACCTCCTTCTCCATGAAAGCGCGCGTCATCTCGCGGAGCGCGCTCAGTTCCTCGGTCTCCCAGGACGGCTTAACCATTGCGTGTTGCCACCTAACTCATGCGTGTATGCGGTCTCCGCGATACTAACAACGGCCGATGTAAAGATCTGACCGCCCCCGGGTGCCGGGAGCGGTCGGATCATTTCGTCGTGCGGCCGGGGCCGGTCAGGCGTTGCCCTTCGACCACGTCGACCACGGGATGTTCCAGTCACCCAGACCGTCGGTGCCCGGGAGGGTGTCGCCGACCGTGTTCTTCACGGTGACCGGATCGCCGCGCAGGGTGTTCTGCACCACCCACTGCGCATCGGCCGGGCTCAGGTTGAGGCAGCCGTGGCTGGTGTTGGTGTTGCCCTGCGCCCACACCGACCAGGGAGCCGAGTGCAGGTAGATGCCGCTGTAGGACATCTGGGTGGCGAAGTCGACCGGCGTGCGGTAGCCCTCGGGCGAGTTGCTCGGCACACCGTAGGTGGACGAGTCCATGATGATGCTGTCCAGGCGGTCGCCGATGATGTAGATGCCGTTGTCGGTGGGCGTGGAGTCCTTGCCCATCGACGTCGGCATGGTGCGGATCACCTGGCCGTTCTTCTTCACGACGACCTCCTTGGTGTGGTCGTCGGCGTACAGCTCCATGGCGCGGCCGATGGTGAAGCTCTGCGAGACGTTCTCCTGGCCGAACATGCCGTCGCCCAGGTTGATGCCGTAGGTGTTCACCTCGACCTTGACCTTGGTGCCCGGCTTCCAGAAGTGCTCCGGCCGCCAGCGGACCTCGGTGTCGCTGATCCAGTAGAACGCGCCCTGTACCTGCGGGTCGGTGGTGATCTTGATGGCGTCCTGGGCCGCCTTGCGGTCCGGGATCGACTCGTCGAAGCGCACGCCGATCGTGGTCGCGACGCCGACCGTCTTCTCGTTGGGCGAGATGTACGCCTGCGTCAGCTTGTCCGGGGCCTGCGTGGTGAACGTCTGGCTGGTCGACGTCTTGCCGCCGACGCCGACGGCCGCGGCCTTCACGGTGTACTTCTTGTCGTACCCGAAGTCCTCTGCGCTGGTCCAGGTGCCGCCGTCCTCGCTCAGCGCACCCTTCACCCGGGTGCCGCTGGAGCTGGTGATGGTGACATCGCTCAGCGCACCCTCGGTGGCCTTGACCACGACCTTCTTGCCGGGCTGCACGCCGACCGCGTCCTTGGCGAGCGGAGCGCCGCCCTGGTCGGTCACCGAGATGGCCGGCCTGATCATGTCGGCGAACTCACCCGACGCGTGCACCTTGTCGCTGTAGCTGCTGCATGCGGTGAGCGCGACCGCGGACGCGGCAAGCGTGCCCAGCACGGCGGCCGTGCGGAAAGTGCGACGACGTCGCAGACGACTGAACCCCATGATGCTCCAAACTGAACCTGCCAGCGTCGAACGATCCTCGACGCCCACCTAAGCGGACCGGTGTCCCGGTTAGGTCTATTGTAGGGATACCTGCGCGCATTTGCACGTCCCCGCAATGAGGGACGGACACGGCGCTGTACACCCCCTCACCGGCGAGGATACAGGACGCCGCGGCCATCCCGCCAGACGCGCGCCGTGGCGAATCACCGGCATGTCATTCGCATCAGTACAGGTCACGGCCGATTCGACCGATTCATACCGTCCGGGTGAGAGATGCTTCACGACCGCGCGGCCCGCGCGTGCCATATCGGCGGCCGAACGCCGAACGCGAGCCCGATCGGGTAGATAAGGCTATGCTAATCTCTGGTTCATGTCTCTTTCAGTGCCGGTCTCACGACGTCCCCGTCCCGTCAAGCGCACCACTCTCGCGGTGGCCGGCGCCGGCCTGCTGGCCGTGCTCGCGCCCGCCGTGAGCGTCGCTCCCCAGGCCAACGCGGCCCCCGGCGGCGACTGGAACTTCCGCGTCTCCTCCGCCCCCGCCGGCGTGAAGTCCGGCGCCGAGCTGGCCATCAACGACAAGACCCGCAAGCTCTTCATCACCGATTCGTTCTTCACCATGCAGACCAAGGGCGGCTCGAACGTCAGCTTCGACTTCCGCGCACTGCAGCCGGGGGTGACCAAGTTCAGCATCACCAAGCGCAAGCCGGTCGGCAAGATCGACTACGCCCCGATGCCGTGGGGCCTCATGCCGTTCGGCCCGGTGCCGGTGGTCCCGACCCCGCAGGTGCCCGACGGGATCGGCGTCGACAACGCCCACAGCCGCATCGTGAGCACCGCGTCGCACGCGAACGGCGTGACCATCGTCAGCCAGAACGCGACCACCACCAACGCCTCGAACCTGCTGAGCTTCCCGCAGGCGCACCCGATGGGCGTCGCCGTCGACGAGCGCAGCCAGCTCGCCTACGTCGCGATGAACGCCAAGAACTACGTGTCGGTGATCGACACGGTCAAGCGCCGCGAGGTCGCCAAGATCAGCAACATCTACATGCCGTCGTTCCTGGACATCGACACCAGCCGGAACCGGCTGTACGTCGGCAACGCCGACTACAACGCCAAGAAGACCAACTACCTGACGGTCGTCGACACCCGGACCAACGCCGTGATCAAGAAGATCCCGACTCCGTCCAACACCCGCCCGCAGGTCGACCCGGCCACCGGCAAGGTCTTCGCGGCGAGCTTCGACACCGGCAAGATCGTGGTCATCGACCCGAACTCGCTGACCGTCGTCAAGACCATCGTCACCGGCACCACCCCGGACAAGCTCGCGATCGACGGGCAGCGCCGCCTGGTCTACACGGCCAACCTGCAGCGCAAGACCATCACCGTGCTGAACGCCGACACCGGCGCCGTCATCACCACGCTGCGCACCGGCGCCGCGGAGCACTCGATCGTGGTCGATGAGAAGACCGGGACCGTGTACAGCACCAACCACCAGGGCGGCAAGCTGACCATCGTCTCGGTGACCAAGAAGTAGCCACTCACCCGCCGAAGCCCCGGAACGCGCACCAGCGCGATCCGGGGCTTTCGCGTCAGGCCAGTTCGCCGCGAGCGACGAACTCGACGGTCAGCGCCATCGCGATCGAACTCACCGCGAGGATCCCGATCAGCACGAACAGCTGCATGATGCCGGCCACCAGCGGCGACGCGCCGCCCAGGATCATGCCGACGAACGAACCGGGGATCGTCACCAGCCCGACGGACTTGGTCTGGTCGAGAGCGGGCATCAGGGCGCTGGCCGCGGCCGGCCGGCAGATCTCCGAACGGGCGTCGCGCGGTGAGAAGCCGAGCGACAGCGCCGCTTCCACCTCCCCCGCCCGGAGCCGCAACTCGTCCAGGGCGCGCCGCCCGGCCAGCGACGCGGTGTTCATCGCGCCGCCGAACATGATGCCCGCGGTCGGGATCACGGCCAGCCCGTTCGGCGGCAGCACGCCCGCCGGGATCAGGACCGCGACGATCACCAGCGCGGGCACCGCGACGGCCACCACGCAGCATGCGGTCTCGCGGACCCGTCGTCGTACGTCGCGCCGGTCGTGCCGGGCGATCCGGCGGGCCGACGTGGTGCCGGCCACCACGCCCATGACGACCATGAACAGCGCCGATGCCCAGAGCCGGTGCATCACCAGGGCGATCAGCGCCGCCAGGATGCCGAGCTGAACCACCGCCCGGGCCACCGACCACACGGTGGCGGCCCCCTCCCCGCTGCCGGACAGCCGGTTGACCACGGCGGCGACGACGGTGAGCAGCACCAGCGCGACCCCCAGCGCGGGCCCGATGTGGATGACGGTGCTGCTGAGATCGGTCACCGGTGGCGATCGGCGATGGCGGCCGCCGCCACCGCGGCCAGGTATTCCGCGCCGACGCCGATGATGTCGTCGTTGAAGTCGTAGCTGTCGTTGTGAACCGGACCGCGATCCGGGGTGATCGGCCCGTTCCCGAGGAACGCGTACGCGCCGGGGATCCGCTCCAGGAAGAACGAGAAGTCCTCGGCGGCGAGGATGCCGGGCGTGCGCGGGTCGACCCGCGACGCGCCGGCCACCTCGGCGGCCACCCGGGCCGCGCGGGCCGCGCAGTCCGGATCGTTGACGGTGCACGGGTAGCGCCGCTCGTAGCGCAGGTCGATCGTCACCCCGTGCGCGGCCGCGACGGAGGCGCACATGCCGGTGACCAGCTCCTCGATCCGATCGCGGGCCTGCGCGGACAGACACCGGGCGGTGCCGCGCAGCCGGGCCGTGGTCGGCAGCACGTTGTTGGTCTCCCCCGCGGTGAACTGGGTGATCGACACGACCGCGGGCACCAGCGGATCGAGGCGCCGGGAGACGATCGTCTGCAGCGCGGTCACCAGCGCCGAACCCGCCACGATCACGTCGCCGGTGGCGTGGGGTGCCATGGCGTGGGCGCCCGCCGCGGACACGATGATGTCGAGTTCGTCGAACGAGGCGAGCTGCACGCCGGGCCGGACTCCGAAGTGGCCCTCGGCGATGCCCGGGATGTTGTGGATCCCGTAGATCTCCTGGATGCCGAAGCGTTCCAGCACACCGTCGTCGATCATCGCCGGCGCACCGGCCGCGCCCTCCTCGGCGGGCTGGAACACCAGCACCACGGTCCCGTCGAGAGCCGGGCCGGCGGCCAGCAGTTCGGCGGCCCCGAGCAGCATGGTGACGTGACCGTCGTGCCCGCAGGCGTGCATCACGCCCTCGACCGTGGACCGGTACGGCCGGTCCCCGGCCTCGACGATCGGCAGCGCATCCATGTCGGCCCGCAGGCCGATCACCGGTCCGCCGGCCCGGCCGCGCACCACGCCGACCACCCCGGTGCCGCCGATGCCCTCGGTCACCTCCAGGCCGAGGTCGCGCAGCCGGCCGGCGACAAGCGCCGCGGTGCGGACCTCGGCGAAGGCGAGCTCGGGATGGGCATGAATGTCCCGGCGGATGCCGCGGAGTCGGGACAGGGCTTCGTCACTGAGCGTCGGCATACTCCAGATCACTTACGCGCGGCACGGACCACCGTCAAGTTCGGGCTCTGGAACTGCGACGCGAACGCGGTGCCGGTGCGCTGGTCGACGGCGATCGTGTGGGTCGCCGCCTTGGTGGGGATGGTGCCGATGACCGTGTTCTTGGTCAGGTCGATGACGGTGATCGACTTGCGGAACAGATTCGAGGTGTAGCCGATCCGGCGCTGCGCGTCGATCGCCAGGTTGTTCGGCGAGGTCTTGGTCGCGATGCGCGTGGTGACCGCGTAGCTGCCGCCGTCGATCACCGCGATCTCGCCGGTCTGGAAACTGACCGCGTACACGTTGCCGGTCGCCGGATCGACGGTCGGGCGGGAGTTCGGCGCGGTCGGGATCTTGGTGATCACCCGGTTGGTGGTGGTGTCGACCACGGTCAGGAAGTTGCGCTTCTTGGTCTGCGTGTCGGCGTTGCCGATGTACAGGCGGTGGCGGGCGGAGTCGACGGCGAGCATCGACGGCCGGAACAGGCCGGTGATGGAGCCCTTCTGCTTGCGGGTCTTGCTGTCGATCACGGCCACCGAGTCGAGACCCACGTTGGCGATGTAGGCCTGCCCGGTCGCGCTGTCGGCGGCGATGCCCATCGGATGCGCGAGCTTCGCGGAGACCATGTCACGGGGCGTGGCGACCCGCGCGGCCTGATTCACGATGGTCGACGCCGAGGTCTCCGAGTTGGTGGTCATCACCAGGCCGCGCGTGGTGTCCACCGCCAGACCGGTCGGGATCTGCTGCATCTGGATCACGGCCGGGCCGAGCCGGTAGGGAGCGGTGGGCAGCTTGGCGTAGCTGATCCCGCGCACCACCTTGCGGCTGTCGACGTTCACCACCGAGACCTTCGGGTCGAGCGGGTGCGGGTAGGTCAGGACCTGACCGGTCGTCGGCTCCTTGTACTTGTAGTCGTCGCCGTCGGCGATGTAGACCAGCCGGCGCCCGGAGTCGATGGCGAGCTGGGCGCCGTCGGTCACCCCGGCCGGAATGGTCGACTGCGTCACCGTCCAGCCGGCGGGCAGACCCGACCGGGCCGGGGCGGCGAACGCCGGCGGGGCGGCCGCGAGACCTACGGCGAGAGCGGTGCCGACGACGACGGCGGGGGCGAGCCCGCGGCGAACGGCGCGGGAGCGAGCACGAGTACCTGAGTATTTCATTAGGCAATCCTAACTTGCAGGTCCGCGGAGCGGACAAATCGGAAGGTGTCGGTCAGGTCACATCAGATCGTCGAGCAGATACGCCGCCCACCAGCAGTCGTCGTGACCACCCGGGTAGGTCCGCAGTTCCGTCGCGAAGCCGTGCGCCACCGCCGTGTCCGCCGCCGCACGCACCGTGGGCTCGAGTTCCTCCTCGAACTCCCCCACCGCCAGTCGCAGCCGCGGCAACCGGCCGGTGGCGGCGCGGAGCTGGTCGTGAATCCATTCCTGCCGGTCGTGGACCTGCGCCGGGCGGGCGGTCAGACCCGGCCGGCACCACACCGACGGCGAGTAGGCCAGCACCTCGTCGACGACGCCCGGATGCCAGGCCGCGAGACTGAGCGCCGCGAGGCCGCCGAGACTCTGCCCCGCGACGATCACGCGCGACGGCGGTCCCGGCAGCTGGCCGCGCACCCGCGGTATCAGCTCGGTGGCCACGGCGTCGAGGACGGCACGGTTGCCGCCCAGCACCGCGAGCCGGTCGCCCGGTGCCGCGGGCGACTCGATGCCGACCACCGCGAACCGGCGCGCCACCCGGCCGGCGCTCGCGGCGCGGGCGAGCACCGCGGGCAGCCGGTAGCGGCCGAACCACTTCTCCGCGTCGAACACCACGAGCAGGTCGACGGGGGCGCCGTCGGCCGGGCGGCCGGGAACGCTCAACGGGCAGCGGAGCACCCGGCCGTCGGCGGTCAGCGTCAGGGTCTCGGTGACGCCCGGCGCCGCGACCGGATCGACCCAGTCGCCGAGAGGGGGCGCGCCGGCGCACCGCAGCACCGAACCGAACGGCGAGCCGGCGCGGAACTCGGTGTTCCGGGTGTCGATCCGCGCGCCCCGCACCACCTCGCGCGAGTACACGATCCGCCCGTCGACGACGCCCGGCGAATCCGCGGCGAACGGATAGATCCGGTACCCGGCCATCGCGCCGCGCGGGGCCGTGATCTCGGTGAACCACAGCCGCGTCCCCGGCTTGCGGCGCATCAGGCCGGCGTCGGCGTGATTCTTGTCGGTGAGCCGGTTGACCCAGACGTACACCCCGGCCGGATCCGGGTCGCCGCCGGTCGGCTGCCAGAGGAAGAGGATGCGCTGGCGGTCCGGGTCGCCGGGGTGATCGGTGATCACCGGGGTCGCGGCGCCGACGAGCACGTCGTGCGGGAGGGCGGCCGACGGGTGCAGCACCAGCGCCCGGAGTTCTTCAGGTCCGGGTTCTTCCGGTCCGGGCCGCCGCAGGTCGGTGTCAGACATGCGTCACCCCGCTGCCGTCGATCGCCGCGGCGATGCTCCCCAGCGCGGGCTGGCGGACCATCCCGGGATGTGTCGTCGCGAGGTCGTGGCGGGTCAGGGTGCCGCCGACATGGGCGGACCAGCCCTGCGGGTCGAGGAAGTCCTCGGCCCCCTCGGTGGCCCGGAACAGCGTCGCGTCCCCACCGAACTCGCCGGTGGTGTGCTCGCGCATGAGGCTCGCGAAATGCGCCACGACGTCGGCGATCGCCCGCACCTGCGCGGCGGTCAGCGCCCCGAACGCGGTGTGTTCCCCGCGGAGTGCGTCGAGCAGGTCGGCGTCGGAGTCGATGGCCTCCTTCTCGACACCGGCCATGATGAGGAAGGCGCGCCGCACCTCGGCGTCCGACGGCGGCGGCTGGGCGGCCCACTGCTCGCTCGGGTAGGCGTCCATCAGGTACAGCCCGGTCACCGCGCGGCCGCGCGCCGCGGCGGCGACCGCCATCTCGTGGGCGATGACGCCGCCGACCGACCAGCCGAGCAGCTGGATCGGCCCGTCGGGCACCGCCTCCTCGATCGCGTCCAGATAGGTTCGCGCGACCTCGGCGAGGCTGACCGGCAGCGGCTCACCACGCAGACCGTCCGCCTGGAGGGCGTAGACGCCGATCGATCGGTCGAGGGCGCCGAGCAGCCCGGCGTAGCACCAGCCCAGGCCGCCGGCCGGGTGGACGCAGAACAGCGGCGCGCGCCCGCTGCCCGGGTCGGCGGCGCGCAGGGTGAGGAGCCGCCCGAAGGGATCGGCGCCGTCGCCTCCGTCGAGGCGCCGCGCGAGGGCGGTGACCGACGGGGCGGCGAACAGGTCGGCGACGGCCGCATCGCGCCCGGTCACCTCCCGGATGCGGGCGGCCAGTCGTGCGGCCGACAGCGAGTTGCCGCCCAGGTCGAAGAAGCTGTCGGTCACCGACACCGCGTCGCGCTCGAGGACCTCGGCGAAGACCGCGGCCAGGGCGATCTCCAGCGGAGACTCCGGCGGCGCGATCTCAGCGCCGCCGAGCACCGGATCGGGCAGCCGCTTGCGATCGAGTTTGCCGTTGCGGGTCATCGGGATCTCGTCGATCACCACGAGCGCGTCGGGGACCATGTACGACGGCAGCCGCCGCGACAGCACGGCCCGCAGCTCGAACAGGTCGACCGTGGTCCCCGGTTCGGGCACCACGTAACCCAGCAGCGTCGCCGACGACCCGCTGCCGCGGGCGATCGCGATGCCGTGCGCGACGCCGGCCGCGTCGCTCAGCGCCGCGCCGACCTCGCCCAGTTCGATGCGCCGGCCGCGGATCTTCACCTGATCGTCGACGCGGCCGATGTAGGTGATGGCACCGTCCGCCTCGCGGCGGGCCAGATCGCCGGTCGCGTACATGCGCTCACCCGGCGCGAACGGATCGGCGACGAAGCGCGTCGCGGTCAGCCCGCTGCGTTTCAGATACCCGCGGGCCAGCTGGACACCGGCCAGATACAGCTCGCCGACGCTGCCGATCGGCAGCGGGCGCAGGGCGTCGTCGAGCACGTAGACCGCGCTGTTGTAGACGGGCAGGCCGATCGGCACGCTCGCGCCGTCCCAGTCCGGCCCCGGCCGCCACCAGGTGATGTCGACCGCGGCCTCGGTAGGCCCGTAGAGGTTGGCGACGATGTTGACGCCGGTGGCGGCGCTGCGCGGCAGGATGCGGCCGGCGGCGGTCAGCGTCTCCGGTGCCAGGGCCTCCCCCGAGCAGACGACGAGCCGCAGCGAGTCGGTGGCGGCGGCCGCGGGCTCGTGCAGGAACGCGGCCAGGGCCGACGGCACGAAGTGGCAGACGGTGACGCCGTGCCGGGTGATCTCGGCCGCCAGCGCGGCCGAGTCGCGGTGCGCACCCGCCGGTGCGACGACCAGCGCGGCACCGGCGATCAGCGGCCAGAAGAACTCCCAGACCGACACGTCGAAGGAGTACGGCGTCTTCTGCAGCACCCGGTCGTGCGTGGTCAGCGCGAAGACGTCGTCCATCCACCGCAGCCGGTTGACGATGCTCGCGTGCTCGATGATGGTGCCCTTGGGGGTGCCGGTGGAGCCGGAGGTGAAGATGAGGTACGCGGCGTTGCGGCCGCCCGGGGCGCTACCCGGCGCACCGCTGCGGGCGCCGTCTCGCGCGCTGACGGTGAGCGCGAGGCCGTCGTGACGCCAGTCGGCGTGACCGGGGTCCGCCGCGGAGAGTTCGGCGACCGGCCGGGCGTCGGACAGGATCGATGCGATGCGCGCGTCCGGGGTCTCCGGGTCGATCGGCAGATAGGCGGCGCCGGCCGCGATCACCGCGTGGATCGCGATCACCATCTCCGGGCAGCGATCCATCCGCAGCGCCACCACCGCGTCGGGCCCGGCACCGAGATCGATGAGCATCGCGGCGAGATCGTCGACGGCGGCACGCAGCTGCGCGTACGTCAGCGTCCGCTGCTCGCCACCGGCGGCCGTCCACACCAGGGCGGTGCGGCTGGAGTGCTGCCGCCCCGCGTCGGCGAGCAGTCCGGCCAGGGTCGCGTCCTCGACGGGGTGACCGGTCTGGTTGTAGGTGACGATCTGCGCGGTCACGTCGTCGGCGTCGGCGACCGGCAGCGAGCCCAGCCGGGTCCGCGGATCCGCCGTGGTGAGGTGATCCATCAGGGCGGCGACGCGATCGGCGTGGCGCGCCGCCGTCTGCGCCGTGTACCGCGCCGGATTGGCCTCCACCTCGAGCACCACGCCGCCGTCCGGCTGGGGCGAGGCGGTGAAGGTGAGATCGTCGACCGGTCCCATCGCGATGTTGCCGACGCGGCCGGTCGCGCCGCCGAAGGCGAGCTCGGGCGTGAAGAACTTGACGTTCACCACCGGCCCGTAGACCACCGCGTCGGTGCCGACCGCCCCGAGGTCGCGCCGCAGCTGCTCGGCCCGGTAGCCCGCGTGCGGGCGCACGACGCCGATCTCGGCGGTGACGGCGTCGAGGAACTCCCCGACCGTCGGCAGCGGTGACACGGTCAGCCGCAGCGGCAAGATGTTGACGGTCGGCTCCATGGTCGGCGGCGCACCGAGACGCCGTGCCGCCCACGGCATGCCGAGGACCACGTTCGGATCGGCCGACAGCGTCGCGGTGTACATCGCGACGGCGGCGAGGGTGGTCTCGGTCCAGCCGTGACGGCCGTTCACCGACCGCGGCCCCAGCCGGCGGGAGGTGCGATGCGGACGGTCGTGGGCGACGGCGGGTGGCAGGTCGGTCAGGCTCGGCGGCCGGGCCGCACCGGCGCAGTAGTCGTGCCAGAACGCGGCGTCCGCCGCGGCATCGGCCGTCGTACCGGTGTCCGCGGGCACGAACGGCGGATCGACCGGCGAGCCCTCGCCGGCCGCGGCGGACGTGTACGACGCGGCGACCCAGCGCAGCAGCGCCGCGAACGAGTAGCCGTCGACGCAGAGGTGGTGGATCCGCTGGGCCCAGACATGGCGGGTGGGCGACAGCCGGATCAGCACCTGGCCGCTGAGCCAGTCATCGGCGATCACCGCCGAGCCGTCGCCCGCGGGCGGCAGGTCCATGAAGGCGGCGATCTCCCGATCGCACGCGGCGTCGGGGTCGCCCTCGCCGCTGACGTCGATCAACGGCAGGTCGTGGGCGCGGGTGACCGGCTCCGCCGCCGGCCGGCCGTCGCCGCCGACCGCGTACCGCGCCTGCAGCGCCGGTATCCGTGCGAGGCACCCCGCGAGGACCTCCGCGAACAGCGCGGGGTCCAGCTCACCGGCGATATCGATCCGCTCGGCGCACTGGTAGGCGACCGATCCGGGCACCTGCTGCTGCCCGAACCAGAGCGCGGTCTGCGCGTCGGTCAGCGTCCCCGCGCCGAGCGGCGTGTCGTGCGCGGTCAGGACTATCGGTTCAGCAGACATGCGAGTACACAATCCTCCGGTGCGGAACGGGCGACGACGGCCGAGCGGAACTTCGCTGATTAGGGTACCCAAACACAGGATGCCCTTAGCGGCTCGGTCCTTCCTCGGCTACGGCGCGAATCAGGCTCAGCCCTCCACGAAGCCGGTGACCGCGAAGTCCGGGAGGCGCGCGTTGAACGTAGCGGCGTCGAGTTGTGGTCGTGCGCATAGCGCGGAAGGAGTTCACCGATCGCGCGCAGCTCCGGGTGGACCACACCGGCGGCGGTCAGCAGCCAACCGGGCGCAACGGTGTATCCGTCGCCAGCGCCGAGGGTCTCCACGGCGAGCTGCACGAACTGCGTGTAGGTGAGACGGTGGACATCGACCGGCAGGCGCCAGGTCTGACCGAAGTCGTCGTCGGTACCTTTGTCGGGGTGCGACTGATCGAGCGGAGATCGGCGGAGTGGTGCCGTGCGAGATCGCGGGCCAACTGGACCGCGATCTGTCCGTTGGCGCCCGGAATGGTGTGCTCGTCGCCCCTCGTCATGCATTGCGGTGACAGCAACACGCCACGAGCGGATGTGAACGCCGTCAACCCGATGAGCCCGGGCTCGATCGACCGGCGCGGTCCGGCGCCGCGGCGAACGATTCGCCGGTCAGGAGTACTCGCCGAACACCCGAGGACGCACCGGAACCTCTTTCCACACGATCGCCAGTCTGGTCGGATCGGCCCGGTCGACGATCACCGGCACGACCTGACCACTGTTCGGATACCTCTTCACCCGCACCTGGCAGCTGTGCTTGACCTTCGTCGCCGCGATTCCCGGCCCAGACACGACACCCAGGACATACGCCGAGTACGAAAACGACGCGATCTCACCGCCTCCGATCCCCGGCGGGGCGCAGACGTCGACCCTGAACCGTCCCCGGACCGGATCCCTCATCCGCCTGGTCCGGAACCAGAGCGCCATACCCACGAGCAACCTCCCTCGATCACAACGGATCCGTCACCGGTACCGCCCCGCGCCAACCGGCCATGGACCGGTCAGCGGCGATCTCGGGCGTCCGCCGACTGAGACCTGCGTCGACAACCCGCCCAACCAGATATACAGCCGCCGGATGACCATCACGTCGGCGGTGCCACGCAAGGTCGACGTCTCCGGCTTGACCCGCCCCGCGTGCAAGAGTCGCTCCCGACGGCGAGCCGCCCCTCCTCGGTGTCATACACGACGAGCGCTCCTCGATTCGCTGCGCCACGTCCTCGGTGGACGTCCGAACCTGCGAGAGAACGCTCGGCTGAAGCCCGATTCCGATGCGTATCCGACAGACCGCCCGATCCCTGCGATCGACAGGTGGGTGTCGAGAAGCAGTTCCGCAGCCCGGTCGAGTCGGCACTGCGCAACGTACGCCGCCGGCGCAACGCCGAGGAGCCGGGTGAAGCTCTCCGCGAACGCCGACCGTGACAGCAAGGCTGTCTGCGCGAGTGAATCCACCGACCACGGAGCGCTCGGATCTCGGTGGATAGCGGTGAGTGCGGCGCCGATGTTCGGGTCCATCGCCGCGGTCAGCCATCCAGGCACCGCGATGTCGGTGGTCGCCGCCCACTGCCGCAGCGCATGAATGAACAGCAGGTCGAGGATCCGTGACGCCATCACGTGGCGGCCGGGCCGCAGGCCCCGAGTCTCGACGAGCAGCAACTCGATGCTCAGCGGAAGCCACGCCGAACCCGGCGCACTCGCCTCGCAATGGATCACGGCGGGCAGGACGGAAAGGACACCGTCCGCGGCAGCGCTGTCGGTATCGAATTCTCCGCACAACCATTCGTTTCCCCCGTCCCCCACAGTTCGTGATCGTCACCGCGTCCGAGGAGTACGAGGTCTCCCGAAGCGAGATCAATACGTCGAGACTGTGCCGTCACCGCGACTCCGGGGGTCGTCGCCAGGTACATCATGCGCCGACCGCGCACCCGCTCGGTGAAGCTGTGGGCAGCCGACATGCTGGCCGCACGTGCTCCTCGCAGACGGACGGACTGAAGCAGCTCAGAAAGCGCGTCCGGATCTGGGCCTGGAGGATCTGCAAAGAAACTCGTCGATTCGGCCACTTTTTTAGCCTTTCATCCTTCTACGCTGGCTGACGACAGCATAGCTATCGACATGTGAAGGGATCAGCCATGGCAGACCAGCCGACCATCGTCCTCGTCCACGGGTTCTGGGGCGGTGCAGCGCACTGGGCGAATGTGATCATCGAACTCCACCGGCGGGGCTACTCGGAGATCCGCGCCGTGGAGAATCCCCTGACATCGCTTCGGGACGACGCCGAGCGCACGCGCACGATGGTGGCGCAGATCAGTGGTCCGGTGGTCCTCGTCGGCCATTCATACGGCGGCGCGGTCATCACCGAGGCCGGAAACCTCCCGAACGTGCGGGCATTGGTCTATGTCGCGGCTTTCGCGCCCGACGCCGGCGAGAGCCCCGGCGCCATCACCCAGGAGAACCCGCCTGCGGGCGCGGCCTCCCTGGTGCCCGACTCGGACGGCTACCTGTGGATCAAGCACACCGAGTTCGGCGAGAGCTTCGCTCAGGATCTCTCCGCGAACGACGTGCTCGTCATGGCGGTGACACAGAAAGCGCCGCTCGCTTCGACGTTCGGCGACCCGATCACCGATCCGGCCTGGCGCCACAAGCCGAGCTGGTACCAGGTGTCCACCGCCGACCACATGATCCATCCAGACAATCAGCGGCGTATGGCCCGGCGCCTGTCCCCGCGCGGCACCATCGAACTGGACTCGAGTCACGCCTCGCTCGCCTCACACCCCGTCGAGGTCGTCGATCTGATCGAGCGCGCCGTAACTGACACGGCCGGCTGAACCGGCATCCCCGGTCGCGACCTTCCCGCTCACCCGGGGGCCCGAAGGTCCGGCGTCTCGTACCGTACCCATCCCGTCCACGCTCGCAGGTCGAGCGACCCGATTCCGGCGGGCTTCCAGTGGAGTACCCAGGGATGCGAAGAACCGCCCCTCACCGTTCTGGCCGGTGAGGGGCGGTTCCTGGTGCGCCATCAGGGACTCGAACCCCGAACCCGCTGATTAAGAGTCAGCTGCTCTGCCAATTGAGCTAATGGCGCTTGGCCTTGCGAGAAGAAACATTAACAGGCGTACCGCCGAGATAAAAATCGGCTGGTCAACGCCATTTTTCGCCTCCGCAAGCGACCGGCGGGGTCAGTTCCTGACGACCTTGCGGACCACCAGGACCACCATCAGGCCGCCAGCACCGATCAGACCGAACTTCACCGGGGGCCGGTTCAGGAAGGCAAGTACCTTGGTCTTGGCATCGTTGGCCAGGTGCTGCGGATTCGCCCGCTCGGCGAGCTGATCCAGGGTTGTCGCCAGTTCCTCGCGCGCTTGCGCGATCTGCTGCTCGATCTTGTCGGTGTCGTCGGCCACGCGGTCCTCCACGGTTGGTGTCGTTCACCCGCTCATGACGGGATCACTGCATCGGTGTCGCTCGCGGGCTGCGAACCCGCGATGTGTCGAGAGTACCCAGCGCGGCCGCTGCAGGGACGCCGGGCGTGGACGACGGCACCGACCTCGCCCCGGTCTCCGCCGCCGGGGCGTGGCCCACTTCGCCCGGCTCGGCCGTTACGCCCGGGGAGCGGCCCAGCTAGGGTGAGGTCATGCCTGTAGACGGACGCCTGGTACCCGGTGACATCGCTCCCCCGTTCTCGCTCCCCGACGCGAACGGCGATCCGGTCTCCCTCGCCGAGTA
Organism: Gordonia sp. PP30; assembly: GCF_023100845.1. NCBI lineage: Bacteria > Bacillati > Actinomycetota > Actinomycetes > Mycobacteriales > Gordoniaceae > Gordonia > Gordonia sp. PP30. Next base: position 1,665,638 of record NZ_CP095864.1, on the reverse strand, counting down.
CGCCGGCCGGAAGGTGATCGTCTATTTCTACCCCGCCGCAATGACGCCGGGTTGCACCAAGCAGGCGTGCGACTTCCGCGACAACCTCGCGGAGCTGAACGGCGAGGGCGTCGCCGTGATCGGTATCTCCCCCGACAAGCCGGAGAAGCTCGCCAAGTTCGCCGCCCGCGATGACCTCAACTTCCCACTCCTGTCCGACCCGGACAAGACGGTGCTGACCGCCTACGGCGCGTTCGGCGAGAAGAAGCTCTACGGCAAGGTGGTGACCGGCGTCATCCGGTCCACCTTCCTGATCGACGAGACCGGCCACATCGCCGCCGCACAATACAACGTGCGGGCCACCGGGCACGTCGCCAAGCTGCGCCGGGACCTGTCGCTGTAGCGGCCGCCGAGTCACGACCCGCCACCGTGCCCGACCTCACCGAGCCGCTGGTGCCGCGCAAGCGGCCCACACAGGAACGCAGCCGCCGCAAATTCACCGACATCCTCACCGCGGCCCGGGAGGTGCTGATCGACGTCGGCTTCGACTCACTGACCTGCGAGCAGATCGCCCAGCGGGCGGACGTCCCGATCGGCACGCTCTACCAGTACTTCGCGAACAAGTATGTGATCGTCTGCGAGCTGGATCGCGTCGACACCACCTCGGTGCGCGACGAACTGACCGCGTTCTCCGAGGAGATTCCCTCGCTGGAATGGCCCGCGCTGCTGGAGAAGTTCCTCGACCACCTGGCCGCCCTGTGGCGCACCGATCCGTCCCGCCGCGCGGTCTGGCTGGCCGTGCAGTCGACGCCCGCCACCCGTGCCACCGCCTCGCTCAACGAGCGACTGCTGGCCACCCAGGTGGCCCGCCTGCTCGCGCCGCTGACGCCCAGTCAGCGGTCCCGCCGGGAGATGATGGCCCAGGTGCTGGTGCACACCGCCTACTCACTGCTGAGCTTCTCCGTGCAAGACGGGCACGACCACGACCAGACCGTGCACGAGCTCAAACGCATGCTCGCCGGCTACCTGCTGCTCGAGGAGACAGCGGGCGCCGGCTGAGCATGCGCACGGACGGTCAGTCCACGTCCTCCAGGATCGCCACGGCGGCGGCCGTCGAGCCGTCGTGCGTCAGCGAGATGTGAATCTTCACCCCCGCGAGGTACTTCGCCAGATCACCGTGCAGGCGGACGTGCGGGCGTCCCCAGTTGTCGGTGATGACCTCGATATCGTTCACCGCGGTCTCCGGCAGCACCGGGGCCTGCGCGAACCTGCTCGACGACCACGCCTTGATCACCGCTTCCCGAGCGGCCCAGCGGACCGCGAGGTGCCGTGCCGGATCACCGGTCCGGGACGCCGCGTCGCGGCGCTCGGAGACCCGGAAACCCATCTGCATGGTCGATCCCGCCTGATCCAGCAGCGCGGCGAACTCCGTGACATCGACGATGTCCAGTCCGACTCCGATCACGCTCACTTGTACTCGCCCTCCGCGTCGAGACGGACCTGCGGATCGAGCAGCAGCGCGGCCTCGGCGTCGTGCTCGTCGACCGCCTCGTCGAACCGCCTGTTCGGCGGCCTGCGATAGGCCGGTTCGACGCCGCACATCGCCGACAGCAACCGCTGCTGTCCTTCGCGGAGCCGCTCGGCGGCCCGCGCCCGGTACTCCTCGCGCTCCGCCGCCGGCAGCGTGGCCAGGAAGGCCTCCGGATGGACGACGGCGACGAGACCGGACACGTGACCGAACCCGAGGCTGGTCAGCACGCCCGCCTTGAGCGGGAAGCGCTCCCCCAGTCGCAGCGGCTCGCGTGCCCACACCAGGTGCGGATACTCGGCCATCTTCTCGTCGACGCAGTCGAGGCTGCGGTTCGGCGGGATCACCCCGTCGCGGAGCACCTGGCACAGACCGATCAGCTGGAAGGCGGCGGCACCGCCCTTGGCGTGACCGGTGAGCGACTTCTGCGACACCACGAACAGCGGCGCACCGTCGCTGCGCCCGATCGCCGACGCGAGCCGCTCGTGCAGCTCGGACTCGTTCGGATCGTTGGCGCGGGTCGAGGTGTCGTGCTTGGACACGACGGCCACGTCGTCGGCCGAGACGCCCAGAGTGGCGAGTGAGTTCGCCAGCGGCGAGCTGCCCGCCCCGCGAGCCGCGCCGAGCGCACCGAGACCCGGAGCCGGAATCGAGGTGTGCACGCCGTCACCGAAGCTCTGCGCCCAGGCGACCACGCCCAGGACGGGCAGGCCCATCTGCGCGGCCACGTCCCCGCGGGCCAGCAGCACCGTGCCGCCGCCCGCCGATTCGACGAAGCCGCCGCGGCGCCGGTCGTTGGCGCGGGAGAAGCGGCGCTCGTCGATCCCCTTGGCCGCCATCTTGGCCGAGTCCGCGGTGGCCGACATGTCGCCGAAGCCCACGATCCCCTCGATGCCGAGGTCGTCGAAGCCGCCGGCGACGGCGAACAGCGCCTTGCCCAGACGGATCTTGTCGACGCCCTCCTCGACCGAGACCGCCGCCGTCGCACAGGCCGCGACGGGGTGGATCATCGCGCCGTACGAGCCGATGTACGACTGCACGACGTGCGCCGCGACCACGTTCGGCAGTGCTTCCTGCAGGATGTCGTTCGCCTTGGCCTCACCCAGCAGGGTGTCGACGTACAGCGAGCGCATCGAGGTCATGCCACCCATGCCGGTGCCCTGCGTGTTGGCCACCAGTCCCGGGTGCACCCAGCGCATCAGTTCGGCCGGGCTGAAGCCGGCGGTCAGGAACGCGTCGACGGTGGCGACCAGGTTCCACAGGGCCACCCGGTCCACCGACTCGGCCATGTCGGGCGAGACGCCCCACCGGACCGGGTCGAAGCCGGTCGGGATCTGCCCGCCGACGGTCCGTGACAGGGCGAAGCGGCGCGGCACCCGGATCTCGGTCCCGGCCAGCCTGGTGACGGTCCAGTCGCCGGTGGCCTCGTTCGGCGTCACCCGGGTGCGCTCGGGATCGGCGGCGGCGAACGCGCGGGCCTGCGCCTCCGACGGCACCGAGAAGCTCAGGTCCTCGTCCAGGAACACCGACTCCAGCAGCGGTGCGGTGTTGTCGGTCATCGCGCCCTCATCGGCGTAGCGGCGGATGCCGCAGCGCTCCAGAACCGCGTCGTGATAGCGCTCGGCGATGTCCGACTCGGCGACCGGGTCACCGGTCTCGACGTCGTACCAGCCCGGCTTCGGCGCGGTGTCCCACTGGATCAGGCCGGTCGTCCAGGCGAGCTCCAGCACGCCTGCGGCGGAGAGCTTCTCGTCCACCTCCATCTCGAAGCGGGTGCGGGCCGAGCCGTACGGGCCGACCTCGCCGGCGCCCACGATCACGACCAGATCCTCCGGCCGGGCGTTCAGCTCGGGCCAGTCGATCCGGTGTCCGGTGGCCGCGCGGGCCGGTGCGGGCAGCGCGGCGACCTCGACGCCGTCCTCGACGGCGTCGTCGGCCGTGGCGGCGGCCGCGGCCTGCTGGGCCTCCTCGGCGAGGGCCTTCATGTCGAGGGTGGCCTCACCGAGGCCGCCGGTGAAGTCGGCCTCCACCGGGGCGATCCGCGCGGCCGCACGCTGCTCGGCGCTGCACAGCCCGATCAGCTGCTCGGCCATCTCCTGTGTGCTCCAGGTGCGCACACCGGCCTTCTCGACGGCCTCGACCAGCACGTCGTTGCCGCCCATCAGCCCGGTGCCGCGCACCCAGCCGATCAGGACGTGCGCCAGGCTGGTGCGACCGCTCCACGAGTCCTCGGCGCTCCAGCGCTTGACCAGCGCGTCGAGCGCGGCCTTGCTCTCGCCGTAGGCGCCGTCGCCGCCGAACATGCCGCGGTTGGGCGAGCCCGGCAGCACCACGTGCAGCCGCCCGGCGATGTCGTGGTCGGCGCCGATCTCGGACAGCCCGGCGATCAGCCGTTCGACCGACCACAGCAGCACCTTCATCTCCAGCTCGGCGCGCGCACCGGCGTCGGTGAGGTCACCGGCGACGCGCGGCGCGGCGAACGGGAACAGCAGCGTGGGCCGCATCGCCGGCTTCACGACGGCGGTGCTCGCACCGAGGTTCTCCGTCTGCTCGGAGCCGAGCCACTCGGTCAGGGCGTCGACGTCGGTGTACGACGCCATGTTGGCCGGCAGCACCCAGAGCGCCGCGCCGGTCCGGGCGTGGTCGCGGTACAGCTTCTTGTAGAACGCCAGGCGCTCGGAGTTCAGCCGCGACGTGGTCGCGACGACGGTGGCGCCGCCGGCCAGCAGTTCACCGGCCACGGCCGCGGCGATCGAGCCCGCCGACGCACCGGTCACCACCGCGATGTCGCCGGCGAACGCGCCGGGTTCCGCGCTGACGGCGGCGTCGGCGATCGCGGCGTACAGCTCCGCGTGGGCCGGCCGGCCCTCGACCGCGGCCCGGTTCTCCCACCACCGCGCGTGTGCGGCGACGGTCTCCCCGGCCGCGGTGAAGCGGGCCGCCTCGGCCGAAAGCTCCTCGGCGTCGGTGAGCCACAGCAGCGCCAGATCCTCGCGGGCCGACGCCCAGCGATCATCGATCAGCACGGCACGTTCTTCGTCGAACACCGGTGCCACGGTGCGCGCCCAGTCGGCGCCCAGTTCGGCACTGACCCGGTCGGCCAGCGCGCCGGCCTCCGGATCGGCCTCCGGGGCCGACGAGGTGTCGGTGAGACCGAGCTTGGCCAGGATGGTCTGCGCGGTCGCGGCCAGCACGCCGTCCGGGCCGGTGATCTGGTCGGCGAACTCGCCGAGGGCGGCGGCGTCGACGGTGGCACCGCCACCGCCGGCGGCCACCGGCAACTCCACCGCGATCCCGCGGGCCGCACCGACACCGCGGACGGCGCGGTCGATCACCGCGTCGAGGGCCTCGGCGTTGGCGACCGGACCGTCGAGCAGGTCACCGAGGTCACCGCCGCGCACCGAGGCGCCCTCGCGGGTGCCCAGCGCCAGCGCGACGAGGGTGTGCAGGGCCCAGCCCGATCCGAGCTGCCAGGCACCGGTGACCCGGTCGGTCACGTACGACTGGCGCTTGCCCAGCGGACCGGCGATCTTGCGGAACTGATCGCCGACCGCGTCGGTGAGCACGTCGCCGAGCGGCCGGTAGCCGCGGGCCAGCGAGTCGACGGTGGTGGCGAGAGCGGTCATGTCCGCCTCGGCAGCGCCGTCGATCGCGCCGAGCCCGAGTTCGGCGCCGACGTCGAGCAGGAGCTGGTTGCGGCGCGACGACACGCCGTCGCACAGTGCCTCGATGGTGTCGACGGCACCGATCTGGTCCGGCCGCATCTTGGTCCACAGGGCGATCACCGACCGGACCGCGTCGGACGGACCGAACGCGATGTCGGCGGGGCGCGGACCGGCGGCCGCGGCCGGGGCGGCTGCGGCGGGCGCCGCGGCCGGAGCCGATGCCGCGGGAGCGGCCTCGGCGGCCGGGGCCTCGTCGGCGACGTCGGGCTCGGGCTCGGCGCCCTGGTCCTGCCCGGTGAGCAGCAGCGCGTCGGCCTCGGCGTTGAGGAGTTCGGCCGTCGATGCCGCGTACTGCGGCAGCTTCAGGGTGTTGCGGGCCAGGCCGGTGATGGTCGGCGCGGTCTTGACGCCGACCTCCACGAAACGCTGGGTCCCCAGACCGCCGGCCTCCGGCGGCGAGAACAGCAGATCCTGCGTCTCGATCCAGCGCACCGGACTGGCGAACTGCCAGGCCAGCAGCTCGATCAGCATCACGCGGGTCAGGTCACCCGGGCGCGAGGACCACGAGTCCCAGTCCGCCAGCACCGCGTCCAGCGGCTCGGAGGGCACCAGATCGGCGATCTCCTGGACGAACTCGCGCTCCAGATTGAACAGGCGCGGAACCAGGTTCGGGATGTAGCGGCCGACCAGGATGTCCGGGTCGATGTCGGCGGGCAGCAGCTCATCGAGCTTGCCGCGGAACTCCGGCACCCCGGCGCGCAGCACCGTCGAGTGGAAGGGCACGTCGATGCCCGGCACCAGGATGAAGGCGCGCTTGCCACCGAATTCGGCGACCCGGCGCACGATCTCGGTCTCCAGCGCCTCCAGCCCGCGGACGGTGCCCGCGATGGCGTACTGGGAACCGAGGAGGTTCAGGTTCACCACCTCGAGGTACTCCCCGGCCTGGTCGGCGATCTCGGCGACGAAACCGGTCACGTCGGCGTCGGCGAGCCCGAACTGGCTCGGCCGGATCGCGGCCATGCGGTAGTCGCTGCGACCCTTCTCGTCACGCGGCACCAGGTGGTGCATCGCCGAGCCACGCTGGAACACGACCTCCAGGACGGCCTCCAGCGGCAGCACCCCGGCGCACGCGGCGAGGGCGTTGTACTCACCGACCGAGTGGCCGCAGGTGATGGCACCCTCGACGAAGCCACCGGCCTCACGCAGTTCGGCGACCTGCGCGACACCCAGCGTCGCCATCGCGACCTGTGTGAACTGGGTCAGGAACAGCACGCCGTCGGGGTGGTGGTAGGTCTCGCCGTTCGCGATCAGGGTGGTCGGGTTGTCGCGGACCACCGCCAGGATCGAGAAGCCGAGAGCCTCGCGGGTGTGCGCGTCGGCGCGATCCCACACGGCGCGGGCGGCCTTGCTCCGCGAGCGCGCCTCGAGGCCCATCCCCTTGCTCTGGATGCCCTGGCCGGGGAAGGCGTACACGGTGCGCGGGGCGTCGAGCAGCGCGGTCGCGGCCATCACCAGGTCGTCGCCGACCTTGGCGGTCACCTCGATCACGTCGCGTCCGGCGTCCATGCCGACCCGGTCGACGCGGATGGTGATCTCGTCACCGAGGCGGACCATGCCGAGGAAGCGGGCGGTCCAGCCGCGGATCGCGCGGGCGCTGGGCACCGGGTTGTCCCGGTCGGCGGCGGTCACCACCTGCTGCGCGGCGGCCGACAGCCACATGCCGTGCACGATCGGGTCGCCGAGGCCGGCCAGCTTCGCGGCCAGCGCATCGACGTGGATCGGGTTGCGGTCGCCGGAGACGACGGCGAAGCCGCCCATGTGCTCCGGCGCCGTGACGGTCGCGGTCCGGACGTGCTTGCGGGTTCCGGTGCGCTCGTCGTCCGGCGCGCCGCCGGCGCGCAGCGGATCGGCCAGGTCGGCGTCACCGGAACGGCCGCGGATGGCGAAGCGCTCGTGCAGGGTCGCGACCGGTGCGCCGTCGGCCTGCTCCACGGTGGCGGTCACTTCGACGACGCGGCCGACGGCGCTGTCGTAGACCCCGCCGAGTCGCGCGGTCACGGTCAGCTCGGTGTCCGACGCCGGGATGTCGCCGGTCAGCTCGATCGCATGATCCAGGTGGACCAGGTCGAGGAGACCCTCCACCACCGGGAGTCCGGCGTCGGTGGTCGCGGCGCCGATGACGCTGAACACGGCGGGCCAGCACGTGGTGACCAGGGTGTCCGGCACGGCGAAGCCGAGCGGCATGGCCGGCGTGACGGGAGTCAGGTTGCGCGGCAGCGTGGCCGCGGTGACACCGCTGTGATCGGCGACCGAGTCGGCCTGCCAGGCGACCGTGACGGTGGCGGCGCCCGCGTCGATCGCGGCCAGCGAACCACCGGCGGCGACGGTCAGCAGCTCGCGCATGGCGGTGGCGGCCTCGTCGACGCCGACGCGCGGCACGCCGCCGTCGAGCACCGAGGCGTCCACGGCCAGCGGAATACGGACGTGCGTGCCGGACACCGGCACGGCCAGCTCGAACGACGCGGGCAGTGCGCCCTCGTCGGACAGCCGGGTCAGTCGTGCGCCGGTGGGCCCGTGATCGGCCACCTGGCCGTCGTACACCTCCCAGGCGTCGAGGTCGCCGAGCAGCGCGATCGGGTTGGCGACGATGCGCCCAGCCCAGGAGACGTCGACCGACTCCAGCAGCACGGTGATCGCTCCGGCCGACGGCACGGTCCCGGTGCGACGGCGGGCGTCGGCCGGCCAGACGTGCTCGCCGGCCTGCTTGAGCTGGTCGACGGTGTGCGCCTCGAAGCGGTTCAGCAGATCCCCGACCGGCTCGTTCGCTTCGGTGATGCCGGCGACGGCGACCGGTCCCGGGATGATGCAGACCTCGTCGGCGCGGTAGCGGGCGTCGTGCGCCTGCCACAGCGAGTCGCTGCGCCACCAGCGCCGGACGTCCTTGTCGATCACCGGCACGAAGTTGACGGGCTTGCCCGGGGTCCGGCACAGCTCCAGGAAGAAGGCGACGTCGGCCGGGTGCAGGATGTCGTCGTCGATCGCTGGGTAGGCGGCCGCCAGCGCGAGGATCGCGGCGTGCGGGCTGTCGACGTCGCCGTCGAACAGCGAGACGAAGGTTCCCGAGTCGAGGTCGTTCATCCGGGCCTCGGTGCGGCGGCACATGTCGGTGAAGCGTTGCGCCCAGGTGATGTCCGCCCAGGGCAGCGGGTCGGCGTCGGCCGGTCCCACCGAGAGGTCGGCGTAGCGGGTGAGCCACTGCCGGTAGGTCATGGTGTCGACATCGCCGAAGTACGGCTTGGCGGTGCCGGCCATCGCGGCGATGATCTCGTCGCGACGCTCGGCGACGGCCTCGGCATCACCGGCGACGTCGTCGAGGAGGCGGCCGCAGCGGGAGGCGGTGTTGTCGATCTCGTGGATGTCGGCGCCGAGCTGGCTGCGCCCGGAAGCCATGCCGGCCTCGCTGTGACCGGCGCCGATCCAGTCCTCGCAGCCGGCGGTCTCGACCAGCAGCTGCTTCACCTCGGGTGCGGTGGTGGCCTCCAGGGTGGCCATCGCGGCGGTGCCGATCAGGATGCCGTCCAGCGGCATCAGCGGGTAGCCGTGGCGGGCGGCCCACTCGCCGGTCAGGTAGTCCGCGGCGCGCTCGGGCGTGCCGATGCCGCCACCGACGCAGAGCACCACGTTGGGTCGGTCACGCAGCGCGCCGTAGGTCGACAGCAGCAGGTCGTCCAGGTCTTCCCACGAATGGTGTCCACCGGCGCGGCCGCCCTCGATCTGCACGATCACCGGGAACTCCGGCACCTCGGTGGCGATCCGGATCACCGAGCGGATCTGGTCGACGGTGCCGGGCTTGAACGCCACGTAGTGCAGCTGCGCCTCGTTGAGCTCGTGGACCAGGTCGACGGCCTCCTCCAGCTCGGGGATGCCCGCGGTGATGATCACGCCGTCGATCGGGGCGCCGGCGGCGCGTGCCTTCTGCACCAGCCGCTTGCCGCCGAGCTGCAGCTTCCAGAGGTAGGGATCGAGGAACAGCGAGTTGAACTGCACCTCGCGGCCCGGCTCGAGGAGCGCGGTGAGTCGCTCGACGTTCTCGGCGAAGATCGCCTCGGTCACCTGGCCGCCACCGGCCAGCTCCGACCAGTGACCGGCGTTGGCCGCGGCGGCCACGATGGCCGGGTCGACCGTGGTCGGGGTCATGCCGGCGAGCATCATCGGCGACCGTCCGGTCAGCCGGGTGAACGGGGTGTCGACGACGACGCGGCCGTCCGGCAGCTCGGCCAGACGCGGCGCGTAGAGCGCCCACGGTGCCGACACCTCCGGGACGTTGCCCGGGACGAAGAGGTTGCGCTGTCCGCCGCGGGTGGCGACCGGCACGGCGCCGACGCCCTGCCCGCGGACCAGCGACGACGCCAGGCGGGTGGCCAGGTCTGACGGCCCGAAGTCGAGCAGCCAGCGTGCGCCGCTGGCCACGACCTCGCCGACCTGCGAGACCCAGTCGACGGGCTCCACCAGGATCGCGGAGGCGTAGCGGTGCGCGAGCGCCGGGTCGAGGCCGCAGCGCTGCGCCCAGTCGGTCACCAGGGCGATCGCCGGGGCCATGTCGGGGTGGTGGAACGGCACGGTCGTCATGACGTTCTCGAAGACGGGTGCGAAGGGGCTGCCGCCGGTCAGCTTCCGCTTGTGCTCGTCGGCCGCGACCGCGGCCTTCTCCTCGCACAGGATCGCGAACGCGGCCAGGTGACGGGGGGCGCCGGAGATGACGACGGCGCGACGGCCGTTGTGCACGGCGACGGCCGGCGCACCGATCCGCTGATCGGCGGGCAGTGCCGTCACGTACTGCGCCAGCAGCACCTCGATGTCCTGCGGAGCGACCTGCGAGACGGAGAGCATCGGCGAGGAGTCGGCGGTGCCGGTCAGACCGCGGCGGCGCGCGGTGAGCGCGGCGGCCGCACCGATCAACTGGGCCAGCACCAGGAGCTGCGCGTCGTCGGCGTCGCGCTGCTGATCGCCGGCCGGCAGCGCCTCGGTGGCCAGAACGCCCTGCGAGTGTCCGACGACGGCGATCGGCGGGACCACCGCCGTGTCCAGGCCCTGCTTGGTGACCGAGGCGATCACCGCGAGCTGGCTCAGGAGCACACCCGGCAGCGACACGGTGACCTCGGCGAGGTCGGCATCGCTGGGCACCGGGCGGTCCTCGTCGAGGTCGTGCATCCAGGTGAGCGGGGTGAACGGCAGCGTGCCCGCACGCGCCAGGTCCTCGGCGACCGGCGCGAGCATCGCGCGCACCGACTCCAGGACCTCCGCCATCGGCGCTTCCAGATCGGCGTCGATCACCGCTTCGGTGAACGTCGGCAGCCAGGCGCCGCCCTGTCCACCGAAGCTGACGGCGTAGGCCTCACCGGCGGCGAGACGATCGAGCAGGCTCGGTTCCGGTGCGGCGGGGCGTTCGTGGCGCTGACGGGAACGGAACTGGTCGAGGGTCACAGGCTCTCCTGAAAATGAGCGGTCGTAGGCGGTCGGCGTGGGTCGTCGTCGACCGCCCCATCATGACACGCAAATGTGAGGCTTTCCTCATGTTTGACCGCGACCTCGCAGTATACCCACTGGTAGAACGGTGAGTCACCCCTCTCACCAGCGCATTCAACCGGCGAAAAATCGTTATCTTATCGTTATCTTCCGCGGGCGGGCCGGTGAGTAGAAACACTCAACTTCCGCGCGGGACGTAGCCGCCGGACCGGCGCGCTTGTTAGGTTCACTCCACCCGAGCAACAAGGAGATTCGCATGAAACGACGCCACCGCATTCTCGGGGCCGTCATGGCCCTCGGTGCAGCCACCGCCCTCACGCTGACCGCGTGCTCGAGTTCGGACGACTCCGGCTCCAAGCCCGCCGCATCCGACGCAGCCGCCACCGAACTGCTGAACAAGGCCGCCGACGCCACCGCCGCGCTCACCGGCGCCCACCTCACGGTGAACGTGGACGGCCCGGCGTTCCAGAGCCTCAACGCCACCGCCGTCGAAGCCGACGTCAACACCAAGCCGAACGTCTCCGGCAAAGGCACCGCCACGCTCAACATGGGCAACAAGACCGTGAAGGCCCCGTTCGTCTATCTGGATGAGAGCTTCTACGCGAACATCGACGACCAGGGCTGGATCAACTACGGCGACGGCCGCTCCATCTACGACGTCTCCCAGGTCCTGAACCCGGACAAGGGCGTCCCCCACATCCTGCGCAGCATCACCGGCGCCAAGATCGACGGCACCGAGGACGTCGACGGCGCCAAGGCCACCAAGGTCACCGGCACCGTGGCGGCCAAGGACGTCACCGCGCTGACCGGCGCCTCCGGCAAGAACGCCACCGAGAGCACCGAGTCGATGAAGACCACCGTCTGGATCACCGACCAGAACCAGGTCGCCAAGGTCGTCGTCGCGCCGTCCGACAAGGTCACCCTGACCGTCGGCATCTCGAAGTGGAACAGCAGCGTCGAGGTGACCAAGCCCGACAACGTCAAGACCCCGTCCGCCAAGCCCACCGCTCCGCCCGCCGGCGGCGGACCGACCCGCGGCGAGAAGGCCGCGAACTGACCTCCGGTCAGCGCGAACCCCGAGGAGAATCCCATGAACATCCGCAAACGACTCGCCGTCGTCGGTCTCGCCGTCCTGGGCGCCGGTACCGCACTCACCGTCTCCGCCGTCGCCGATCCCGCTCCGGCGCACGCCTACGCGTACTACGGTGCGCTGGCGCTCTCGCCCTCGACCGGTGCCACCGGCCGCGCCTGGGACTACCAGGACGCCGCCAGTGCCTCCAGCGCGGCCGTCGGCGCCTGCGGCTACACCGACTGCAAGGTGGTGGTGCACATCGTCAACGGCTGCGGCGCGATCGCGTCGAGCCCGTCGTACTGGGGCTACGGCGGCGCGTCGGACCTGTACACCGCGCAGTCGAACGCGCTGTACAACGCCGGCGGCGGCTACATCTACGACTGGCTGTGCACGTCGGGCCACGCCTGAGCACGCCACTCCCACCGAAGGCGGCATCCGATCACGGATGCCGCCTTCGGGCCGTTCTGAGAGGCTGTACCCCGTGAGCGACTGCATCTTCTGCGCCATCGTCGCCGGCACGGCGCCCGCCCGGATCGTGTACGACGACGAGCACGTCCTCGGCTTCCTCGACATCCGCCCGGTGACCGCCGGCCACACCCTGCTGGTCCCGCGTGCGCACTCCACCGGACTGGCGGACCTGCCGCCGGAGACCGGCGCGCGGGTGTTCCAGGCCGGTCAGCGGGTGGCCGCGGCCGCGAAGTCCGCCCTCGACGCCGACGGGGTCAATCTCGTCATGAACGACGGTCGCGCCGCCTTCCAGACCGTCTTCCACACGCATCTGCACGTGGTCCCCCGGCATTCGGGCGACAAGCTGCAGTTCGCGAAGGGACTGCTCACCCGCCGCGCCGGCGATCCCGACGCCGTGGCCGCGGCCCTGCGCGCCGAACTCACGCGATAGAGCCCGCGCGATCGTCAACCATGGTTGACGATTCCGCGATCCTGGAGCACCCTGGATCCCATGAAGACCGGATTCGACCAGCCCGACGGCGAGACCCCGATCGAGCAGCTCACCCGCCTCGCGGCGCTTCGTCGCGATCTGGCCCGCGAAGAGGAGGCCGCGGTGCGGCGCGCCCGGATCGCCGGTCTCTCGTGGGCCGAGATCGGGCTGCTCCTGGGCGCCTCCAAGCAGGCAATGCACAAGAAGTATCGGAAGGTCGGATGAGCGGACCGTCCCCCGGCGACCTGGCGGCTGGCCGCGAACTGGTCGCGGAGGCCCGCCGTGTCGTCGTCTTCACCGGCGCCGGAATGTCCGCGGAGAGCGGTGTCCAGACCTTCCGCGACGCGTTGACCGGACTATGGGCGACCTTCGACCCGATGCGGCTGGCCACCCCCGAGGCGTGGGACCGCGACCACCGGCTGGTGTGGTCGTGGTACGCCGAACGCGCCGCCGGGGTGCGGGCGGTGGCGCCGAACGACGGACACCGCGCCGTCGCCGGGCTGGCCGAGCGCAAGCGCGACGGCGGCGGTGTCACCGTCGTGACGCAGAACGTCGACGACCTGCACGAACGGTCCGGGTCCGGGCCCGCCGTCCACCTGCACGGCAGCCTGTTCGCCCCGCGCTGTGACTTCTGCGGGACACCGGGACCGGTCGACGCCGCCGTCGATCCGGAACCGCGCGCATGCGCGTCGTGCCCGGGCCGACTCCGGCCCGGTGTGGTCTGGTTCGGCGAACGCCTCCCGTCCGGCGCGTGGAACGACGCCGAAGCGGCCTTCGAGGCCGCCGACCTGGTGATCGTCGTGGGGACCAGCGGGGTGGTGTATCCCGCCGCGGAGCTGCCCGCGAAGGCCGCCTACCGGGGAGTGCCGGTGATCGAGGTCAATCCCGAACCGTCGGACCTGAGCGGGATCCGCCTGCGCATCCCGATGACCGCCGCGCGCGGCCTGCCCGCGCTGGTCAGCTGACCGGGACGGCGGCCGGAATCGTGCCCGCCGAAGCACCGTCGCCCGGGGCGGCCTCCGCCGAGACCTCCTCTTCCGAGGATTCCTCCGTCAGAACCTTTTCGGTGAGCCGGCGGCGCTTCACGACGGTCAGCCCGAGGAGCGCGTAGCCGATCACGATCCACATCGCCAGAGCGACGAACGCCAGGCCGGTACCGGTGCCGAGGAAGCTGTCACGGGCGAAGAACGCCGCGCCGCGCAGAGCGGTGCCGCCGGCGCCGAGCGGCAGCCACTGACCGACGTGCCCCCAGACCCACGGCAGGTACTCGGGTGGCGAGGCGATTCCGGCGAGCGGCATGCCGACCAGCATGAACACCACCGCCGCGATCCCCATGCCGGCCATCCCGATCAGCGACACCAGGCCGGCGATCACCGCGCTGATCGCCAGGATCCCGGCGAACATGGCGAACCACTGCGCCCAGAATCCGCCCGGGAGAACGCCCACCGCCATGGCCGCGCCGACGCAGGTGGCGGCGACCACCGCCGCCGCGACCGGCAGCACCGCGGCGACCAGCGTGACCCGCCGCAAGGTCATCGTCAACGCCATTCCCAGCGCGGCTCCGGCCATGAACAGCGGCATCACCACCGAGCCGAAGCCCGCACCGCGGGGATCGTGCCCAGCGGGCGGAGCCACGTCGATCACGGCGGGGGCCGCCGTCGCGGACGTCGCGCCCGGCGCACCGCGCACCAGCTGACCGCCCAGCTGGGTCAGCACCCCCGCCACCGCCGGGCTCGCACCGGTCGCGATCACCGTCGCGGGTTCGGGCCCGACGACCAGGCCGCCGTAGACCTCGCGGTCGGCGGCCGCCTGTTCCAGCGCGCCGAGGTCGTCGTACCGGTGGACGTCGAACGCGCCGGGCTGCCGCTGCTCCAGCGCCTTCTCCACCTGCGCGACGGCCGGTGCGGGTCCGGCCACCCCGATCGGCAACTCGTGCGGCGTGCCGCGCGAGGCGGGCCCGATGAACATCAGCAGGATCGCCGGGATCACGATCGCGATCCCGATGATCAGGGCGACGACCTTCCGGACGGAGACGGCAGACATGGCGACCTCATTTCAACGATTGTTGAATACGACCGTAGGCGGGAGCTCGCCAAGAAGTCAACAGTTGATGAAATCAGCTATGGTGGTGGCGTGAACACCCCGGCACGGACCGGACGGCGGTCCGGTGACAGCACGGCCCGCGACGACATCCTCGCCGCCGCCCGGGAGCTCTTCGCCTCCGGTGGATTCGGGGCGACCACGCTGCGCGCCGTAGCGGCGCGCGCGGGCGTCGACGTCGCCCTGATCCCCTACTACTTCAGCAACAAGCGCGGGCTGTTCATCGCCGCGATGGCGCTTCCGGTGAACCCGGAAGAACGACTCGCCGCCGCGATCGCCGGGCCCCGGGACGAACTGGGACGACGCCTGACCACCGCTTTCGTGAGCGCGTGGACCGACCCGGGCACCAGCCCCGCACTACAGGGCGCCCTTCGCTCGGTGATCTCCGGGGAGCCCGGTGCCTACCCGCTCGGCGAGTTCGCCTCCACGGCGATGCTGCCACTCCTCGCCGAGCAGGCGCAGATCAGCGACGAGGCCTCCCGCGTGCTGGTCAGCACCCTGTTCGGCATCGTGACGATGCGCTACCTCGTGCAGGCTCCGGCCTTCACCGAGCCGTCACCGGCCGATCTGATCGAGACCTTCGCCCCGCGCGTCCAGGCCGTGATCGACGCCGACTGAACGGGCTTCGACGGGCTCAGCCGGCGGGACCGCGACTCAGCCTGCGGGACGGCGACTCAGCCCGGCAGGATGACAGCTCAGCCCGGCGGGATCACGGATCAGCCCGGCGGGGCGACAGCTCGGCCGTCGGCGCGGCAGGATCAGTCGCGGCCGCGGCCGGCGACGCGCGGGGGCCGCTTGCCCCAGTGGTCCTTCTTGCCGCCCTTGTAGCCGCCGCTCTTGCCGCCGCCGTAGCCACCGCTCTTGCGGCCGCCGCGCTGTCCGGGCGGGCCCTGGTCGCGGCGGATGTCGATCGGATTCTTGCCGATGCGGGTGTGCTTCAGCATGGCGAGCGTCTCGTTGTCGAGATCGTCGGGCAGCTCGACGATGGAGAAGTCGTCGCGGATGCTGATGTTGCCGAAGTCGGCGCGGGTGAGGCCGCCCTCGTTGGCGATCGCGCCGACGATGGCACCCGGCGACACCTTGTGCTTGCGGCCGACCGCGATGCGGTACTGCGCGAACCGCCCGCCGTCCTTCGGGGTGCGCTCACGCCGCTCGGGCCGCTCACGACGCTCGCCGGCCGGCGGATCGGGCGCCATCAGGAAGCCACCGTCGCGGGTCTCCAGGGCCAGTGCCGCGGCGACGTCGGCCATCGCCACGTCGTTGTCCCGCGCGTAGGTCTCCACCAGGCCGCGGAACAGGTCGAGGTTGTCCGACTCGAGGTTCCGGGTGATGGACTCGCCGAATTTGAGCACACGCTGGGCGTTGACGTCCTCCACCGAGGGCAGGTCGATCTCGGTGAGCTCCTGGCGCGTCGCGCGTTCGATGGCGCGCAGCAGGTGGCGCTCGCGCGGGCTGACGAACAGCAGCGCGGTACCGCTGCGGCCGGCGCGGCCGGTGCGGCCGATCCGGTGCACGTACGACTCGGTGTCGTGCGGGATGTCGTAGTTGACGACGTGCGAGATCCGGTCGACGTCGAGGCCACGGGCGGCGACGTCGGTGGCGACCAGGATGTCGAGGCTGCCGTCCTTGAGCTGGTTGATGGTGCGCTCGCGCTGGGCCTGCACCATGTCGCCGTTGATCGCCGCCGACGACAGCCCGCGGGCACGGAGCTTCTCGGCCAGTTCCTCGGTCGCGGACTTGGTCCGCACGAAGACGATCATCCCGTCGAAGTCCTCGACCTCGAGGACCCGGGTGAGGGCGTCGAGCTTGCGCTGGTGGGAGACCTGCAGGTAGCGCTGGGTGATGTTCGACGCGGTCGACGTCTGCGCCTTGACCTTCACCTCTTCGGGGTTGTTGAGGTACTTGCGGGCCAGCCGGCCGATGGACGACGGCATGGTCGCCGAGAAGAGCGCGACCTGCTTGTCGTCGGGGGTGTCGGCGAGGATCCGCTCGATGTCCTCGGCGAAGCCCATGGACAGCATCTCGTCGGCCTCGTCGAGCACCAGGAAGGCCAGCTCGGACAGGTCGAGGGTGCCCTTGTCGAGGTGATCGATCACCCGGCCCGGCGTGCCGACGATCACCTGCGCGCCGCGGCGCAGCCCGGACAGCTGGATGCCGTAGCTCTGGCCGCCGTAGATCGGCAGGACCTTGACCTCGGGCATCTTCGACGAATAGCGCCCGAAGGCCTCGGCCACCTGCAGGGCGAGCTCGCGCGTGGGCGCCAGCACCAGGGCCTGCGGCTTGTGCGCGGAGACGTCGAGCCGGGAGAGGATCGGGATCGCGAACGCGGCGGTCTTACCCGTGCCGGTCTGTGCCAGCCCGACGACGTCGCGTCCGGCCATCAGCGGCGGGATCGTCGCGGCCTGGATGGGCGACGGCGTCTCGTAGCCGACCTCGTCGAGCGCGGCGCGAACGCGGTCGTCGATGCCGAAGCCGTCGAACGTTATCGGTGAACTGATGTTTTCGGAGTCACTCATCGCTGATGATGGTACCCCGGAAGCGGGATGTGATACTCCCCACTTAACGCGCTGGTAGGGTTTGCAGGCACGAGGTCCGCCGGAACGTCGCTAAACGCGCACATCCGACATTCTACGAAGGGGATCACCCGCATGCAGGAGTACACCACTCCCTCCACCCTGACCGTCGCCGACGACGTCACGACCATCACGCGGATCCAGCGGCTGCGCCGCGAGCGCCCGACGCTGCCGCTGTTCAAGCGACGCGGCGACTCCGGCCACTGGATCACCGTCACCGCGGGCCAGTTCGCCGACGAGGTCGACGCGGTCGCCAAGGGCCTGATCGCCGCCGGCGTGGAGCGCGGCGATCGTGTCGCGCTGCTCTCCTCCACCCGCTACGAGTGGAGCCTGCTGGACTACGCCATCTGGCGGGCCGGCGGCATCACCGTCGCGATCTACGAGACCTCGGCGCCCGACCAGGTGCACTGGATCCTCAGCGACTCCGCGGCCAAGCTCCTGCTCATCGAGAACGACGCCCAGCGCACCAAGCACGGCGACGTGATCGCCGAGGCCGGCGCGCTGAACGAGACGCTCGTCATCGATGACGGCGCCGTCGCCGAACTGCGCAAGCGCGGCGCCGACGTGCCCGACTCCGCGCTCGACGAGCGCGAGGCCGCCGCAGGCGCCTCCGATGCGGCCACCATGATCTACACCTCGGGCACCACCGGCCGCCCCAAGGGCGTGGTGCTGACCCATCGCAACTTCATCTCGGAGACCGAAGCCGTCCGCAACGCGGTCGGTACCGGCCTGGTGGAGGGCAAGTCCACGCTGCTGTTCCTGCCGCTGGCGCACGTCTTCGCGCGCGTCGTGGCGGTGGGCTGCGTGGAGAACGGCGTGGTGCTCGGGCACACCAACGACATCCCCAATCTGGTCCCCGACCTGGGCGTCTTCCAGCCGAACTACGTGCTCTCGGTCCCGCGCGTGTTCGAGAAGGTGTACAACTCGGCGCAGCAGAACGCCGAGGACGGCGGCAAGGGCGCCATCTTCGAGAAGGCCGCCGCCACCGCGATCGACTACAGCCGGTCGCTCGACAGCGGCGGGCCGGGACTGGTCCTGCGCCTCAAGCACACCCTGTTCGACAAGCTGGTCTACGGCAAGCTGCGCGCCGCGCTCGGTGGCCACTGCGAGGCGGCGGTGTCCGGCGGTGCCCCGATGGGCGAGCGCCTGGGTCACTTCTTCCGCGGCGTCGGCATCCCGGTCTACGAGGGCTACGGCCTGTCCGAGACCACCGCCGCGGTGACCGCGAACAACGAGGACCACTTCCGTATCGGCTCGGTCGGCCGACCGGTGCCGGGTGTCAGCGTGGGGATCGCCGACGACGGCGAGGTGCTGCTCAAGGGCCCGGTCGTGTTCACCGGCTACTGGCAGAACCCGGACGCCACCGCCGAGGCGATCCACGACGACTGGTTCCACACCGGCGACATCGGCCGGCTCGACGACGGCTACCTCTACATCACCGGGCGCAAGAAGGAACTGATCGTCACCGCCGGCGGCAAGAACGTCTCGCCCGCCCAGCTCGAGGACACCATCCGCGCGCATCCGATGGTGAGCCAGTGCCTCGTGGTCGGCGATCAGAAGCCCTTCATCGGCGCACTGATCACGATCGACGCCGAGGCCGCCCCCGGCTGGCTGGAGCGCCACGGCCTCCCGGCCGACACCAGCATGGAGGAGCTCGCCAAGAACCCAGAGCTGCGCGCCGAGTTCGACGAGGCGGTCAAGGCCGCCAACGCCAAGGTCTCCGCGGCCGAGCAGATCAAAAAGTTCGACGTCCTGGCGACCGACTTCACGATCGACACCGGCGAGTTGACGCCCACGCTGAAGCTCAAGCGGAACGTCATTCACGACACGTACAAGCAGGCCATCGCCGACCTGTACAGCTGAATCCCCTCCAGTCACATCGGCCACATAAGGGATATCTAGTCCCATAGGTCACAAGACGGTTGCGTCCTCGACGCACGCGGCGCGCCGCTCCGGATCCCCGGGGCGGCGCGTCGTAGCGTCGGGCCACCATGAGACGACATGACGACGCCACCCCGCGGAGCGGCCGGGCACCGGCCGGCCGGGATCTGGCGATCGACGCCACCCGCGGTCTCGCCATCTGGAGCATGATCAGCCTGCACTTCGCCAACGGCATGCTGATCGCCCGGCCGACGCACAGCTTCCCGCTGGTCGACGGGATGAGCGCCTTCGTCCTGCTGTCCGGGCTGATCCTGGGTCTGGTCTACCGCGGCTGGATCGAGCGGCAGACCCTCGGCTACGCGTACCACCGGCTGGCGCAGCGACTGCTCGTGCTCTACGTCGCCCAGGTCACCATCTCCCTCGCCGCGGTGGCCGTCGGCCTCGTGCTGAGCGGACGCGATTTCCGGACGATCACGAATCTGCCGGCCGGCGAGCCGCTGGTCCAGCAGGTCTGGTGGGCCCTGACCCTGCGCTTCCTGCCGGGTGGCGGCAGCATCCTCGTCGTCTACCTCGTGCTGATGACTCTCGCCTTCGCGATCCTGCCCGCCCTCGCCCGCGGCGCGTGGGCCGCGGTCCTCGCCGTCTCCGGTGCGCTCTATGTCTACAGCCAGGTGGCGCCGGCCTGGTGGATGTACCTCAACTCCTCACCCGACGGCGGCCCGGTGCAGAACTGGCTGGCCTGGCAGGTGCTGTTCGTCCCGGCGATGGTGCTCGGCTGGAAGTGGCACGACTGGCAGCTGCCGGCGCGCCTGGACGCGTCGTTCGGGGTGCTCGCGGCGACGACCGTCGCGGTGGGCGCACTGCTGTACACCGGCCTGCACGGTCCGCGCCTCCTGGCGCGGGCACCGGAACTGATCGGCAAGGTCGATCTCGGACCGCTGCGGGCCCTCGTCGCCTGGCTGGCGGTGATCACCGTCTACGCCGCGTTCCGGCAGGTGCAGCGCCGTACTCGCCGCGACTGGCTCGCGCCGCTGGCGACGGTCGGCGCCCGCAGTCTCGATGCGTACGTGATCCAGGCGGTGGCACTGCTCGCGATCCCGGTGCTCGTGGTGTTCCGGCCGTGGGGACCGGGCGTGTCCACGCTGATCGTGCTCGCGGTGTTCGGCGCGTGCTGGGGGTGGGCGCGGTTCCGGCAGCGGGCGGGTATCGACAAACTGCACCGCCTACCGGCCGAGATCGCCCGGATACGCCGTCGTAGGGTCGAAGGCGTCCCGGCACAGGAAGGCACCCATGACGACACGACCCGACCGCACCGATCCCGCCAGTCTCGGCGAGGCCACCCTCAGCGTGCACGGCGGGAACTCGTCGGTCCGTGACCACGGGGAGGGCGCCGCGATCCGGGTACCGATCACGATGGCGAACTCCTATCACCTGCCGTACGACCCGTCGACGATGGACTGGTCCAACCCCGAACACCTGACATACACCCGGAACACCGGCGTCAACCAGATCGCCCTGCAGGACAAGCTGGCCGCCCTCGAGCACGGCGAGGACGCGCTCGCGCTCGCCTCGGGCGTCGCCGCACTGCACGCGGTGTTCTTCACGCACGTGAACTCCGGCGACCACGTCGTGGTCTCGGACACCACCTATGAGGCCACCTACAAGCTGTGGACCTCGCTGCTGCCGCGCAAGTACGGGATCACCGCGACCTTCGTCGACATCACCGATCTCGACGCCGTCGCCGCCGCGATCCGGCCGAACACGCGGCTGGTCGCCACCGAGGTGATCGCCAATCCGACCACCAAGGTGGCCGACATCCCGGCGCTCGCGGAGCTGACCCGCAGCCGCGGGGTGATCCTGATGGTCGACTCGACGTTCACGCCGCCGCCACTGTTCCGGCCGCTGGAGCACGGCGCCGACCTGGTGGTCCACTCGCTGACCAAGTACGTCAACGGCCACGGCGACGCGATGGGCGGAGCCGTGATCGGGCGCGCCGACCTGGTGGAACCGATCCGCGCCGAGGCGATGGTCGACGTCGGCGGGGTGATCTCGCCGTTCAACGCCTGGCTGATCATGCGGGGCTCGGTCACTCTGCCGTTGCGGCTGCACCAGCATCAGGCCTCGGCCGCGCGTCTGGCGGAGTTCCTGGCCGCCGACCCGCGGATCGCCTACGTCGCCTATCCGGGCCTGGCGAGTCACCCGCAGCACGACGTCGCCGCCCGGCTGTTCGGCGAGCGCGGTTTCGGCGGGATCATGGCGTTCGCGCTCAAGGGCGATGCCGCGGTGCAGAATCGCTTCGTAGCGGCGCTGCGGGTGATCACCTCGGCAGTGTCGGTCGGGCACGACGAGTCGCTGATCGTGCACGTGGGCACCTCCGGCCCCCGCGTCGCCGCCTACCCCGAGCCCTTCCGCGAATACGGCCACCTGCGCTTCTCGGTGGGCCTGGAGGACGTCGCCGACCTGCGGGCCGACCTCGCGGCGGCCCTGGACGAGGCCCTTCCACATGTAGCCCGTTGAGCCGCCCCGAGCCCGCAGGGCGCCCTTCGACGCCGCGTCGTCGCACGCTCCGCCGCGCCAGCTCAGGACCCGGGGCGTGTCGAAACGACCACCAGTCAGGAGACGTTTCGACACGGCCTGCGCCTCACGGCTTGACCGGCTCAACGGACTGATACTGACCGCCCCTTCGACCGGCACAACGGACTCCCGAATAGCCCGCCCCGCCGACCCGAGCCCGCAAGGGCGAGGGGCGCGTCGAAACGACCACCAGGCGAGAGAGACGCTTCGACACGGTCCGCGCCTCACGGCTTGACCGGCGGGGCGGGCTGGTAGGTATCGACCCGCCTACTCCGCGGCGAAGAGGATCCCGCGGCCGATCGCCTCGCGCACGACGGGCAGCGCCGCCTCGGCGAGTGCCGCGCCCTCGACGCCGTGATAGCTCGCCAGCAGCTCGATGAGCGTGCCGAGTGGAACCTCGCCCCGGCAGCCGGCCAGGAGCGCGGTCATCACCTCATCGACACCCAGCACCGCGCCGGGTCCGCCCGGCCGGGTGACCGACGCCGAGATCTGTTGCCACCCTTGCTCTCCCGGCAACGACTGGCTCTCCAGGAAGACCGGCGAGGTGCTCAGCGCGGCGGCGAGCAGGTCGTCGTCGGTATGCTCACGGAGGAAGTCGCGGCGCGCCCACCACGCCTGCGCCTCGAAGCCGGTCACCTCCTGGCCGGCCGCGGTGATCTCCTCGATCACCACGTCGGGCGCGCGCGGGCTCACCGGCTTGCGCAGCGTCACCAGCCCCATCCCGATGCCGGCGATGCCCTCGCGCTCGAACCAGTCGAGCCACGCGGCGCCGCGGCGGGCCGCGCCCTCCGGGGTCTCCCCCGCGTCGGCGACCCACAGCGAGATGTACGAGATCGGATCGGCGAGTTCGCGCTGCACCACCCAGGCGTCGAGCCCGCTGGCGCGCACCCACTCCCCGATGCGCTCGTCCCAGCGCTCCTCGTCGTACACGATCCAGTTCGCGAGGAGCTGCGCGATCCCACCGGGTTCCAGGTGGTCGGCGGCCCGTTCGATCAACTGCCGACTGACGCCGTCGCCGGAGATCCCGGAGTCGCGGTAGATGTAGTCCTGGCTGCCGGAGCCGACGACGAACGGCGGGTTGGCGACGATCAGCTCGAAGCGCTCCCCGGCGACCGGCTCGTACAGGCTGCCCTCGCGGAGGTCCCACGACATCCCGTTCAGGCGCGCGGTGACGGCGGCCAGGGCGAGCGCCCTCGGATTGGTGTCGGTGGCCACCACGACCCTGGAGTGACCGTCGAGGTGCAGCGCCTGGATGCCGCATCCCGTGCCGAGGTCGAGCACCCGGTCCACCGGCGTCCGGATGACCGCCTGCGCCAACGACATCGACGCACCGCCGATACCGAGGACGTGGTCGTGGCGGAGCGGCCGGGTGCGCAGCAACGCGTCCTGGTCACTGACCACCAGGTAGTCGTGCGAGTCGCTGCCGTGCGGCCGGATGTCGAGCACGGCCCGGTACCCGCCGTCGCCGGAGGCCAGCACTCCCTGGTCGACGAGTGTCGGCGGACTGATCGGCGAGAATGCCTGTGCCACAACGTCTTCCGCCTCGATGCTGCCGAGCAGGAAGAGGCGGATCAGGGTGGCCAGATCGCGCTCGGCGCCCTCGGCCCGTGCCGTCGCACGCAACGCCGGCCACCAGGTTCCGCCGACCAGCGCGGTCCCGGCGTCGTCGCCGAGCAGGGCCGCGATGCCGTCCGAGGAATAGCCGCGCTCGCGCAGCACGGCGCCCAGGGCATCGACGACGGCGGGATCGCTCAGCGGGAGTCCGTTCACCGGGCCGAGCGTACTATCCGTGCCATCCAGGCAGTCGAACACGGTGACCCGGCTCACTCTGGGTTACGCTGTCCCCCGTTCTGGAACGTCGGGGAACGGGAGAAGTGTGCACAAGTCTGTTTTCGGGATGCGCGGCAGGCGCATCCTGATCGAAGCGACCACCATCGTCGTCACGGGAGCGTTCCTGGCACAGGGTGCCGTTCCCGATGCCCGGGCGGCCGAGGTGATCCGAACGGCGGTCGTCGCCCCGAGCCCGGTCGCGAAAGCCGCACCGAAGAAGCACGCGCCACCGGCGCCGCCCGCGGCAGAGACCTACGGCGAGCGGCAGGACCGGATCGCCCAGTCCACCGACCCGCTGCTGAAGACGCCGCCGACCCCGGAACCGACCACCTGTGTGAGCGGCGAGTTCACCACCCTCGCCGTCGTGTACGAGTCGCTGAAGCAGTCGCTGCTACCGGACCTGCCGCCCGCGGTGCGCGAGGCGGTGCTGGCGAACGACGCCACCGTGCGTCGCGAGATGGCGAACATCACGGTCTCCACCCTCGCGCTCTCCGAGCATCCGAAGACCCTGGGCGCGGACGACGACGATCCCGCCGTCGCCTACCGGTCGCCGCAGTCCCAGCTGATCGTGTCCGATCTGCTGAAGATCCGGGACGGCAAGCAGAACGACGCGATCCCGGTCGCCAACATCACCCTGTCCGAGGCCGTCGAGACGGCGTGGCTGTACTTCTTCACGGGCGTCCTGGCACCAGCCCGGCTGGCCGTGGGGCTGGCGCCGAACATCTTCGATCTCACCGGCGGGCCGGTCGATTCGCTGAGCTTCCTCTCCTACGGCACCCTGCTGTCGGTCGGGTTCGCGGTGATCCGGCTGGGTCTGACGCAGGCCTATTCGGCGATCAGCAACGCGATCCTCGAGCGCTGCATGGCGCGGGTGACCGACGAGCAGAAGTCGCTCGCCGGCAAGCCGAGCGAGACCGTCGTCTACGACATCCCCATCCACCCGATCATTCAGTCGATCGCGAATCAGCTCGGGCTGGCCGACGAGGACACCTGCACGCCGGTCGGCGATCTGACGCTCGGCCGCATCGTGAAGCGCACCGGTGACGCGGCGAAGGCGCAGGCCCCGAACGCGGTCGCCAAGCGCCGGATCGACGCTCAGGTGTCGCAGATCCTGCGGCAGATGAAGGCCACGGCGATCCCGCTCAATCTGATCCCCGCCGACCCGGCGGACTTCTCCACCGCGGAGACCATCGGCAGCTACGTCGGCGGCATGCTCCCCTATGTCGGCGGAGCCCCGCTGGACATCCTGATCGGCCTGGGCCACAACATGGGCACAGGGGCGAACATGGGCGCGACGGTCTCCCTCGACCGCCTCACCGTCACCAAGTCGCTGACCGCCGCCTACTACTCGTACTACCTCGCGGTGCACCTGTTCACCGAGGTCGGCGACGCGCTCACCAACCCGGCGGGCGTCGCGCCGTCGCCGTTCCGGATCGCCGGGGCCCTCCTGTCCCTGCCGCTCGAATACGGCCTGGTGACCTACCACAACGTGGTGCGCTCGATGTGCCTGATCGAGGACGACACCACCGGCACCGGTCTGGGCGCGGAGAAGAACAAGCGGGACTACGAGGCCGGCGTCCGCCCCGACGCCGACACCACGGCGCGGACGCGGCGGGTGGGTGCCACCTCGTCGGCGACACCCACGAAGAAGGCCCCGAAGACCACGCCGAAAACCGATGCGCCGCGCCGGACGACGACGAAGACCACACCGCGCCATACCCCGACGGCGCGCTGAGTTCGGGTACCGTTCTGCGCGTGACGCAGCGTGAACTCAGCGGCCTGGTCGGGGATCGACTCGCGGAGGCCCGTACCGCCCGAAACCTGTCGCTGAGCGCGATCGCCGCGGAGAACGACGGCCCGCCCGCCGCACCGGAGACGGAGACCGCGGGCGCCGGGGCATCACACCGGCCCGGCCCGCGTATCTCGGCGCTCACCAGCGGCCTGACCGCGGTCACCGGCCGGGTGTCTCGGCTTCTCGGACACGGCTCGGCGGGCGCCGAGCTGACCGTCACGGAGGGCCGGGTGCGCGTCGTCGCCGACGACGCCCGCGGCGAGGTGTTCGGTGAGGGCGACGCGTTCCGCGTGGACCCCGGTGCCCGCTACACCGTGGAGAGTCTGGACGAGCGGCCCGCCGTCGTCGTCATCCGGAGACCGGGAGCCGCAGCGACGGCGCCTGGCCGCCCGAAACCTGGTGCGCGAGAAGGGACTTGAACCCTCACGTCCGAAGACACTGGAACCTAAATCCAGCGCGTCTGCCAATTCCGCCACTCACGCTTGCGGGTCACAGTCTACCCATCGGGTCCGTTCCGGATTCAGCCCAGTTCGGTCGGGTACGGGCGGTCTTCGACGATCGTCTTCATCACCAGCGTCGAGGTGAGGCGCTGCACACCGGGCAGGACGCCGAGCACCTCATCCTGTAGCCGGGCGTAGGCATCCATGTCCACGGTGCGCACCCGCAGCAGATAGTCGGGATCGCCGAACAATCGCTGTGCCGTGAGCACGTTCGGCACCGCCGCCACCTCCCGCTCGAAGGCGAGCAGTGTGGCGCGATCCTCCTGGTTCATAGTGACGAAGACCAGTGCCTCGAAGCCCAGGCCGAGCACGCCGGGATCGACCGTCGCCCGATAACCGGTGATCGCGCCGGAGCGCTCCAGATCGCGCACCCGGCGATGCGCCGGCGAGACCGTCAGCCCGACCCGCGCGGCGAGGTCGGTGAGACTGAGCCGCCCGTCTTCCTGCAGCACAGCAAGAATCTTCCGGTCGACGCGATCCATGGTGAATATCTTTCCACGTCTGCGGTCCGTTGGTGAAAAAGTCGGGAACACCTTCCGGTCGATCACGAATACCCTTTCTACCAGGAGAAAGGAGCCCTCATGGATGTCACGACCACCGCCGCCTTCGCCGCTCTGGCACTGTCGTTGATCGCCGTGCCCGGCCCCGACTGGGCGTTCATCCTCGCCGCGGGCGCCCGCGAGCAAGTCGTGCTGCGAGCCGTCGCCGGGGTCATGGCGGGTTACGTCCTGATCGCCGCGCTCGTCGCCGGCGGTGCCGGGACCCTCGTCGCGCGCACACCGGTGATCCTCACTCTGCTGACCGTCGCCGGCGCGGCGTACCTGGTGTACCTCGGCGTCCGCACCCTGCGCACGGCGTCGTCGACGACGATCACCGCGAGCGCCGCGGGCCGGACCGGAGGCCACTTCGGTCGGGGCATCGCGGTGAGTGGTCTGAACCCGAAGGGGCTGTTGCTGTTTCTCGCGATCCTGCCGCAGTTCACCGATCGCGACGGCTGGCCGATGCCTGCGCAATTGGCGGTCCTCGGCGTCCTGTACATCGCACTGGCCGGCACCGTCTACCTCACGCTGGGTCTGCTGGCCGACCGGGTCGTGGGCGGGCGGCCTCGCGCGGCCAGGATGATCTCGCGGGTGTCCGGGGTCGCGATGCTGGCCGTCGGCGCGAGCCTGCTGATCGAACGGTTCGTGCTCGCGGGGTGAGGGGGGGCACCCGCCCGGCGCTTCCCCACCCGCCGACAGGGCGGTGCCACCCGGCGCGGCACAGGTCACATCCGCCAGGCGGGTACCGTCGGGGGTGTGCAGAACACCCCGACGCGGACCCGGCGGCGCCATCGCCCGGCGCTGATCGCGCTCGTCGTGGTCGCCGCGCTCGCCTGCCTCGCGCTCGGCTGGTGGCAGTGGAACCGCTACGAGTCGTCGTCCGGCACCGCCCAGAACCTCGGCTACGCACTGCAATGGCCGGTCTTCGCCGTGGCCTTCGTGTGGGCCTACCGCCGCTTCGTGGTCCTGGAGGCGGACCCGAACGCCGTCGAGGCGGAGCGCAAGCGGGGCGGACCGACCGAGATCGCGGCCGGGATCCTGCCCGAGCGCCCGACCGCCGCCGATCCGGCCGTCGCCGCCCTCGCCCACGACGACGAGGACCCCGCGCTCACCGAGTACAACCGCTATCTCGCCGAGCTCGATACCGCCCATCCGACACCCGCGAAGGACACCCCGTGACCCAGACCCCCACGACGAACAAGCCCGTCACCGCCTCGGTCGAGTCGATCAAGAGCGCCCTGATGCGCTACCGCGTCCTCGCCTGGGTGACCGGTATCTGGCTGCTCGTGCTCTGCGTCGAGATGATCCTCAACTACGGCTTCCAGAATCAGGCCCTGCAATGGGTCGGCCCGGTGCACGGCGCCATCTACTTCGTCTACCTGCTGATGACGCTCGACCTCGCGATGAAGGTGCGCTGGTCGCTGCCCAAGACGATCATCACGCTGATCGCCGGCACCATCCCGTTCGTGTCGTTCTACATGGAGCACATCCGCACCCAGGACGTGAAGAAGCGGTTCGACCTGTCCTGACCGGCACCGCGCGAGATCAGTCCGTGGCGGCGAGCGCCCGTAGCGCGGGCACCAGCCGGGACAGCGCCTTGCCGCGGTGCGAGAGCGAGTCCTTCTCCCCCGGAGTCAGTTCCGCGGAGGTGCGGCCCGCGGCGAGTTCGTCGTCGGGCACGAACAGCGGGTCGTAGCCGAAGCCGTTCGCGCCGCGCCGCGCCGCGATGATCCGGCCGCGCCATTCGCCACGGCCGATCGCGTCCTCGCCCTCCGGGGTGAGGAGGACGCACACCGACACGAAGGCCGCCCCGCGGCGCGCTTCGGGAACGTCGGCGAGCTGGGCCAGCAGCAGGTCGTTGTTGGCCTCGTCGCCCTTGCCGCCGCTCCACCGCGCGGACAGCACGCCGGGCATGCCGTTCAGCGCGTCGACGGTGAGGCCGGAGTCGTCGGCGAGCGACGGCAGACCCGTCGCGGCGACCGCGGCGCGGGCCTTGATCAGCGCGTTCTCCTCGAAGGTCGCGCCGTTCTCCACCGGTTCGGGATACGACGGCACGTCGCCGAGTCCGAGGATGGTCAGACCCTCGATCCCGGCGGCGTCGACCACCCGGCGCAGTTCGGCGAGCTTCTTGGCATTGTTGCTGGCGAGCAGCACGGTACCGGTCACGCCGGAGTCACTCCGCGCTCGGAAGCTCGCCCGGGTACGGCAGTGCCAGTGCCGCGCGCTGCGCCTCCACCAGCTGATCGATGCCGTGCAGGGCGACGTCGAGCAGCTTGTCGAGGGTGCCGCGCGGGAAGGTGGCGCCCTCGCCGGTGCCCTGGATCTCCACGAAGGTCCCGGCGTCGGTGGCGACCACGTTCATGTCGACCTCGGCGCGCGAATCCTCCTCGTACGGCAGGTCCAGGCGGACCCGGCCGTCGACGACGCCCACGCTGACCGCCGCGAGCACGCAGCTGAGCGGCTGCGGGTCGGCCAGCTTCCCGGCGGCGCCGAGCCAGGTGACCGCGTCGGACAGCGCGACGTAGGCGCCGGTGATGGCCGCGGTGCGGGTGCCGCCGTCGGCCTGCAGGACGTCGCAGTCGATCGCGATGGTGTTCTCGCCCAGGGCGGCAAGGTCGATGCAGGCGCGCAGCGAACGCCCGACCAGGCGGCTGATCTCGTGCGTGCGGCCGCCGACCTTGCCGCGCACCGATTCACGGCTGGACCGCTCGTGCGTCGCGGCCGGCAGCATCGCGTATTCGGCGGTGAGCCAGCCGAGGCCCGACCCCTGGCGCCAGCGCGGCACGCCGGGCGTCACCGATGCCGTGCACATGACGCGGGTGTTGCCGAATTCGACGAGGACCGAGCCCGCCGGATTGGAGGTGAAACCGCGGGTGAAGGTGATGGGCCGCAGTTCGTTGTCGGCGCGGCCGTCTGCTCGTGTCGTCACGCCCTAGACCCTATCGGGTTCCGTTCGATCGCGGCGGACGCGACAGCCGTCGGACCGGCGCGACACCGGTCGAGGAAGCGACAGCCGCGGTCGTCGCGCCCTCGACGACTGTCGCGCCGGCGCGCTGACTGTCGCTCCCGTCGCGGAGATGGAACCGAGCGGCGGGCTGGTGCGTCGAACTATGCATGGTGAACTTCGATCGACACGGCCTCCTGCGACGGCAGACAGCACTGGAATCGGGAGCGCTGCCGCGCGAGATCGACGACGCGGTGCACGACGGCGTCCTCGTGGCCGTCGGTCGCGGTACCTACATCGCCGGCGCGTCGCTCCTGGGCAAACCCGCATATCTCCAGCGCCAGATCATCTACCGGAGCAAGTGCATCGCGGCGGCCACCAAACGACCGCGGCGATCCGGCGCCGCACGGACCGGCCTGCGCGTTCTCAGCCACGAGTCGGCCGCCGCCGTCCATGGACTCGCCCTGCTGACTCCGAATCAGAAGCTCGTACATCTGACCAGCGGCGCCGCGACCGGTGGAGCCGTGAAGGGCCGTACGACGGTATTTCACACCGGGTCACTCACCGAAGACGACATCGTGGTCGTTGACGGTGTCCGCGTGACCTCGCTGGCGAGGACGGTCACCGATGTCGCCGCGACATCATCGTCGTTCGCCCAGTCCCTCGCGGTGGTCGATTCCGGCTTGAAACGCGGAGTGACGCGGGACGAATTGCAGCGGCTCCTCGAACGACCCCGGAAAGGTGTCTCGCGGGCGAGAGCCGCCGTACGACACGGCGACGCGCTCGCCGCGAACCCGGGCGAATCGTGGTGCCGCGCGCAGATCGTCGAGGCGGGGCTTCCCGTGCCCACGTTGCAGAAGCGCTACGACCTCCACGACGACACGGTCGCCTACGTCGACCACGACTTCGACGGCAAGGTGGTCCTGGAGTTCGATGGCCGAGTCAAGTACGGCGGCGAGTACCTCGGCCCCGGCCAGGCACCGTCGGACGTGGTGATCGCCGAGAAACTTCGAGAGGACAAGCTCCGGGAACTCGGGCTCGACGTCGTCCGCGCGATCTGGGACGACCTCCGCAACCGACGGATGATCCCTCTTCTGGAAAAGCACCTGCGCGCGCACGGCATCACGCGACTCTCCGGCCGCTGATCCGCCGCGCGAGGCCCCCGTTCGCGACACCCGGATTCCGGACGCGACAGTCAGGTACCGGCGCGACACCGGCGGTCGTCGCGTTCAGTCCGGGTGTCGCGGGCCGCGTCCGAGCGTCGCGAACTCAGCCCGGGAACGGCGGACGGACCTCGATCACCTGGCCCTGGTGGACCAGCTGGAGGGGGCCCTTGTACTCGCCGCTGGCCTCGTCGAGGATCTCGTCGGCGTCGGCCCACGGCACGATGTGCGTCAGCGCGAGCGAGCGCACCCGGGCCCGCGATGCCAGCCGGCCCGCCTCGACGCCGGACAGATGCATGTCCGGCGGGCGCCGATCCGGGGCGTGCGTCCACGACGCCTCGCACAGGAACAGGTCCGCATCACGGGCCAGGTCGACGACGACATCCGCGTAGCCGGTGTCGCCGCTGTAGACCAGGACCTCCCCGTCGGGTCCGGTGATGCGCAGCCCGAAGGTCGACGGCGGGTGCGCGACCTTGAACGGCTCCACGGTCAGCCCGTTGACCGTCACCGGCGCACGGTCGACCCACTCGTGGACGTCGTAGGTGTCGCTGATGTCGTCCACTTCTCCGGGATACTCCGACGACGCCGAACCGATCCGCAACGCGGTGCCGGGCGGGCCGAACAGCAGCGAGCGTTCGGTGGCCTTCTCCGGCGCCCAGCGTCGCCAGACCAGCATGGCGGGCAGGTCGAGACAGTGGTCGGCATGCAGATGGGAGAGCATGACGGCCACCCGGTTCGGGTCCGCGTGCTGCAGCAGAACGCCGAACACTCCGTGTCCGCAGTCGACCAGAACCGGGTCGTGTCCATCGGCCTGCAGAAGGTAGCCCGAACACGGACCATTCGGGCCGTTCACACTGCCGGAGCATCCGAGGACCGTCAAACGCATGGTGACCACTCTGCCACGACACGCCTGACGAGAGACGTCAAACCCCCGCCTGTCGCCCGTCCCGTCATCGGGCCCGGGCGCGCCTACACGTGGGTCACATCACCGACGGTCGGCCCTAGAAACCGGGTCGAAAGCCTCTGAAAGGACGCGGGATCGCCTGTGGCAGAAAACATTCGGGCCGCGCCGCGTCCGGTGTGCGGGTGCAGGGTGTCGGTCTCGGTGAGCATCTTGAAGGTGTCCTTGGCGGTCTCCTCGGCGCTCGACACGAGGGTCACGTCGTCGCCCATGACGAGTTGGATCACGCCGGACAGCAACGGGTAGTGCGTGCAGCCGAGCACCACGGTGTCGACGCCCGCCTCCTGAAGCGGTTCCAGGTAGCCCTCAGCGAGCCCGAGGATCTGCCGGCCGGAGGTGATGCCGCGCTCGACGAAGTCGACGAACCGCGGACAGGCCACCGCCGTCACCTCCAGATCGGGCACCACCCCGAACGCGTCCTGGTAGGCGCGCGAGGCGATCGTGGCCTCGGTGCCGAGCACCCCGATCCGGCGGTTCTTGGTGGCGACGATCGCACGGCGCACCGCCGGGCGCACCACCTCGATCACCGGGATCGGCGCGTAGCGCTCACGCGCGTCGCTGAGGCAGGCCGCCGAGGCGGTGTTGCAGGCGATCACGATGGCCTTCACGCCGCGGCGCATCAGTTCGTCACCGATGGCCAGTGCGTGCCGCCGGATCTCCGGGATGGTGAGCGGACCGTACGGCCCGTTCGCCGTGTCACCGATGTACAGCACGTCCTCGTCGGGCAGCTGGTCGATGATCGCGCGGGCGACGGTCAGGCCGCCGACACCGGAGTCGAAGATCCCGATCGGGGCCTGGTTCACGTCGAGAGAGATCTCGGGCCTCCTTCGTTCTGCGGGCGACCGTCCCGCGGGAGACGGCCGCGGCGGTCGTTCCCGGCCAGGGTCCAGGCTGCCAGTACGCCGCCCGCCGCGCCAAAGAGGTGCCCCTGCCAGCTCACCGAGCCGGCGGACGGCAGCACTCCCCACAGCACCCCGCCGTACACCACCAGGATCACCAGACCGATCAGCACCTGCCAGACGTCGCGGTTGAAGATGCCGCGGACCAGCAGATAGGTCAGCCAGCCGAAGATCACTCCGGAGGCGCCCACGGTCACCGACTGCGGCGGCGCGGTGAGCCACACCCCGAGCCCGGAGATCACCCAGACGATCGCGGTGACCACCAGGAACCTCCCCGACATGAGCAGCAGGAAGCCGAGCACCGCACCCGGGATCACGTTGGCGATCAGATGCGCGAAGTCGGTGTGTAGCAGCGGTGCCCACAGGATGCCGGTCAGGCCGTCGACGGACCGCGGCACGATCCCGTGCCGGTCCAGCCGGTACCTGGTGGCGGCGTCGACGATCTCGATCACGAAGAGCCCGGCGACGATCACCGCCATGGTCACCGCGCTGCGCTGCCACCGCGGCCAGGACTCGTCGGTACGCGCCGGGACGTTCCGCCCGGTCACCGAGCCGCCCACGCCGACGGCAGCACGTCCCGGTACGCGGGCACACCCGCCACCGACGTCGCCGCAAGCACCGCCGACACCACGGCGCGTTGCACGGCGGTGGCCGCCGCCTCGCACAGCGCCGCGATCACCGGCGCATCCGGATCCATGCCCGGCGGCATCGGCACCGCCGCCCCGGGGTCGGCGGCCACGCCACCGGTGGCGACCGCGAACAGCGTGTCACCGTCGAGCGGCGAGTGCGCCGGCCGCACCGCCCGCGCCAGGCCGTCGTGCCCGGACATCGCCAGCCGGCGGGTCGCGGCGACCGGCAGCGCCGCATCGGTCGCGACCACCCCGATCGTGGTGTTGAGAGCCGTCCCCTTGGCATCGAGCGCCGCGTAGGCGGCCACCTCGCCGGGATCCGGCGGCACCAGTCCGTGATGGGCCAGATCGTCTCCGCCCCACGGCAATCCGGTGACCGGATCGATCACCGCGCCGACCGGATTGGCCACCACCAGCGCACCCACCGTCAGTCCGCGCGCGGGCCCGTCGGCGAGCCGGATGGACGACGTCCCCAGCCCGCCCTTGAGCGCTCCCGCGCGGGCACCGGTGCCGGCGCCCGCGGTCCCGATCGCGAAGTCGGCCGCGGCGGCCCGGTAGGCGGCGGCGCCGAACGAGACGTCGGGACGCTGCGTCCAGCCGCCGACCGGCAGGTCGAAGATCACCGCCGCCGGAACGATCGGCACCGTGTGCCCGAGCAGATCCATGCCGATCCCGCGGCCGTCGCGCTCGAGCTCGGCCATCACGCCGTCCGCGGCCGCCAGTCCATAGGCGCTGCCGCCGCACAGCACGATCGCGTGCGCGCCGCGGACGGTGTTCACCGGGTCGAGCAGATCGGTCTCACGGGTGCCGGGGCCGCCGCCGCGGACGTCGACCGCGGTCGTGGCGCCGTCCGGCACGACCACCACGGTGGTGCCGGTGGCCCACCCCGTCCCGGGTTCGGTGAGCGTGCCGAGCACCACGTCGTCGTCGAGCCGCGTGTGATTCCCGACGGTGATCCCGGCGATGTCGGTGATCCGGTCGCCCGGCCGCGTCAGCACGGCCCCATCAACGCCTCGACCAGCAGTTCCTGTACCACGGTGAGCCACTGGTAGACGTCGTAGTGACCGGCGTGCGGGTCGTCCGGGGCCGGAGTGCCGTGGTCATCGGTGATGCCGAGCATCGCACCGAGGGCCAGCCGCACGTCGTTGAGCGCGGTGAGCCACTCGTCGGCCTCCTCCTCGGTCAGGGCCACGTCGCCGCCCCCGGCCGGCAGCGTGTCGAGCACCACCGCCGCCGCGGTCAGTTTGGCGTCGATGATCCGCGGCTCGTTGAGACTGCGCAGCGCGCCGTTCAGGTCGGCCGCGACCGGCCCGGCGGCCAGCAGCTCGTCCTGGTCGGGGCGATGGAAGTCGGGCAGCAGACGGCCGAGGGTGACGTCCTTCGGCGCGGTGGTGTGACCGGTCCGGATCCCGGTCAGATCGGCGAGCGAATCGCGCGGCGCGGACTCGGCCCGTTCGGACAGGATCTCCGACGTCGAGGTGACCATCGACGCGAGGAGCTGGCATTCGTAGCTCTCCAGATTGGAGCAGATCCGCGCCTCGCCACCGGTGCCGCGCCGCGTCCAGGTGCGCATCAGGAGTCGTGCTGCATGGTGGCCCACAGGCCCGCCGCATGCAGTTTGCGGACGTCGCCCTCCATCTTCGCGCGGTCGCCGGACGAGACCACGGCCTTGCCCTCGTGATGGACCTGAAGCATCAGCTCGCGCGCCTTCGGCTCGGAATAGCCGAAGAGCTTCTGGAACACGTACGACACGTAGTTCATGAGATTCACCGGGTCGTCCCAGACGATGGTGACCCAGGGTCGGTCGACGGCAGCTTCCGGTTCGGCGACCGCCGTACCGGTGCTCGTCCCGGGTGCCGATTCCTCGAGCGCCATGAGCTATAGGGTAGCGAATGTGACCAGTACCGCGCTGCTGACCGATCAGTACGAGCTCACCATGATCTCCGCGGCGCTCGCGGCCGGGACCGCCGACCGTCGTTGCGTCTTCGAGGTCTTCGCCCGCAGGCTGCCCGACGGCCGCCGCTACGGGGTGGTCGCCGGTACCGGGCGACTGCTCGACGAACTCGCCGACTTCCGGTTCACCGACGACGAACTGCGCGCGCTGACCGGCATCGTCGACGAGGCCACCCTCGACTGGCTGGCCGGCTACCGCTTCTCCGGCGAGATCGACGGCTACGCCGAAGGCGAGCTCTACTTCCCGGGCTCCCCCGTGCTCACCGTGCGCGGCGGCTTCGCCGAGGCCGTGATCCTGGAGACGCTGGTCCTCTCGATCCTCAACCACGACAGCGCGATCGCCTCGGCCGCCGCCCGCATGGTGTCCGCGGCCGCCGGGCGCCCGATCATCGAGATGGGCTCGCGGCGCACCCACGAGCGCGCCGCCGTCGCGGCCGCCCGCGCCGCCTATCTGGCCGGACTCACCGCCACCAGCAACCTGGAGGCCGCCCGCACCTACGGTGTGCCCAGCGCAGGCACCGCGGCGCACGCCTGGACGCTCTCCTTCGCCGGGAGCGGCGGGGAGCGCGCCGCGTTCGCCGCGCAGATCGCCCGGCTCGGCACCGGCAC
This sequence comes from Gordonia sp. PP30, assembly GCF_023100845.1. Taxonomy (NCBI): domain Bacteria; kingdom Bacillati; phylum Actinomycetota; class Actinomycetes; order Mycobacteriales; family Gordoniaceae; genus Gordonia; species Gordonia sp. PP30. The sequence continues at coordinate 1,629,984 of NZ_CP095864.1, read as the reverse complement.
CACCCTGCTGGTCGACACCTACGACATCACCACCGGCGTGCGGAACGCGATCGAGGTGGCCGGGCCCGAACTCAACGCGGTGCGCATCGACTCCGGCGACCTCGGCATGCTCGCCCGGCAGGTCCGCCAGCAGCTCGACGACCTCGGGGCGACGCGGACCAAGATCGTCGTCAGCGGCGACCTCGACGAGTACGCGATCGCGTCGCTGCGCGCCGAACCGGTGGACATCTACGGCGTGGGGACGTCGCTGGTGACCGGCAGCGGCGCGCCCACCGCGGGCATGGTCTACAAGCTCGTGGAAGTGGACGGCATCCCGGTGTCCAAGCGGGCCAGCCACAAGGAGAGCCGCGGCGGCGCCAAGCGGGCGGTCCGCACGGCCCGCGACACCGGCACGGTGGTCGAGGAGATCCTCTACCGCGACGGCACCGCGTTGCCGCCGGACGCGGCCGGTACCCTGAACGTGCGCGAACTCCAGATCCCGCTGGTCCGCGGCGGGGATCGGGTCGACGGGCTGCCGACGCTCACCGACGCGCGCACCCATCTGGCCCGCGGGCTGGTGAGCCTGCCGTGGGAGGGCCTCGGCCTGAGCCACGGCGAACCGGCCATCGGCACCCGCTTCGCCGACACCCCGACCCCGGAGACCCCATGAGCCATCCGCACCGCGCACTGATCGTCGTCGACGTCCAGAACGACTTCTGCGAGGGCGGCTCGCTCGCCGTGTCCGGCGGCGGTGCGGTCGCGGTCGCGGTCACCACCCTGGTCGGCGAGTACGACGTGGTCGTCGCCACCCGGGACTATCACATCGATCCGGGCGACCACTTCTCCGAGCACCCCGACTATGTCGACTCGTGGCCGCCGCACTGCGTGGTGCACACCGACGGCGTCGGCTTCCACCCCGAACTCGACGACGTGGACTTCGACGCGGTCTTCTCCAAGGGCGCCTACAGCGCGGCGTACTCGGGCTTCGAGGGCACCACCGACGACGGCGAGTCGCTCACCGACTGGCTGCGGACCCGGGGTATCCGGGCGGTGGACGTGGCCGGGCTGGCCGCCGACTACTGCGTCGCCGCGACCGCGCTCGACGCGGCCCGCGCCGGTTTCGACACGCGCGTGCTGCTCAACTTCACCGCGGCCATCTCCCCGCGGTCGTGGGAGCGCGCCGAGGCGCGGTTGCGCGAGGCCGGCGTCACATTCGAGGGCGAACTGCTGTACACCGGCGCCGTGGCCGAGTGAGCGAGCGCACCGAGTCCACACTGCCCGACGTGCCCGCGCTGCTCGAGGCGGCGGTGTCCGCGCTCGGCGGCTCCCGCCGCGACGGGCAGCTGACCATGGCGTCGGCCGTCGCCGAGGCGATCGACGACGAGCGGCACCTCGCCGTGCAGGCCGGCACCGGCACCGGCAAGTCGCTCGCCTATCTGGTGCCGGCCGTCCGGCACGCCGTCGAGACCGGCGACACCGTCGTCGTCTCCACCGCGACCATCGCATTGCAGCGGCAGTTGACCGAGCGCGACCTGCCCCGGCTCAGCGGCGCACTGGCCGGGCCGGTCGGTCGTGAACCGTCGTTCGCGATCCTCAAAGGGCGCGCGAACTACCTGTGCCTCAACAAGATTCACTCCGGCGCCGCGGAGGAGCCCGAGGAGGGCATGTTCGACGCGTTCGAGCTCTCCCGGATGGGGCGGGACATCAAGCGCATTCGCGAATGGGCTTCGGAGACCGAGACCGGCGACCGGGACGACCTGAACCCGGGCGTCGACGGCAAGTCGTGGCGGCAGGTGAGCGTCAGCTCCCGCGAGTGCATCGGCGCGTCCGCCTGCGAGTTCGGCGAGGACTGCTTCGCCGAAGCGGCGCGCCGCCGGGCCGCGCAGGCCGACGTCGTGGTCACCAACCACGCCATGCTGGCCATCGACGCGATGAGCCCGGCGACGATCCTGCCCGAGCACGACGTGGTGGTGATCGACGAGGCGCACGAGCTGGTGGACCGGATCACCTCGGTCTCCACCGAGGAACTGTCGGCCGCGGGCGTCAGCTACGTGAGCCGCCGGGCAGGCAAACTGATCTCCACCGAGACCGCCGAGACCCTGGCCGGGGCCGCGCAGCAGCTGGAACTCCTCCTCGACGACGCCCGCGTCGGCGAATGGCTGCGGCTGCCCGCGGGTGCCGCCGAGGTCCTCGCCTCGCTGCGCGATCGCCTCTGGGAGGCGCGGACCGAGATCGCGCCCACCGACAAGTCGCAGCCCGCCGACGCCGATGCGGCGGCGTCCCGGCAGATGGCGATCAGCGCCACGGAGAACCTGCACGACACCGTCGTGCGCATCCTGACCGTCTTCACCGAACCCGATCCGGCCAAGCGCCGCGACGTGATCTGGCTGTCCGAAGAGCGCCTGCCCCGCGGCGGCGCGACCCGTCGTGCGCTCTTCATCGCTCCGCTCAACGTGGCCGGGCTGCTGCGCACCTCGCTGTTCGAGAACGCCACGGTGATCCTGACCTCCGCCACGCTGACCATCGGCGGCAACTTCAACGCGCTCGCGCGGACTTGGGGGCTCCCGGCGCACACCGAGGGCGACGACGACGCGACCTGGCGCGGACTGGACGTCGGCTCCCCGTTCGACTATCCCCGCTCGGCGATCCTGTACGTCGCCAAGAAGCTTCCGGCACCGGGCCGCGACGGACCGGCCGAGGCCACCCTCGACGAGATGGCCGACCTGATCAACGCCGCGGGCGGTCGCAGCTTGGGCCTGTTCTCCTCGATGCGCGCCGCCAAGCAGGCCGCCGAGGCGCTGCGCGAGCGGCTGGGAATGCCGATCCTCTGTCAGGGCGACGACACCACGTCGAGCCTCATCGAGAAGTTCGCGGCCGACGAGCCGACGTGCCTGTTCGGAACGCTGTCGCTGTGGCAGGGCGTCGACGTTCCCGGCCGGTCGCTGAGTCTGGTCCTGATCGACCGGATCCCCTTCCCCCGGCCCGACGACCCGCTGCTGGCCGCGCGCCAGCGTGACGTGGATGCGCACGGCGGCAACGGTTTCCTCACCGTGTCGGCCAACCACGCGGCGCTGCTGCTGGCCCAGGGCGCGGGCCGGCTGCTGCGCGCCGACGGCGACCGCGGCGTGGTAGCCGTGCTCGATTCCCGGCTGGTCACCGCTCGCTACGGCGGCTACCTGGTGGCCGGGCTGCCGCCGTTCTGGCGGACCGTCGACCCGGCCGTTGTGCGCTCGGCCCTGCGCCGGCTGTCCGCGCCGGAACCTCCGCGCCGAGACCACTCGTGATCCCGCTCTGGGAACGCCAGGGCGCCTTCGTTCTCGGCGACGGCGTCGAGTTCCGGGTGTGGGCGCCGAACGCGCACGCGGTGACCGTCTTCGGCGACTTCGATTCCTGGCTCGGCCGCCGGCACCCGATGTCCCGGGGCCGCGACGGCGTGTGGTCGGCCGTCGTCCACGGCGCACGACCGGGAGACCGCTACAAGTACCGGGTGACCGGCGCCGACGGGGTGGTGCGCGACAAAGCCGATCCCCTCGCCAGGGCCGCGCAGTGCCCGCCGGAGACCGCGTCGGTGGTCACCCCGGCGTCGTCGTACCCGTGGCACGACGACGCCTGGCTCGCGCGCCGCGCACGCACGGACCCGCGGCGCCGGCCGATCTCGATGTACGAGGTGCACCTGCCGTCGTGGCGGCCCGGCCTGCGATACCGGGAGCTGGCGCCGTTGCTCGCCGATCACGTAGCGGCACTGGGCTTCACCCACGTGCAGCTGTTGCCGATCACCGAGCATCCGTACGGCGGGTCGTGGGGGTATCAGGTGGGCTCGTACTTCGCGCCGACCACGCGGCTGGGCACGCCCGACGACTTCCGCTTCTTCGTCGACCATCTGCACACGTCCGGGATCGGGGTGCTGCTCGACTGGGTGCCCGCGCACTTCGCCAAGGACGAGTTCGCGCTCGGCCGGTTCGACGGCACACCGCTCTACGAGCACGCCGATCCGCTGCGCCGCGAACAGCCGGACTGGGGCACCTACGCGTTCGATTGGGGCCGCGCCGAGGTCCGCGACTTCCTCATCGCGAGCGCGCTGTTCTGGTGCGAGGAGTTCCATCTCGACGGTCTGCGCGTCGACGCCGTCGCCGCGATGCTCTACCTCGACTACTCGCGCGGCCCCAGCCAGTGGCGCCCCAACGCCCGCGGCACCCACGAGAACGACGACGCCGTCGACTTCCTCCAGGAACTCAACGACGCTGTGCACCAACGGATTCCGGGCGCCCTGATGATCGCCGAGGAATCCACCGCGTGGCCCGGGGTCACCGCGCCGACCGGGCGCGGCGGACTCGGGTTCGACCTCAAATGGAACCTCGGCTGGATGCACGACGTCCTCGACTTCATCGCTCTCCCCCACCACGAGCGGCACCGCGCCCAGGACCGTCTCGTCTTCTCGCTGAGCTACGCGACCGCCGAGAACTTCCTGCTGCCGCTCAGCCACGACGAGGTGGTGCACGGCAAGGGCACGCTGTTCACCCGGCTGCCCGCGGGCTCCGACCGGGCCGCCGGCGTCCGCGCGCTCCTCGCCTACCAGTGGGCGCACCCGGGTAAGAAGCTGCTCTTCATGGGCCAGGAGTTCGGCCAGCCCGCGGAGTGGTCGGACGTCGACGGTCCCGCCTGGACATTGCTCGACGACCCCGCGCACGCCGGGATCGCCCGGGTGACCGCCGACCTGAACCGGCTGTACCGGGAACTGCCCGCGCTGGGCGAACTCGACTGCGACGCGGACGGTTTCGCCTGGCTCGACGCGAACGACACCACCAATACGGTGATCGGTTTCCTGCGCCGCGCGGTGGATCCGGAGGCCCCCGGCGGCACCGTCGCGTGCGTGTTCAACTTCTCGCCCCGCGACCTGTACGACTACCGGCTGGGCCTCCCGTCCGGCGGCCGCTGGCGGGAGATCCTGAACACCGGCGCGCGCGACTACGACGGCCGCGGCGTCGGCAACCTCGGCGCGGTGACCGCCGAGGAGATACCCAGCCACGGCCGCCCGTTCAGCGCGTGCCTCACCCTCCCCGCCGAGTCCGCGGTCTTCTTCACGCCACAGCGTCCACAAGGCTCGCCTCCGCCTGGTCTTTAGAACGGTGGTGGGCCGTCGGCGACGTCGGCACGTTCCCGGGCGCGGCGCAAGCGCGCACGTTCGCGGCGACGCCAGGCGTGTTTGTACGCGGTAGCGGCTCGCAGACCGCCCCCTGCCACGCTCCCATCCGCACCGTCCGGCCGGCATGGGCCCCGCAGTGGTGGTTCGGGTGGCGGGTGGGCTTGGTGGGCACAGCTCACCCCAGCGAGTTGGGGGAACAGCCACTGATTCTCCGCGCGGGTCTCGACGATGGTGTCGTGCACGGTGATCGCCGTCCACACCACACCCTGCTGGTCGATCCATTGCTCGTCGACCCAACCGTCCTCGGGGTTGGCCGCGCCGAGGAACGTTTTCAGCAGGTGATGGCGTTTGCATTTGGGTCCGATATTGCACAAACAGGTCGGGCCGCCGGAGGCGGGACAGAGCTGGTCGAACTCCTCGCAGTGATCGAGTTCGCAGTTCCAGGCCGGCTGCTCGCACCCGGGTACGGTACAGGTCCCGAACAACGCCCGTACCAAGACGCTAAGGGCTTCAGTGGGCCGGTAGGGGTCACTCGGCAGTGCCTGACCGGCCAGAAACGCCGCCGGGACCCCGCCACCGGATTCTGGGTCGTTGTTCGCGGCTTGTCCGGGGCCCTCGGCCGGTCTGCGGTCGTCAGTGGGCCGGAACTCGGCCGACCGGCCGGCGTGTGGATCGTCGGACCGGCCGGTGGCGGCGGCGCGGGGCCGGGTTCCGGCGCCGTGTCCGCCGCCCGGGGCATCGGTGTCGGGGTCAATGGTGTACTCGTCCGGATCCGCGGGAGCACCGGCCGGGGCGTCGCCATCCTCGGGGGTCCCCGCACCGAGCCGAGGGTTCAGTAAAGCACCCAGGTCGAGGTCCCGGACCAGGGCGTCGGGGCGTTGCGCGAGGTCCCGGACATGCCCGGCACTGATCGGGCCGTGTCCATCGAGGAACGCCGGCTCATCGTCGTCGCCGGTCAGGGTAGTTTTCTGACAGACCGCATGCACGATGATCCGGGCCTGCCGCTCAGATATCTCCTCCTCACCAAGGGTCGCGGTGCAGACTTCTTTGTCGGTGCACGCGCAGGTGAACGGTAGCCGCCGCAGCCGCGCGATCGCCGCCGCCGACCGCAACATCCCCTTGCTGCGGGGGTCGTTCGGGCAGACCCCGCCGATCATCGCCTCCACCGCTTCATACGCCAGACGGGCCTCCTCGGCATCGGCGGTGATCGTGACCCCACCCAGACCGTCGGTGAAATCACGGCTGGTGACGTTCTTCCGGCGCCGCGCCTTGTCCCGCCGTTTCCGGTCCGCCTCGGCATCCCGGGTGTTCACGACCCGGTCGGCAATCCGCACGGCTGCCTTCTCCGAGATGTGCCCGGCCACCGCGAGCGCACCGGCCAGATCGGCATCGACCTGCGCCACTGCCGCCGGATCGTCGACGATGTCGGTGCGATAGGCCACCTTCTCGAACATCTCCGGGCTGATCACGGTCCGGCGCAGCAGGTCCGCAGTCGCCGGGAGCCGCTCGGCGGCGGCGATCGCCGCCCCGACCAGAGCGCGGGAGGCCCGCCGGTTCCCGGCGAAGCAGAGCGCAAAGTATTCCACCGCGACCGTGTACGGGTCGAACAAGTCATGCTGGTCTTCACCGCCGCAGACGCGGTCGTCGAGGGTGGCCAGGGCGATGTCGAGGAACTGGCCAACGGCATACAACTGCTGCCAGTACAGGAACGTCTGACCCCGCCAGGCGGCCTCGGCGTACACCGCCCACGACCGGCACTGAGCCTTCTCGCTGTCGGCCTGGTCGGCGGGGACCATCCCGGCCGCGGTGAGATCGACCCCCGTCCAGCGGGCGGCGAACGCGTCGCCGATCGTGTCGGTCCCCATAGCGGTCACCTCCCCCGAAGTGATGTGTTCGATCTATCTATGATCTACGATATAGACACATCGTGGTGTGTGCCACCCGAGTTTTCTGTACCGTCACCATGACTATAAGACCTGGGTACGACAACAATTATCGATGCGGCCACGGTCGCCCGAAGGCACCGATTCAGCGGTGATGCAGCCGTTGATGAGGAGATCTCAGGGGTTACGTGTTCGAAGAGGTCGGGTGCCGCTTTGTGCGAGAGCGTTGCTCGCGCGATCAGTAGAGGGCGGCCGCCAGTCTACGGCGTGCGGCGGCGACCATCGGGTCGGTCGGCTCGAAGAGCTCGAACAGCTCCAGCAGCCGCTTGCGGGCGCGGTCCTTGTCGTCGCCGGTGAAGGCGCGGACCGCGGCGAGGACCCGGTCGAACGCGGCCTCCGGCTGCTGGCTGAGCAGCAGCACGTCGGCGGCGGCGAGCTGGGCGTCGAGGTCACCGGGGGCCGCGGTGTCGATGATCGACGGGTCGTGGCCCTGCGCCCGCACGATGAACTCGAGGTTGCGGACCGTCGAGGCGGCCTCCACGTCGTTCGGGTCCGACTCGGCGACCTGACGGTAGAGCGCGAGCGCGCCGTCGACGTCGCCGTCGTTCAGAAGTTGCTCCGCGGCGGCCATCCGCGGGTCCTGCTCGGGCTCGGGTGCGCCGCCCGGCGCACCGGTCAGCACCCCGCCGACCTTGGCGAGCACCTCGTCGATCCAGCCCTGGACCTGCGCGGCCGGCTGCGGGCCGTTGAAGGCCGCGACCGGCTGACCGGCGGCGAGCGCGACCACCATCGGGACCGACTGCACACCGAAGGCCTGCGCGATCCCCGGGCTGGCGTCGACGTCGACCCGAGCCAGCACCCACTCGCCACCCGCGCGCTCGGCGAGCGCCTCCAGGAGCGGTGAGAACTGCTGCGACTCCGGCGACCACGCCGCCCACAGCTCGACGATCACCAACTGCTGCGACGACCGCCCGATGACCTCGGTCTCGAAGCTCGCATCGGTCACGTCGACGACGACCGGGCCGGCGGCGCCCGGTGCGCCGCCGCCCGGCGGACGAGTGGGAGCGCGGCGCGCGGCCTCCGCCTTGGCGGCGAGACCGGACAGATCGACGGCACCGGACATGGCTGCGGCGGCCTGCAGACCGGCGGCCTGCTGGCGATTTCGGGGACTACTCACGACGACCAGTCTTCCATGTTGTGTTCGGGCGCGGCTACGACGATCCGCCGGGCGGCCCGACGGTCGCCACCATCGCGATCAGGAAGATCACCACGAAGCCGACCATCGCGGTCAGGATCACCAGGTTGCGCGCCTGCACGGCGGCTCGCTGCGCCCCGGCGTAGTCGCCCTCGGCCCAGCGGCGACCCACGGCGGCCGACTTCACGATGCCCGCGATGCCCAGCGGGAAGAAGCACAGCACCGTGGACAGGATGGTCCACAGCAGCAGATCATCGGGCTCACGCTCGGGCACCGCGTCCTCGGCGCGCACGTCGCCGTCGTCGGCCGAGAGCTCGGCGAGGTAGCCCTGGCGCTTGGCCCAGCTCTCGAAGAGGATCGTGAAGAACGGCGGGATCGACGCGAACAGCGCCAGCAGCGTGACGGTCCAGTCCCACTTCAGTGCGCGGGCCGACAGCAGCGTCACCACCACGTACGCCATGAAGGCCACACCGTGCAACGCACCGACGACCGCCGTCGCCGACTCGATATGGGCGCCGTACTTGACGCCCATGCCGATCAGCAGCAGCGCCCAGGTGATCGCCTCGATCACCGCGACCAGGCGAAAACGCCGGGCCGCGGTGGAGACGTCGAACAACGCCTTGAGTCCGCTCACTTCGCGGCGACGCGGACGATCAGGGCGTCGCCCTGACCACCGGCGCCACAGAGCGCCGCCGCACCGATGCCGCCGCCACGACGGCGCAGCTCGTTCGCCAGGTGCAGCACGATGCGCGCGCCCGAGGTGCCGATCGGGTGGCCGAGCGCGATCGCCCCACCGTCGACGTTGACGATCTCCGGATCGATGCCCAGCTTGCGGGTCGAGGCCAGGCCGACGGCCGCGAAGGCCTCGTTGATCTCCACCAGGTCCAGGTCGGCCGGGGCGATGCCCTCGCGGTCGCACGCCTTGATGATCGCGTTGGCCGGCTGCTCCTGCAGCGTCGAGTCCGGGCCGGCCACCACACCGTGCGCACCGATCTCGGCAAGCCACTCCAGACCCAGCTCCTGCGCCTTGGCCTTGCTCATGACGACCACCGCGCACGCCCCGTCGGAGATCTGCGAGGCGTTGCCCGCGGTGATGGTGCCGTCCTTGCGGAACGCCGGACGCAGGCCTGCCAGCGACTCGACCGTGGTCGACGCCCGGACGCCCTCGTCGGCCGAGAACACGATCGGGTCCTTGCCGCGCTGCGGGATCTCGACGGGCACAATCTCGTCGTCGAAACGGCCGGCCGCGGCGGCCTCGGCGGCCAGGCGATGGCTGCGGGCGGCGACCTCGTCCTGCTGCTCGCGGGTGAAGCCGTCGGTGTCGTTGTACTGCTCGGTGAGCGCGCCCATCGGCTGGTCGGTGAAGGCATCGTGCAGGCCGTCGAACGCCAGGTGGTCGAGGAGTTCGGTGCTGCCGTACTTGAAGCCGCTGCGACTGCCCGGGAGGAGGTGCGGGGCCTGGGTCATCGACTCCTGGCCGCCGGCCACGACGCACTCGAACTCGCCGGCGCGGATCAGCTGATCGGCGAGCGCGATGGCGTCGATCCCGGACAGGCACATCTTGTTGATGCTCAGCGCCGGGACGTCCCACGGAATACCGGCCTTGACGGCGGTCTGCCGGGCCGGCATCTGCCCGGCGCCGGCGGTGAGGACCTGACCCATGATCACGTAATCCACGGCATCGGCGCTCACACCCGACTTCTCCAGCGCACCCTTGATGGCGACGGCGCCGAGGTCGACGGCGGACTGTCCCTTCAGCGAGCCGAGCAGGCGGCCGAACGGTGTACGGGCACCACCGACGATGACGGTCGTATTGTCAGACATGAGGCAGATCTCCTTGTGAAACAGAATGTGATCACCGGCACCCGGCGAACAGGTGCGACCGGCTCAACGCTACCGTGAGGCCATGAGCGATTCCGAATCTGCCGACGTGACTCCGACCACGAATCCGCTGTCCGCCGCGGGCGATCTCGTCGTCGCCGTCGACCACGTCGGCGTCGCCGTTCCCGACTTCGATGCCGCGATCGCGTGGTACCGCGACAACCTGGGTTTCGTGAACCATCACGAGGAGGTCAACGCCGAGCAGGGCGTCCGCGAGGCGATGGTCGGCCCGGCCTCCGGCGACGGCGCGATGATCCAGATCCTCGCCCCGCTGAACGACGACTCGACCATCGCGAAGTTCCTCGACCGCAACGGTCCGGGACTGCAGCAGATGGCCGTCCGGGTGACCGACATCGACGCCGTCGTCGCCCACCTGATCGCGAACGGCGTCCGGCTGCTCTACCCGGCTCCGAAGGGCGGCACCGCGGGCTCGCGTATCAACTTCGTGCATCCCAAGGACGCCGGCGGGGTGCTGCTGGAACTGGTCGAGCCGGCCGCCGGGCACTGACAGGGCCGAGTCACACCAGTCACTCCGTTACCAAAACGCAGCGCAACACGCCGGAGGTGATCCACGACATCACCTCCGGCCGGGCTTAGTGTTGCCCACATGTCAGCACCCGGCCATCGCCAGAGCCCCTTCGCCATCGTCATGCGCGGCTACGACCGCGATCAGGTCACCGATCACATTCGTCAGCTCGAGGCCGAGCTGGCGATGATGGCCGCGGACCGCGACTCCGCGCACGCGCACGCCGACGAGTTGCTCGGCCACCTCGATCAGGCCCGCGCCCGCGTGCGCAATCTGCAGCAGGACGTCGATGCGCTGTCCGAGCCGCCGACGACCGTCGCCGGGATGAGCGATCGCCTGGCCCGCATGCTCACCCTGGCGACCGAGGAGGCGGACGAGATCCGCTCCACCGCACGCGACGAGGCCGCCGAACTGGTGTCGGTGGCCCGCCAGGAGGCCGACGACCTGCGGGGCGACGCACAGGCCGATGCCGCCCGCACCCTGGAGCTGGCGCAGCAGCAGGCCGACAAGCTGGTGACCGATGCGGAGGCCCGCGCGGCCGTGATCGACGAGGCCGCCGCCGAGACCAAGGAGTATTCGGCCCGCGACCGCGCCGAGGCGCAGCGCGAGATCGCCGAGCTGATGTCCGATGCCCGCGAGCAGGCCCGGAGCCTCCTGGCCGCCGCCGAGGCCGACGCCGCCGGGCTGCGCGGGGCCGCCCACCACGTCGCCGCCGCACGACTCGCCCGCTCGCGTGATCTGGCCGGCGTCGCCCACGACGCGCACCAGCAGATCCTGGATCACCTCGCCGCACTGCGCGAGCACCTGACCGCGCTCCCCGACGCGCTGGAACTGTCCGACGACGAGCAGGCGCTGGTCGGGCTCACCGAGACCGACGACCTGGAACTGCTCAACCGCACTCTCGCCGGGCGCGACCGCTTCGAGGCGGAGGCCTACCGGCCGGGCCTGGACACCACCGACGTGCTCGATGCGCTCGACGACGAGTACGACGAGCCCGAGGCACTGATCCGCCCCGCGAACGACGAGCCGGGCGCCCGCGCCTCCTAGGCCCATCCGCGACGACCGGCTCGCTCCCGCGATACCCGGCCCCGACGCGACACCCGCGGGTGTCGCGTTCACACCGGGTGTCGCGGCGCCTCTCAGAAGAGCCGGAACTCGGTGCTCTCGGTGCCGCGCAGGCGGTCGTAGTCGAGGGTGACGCACCGGATTCCGCGATCGGTGGCGAGAGTCTTGGCCTGCGGCTTGATCTGCTGGGCGGCGAAGATCCCGGCGACCGGGGCGAGCGTCGCGTCGCGGTTCAGGAGTTCGAGGTAGCGGGTGAGCTGCTCGACACCGTCGATCTCGCCGCGCCGCTTGATCTCCACCGCGACGGTCCCGCCGTCGGCGTCGCGGCACAGCAGATCGACTGGGCCGATCGCCGTCATGTACTCGCGGCGGACCAGCGTGTAGCCCTCGCCGAGGGTCTGCACGTGCTCGGCGAGCAGTTCCTGCAGGTGCGCCTCGACACCGTCCTTCACCAGACCGGGATCCACCCCCAGTTCATGCGACGAGTCGTGCTCGACGTCGTTGATCGTGATGCGCAACTGCTCGCCGGCCTTGTTCTCCACCACCCAGACGGCCTGCGCCGCACTGCCCTCGACCGGGGGCTCCTCGGTGAGCCAGCACGGCGGGCTCATCCAGTTCAGCGGCTTGTAGGCCCGGTCATCGGCGTGCACGCTGACCGAGCCGTCGGACTTGATCAGCAGCAGCCGGCGGGCCATCGGCAGGTGCGCCGTCAGGCGCCCCACATAGTCGACCTGGCATTCGGCAATCACGAGACGCACGGCAGCCAGCTTAGGACATCACCCGGCGGCGGCCGTTCCGCCCTCGCCAACGGCGAGCAGCGCCAGCAGCAACTCCGCGCGCGTGGTCGCCGAGCTCAGGTCGACGGCCGCCACCTCCTGCGCCCGCACGATCCGGGCGCGCAGCGTATGCCGGTGCACACCGAGCGCCGCGCCGGCCGCCTCCCACTGCCCGTGACACTCGAGGTAGGTGCGCAGCGAATCGACGAGCACCGTCCCGTGCTCGGCGTCGTAGGCGGCCAGCGGCACGACGGCCTGCGCCGCGACCTTCTCCAGCGCCGTCCGCACCGCGGCGTCGGCCAGCAGCGGCGGTCGGGCCGAAGCGTCGTGCACGCGGCCGCCGGGCCGCCCGCCGCGCGCGGCGTACCGCGCCTCGTCCACGGCGTCGGTGAGCTGCCCGGCCGGATACGGCCGGCTCAGGCCCGCCCGCACGCGGCGGCGTGACGGCGCGGCGACGCCGTCGAGCAGTGCGCTCGCGGCGGAGTGCCCGCCCCGCAGCAGCACCACCACTTCGCCCGACTCCGGGGCCGACGTCCAGACGAAGACGGGCAGACCGGCGGCGACGAGCCCTCGTTCGAGTGTCCGGGCCAGCGCTCGCGCCTTGTCCGGCGGCGCCGACAGCACCATGGCCCGAACGTGTCCGGTCTCGTCGGCGACCGTCGCGACGAGCCGCCGGGCCGCCGACAGGTCCGCCTCGCCGGTGAGCAACAGCCCCACGGCGGCCGCGTTCAGCGCCCAGCCGGCCTCCGCGGCCTCGCGCGGCGGCTCGAACTGCAGCGCGAGCAGCGAGGCGGCATGCCCGATCAGCACTTGATCGGCGGGTAGCGGCGGCCGCTCGGTGACCACCACGAGATACCCGTGTGTGCGGCCGGGCGAGGCGACCGGTTGCACGACGACCGACGCGGCCGGGGTATGTGCCACCGACGCCGTGCCCGCGCGCAGCTCGCGCACCTCCCGGGTCACCATCGCGGCGATCTCCGGCGCGACCTGCGCCGGCCGGGTGTGCGTCAGCGCTCCGGCGGAGTCGGTGAGAACCACGGTGCCCCGGCAGGCGGTCGCCAGCTCGCGCAGCACCGCGGGGGCTCCCCCGGTGACCGCCGCCCGCGTCATCCGGGGCTGCGCCCGCGCCGCCGACTGCGTCGCGCGCGCCGACAGCTCACCGATGCGGTCGGCGACGGCCCGGGCGACGGCGACGAACGGGGTCGGCAGCGGCACCTCGATCAACGGAATCCCGTGGCGATGCGCGGCGTCGACGAGTGCGGGGGGAACCCGATCGAAGGTCAGTCCCGTCCCCATCCCGAGCGCGGCCGCCCCGGACGCGGCGAGTCGCCGCACGTACTCGTCCTGATCTCGGCCCGCCGACCCCAGACCGGTGGTCAGGACCAGCTCGTTTCCGGACAGCCACGGCGAGGGGTCACCCAGCTCGGAGGTCACCGCGATGTCGATCTCCGGGCCGGTGATCCCGGGCGTCAGCAGCCGCAGGTCGAGCTCGCGGCGGCCGAGCAGCCATTGCAGAGACACCGCCACGACACACTCCATTTCGTCCAGTCAAGTCGGGTCATCTTATCCATTTCGACCAATGCGGCGCGGAGTGATCGGGGGCACAGTTAGACCTGTTCCACCACGGACAGGAGTGAACAGATGACCCCGCGCCTAGCGAACTACATCGACGGAGCCTTCGTCGATTCGGTTTCGACCGAGACCCTGAACATCGTGAACCCGGCCGACGAATCGGTGGTCGCGATCTCCCCGATCTCCACCGACGACGAGGTGTCCGCCGCGGTCGCGGCGGCACGACGGGCCTTCGTCTCGTGGGGCAAGACCACCCCGAGCCACCGGCAGAACGCGCTGTTGAAGCTCGCCGACGCCATCGAGGACCGCGCCGACGAGATCGTCGCCGCGCAGGTCCGCAACACCGGGCAGCTGGCCGCGATGGTCAAGACCGAGGAGGTGCTGGTCTCCGCCGACCAGGTCCGCTTCTTCGCCGGCGCCGCCCGCACGCTGGAGGGCCGGGCCGCCGGGGAGTACATGGAGGGCTTCACGTCGTACGTGCGGCGCGAGCCGATCGGCGTGGTCGGCCAGGTGACCCCGTGGAACTACCCGTTCATGATGGCGATCTGGAAGATCGCCCCCGCCCTCGCCGCCGGCAACACCATCGTGCTCAAGCCGAGTGACACCACCCCGGAGAGCACCCTGGTGCTGGCCGATCTCACCCGGGACATCCTGCCCGCCGGCGTCTTCAACGTCGTACTCGGCAACGGCCGCACCGGTGCCGCGGTGGTCGAGAGCCCCGGGATCGGACTGGTGTCGATCACCGGCTCGGTCCGGGCAGGCATCGCGGTGGCGACCAGCGCCGCCAAGGATCTCAAGCGCCCGCATCTGGAACTCGGCGGCAAGGCTCCGGCGGTGGTCTTCGGCGACGCCGACGTCGCCGCGGCCGCCGAGGGCATCGCCCAGGCCGCGTTCTTCAACGGCGGGCAGGACTGCACCGCGGCCACCCGCGCGATCGTCCACGAATCGGTCTACGACGGTGTCGTGTCCGCCCTCGTCGACCAGGCCGCGAAACTGCGGCCGGGAGCACCGGACGACGCGGACGCGTTCTACGGCGCGCTCAACAACGTCCACCACTTCACCGCGGTGATGGACAAGCTGGCGGCACTGCCCGGGCACGCGACCGTCGCCGCCGGCGGTCACCGGATCGGCGATCGGGGCTTCTACGTGGCGCCCACGGTCATCACCGACGTCGCCCAGGACGATCCGATCGTCCAGGAGGAGACCTTCGGGCCGGTCCTCACCGTGCAGCGCTTCACCACCGAGGACGAGGCGATCGAACTGGCCAACGGGGTCGACTACGGCCTCGCCGCCAGCGTGTGGACCAGCGACCACTCCACCTCGCTGCGGATGACCGCCGCGATCGACGCCGGCTGCGTCTGGGTCAACTGCCACATCCCGCTGGTCGCGGAGATGCCGCACGGCGGCTTCAAGCGGTCCGGCTACGGCAAGGATCTCTCGGTATACGGACTGGAGGACTACACGCGCATCAAGCACGTGATGAGCGCCCACTGACTCCCCCTTCCCCTCAGCCCGATACCCCAGCGAAAGGCCGACCGACCATGACCGACACCTTCCATCCGCTCGATCCGCTGTCCGCCGACGAGTTCACCCGCGTCACGCAGATCCTGGCCGGCGCGCACGGCGTCGGCGACGGCTGGCGCTACACGTCGATCGAGATGGCCGAGCCGGACAAGGCCGCCCTCGCGGCGTACGACACCGACGGCACGCCGTGCGAACGCCGGGCCGAGGCGACCGTCCTGCACTGCGCGGCGAACGCCACCTACAAGGCACTGGTCTCCCTCCAGACCGGCGAGGTGCTGTCCTGGGAGCACATTCCGGGCGTGCAGCCGAACGTCACCGTCGATGAGTGGGAGGAGGCCGATGCCGCGCTGCGCGCCCATCCCGACGTGATCGCGGCACTGGCGCGCCGCGGCATCACCGACCTCGATCTGGTGTTCATGGACACCTGGACCTACGGCGACGTGCTGATCCCCGACAAGTGGAAGGATCGTCGTATCGGCTGGTCGGACACCTGGGTGCGGGCGAGCGAAGACGCGAACCCGTACGCCGGTCCGGTCAACGGCTTCCACTGCGTGATCGATCTGAACACCATGGAACTGCTGGAGATCGAAGACACCTTCGTCGTCGACCGCCCGGAGATCATGGGCGAGTACCTGCCGCATCTGCTGCCCGAGCGCCTGCGCGAGAGCTTCAGCCGCGGGCCGTTGAAGCCGCTGGACATCACCCAGCCCGACGGGCCGTCGTTCACGCTCGACGGCAATCTGCTGAAGTGGCAGAACTGGTCGATGCGCGTGGGCTTCAACTACCGCGAGGGCATGACCATCCACGCCGTCACGTACGACGACAACGGCACCGAGCGCAAGATCGCCCACCGGCTGAGTTTCGCCGAGATGATGGTCCCCTACCGCGACCACTGCGACGACCACTACCGCCGCACCGCCTTCGACATCGGCGAGTGGGGACTGGGCTTCATGACCACCTCGCTGGAGCTGGGCTGCGACTGCCTCGGCGAGATCCGGTACCTGGACGCGACCCTGCACAACAGCAAGGGCGAGCCGTACACCATCAAGAACGCCATCTGCATCCACGAGGAGGACAACGCCGTCCTGTGGAAGCACGTCGACCACAACGGCGACGCCCAGGTGCGCCGGATGCGGCGACTCACCGTGTCGTTCCACGTGACCGTCGCGAACTACGAGTACCTGACGTACTGGCGCTTCTACCAGGACGGCAACATCGAGTGCGAGGTCCGCGCCACCGGCATCATGGTGGTCAGCCACCTGAATCCGGGTGCGACCAACGATCACGGCACGATCGTGGACGACCGCACCTACGCGCCGTTCCATCAGCACTTCCTCACCGCGCGGATGGACCTCGACATCGACGGCGGCCCGAACACCGTCTACCAGAGCGACACCGAGATGGTGCCGGTCGGCCCGGACAACCCGTACGGCCTGTCGTTGCGGGTGCGCAACACCCCGTTGCGGACCGAGGCCGAAGGCAAACAGAACCCGAACTTCCAGGCGCAGCGCGCCTGGAAGATCGCCAACGACAACGTGACGACCGCGCTCGGCCTGCACCCGGCGTACAAGCTGTCCCCGGCGGGCGCGTTCCCGGCGATGTTCCCCGAGGACTCCCCGATCCTCGCCCGCTGCGAGGCGATCAAGCACTCGCTGTGGGTCACCCCGTACGCGCCGGACGAACGCTGGCCCGCGGGCGAGTTCGTCAACCAGAACAAGGCCGACACCGGCCTGGCGGTGTGGACGAAGGAGAACCGGAACATCGAGAACACCGATGTGGTGCTCTGGTACACCTTCGGCATCCACCACATCACCCGGCCGGAGGACTGGCCGATCATGCCCGCGGACATCGTGAGCTTCTGGCTCAAGCCGTTCGGGTTCTTCGATCGCAATCCCTCGCTGGACGTCGCTCCGTCACCGCCGAAGTCCTCGTCGTGCTGCGCCACCGAATCCACCGGATCGGCCGCCCAGGACGACTCCGCCTGCGGCTGCGGGCACTGAGAGCCGAGAGGAAGACCTGCCATGCGGATCTACGTCGCCTACCTCGCCACCGACGGTGGCGCCGATGCCGTCGCGATGGGCGGGCGCCTCGCCCGCACGCTCAAGGCCGGCCTGGACATCGGCATGGTGCTTCCGCCGGACGCGATGGCGCCACTGCACGCCGGTGATTTCGAGCAGGTGCTCACCGAGCAGGCCGATCAGTGGCTCGCGCAGGCCCGCGCCATGGTGCCCGACGACATCGACGTGGCGACGCACATCGCGTTCTCCGAGTCGTCGGCCGAGGGCATCATCGGCGAGGCACAGCGCGTCGGCGCGTCGGCGATCGTCGTCGGAGGTTCGGGCGGCGGGCTGGTCGGCGGGCACACGCTCGGCTCGGTGGTGAACGAACTCGTGCACTCGTCGCCGTTGCCGCTGGTGCTGTCCCCGCGCGGCCTGCGCCGGTCGAAGGTGCAGCACGTGCGGGCGATCACCTGCGCGATGGGCCGGCGGGCGGGCGCCCAGCATCTGCTCGACACCGCGATCCGCGCCGCCGCCCGCTCCCACAGCCCGCTGCGGGTGGTCTCCCTCATCGCGCTCGACCGCGTCCCGCACGGCCATAAGCCCGACGACCAGGTGATCGCCGAGGCCACCGCGCACGCGCAGTCCGCCTTCGATGAGGCCCGCTCCCGGATTCCGGTCGATACCGATGTCAGCTGGACCATCGTCTCCGGCCCGACCGTGGAGGACGCGGTGAACAAGCTCGACTGGCACGACGGCGACATCATCATGGTCGGCTCGAGCAGACTCGCCGCGCAGCGGCGCCTGTTCCTCAGTTCCACGGCGGCGAAGATGTTGCGCGTCCTCGACGTGCCGATGGTGATCGTGCCGAAAGAGGAGTCGTAGATGAGCACCTCCGACAAGGAACCGGTGGTCACGACCACTCCCCACGGTGCCGATCTGGTCGACAAGGGCCTGGCCGGCGGCAAGGTCGGCACGTTCGCCGGCGCGGTGCTCGGCGTGTCGTGCGTGGCCCCCGGCTACACCCTGACCGCGAGTATCGGCATCATCGTCTCGGCCGTCGCCCTGAAGATGCCGGCCATCTTCATCGCCGGTTTCATCCCGATGTTCCTGACCGCGTACGCCTACCGCGAGCTCAACTCCCGCGCCCCGGACTGCGGCGCGTCGTTCACCTGGTCGACCAAGGCCTTCGGCCCGTACGTCGGCTGGATGTGCGGCTGGGGCATGGTGCTGGCGACGATCATCGTGCTGTCGAACCTGGCGGCGATCGCCGTCGAGTTCTTCTATCTGTTCATCTCGCAGTTGTTCCGGGTCGACAGCATCGCCGACCTCGCCGAGAACAAGGCGATCAACATCGTGACGACGCTGGTGTTCATCGTGATCGCGGCCTGGATCGCCGGACGCGGCATCACCACCAGCCAGTGGGTGCAGTACGCGCTGGTCGGCTTCCAGATGGTGGTGCTGGTGGTGTTCGCGATCACCGCGATCGTGCGCTCGGGATCGTCGCCCACGCATCTCGACTTCTCCGCCGACTGGTTCAATCCGTTCAGCGGGCTGGCGCTGGGCGCCTTCGTGATCGGCCTGACCGGCTCGATCTTCGCCTTCTGGGGCTGGGACACCTGCCTCACGCTCGGTGAGGAGTCGAAGGATCCGCAGAAGACCCCGGGCCGCGCCGGCCTGCTCGCCGTGGTCACCATCCTGCTGACCTACCTGCTCGTCGCCGTCGCGGTGATGATGTACGCCGGCGTCGGGACGACCGGCATCGGACTGGGTGCCGAGGCGAACTCGGAGAACGTGTTCAAGCCGCTGGCCGATCCGGTCCTCGGCTCCGTGGGTGGTCTGTTGCTCTTCCTGGCGATCTTCGCCTCGTCGATCGCGAGCCTGCAGACGACGTTCCTGCCCGCCGCCCGCACCATGCTGGCGATGGGCGCCTACGGGGCGTTCCCGAAGAAACTGGCCAGCGTGCACCCGCGTTTCCTGGTGCCCACGTACGCGACCGTCGTCTCCGCCGTCGTCACCGGCATCTTCTATGTCGCGGTCAAACTGCTGTCCGAACACGCCCTCTGGGACACCATCGCGGCGCTGGGCATCATGATCTGCTGGTACTACGGAATCACCGCCTTCGCGTGCGTCTGGTTCTTCCGGAAGGAGCTGTTCGATTCGGTGCACAACATCGTCTACAAGCTCGTGTTCCCGCTGCTCGGCGGCATCATGCTGGCCGCCGTCTTCATCATCGCGGTCAAGGAGAGCCTCGATCCGGCGAACGGCAGCGGCACCGCGATCTTCGGGATCAGCCTCGTCTTCTACATCGGGTTCGGACTGCTGATCCTCGGCGTGATCCTGATGCTGGTCTGGCGCACCAAATCCCCCGCATTCTTCCGCGGGGAGACGCTGACCCGGGACACCCCGCCGCTCGTCGAATGACCTACCCGATCCGTCACGACCTCACGACTCCCCCGAAACGACTCTCCCGAACGGAGCCTTCATGACCACCCGGATCCCGCAGGTCCGAAACCTCGTCACCGAGCTGCCGGGTCCGCGCTCGGCCGCGCTCGCCGCCCGCCGCACCGCCGCCGTCGCCGCCGGGGTCGGGTCGTCGGTGCCGGTCTACGCCGCCGACGCCGACGGCGGAGTGATCGTCGACATCGACGGGAACTCGCTCATCGACTTCGGGTCGGGTATCGCCGTCACCTCGGTCGGCGCGTCCGATCCGGCGGTGGCGGCCGCCGTCGCCGATCAGGCCGCGCACTTCACCCACACCTGTTTCATGGTGACGCCGTACGAGAGCTACGTGGCCGTCGCCGAACGGCTCAACGCCCTCACCCCGGGCGAGCACGAGAAGCGGACCGTGCTGTTCAACTCGGGCGCCGAGGCCGTGGAGAACGCGATCAAGATCGCCCGGCTGGCGACCGGCCGGGACGCCGTCGTCGCGTTCGATCACGCCTACCACGGCCGCACCAACCTGACGATGGGCCTGACCGCGAAGTCGATGCCGTACAAGAAGAACTTCGGGCCGTTCGCGCCGGAGCTGTACCGGATGCCGGCGTCGTACCCGTATCGCGATCCGGCGGGCACCGACGGCAAGCAGGCCGCGGCCGACGCGATCGACCGTATCGAGAAGCAGATCGGCGCGGACTCGCTGGCCGCGATCATCATCGAGCCCATCCAGGGTGAGGGCGGCTTCATCGTGCCGGCTCCGGGCTTCCTGCCCGCGCTCGCCGAGTGGGCACGGATCAACGGCGTCGTCTTCATCGCCGACGAGGTGCAGACCGGTTTCGCGCGCACCGGCGACTGGTTCGCGTGCGACGACGAGGGCGTGGTCCCCGATCTGATCACGATGGCCAAGGGCATCGCCGGCGGCATGCCGCTGTCGGCGGTCACCGGACGCGCCGACCTGCTCGACGCCGTGCACCCCGGCGGGCTCGGCGGCACCTACGGCGGCAACCCGGTCGCCTGCGCCGCGGCCCTCGCCGCGCTCGACGTGATGGAGGAACGGCAGCTGGCCCGTCGGGCCCGGGAGATCGGCGAGCGGATCGTCACCCGGCTGCGGCGGGTGGCCGACGAGACCGGCATCATCGGCGACCTGCGCGGCCGCGGCGCGATGATCGCCGCCGAGCTGGTTCACCCCGGGACCACCGAACCGGCGCCCGAATACGCCCGCGCGGCGGCCGCGGCCGCGCTCGCCGAGGGCGTCGTGATCCTCACCTGCGGCACCTACGGCAACGTGATCCGGCTGCTGCCGCCCCTGGTGATCGGCGACGACCTGCTCGACGACGGCCTCGAGGTCCTGGCCGCCGCGCTGGCGAACGCGCTGTAGAAGAACTCCCCTCACGGAAGGTTCCGCACCCGATGAACGATGTGAACGCTCTGCTCGACTCCGTGCCCACCGGCCTGTGGCTGGCCGGCGGTCCGGCCGCGGCCGCCTCCGGCGCCACCTTCGACGTCGTCAACCCGGCAACCGGCGACGTGCTCGTCGGTGTCGCCGATGCCGGGGTCACCGACGCCCACCTCGCCCTCGATCAAGCCGTGGAAGCCGGGGCCGCCTGGGCCGCCACGGCGCCCCGCCGGCGCGGCGAGATCCTCCGCGCGGCCTTCGACGCGGTGACCGCGCGCGCCGACGACTTCGCCCTGCTGATGACCCTGGAGATGGGCAAGATCCTGGCCGAAAGCCGCGGCGAGGTGACCTACGGCGCCGAATTCCTCCGCTGGTTCAGCGAGGAGGCGGTGCGCGTGCACGGGCGCACCGCGACCGCCCCGGCCGGGAACGGCCGGATCGTCGTCGTCAAGCAGCCGGTGGGCCCGGCGCTGGCCATCACGCCGTGGAACTTCCCGCTGGCGATGGGCACCCGCAAGATCGGGCCGGCGCTCGCCGCGGGATGCCCGATCATCGTCAAGCCGGCCGAGGACACTCCGCTGACGATGCTGCTGCTGGCCAAGGTGTTCGCCGATGTCGGCCTGCCGCCGGGCGTGCTGTCGGTGATCCCGACGACCAGCGCGGCCGACGTCTCCGCCGCGCTGATGTCCGACCCGCGCCTGCGCAAGGTGAGCTTCACCGGCTCCACCGGTGTGGGCCGCGCACTGATCCGGCAGTCCGCCGACCAGGTGCTGCGGACCTCGATGGAGCTGGGCGGCAACGCCCCGTTCATCGTGTTCGACGACGCCGACCTCGACGCCGCCGTCGACGGCGCCATGCTCGCGAAGATGCGCAACGGCGGCGAGGCCTGCACCGCCGCGAACCGGATCCTGGTGCAGAACGGCATCCGCCCGGCGTTCACCGAGGCGCTGACCGCCCGGATCGCCGCCATGTCGGTGGGCCCCGGGTACGACGACGGCAGCGACCTCGGGCCGATCATCAACGCCAAGCAGGTGGACAGCGTGGCCGCGCTGGTCGACGAGGCCGTCGCCGGTGGCGCGACCGTGCACACCGGCGGGCACCGCCTCGACCGGCCGGGCTACTTCTACGCGCCGACGCTGATCACCGGCGCGCCGGAGGACTCGCGGATCGCCGGTGACGAGATCTTCGGGCCGGTCGCGGTGATCTCCGGATTCGACACCGAGGCCGAGGCTATCGCCCGGGCCAATGACACCGAGTACGGCCTGGCGTCGTACTTCTACACGCGCGACCTCGACCGGGCCATGCGGGTGTCGGCGGCGCTGGAATACGGCATGGTCGGCGTGAACCGCGGCGTGATCTCCGATCCGGCGGCCCCGTTCGGCGGCATCAAGTCGTCCGGGCTGGGTGTCGAAGGCGGCAGCGAGGGCATCGAGGAGTACCTGAACACCAAGTACATCGCGCTGACGTAGGGGCGGGGCTTCGACACGGTCTCGCCCTGGCGGGCTCGACCGGTGGTTCCTGAGCGAAGTCGAAGGGCTCAGCCGGCGGCCAGGCGGCTCAGCCGGTGCCTCGCCGCTCAGCCGGCGCGCGGGGCGGCGAGGCGGGAGTGATCGACCGTCTCGGCGAGCGTGTCGACGATCTCGCCGGCGCGGACGGCGACGTTCGAGAGCAGGCTCGAGGTGAGCCCGTGCGAGTGCTCCGAGTTGCCCTGCACGAAGATCGAGCCGGTGATGTGCGGGTCCGTCGACAGTCGGTAGCGGCGGTCCAGCACCGGCCGTCCGGCCGCATCGGTGCGGCACGACGACGCCAGGCCGCCGAGCAGCCGCTCCACCGGCACCGGCTCGAAGCCGGTCGCCAGGATCACCGCGTCGCAGTCGAGCACGGTCACCTCACCGGTGAGCCGGCTCCGCACCCGCAGGCGCGCGCCGTCGCCGGTCTCGGCGAGATCGGCCGTCTCGGAGGCGCCGTGGACGAAGAAGCGACGCGCGCCGCTCACCCGCTCGGCGTACTCGCGCCGGTACAGCTGCTCGATCAGCTCGCCGTCGACGGCGGAGTAGTTGGTGCCGCGATGGTCGTGCAGGAGCCGCTCGCGGGAACCGGCGTCGGCGCCGAAGAACTCGTCGACGGTGGACGCGTCGAACACCCGGTTCGCGTACGGGCTGTCGTCGGCCGGGGTGTAGCCGTACTTGCCGAAGACCGCGTGCACCTGCGCGCCGGTGGTCGACAGCAGGTACTCGGCGACCTCGGCGCCGCTCTGTCCGGAGCCGATCACCGCGTACCGTCCGTGCGCGGGCTCGGGCAGTTCGGCGAGCCGGTCGAGCAGGTCGTGATTGTGGAAGACGTGCCGGGACGGCGTCACCCCGGCGGGGAGCTTGGCCCGGATACCGCTGCCCAGCACCAGGTTCCGGGCGCGATACACGCCACCGCGACCGCGCACCACGAAGGCATCACCGTCCCAGTCCACGGAGGTGATCTCGCAGCCGTAGTCGACCGGCACGCTCACCCGCGCGGCGGCCCAGCGCAGGTAGTCGCAGAACTCCGCGCGCAGCGGGAAGAAGCTCTGCAGGTTGATGAAGTCGGCCAGCCGCCCGCGATCGGCGAGGTAGGCCAGGAAGGTGTAGCCGCTGCGGGTATCGCGCTGGGTCGCCAGGTCTTTGAAGAACGACACCTGCATCGTCGCTCCCGGCAACAGCATGCCGGGATGCCACGCGAACGACGCGCGGCGCTCGAAGAAACGTGCGGTCAGGCCGGTCCCGAAGGCGGCGTTGTGCTCTTCGAGCGCGATCGCCAAGGCCAGATTCGACGGACCGAAGCCGACGCCGATGAGGTCGTAGACCCGGATCGACTCACTGCGCACTGTCCACTCCTCGTGTCATCGCCCATGCGTGAGGCCGGATTCACACACCGCACACTCGCACCGCTAAGTAGGTGAGTCTATCCTAACCAAAGGGGTCAAATCGGACCCCCACCGCCTAGGAGGAGACCGATGACCGTGTCGACGACAGCGCCGGCCCCCGGCCGAGACGACCTCGCCGACGACGCAGGCCGGAAGGCCGATCGACCGGACTTCCTGTTGTGCCGCAACGGATACCGCGCGGTGGCCCACGGCCGGGCCGGAAGCTTCGACGATGCCGCCGAGGCCGCCGAAGCGCTGCGCTCCGGGCGCGCTCCGGCCGTCACCGGGGCGCTCCCGTTCGACATCCGCGAGGCCGCGGCCCTGTCCGTGCCCCGGCGCATCGACGTCGTGCACGGCGCCTGGGCGCCCGGCCCGGTGACACTCGGACCGTCGACTCGCATCGCACGCCTCGATCCCCCGCTCGACGAACACCGGCGGCGCGTCACCGCGGCCGTGGCGGCACTCGCCGACCCGGGCACCGACCTGCAGAAGGTCGTCCTGGCCCGCAGCGTGCTGCTCGACTGCCCGGACCCGATCGGCGCCTGGGAGCTCGCCGCCGCACTGCGCGCGCAGGACCCGGCCGGATCGGTGTTCGTCACCGGACTGGCCCCGGCCGGCCGGCCCGGCGCCCTGGTCGGCGCGAGTCCCGAGGTCCTCGTCCGCAAGACCGGCACGACGGTGAGCGCCCATCCGCTCGCCGGGTCGGCGCCGCGCTCGGCCGACCCGGCCGTCGACGACGCGCGGCGCCGCGCCCTCGCCGGCTCGCCGAAGGACCACGCCGAGCACGGCTACGTGGTGGCGGCGATCGCCGATGCGCTGGCGCCCCTGTGCCGTCGGCTCGACGTGCCCGCGCGCCCCGAGCTGATGTCGACGCCCGCGATGTGGCATCTCGGCACCCCGATCACCGGTGAGCTGGCCGACCCCACGCTCACCGCCCTCGATCTGGCGCTCGCCGTGCACCCGACGCCGGCGATCTGCGGCACCCCGACCCGCGCCGCGCGCGATCACATCCTGGCCACCGAGTCCTCACGCGGCTTCTACTCGGGCGCGGTCGGCTGGGCCCGGGCCGGCCACGATGGCGGCGACGGCGAGTGGATGGTCTCCATCCGCTGCGCCGAGGTCTCGGGCGACGGCCGGTCGATTCGCACCTGGGCCGGCGGCGGCATCGTCGCCGACTCGGACCCGGACTCGGAAGTGGCCGAGACCGAGGCCAAGCTGGCGACGGTGCTGCGCGCCGTCGGCGTCGAGCGGGCTACGCGGTGAGTTCGCGCACCCACGCCCCGACGACCGGCTCGCCGGCCAGCACGACGATGTCGGCGCGGGTGGCCCCGGCCGCGCGCCAGCGCTCAACCAGCGACATCAGCCGCACCGAGTCCAGCCCCATATCCAGCACGTTCGCGTCGTCGCCGAGTTCCTCGGCGGGCACGTCGAGCACCTCGGCGAGGTCGGCGA
Source organism: Gordonia sp. PP30 (assembly GCF_023100845.1). Taxonomy (NCBI): domain Bacteria; kingdom Bacillati; phylum Actinomycetota; class Actinomycetes; order Mycobacteriales; family Gordoniaceae; genus Gordonia; species Gordonia sp. PP30. The sequence continues at coordinate 1,604,260 of NZ_CP095864.1, read as the reverse complement.
CGATGCGTTCGCGGTCCAGGGTGTTGGTCATGAATTGCTCCTTCGGTCGGGTATCGGAGTATCGGCGGCGGCCAGCATACCCACGGACGCGCTGATGTCCACCACACCCGTTCTCCTCGACCTGTCCCCGCTGCGGATCTCGCCGGCCTTCCGGCGGATCTTCGTCGCGCGGGCCGTTTCGCTGATCGGCATCGGCATGCTGATGGTGTCGGTGCCCGTGCAGATGTGGCAGCTGACCGGGTCGTCGTTCCAGGTCGGCGCCGCCACGGCGGTGACCGGCACGACCACCTTCGCGGGCATGCTGATCGGCGGTGCCGCGGCCGACCGGATGGACCGGCGGACGCTCATCCTGGCCGGCCGATCCGCGGCCGCCGCGTCGTTCCTCGGGCTGAGCCTCAACGCCTTCGGCGTCTTCGGCGGCTCGCCCCTGGTGTGGATGGTCTACGCACTGGCCGCGGTCGACGGCCTGCTCGGCGCGCTGTCGAGCGCGGCGCTGATGGCCGCGGTGCCCACCCTGATCCCCCGCCGGCGACTGGCCGCCGTCGGCGCGCTGACCTCGCTGACCGTCCGGGTGGGGACCGCCGTGTCGCCCGGTATCGCGGCGGCGATCATCGGGGCCGCCGGGGTCGAATGGGCCTACGCGGCGGCGACCCTCCTGGCCGCCGTGACCGTGGTGATCCTGCTCGGTCTCCCGGAACTGTCCCCGCACGCCGCCCTCGCCGACGACGCCCCGCCCGCCGGCGACGTGCCCGTCACCGACGAGGCGGCCGGCGCCGACGACCCGCGGCGCGGCGGCGTCGCGCCCCCGGGGCTCGCCGCGTTCTTCCGGGAGTCCCCGGTGGTCCTGTCGGTGATGGGCGTCGGCGTCCTGACCATGCTGGCCACCGGCCTCGTCGCGCTGCTGCCCGCCCTGGTCTCCCACCGTTTCGGCGACCAGACCGGGGTGGTCGGCTATCTGATGGCGGCCACCGCGGCCGGCGCCCTGCTGGCCACCCTGACCAGCGGCTGGATCGGCCATGCACGACGCCCCGGTGCGATTCTGCTGAGCGCCACGACCGCCGGACTCGCGCTGATCGTCGTGGTCGGCGTCGCCACGGCGCTGTGGGTGGTCGTGATCGTGCTGGTGGCGATCGGCTTCCTCGATGCGACGGCCGAGGTGATCCGGTACACGCTGATCCAGCAGCACACGCCGGGACCCCTCCTCGGCCGTGTCAACGGCATCTGGATGGCGCAGGAGGTCAGCGGCGTCACGGTCGGCTCGCTGATCGCCGGTGCTCTCGGCACGCTCTGGGCCGCGCCGACCGCGATCGTCTACTACGGCCTGGTGCTCACCGCGCTGGCCGTGATCGCCGTGCTCGTCATGCGGTCGCTGTGGACCGCCCGGCAGCCCGGCTGCTGACCAGCGGCACCACCAGCGGGGTATGCGATTCCGGGTCGTCGATGATCCGGCACGGCAGGTCGAACACCCGCTGGATCAGGCCGGCGTCGACGATCTCGCCGGGCGCCCCCTGAGCGACGATCTCGCCGTCCTTCATCACCACCAGGTGATCGGCGTACCGGAACGCGTGGTTCAGGTCGTGCAGCACCGCGACCAGCGTCCGGTTCTGTTCCCGGTTGAGCTCGGCGCAGAGGTCGAGGAGTTCGATCTGGTGGGCCAGGTCGAGATACGTGGTCGGCTCGTCGAGCAGGATCAGCGGGGTCTGCTGGGCCAGCACCATCGAGATCCAGACGCGCTGGCGCTGCCCGCCGGACAGTTCGTCGACCAGCCGTCCGGAGAGGGCATCGACCCGGGTGGCCCGCATCGCCGCGACGACGGCGGCCTCGTCGTCGTCGGTCCACTGGCGGATCAGGCTCTGGTGCGGGAAACGCCCGCGCGCGACCAGGTCGGCCACCCGGATGCCGTCGGGCGCGGTGGAGGTCTGCGGCAGCAGCCCGAGGCGGCGAGCCACCTCCTTGGCCGGCAGCGAGGTGATCTGCGCGCCGTCGAGCAGGACGGTCCCGCTCTCCGGGGAGAGCAGGCGGGAGAGCGCGCGCAACAGCGTCGACTTGCCGCAGGCGTTCGGGCCGATGATCACCGTGAACGAGTTCTCCGGCACGGTCAGGCTCAGCTCGGTGCTGATCACCCGCTTGTCGTAGCTGAGGGTCAGGTCCTCGGCCATCAGCCGCGGCCCGTCGGTCACCGGTGCGGGCACGTGCGCGCCGCGGCGGAACCAGCTCATGTCACTTCTTCCCATCGTCAGTTCCTTCTCGTCTCGCGGGCCACCAGCCACACCAGGTACAGGCCACCGATCGACACCGTGACCACGCCGACCGGCAGCTGGGTCGGCGCGAACAGCCGCTGCGCCACCAGATCCGACGCCGAGAGCAGCAGCGCGCCCATCGCCGCCGCGGGCACCAGGCTCACCCCGGCGGTGCGGGTGAGCCGCTTGGCGAGCTGCGGCGCGGCCAGCGCGACGAAGGCGATCGGCCCGGCGATGGCGGTCGCGAGGGCGGTGAGCGCCACACCCAGGATCAGCAGCACCAGCCGCGTGCGCTCGGCCCGGACGCCGAGCGCCGTCGCGGCATCGTCGCCCATCTCCAGCAGCTTCATCCGCCCGGCGTACGGCACCAGCGCCACCGCGAGGACGACGAGCACGACGACCGCGATCCACACCTGCGCCCACGTCGACGTGCTCAGCGAGCCCGCGCCCCAGGCGGCGGCCGACATCGCGGTGTCCAGGTCGGCGGTGAGGATGAGCCAGGTGTTGAACGAGGCCAGCATGGCGCTGAGCCCGATGCCGACGATGATCAGCCGGAAGCCCTGCACACCCTGCCGGTACGCCAGGAAGTACACCGCCAGCGCGGTCGCGATACCGCCGACCAGGGCGCCGCCGGACTGGCCGAGGACGGCGCTGCCGCCGCCGAGCACGATCACCACCAGCGCACCGGTGTAGGCACCGATGTTGAAACCGATCACGTCCGGGCTGCCGAGCGGGTTGCGCGTCAGCGACTGGATCACCGCGCCGCTGATGCCCAGGGCGATCCCCAGCAGCACAGCGAGCAGCGCCCGCGGCAGCCGTTTGGTGACCACCACGTAGTGCTCGCGGTGTTCGACGCGGGTGGTGGCCTCGGTGAAGATCGCCCGGAACACACCGCCGGCGCTCACCTGGTAGTCGCCCACCATCAGCGCGGTCAGCGTGATGCCGAGCGCCGCCACGACCATCACCGTCACCACGACGGCGACGCGGACGTCCATCCGCAGCGAGAACGGGCCGGTGCGCCTGCCGAGGACCGCCACCGGGCGGCCGAAGTCGATGCTCACAGGCCGCTCGCCTTGCTTCGGCGGACCAGCCAGATCAGCACCGGCGCACCCACGAACGAGGTGACGATGCCCACCTGCAATTCGTCGGGACGCACCACGACGCGCCCGATGATGTCGGACACCAGCAGCAGAATCGGGCCGAGGACCAGGCTGTAGACCAGGATCCAGCGTTGCTCGGGACCGACGATCCAGCGCGCGACGTGCGGAATCATCAGCCCGACGAAGGCGATCGGGCCGGCCGCGGCCGTCGCCGCACCGCAGAGCGCGGTCACCGCGAGGAAGCCGATCAGCCGGGTGCGCAGGGTGTTGGCGCCGAGCGCACGGGCCAGGTCGTCACCCAGCGCGAGGGCGTTGAGCGGGCGCGCGACGGCCACCGCGAGAACCACCCCGGCCACGACGAACGGCACGATCGCGGTCGTCACGCTCAGGGTGCGCCCGGCGATGGAGCCGGCCTGCCAGAACCGCATCTGGTCGAAGGCCTTCGGATCGAGCAGGACCAGTGCGGTGGTGATGCCGGTGAGCAGGGCGGTCACCGCGACCCCGGCGAGGGTGAGCCGGACCGGGCTGGCTCCCCCGACGCCTCGCGAGCCCACCGCGTAGACCACCGCGGCCGCGACGATCGCGCCGACGAAGGCGAACCAGATGTACGTCCAGATGCCGGTGTAGCCGAACACCCCGATCGCGAGGGCGACGAAGAACGCGGCGCCGGCGTTGACACCGAGGATGCCGGGATCGGCGAGCGGATTGCGGGTCATGGCCTGGATCAGCGCACCGGCGACGGCCAGCGCGATGCCGACCAGGATGCCCAGCAGGGTGCGGGAGATCCGGCCGTCGCGCACGGTCAGCTGCTCCAGCGAGCCCGTGTAGTGAAAGACCGTGTCCCACACCGTGCTCAGCGGGATCGACGTCGGGCCGATCGCCAGGCTGCCGACGACCACGCCGAGCAGGACCGCCGCCAGCACCAGCAGGCCCAGCGCCCGGAACGCATCGGTCCGGGCCACGCCGACCGTGCGCTCGGCGGCGCTCTCGCCGGGCGGCGCGGCCACCTCCGCCACCCCCGTCATCGATGCACCACCCGCACAGCGGCTCCCACAGTCCGGGTTCGGATCGTACGGACCCGAACATCTTTCAAAGGTTTGGTAATGCTTACCTTAATAAGAGCATTGTCCCGATCGAACAGGACCCCCGCCGCCGATGAAACTCGCCGAGATCTTGCCGCTGACTCCGGTGCAGGATGGACTGCTGTACGCGTCCACCCTGGTCGGCGACGGCCCTGACCCGTACACGGTACAGGCCGACATCGCCCTGACCGGCGACCTCGACCCGGGACTGCTGCACCGCAGCGCCCAGGCCGTCTTCACCCGGCACCCCAACCTGCGCACGGCGTTCAGCCGGCGCAAGAACGGGATGCCGGTGGCCCTGGTCCTCGACGGGGCCGAGATCGGCTGGGCGGAGCACGACCTGCGGGAGGACCCCGACCGGTGGGCGGCGATCTGCGACGACGCCCGCGACGAACGCTTCGACCTGGCCCGGCCGCCGCTGCTGCGGCTGACCCTGGCCCGGACCGGAGAGCGCGACTGGCGGCTCCTCATCACCAACCACCACCTGATCCTCGACGGCTGGTCGGCGCCGCTGCTGCTGCGGGAGATCGCGCTGACCTACGCCGCCGGTGGCTCCACCGCGACCTTGCCACCGGTCCGGCCGTTCCGCGACTACCTCACCTGGCTCGGCGAGCAGGACCGCGAAGCGGCGCTCGACCGCTGGCGCCCACTGCTCGACGGGGCCGAGGCGACGCTCCTCGCCGGACCCGACCCGGCGGGGATGGGCGCGCGGCCGCGCGAGGTCCGTCTCGATGACCTGGGAACCCTCGGCGAACGGCTGGCCGACCGGGCCCGCGCCGCCGGGGTCACCCTCGGCAGCCTCGTCCAGACGGCATGGGGACTGACCCTCGGGTACGAGACCGGGCGCACCGATGTGCTGTTCGCCGCGACGGTCTCCGGCCGCAGCCCGGACTTCTCCGGTGCCGAGTCATTGATCGGGATGACGATCGGCGCCGTTCCGGTCCGGGTCCGCGCCGCCGGCGCCGACCGGGTGATCGACGTCGCCGGGCGCGTGCAGCACGACCAGTCGACGGTGCTCACCGACCACTGGGTGGGCCTGCCGGCGATCGCCGGCGCGATCGGCGCGGGCGAGCTGGCCGACACCCTGCTCGTCGTCGAGAACCATCCGGCATCGTCCGGGCCGCTGCGCGAGGCCTTCGCTGCGACCGGTCTCGGGCTCGCCGGGATCGCCCCGCGCGATTCGACGCACTATCCGCTCACCGTGCAGGTGGTCGTCACGCCGCACCTGGAGATCCGCCTGCACCACCTGCCCGCCGCGCTCGGCGCCGAGCGCGTGACCCGGATCGCCGGGACGCTGGTCTCGATGCTCGAGGTGCTCGCCGACCGGCCGGATACACGTGTCGCGGCCTCGGCACCGCCGCCCGCCGCGGTGCTCGCGCTGGGTGCCGGACCCGAGCGGGAGCAGCCCGATCTCGCCGGGCTGCTCCGGGATGCCGGACCGCGCGAACCCCGGGTCCGCGCGCTGACGGCGGCGCTGCGCGCCGCCGGCGCGGGCACCGATGCGGTGGTCGCCGTCGCCCTGCCCCGCGGCGACGATGCGGCGGCCGCGATCCTGGCGACGCTGCGCGCCGGGGCCGCGGTGTTGCCGATCGACCTCGGCTACCCGCGGGAGCTGGTCGAATACATCCTCGGCGACGCCGGTCCCGCGGTGCTCGTCACGACCGCCGATGCCGCGCTGCCGCCCGTCGCGGCGCACCGGATCGTCGTCGACGACCTGCCGGACGACGCCGACGACCATCCGCATCCCGCCGCGCCCGGCTCGGCGCTGGCCTACCTCGCCTACACCTCCGGATCGACCGGGGTCCCCAAGGGTGTCGCCGGCACCCGGGACGCGCTCGCCACCCGGATCGCGTGGGCCACCGCTCTGTGGCCGGCCGCGCCGGGCGACGCGCGACTGCTGAAGAGCTCGTTCGCCTTCATCGACGGGCTCACCGAATTGCTCGGCGCCCTCGCCGCCGGTGCGCGCCTGGTGATCGCCGACGACGCCGAGCGCGTCGACCTCGCCGCCCAGGCCGCCTTGCTGCGCGCCGAACCGGTCGCCCAGGTCACCGCGGTGCCGTCACTCGCGGCCACCCTCGCCGCCACCGAACCGGCGGCGTGCGCCGGCATCACCCGGTGGGTGCTGTCCGGGGAACCGCTCGGCGCCGACGTGGCCGCGGCCCTCCGGGCGGTCTCGCCCTCCGCCCGGGTGGTGAACTCGTACGGGTCGTCGGAGGTGGCCGGTGATGTGACGGTCGCCGAGCTGGATGCCGACGGCGAGCCGGTGACCCTCGGGCGGCCGGTCCCGGGATCGACGGTGCGCGTACTCGACCCGCTGCTGCGGCCGTCGCCGCCGGGGGTGATCGGCGAGATCTACGTCGCCGGACCGCAGATCGCCCGGGGATACCTGGGGCGGTCCGCGCTGACCGCCGAACGGTTCGTCGCCGATCCGTTCGGCCCCGGCCGCCTCTACCGCACCGGCGACCTCGGCCGCTGGCGGCCCGGCGGTCTTCTCGAATTCCACGGCCGTGTGGACGGGCAGGTCACCATCCGCGGCCACCGGGTCGAGACGGTCGGCGTCGAAGCCGCGCTGCGCGCGGTCCCCGGGGTCACCGGGGCGGCCGTCGTCACCCGTCCGGACGCCACCAGGGCATCGGCCCTCTGGGCCTACCTCACCGTCGCACCCGGCGGCCCCGACCGCGAGCGGATCACCGCGGCGCTCGCCGCGCGGCTGCCCTCGTATCAGGTGCCCGCGGTGGTCCTGCTCGACGCGATGCCCACACTGCCCAACGGCAAGGTGGACCGGCGTGCCCTTCCCGATCCGGCCGGTCTGCTCACCGTCGCCGACGAGGCGCCGCGCACGCCGACCGAGATCGGCCTTGCCGCGGCGTTCGCCGAGGTACTCGGCGTCGAGCGGGTCGGGACCGGGGACGACTTCTTCGCGCTCGGCGGGCATTCCCTGCTCGCCACCCGGCTCCTCCACCGGATCACCACCGACCGGGATCTGCCGCTGACGGTGCGGAGCGTCTTCGACCACCCGACCGTCGCGGCGCTGGCCGCCGAGATCGACCGGCATGCCGCCGATCCGGCGCCGACCGGTCCGGTGCCGCCCGGGCCGCGCCCCGACCCGCTGCCGGCGACCGCCGCCCAGCGCGGCGTCTGGGCCGCCGAACAGCTCACCCGGCAAGCACCCGGGACGGCCGAGGCGTCGTACAACCTGCCCTTCGCGGTGTCGTTGCGCGGACTACTCGACACCGCGGCACTCGCCGCCGCCTGCGGGCACCTCGCCGACCGGCACGAGGCCCTGCGCACGCGCCTGATCGCCGGTGACGGCGGCGCCCTCGTGCAGGTCATCGCACCGCCCGGCACGCCCGTTCCGTTCGTCGTGCACGACGACCCCGACGGCCTCGCCGCGGCCCGCGAGCGGCCGTTCGACCTGGCCAGTGAGCTTCCGCTGCGGGTCGACGTCGCCCGTCGCGGCGACGCGTCGTGGACCGTGCAGCTGACCGTGCACCACATCGCCGCCGACGAATGGTGCGCGCCGCAGCTGTTCGCCGAACTCGCCGAGGACTACCGGGCGGTCGTGAACGGCGAGGCTCCCGCCGGGCCCGCCCGGTTGCAGTACGCCGACGCCGCCGGCTGGCAGGAGCGGTCCGTCGACCGGCCGCGCGAGCGTGAGCACCATCGCGCGGCCCTCGCCGGGATCCCCGACGAACTGGCTCTCCCCTACGACCGGCCGCGGCCCGAGACGCCGACCTGGCGCGGCGGCACGGTCGAGTTCACGCTGCCCGGCGACCTCGGCACCGCCGTGCGGGCGCTGGCCGCCCGCGCCTCCGCGACTCCGTTCATGGTGATCCACGCCGCGGTCGTCGCGGTCTGGGCCCGGCTGAGCGGGTCCGGCGACATCGTTCTGGGCACCCCGGTCGCCGGTCGCGGCCATCCCGATCTGGACGCGGTGATCGGCATGTTCACCAACACCGTCGCGGTACGCACCCGCGTCGACGACGACCCCACCGTCACCGAGTTACTCGCCCGCGTCCGGGAGACCGACCTCGCGGCGCTGGAGCATCAGCTGATGCCCTTCACCGAGGTGGTCGACGCCGTCGACCCGCCCCGGCGATTCGGCCGGAACCCGTTGTTCCAGACCATGATTCAGTACCGCGGCCCGGTCCCCGTCCCGGACTTCGCCGGGCTCGAAGCCCGGGTCGAACCGCTCGCGCCGGTGGGCGCGAAGTTCGATCTCACCGTCGAGTTCCTGGAGCGGGCCGATTCTCCGGCGCTCTCCGCCCGGATCGAGTACGCCCGTGATCTGTTCGACCGGCCGACCGTCGAACGGATCGCCGGACTCCTCGCCGCCGCCCTGGCACAGATGACGGCCGATCCCGGGCTGCGGCTGCGCCGGCTCGACCTGCTCGGTGCCGCCGACCGCCGGAGCCTGGACGCGGCGAACACCACCGCGCATCCGGTGCCCCCGGGCGCCGACCTGACCGGGCTCATCGCGGCGGCCGCCGCGGCACATCCCACCGTGACGGCGGTGCTCGCCGACGGCGAGACCACGACCTACGCCGACCTGCTCGCCGCATCCGGCCGGCTCGCCGCACAGCTCGCCACCGCGGGCGCCGGGGTCGACGACGTCGTCGCCGTCGATCTGCCGCGCGGGACGGCGCTCTCGGTGGCGCTGCTCGCCGCGCACCGGGTGGGCGCGGCGTATCTGCCGCTCGACCGCGAACATCCACCCGCGCGGCGGCGCTTCCTGCTCGACGACGCCGCACCGGCGGTGCTGATCACCGACCGCGCCGATACCGGCGACGAGGTGCCCACGCTGGTCGTGAACGCGCGCGGAATCTGCGATCGGCCCGTGCCCGCCGCCGGCCCGCCCGCACCCGGATCCCTCCCGGACCGGCGCGCCGCCTATCTGATCTACACGTCGGGGTCGACAGGCACCCCGAAGGCGGTCGTCGTCGAGCATCGGGCGATCGTGAACCGGCTGTGCTGGATGCAGGATCGCTACGGGCTGGTGCCCGGCGAGCGGGTGCTACACAAGACACCGACCGGCTTCGACGTCTCGGTCTGGGAGCTGTTCTGGCCGCTCATCGCCGGGGCGACGGTGGTGATGGCCGAACCGGACGCCCATCGAGACCCCGCGCGGATCGCCGAGATCCTGCGCCGGGATGCCGTCACGACCGTGCACTTCGTGCCGTCGATGCTCCGGGCGTTTCTCGCCGCGGCCACTCAGCCCACGACGCCCCCTAGCCCCACGACGCCCCCTGACCCCACGACGCCCCCTGACCCCACGCCGCCCCCTGACCCCACGCCGCCCCCTGACCCCACGACGCTCCCTGAGCCCGTCGAAGGGCTGCGCCGGATCCTCTGCTCCGGCGAGGCCCTGACCGCACCCCTGCGCGACGGCGTCGCGGAGCGTTTCCCCGATGCGCGCCTGCACAATCTGTACGGCCCCACCGAGGCCGCCGTCGACGTCACCGAGATCGACGTCACCGGGCTGACCGGACCGGTCGTGCCGATCGGCCGGCCGGTGTGGAACACCGGCGCCCGGGTGCTGGGTCCGGCCCTCGATGAGCGCCCGATCGGCGTCTGGGGCGACCTCTATCTCACCGGGGTGCAGCTGGCCCGCGGCTACGCACGGCGACCGGGCCTGTCCGCGGCGCATTTCGTCGCGTCGCCGTTCTCCCCGGGTGAGCGCATGTACCGCACCGGCGACGTCGCCCGGTGGACCGCCGACGGTGTCCTGGAATACGCCGGACGCAGCGATGCGCAGCTCAAACTGCGTGGTCAACGCGTTGAACCGGGCGAGATCGAGCACGCGCTGCTGCGCACCGGCTCGTTGGCGCAGGCCGTCGTCGTGGGCCATCGCACGGCCGACGACCGGACCGTGCTCGCCGCCTACGGGGTCGCCTCGAGCGGCGCCGACGGCGTCGAGCCCGCCGGCCTGCTCGCGGCCGTCGCCGACGAGCTGCCGGCGCATCTGGTCCCGGCCACGCTCACCCTGCTCGACGCGCTGCCGGTGACCGCGAACGGGAAGCTCGATCGCGCGGCGCTGCCGGATCCGGTGATCTCCGGTACCGGGGAGGCGGTCGAGGGGGCCGCGGAGCGCGTGATCGCCGAGGTCTTCGGTGAGGTGCTGCGCCTCCCGGAGGGGGTGAGCGCGGCCCGCGACGACGACTTCTTCGCCCTCGGCGGCGACAGCATCGTGGCGATCACCGTCGTCAACCGGCTGCGGCGGCGCGGTCTGGAACTCTCCGTGCGCGAGGTCTTCGAGGCCCGCACGGTGGCGCGTCTCGCCGGTCTCGCCCGGGAGGTCGCGGTGAGCGATCCCGACGGCGTCGTCCCGATCACCGAACGCACCCGGCCGCTCCCGCTCACCCCGATCGCCGCGCAGCTGGCCGCGCGGACCGGGCGCTGGCAGTCGTTGGCCCAGTCGGTCACCGTCGCGCTTCCGCACGGTATCGGCGTCGATCGCCTGACCGCCGTGCTCGACGCCGTGCTCGCCCGCCACGAGGCGCTGCGCCTGCGAGTCGGGGTCGCCGCGGGCGGCGTGTGGTCGCCCACGCCGCGCGCCGTCGCCGACTGTCGCGCGGCGGACCTCCTGTCCGTGCACCAGGTGGCCGCCGATCCCGGGGAGGCCGAATTCGCCTCGATCGCGGACCGGGTTCACGCCCGCCTCGACCCGACCGTCGACGGCTGCCTGCAGGCCGGGGCGGTGTTCGCGCCGGACGGCGCGTGGCTGGTCCTGGTGATCCATCATCTGGCGATCGATGCGGTGTCCTGGCGCCTCCTGCTCGACGACCTCGCCGTCGCCGACGCGGCGCTCACCGCCGGGCGCCGCGCCGCGCTCGGCGCACCCCTGACCGGTTTCGCCGATTACGCCGACGCGGTCGCCGCGCTCGCCGCGGCCCCGGAGACCACCGCCGACGCCGCCCGATGGCGGACGTTGCTGGCGAGCGCCTCGCCACTGTTCCCGGCGGCCGCCGGTCCGGCCGTCACCCAGGCCGACCTGCGCACCCGGACGCTGCGCCTGCCCGCCGAGACGCCGACCGCGCCGTCGTTCGTCGCGGCCGTCGCCGATGCCCTCGACCGCTGGCGGGCCGGGCACACCTCGGGCGACGCGGCGCCGTTCCTCGTGGACGTCGAAGGCCACGGCCGTGATCTGGTCGACGCCGATCTGTCGGAGACCGTCGGCTGGCTCACCGCGCTGTGGCCGGTGCGGTGCGATCCGGCCGCGTCCGACGGGCGGGACCGGATCGAGGAGCAGCTGGCGGAACCGGGATACGGCTACGGGCTGGCCCGCTACTGCAATCCACGCACCGCTCGTCTGCTGGCGCGGTCCCCGCGGGCGCAGGTGCTGGTCAACTTCCTGGGCGTACTCGACCTCGGCGCGGAGCAGCCGTGGCGGCCGGCCCCGCAGTCGCGGTGGACACGCACCACCCCGGCGGCGGATCTGGAGGTGGACCACCCGCTGACCGTCGACGGCCGCGTGGAGGTCGCGGCCGACGGCGCCCAGACGCTGGTGGTGGAACTGACCTGGTCGTGCACCGTCCTCACCGACGGTGACGTGGACGCGATCGCGGCCCATCTCGGCGCCGCCCTCCCCGCCCCGGCCTGACGATCCGGGTCTCGGCCCGAAACCCCGCTCAGGAAGACCGTCCCGGCTCGCCCGCGACACTCCTTCCGCCCACACGACAGCCGGCGGTGACGCGACGACCGCGGGGGTCGCATCGCCGCCGGCTGTCGCGGACGTGGTGCGGGTGTCGCGGCACGACCGCGCGCGGCGTACCGGGCATATCCCCCGAGCCGCCACCTCGTGGACTGTAGGTTACCCTAACCTCAGTGCCGAGACCGTCGGCCCCGACCCGCGAAGGAAATCCCACGATGGCAACCCTTTCTCCCCGGCGTCGCCGGGTGCGCCTGGCCGCCGCGTTGCTGGCGACCGGCACCCTGCTCGCCGCGTGCAGCAGCAACGACGGCAACGACTCGTCGTCGCCCTCCACCGGCGCCAATCCCGCGGTGCCCTGCGCATCCGGCGACCTGAGCGGCGAGCGCACCGTGACCGGCACCTACCTCGGCGACGTGAAGGTCCCCGCCGCGCCGAAGCGCATCGTCTCGGGCTGGCTGGTCGGTACCCAGCTGATCGACCTCGGCGTGACGCCGGTCGGCATGCTCGACGACTACAAGCAGAACGCCACCCCCGAGGAGCTGAAGAAGGTCCAGGGCGTGCCGGACATCGGTTCGATCACCGCGGGCGTGAACACCGAGCAGGTGCTCAAGCTCAACCCGGACATGGTGATCTCGTACGTCCGCAAGGACGTCGCCGACAAGCTCGCGATCAAGGAGGTCAACGAGATCGCGGCGCCGACCGTCGCCTTCGAGATCCAGGAGCCGACCGACGTCTGGGACGACTACCAGAAGGTCGCCGACTCGATCGGCTGCGGTGAGTTCGCCAAGAAGCGGCTGGCCGGTCTGGACGACCAGCTCAAGGCGATCGGCACCGACAACAAGGACGCCATCGCCAAGCTCGGCAGCGTCGGCTACGTCGAGGCGTCGACCGAGCCCGGCACCTACACCGTGGCCACCAGCAAGTCCCTGGTCTACGAGCGCCTCACCATGGCCGGCCTGAAGTACTTCGACGCCGTCCCCAATCCGCAGCGCTTCAACCAGAAGATCTCGATGGAGGATCTGGGCCGCCTGTCGTCGGCGAACGTGCTGTTCTACGAGGCCGACTACGAGGGTAAGCCCACCAAGCGCACCCAGGCCCTGCTCGACAACCCGGCGTTCAAGGAACTGCCCGCGGTCAAGGCGGGCAACCTGTTCCCGTACCGCACGCCGTACTCGTACACGACGGCCGCCGTCGAGCGTCAGGCGCAGGACATCGCCGCCGCGGTGAAGGCCGCGAAGCCCGCGCCGTAATGACGACGGATCAGTCTTCCCCCACCCGCACCCTCACCCCGCTCACCGCGGCCCAGCGCGAGATCTGGCTGGCCGACCGGGTGGCCGACGACGCCACCGCGTACTCGACCGCCCTGGTCGCGCACACGGCCGGACCGGTCGACTTCCCCGCGATGACGGCCGCGATCGACGCGACGCTCGCCCGCTCGGAGGCGGCCCGCGTGCGGTTCGTCACCGCCGGCGGCGAGGTGTGGCAGGAGATCACCGACCGCGACCCGCGGTGCGAGGTGATCGACTTCCGGGGGAAGACTGATCCATCATCGGCGGCGCGCGCGTGGATCGACGACGCGCTCGCCCGGCCCTACGACACCGCGGCCGGCCCGCTGCTGCGCGCGTGCCTGCTGCGGGTCACCGACGACCGCACGCTCGCCTTCCTCGCCGCCCATCATCTGGTGCTCGACGGCACGGCCGTCGGCATGCTGCTGTCGGCGGCGCTGACCCGCTACGCCCGGAGCCGGGAAGCCGGGACCCGGGCCCGCGCGGACCGTGAATCCAACGAGACCGCCTGGTCGCTGGACACCCTCGTCGCCGCCGACGAGACCTACCGCGCGTCGCCGCGGTTCGCGGCCGACCGGGACTTCTGGCTCGGCCAGGTGGCCGACGCCCCGGCCCCGCCGCGGCTGCTGGAGAACGTCGAACCCGGCGCCCGGCGCGCCGAGATCGTCGCCGTGCCGCTGACCTCCGATGAGAGCACGGCACTCTACGGCCGGGCCCGGGAACTGCGGGTTCGCACCGCGGGACTGCTCTTGGCGACCCTCGCCGGCTTCCTCTACCGCCGCACCGGCCAACCCGATCTGCTCCTCGCGACCCCGATGTCCGGACGCAGCGAACCCGATCTGCGCGCCCACCTCGGCACCCTCGCCACCGTCCTCCCGCTGCGGGTACGACTGCGCGCGGGCACCACCTGGCGACAGCTCGCCGGGGACATCGACACGCTCCTGAGCGACGTCCACCCGCACAGCCGCTTCCGCGGCGAGGACCTGCGCCGCGCCCTGCGCGACGTCGCGCCCCCGCGCCCGCTCTTCGGGGTCGGCGCCAACATCCTGCCGATCACCACCCGGGCGTTCACCGCCGCCGGTCTGGACGCCCGCCTGGAGATCCTCTCGTCCGGTCCCACCGGCGACGTCGACGTCTTCTTCGAGGTCGACGCAGCGGCCCGCTCCGTCGCGATCTTCTTCCACGGCCCCGGCGCGCAACGGCCGGAGATGACCCGGCTCGCCGCCGAGTACGCCGACTACCTGCGCGAGCTGCTGACCGGGACGGATGCCCCGATCGGTCCGCCGCTGCGGCCGGCATCCGTGCTCCCCGCCGGGCACCCGCACGACGTACCGGTCGGCACCCTGCCCGGTACTGAGGAGTGGGTCATCGCGCACGACGACCTGGACGAGGATGCCCCGGCGGTGACTCCGGCCGTCTTCACCGTCCCGACCCCGCCGCGTGCGCTGCCGGCTCAGGTCCGCGCGGTGTGCGCGGCCGTGAGCGCCGCCCATCCCGAGCTGGCCCTGCGCCCCGAGCGGCCGATCCCCGGCCTGTGGGAGTACGTGCCCGGCCCGGGCGGCGCCGCCTTCGGCTGGATCCCCGGCACCGGCGCGGCGCCCGGCACCCTGGTGATCAGCGCGCATCCGCTGCTCGTCGACGGTCCCGGCCGCGCCCTGCTGCGCAACGAGGTGGCCGAGGCGTTCGCGGCCATCGGCCGCGGTGAGCCGCCCGCACCGCCCGCCGCCGACGAACCGGCCGCCCTGTTCGACCGGTGCGCGCAGCGCGCCGGTGCCTCCGAGGTGCTGGCGCGGCTCGACCGCTGGCGCGACCTGACCGCCCGTGCGCTGCCCGCGACGCCGCTCGACGCCCCGCGGACGGCGGTGGTCGACGGCCTCGACACGGCGGTCTTCGCCGCCGCCGGCCTGACGCCCACCGGCGCGGCGCTCGCCGCCCTCGGCCTCGCGCTCGGCCTGCTGGGCGAGTCGGCGCACAGCGTCGTCGCCGCCGCGGACGACCGGCGCGACGGCGCGCGCACCACCCTGCCGCTCGGCGTGGCGACACCCGCCGTCGTGCGGATCGGCACCGACCCGGCCGCGGCGCTGCGCGACGCACGAAGCGCCGCACTCGAGGACGGCGCGTCGACGGCGGCCGATTTCGGTCTGCTGCGCCACCTGCATCCGCAGGCCGGACCCGCGCTCACCCCGCCCGGCCCGCTGTTCACCGTCGGCGCCGACGACGACCGCGGACTGACCGTCGTCGACCACGGCACCGCGGCCCACCCCGACCTGCACCTGAGTCTCGGCGACGCCGCCACGACGATCACCCTGCGCGCCCGGCCGCCCGGGACCGCCGCCCCCGAGACCTTCCTCGAGGCGCTGCGCCGGGCCCTGGAACTGCTCGCCGCGGCGGCCGCCGATCCGGCGAACCGGCCGATCGCCGCGGTCTGGGGGCTGTCACCGCTGCAGGAAGGCCTCTACTTCCAGTCCGCGGTCTCCGGTGAGCACGACGTCTACAACGCTCAGTTCGTCCTCACCTTCGACCGTGCCCTGGAACCCGGGCGCCTGCGCCGCGCCCTCGCCGCCCTGATGGCCGATCACCCGGTGCTGCGTGCCGGATTCACCCACGACGGCCGGCCCGCGCCGGTCCAGTTCCTGGTCGACCCCCTCAAGCCGCCGCTGGAGACCGTCGACCTGCGTGGGCTCACCGGTGACGCGCTGGCCGCCGCCACCGATCAGGTGATCGCCGCCGATCGCATCCGCCGCTTCGACCTGGACACGCCGCCGCTGTGGCGCGTCACCCTGGTCCGCCGGACCGGAGGCGACGCACTGGTGGTCTCCCGCCGCTTCCTGCTCTGGGACGGCTGGTCCAACGGCCTCGTGATCGGCGGTCTCCTCGCCCACTACGCCGGCACCGCACCGGCCCGCCACGACATCGGCGAGCCGGTCTTCGCCCGCTATCTGCGCTGGATCGACGAGCGCGACCGCGACGCCGCGACCGCCGCCTGGGCCGGCTACCTCGACGGCTACGACGAGCCCTCGCTGCTGCGCCCCGGCGCCGACCCGGTGGTCCGCGGCGGCACCCGCGTCGTCCGGCGGACCCTCGATGCCGCGGCCTCGGCCGGTCTCACCGCCACCGCGCAGCGCGCCGGAGTCACCCTCAACACCGTGCTGGCCACCGCGCTCGCCCTGGTGACCGGCCGGTGGTCCGGCCGCGGCGACGTGGTGATCGGTCAGACCGTCGCCGGCCGCCCGAGCGAGGTGGACGGCGCCGATACCGCCGTCGGCATGTTCCTCAACACCGTCCCCGTCCGCGCCCGGCTGCGCCCGGCCGCGGGCGTCGCCGAGTTCCTGCGCGAGCAGCAGGCCGGCCGCCTCGACGTCCTCGGGCACGACTGGCTCAGCCTCGGCGAGATCGCCGCGGCCGCCGGTACCCCCGCCCTGTTCGACGTGCTCCTGGTCCTGCAGAACTTCATCGACGACGGCCGGCTCGGCGCGGAGCACGGGGTGACCGACCACGACAGCGAGGATCACACCCACTTCGCACTGACCGTCGTCGCGACGCCCGGGCCGCAGCTCGCGGTCGCCGTCGAGACCCGCGACGACCTGATCGACGACGCCACCGCCGCGGGCCTGGCCGACGACCTGTTCGCACTGCTCACCGCGCTGTCACGCCCGGACGTCGACGACGTGCCGCTCGCCCGGCTCCCGGTGACGGCCGCCGAGCCGCCCGACCGCGGGCGCACCCTCGACGTGCCCGGCCTGTCGGTGTCGGAACTGCTCGCCGCCACCGCGGCCCGCGAGCCCGCGGCCCCGGCACTGGTCTTCGCCGACGCCACCCTGACCTTCGGTGAACTCGACGCCGAGATCAACCGGCTCGCCCGGCTGCTGCTCGCCGAGGGCGCACGCTGCGAGACGGTGGTCGCGCTGGCGATCGAGCGGTCCATCGAGATGGTCGTCGCCCTGTTCGCGGTGCTGCGGACCGGCGCGGCCTACCTGCCGCTGGAACTGGTCCATCCGGCACCGCGGCTGCGCGGTCTGGTCGACGATGCGCGCCCGGTGCTGGCGCTGACGGCCGGGGCCGATCCCGGCGATCTCGACGCGATCTTCGACGGACGGCGGCCCCCGCTCGACCTGCGCGCCCCGGACGTCCGCGCCCGGCTGGACGCGCTGTCCAGCGACCCGCTCGACGACACCGAACTGGGCGCGTTCGCCCGCGACCAGCCGCGCCGCCTGGACCATCCCGCCTACCTCATCTACACCTCGGGCTCCACCGGCAAGCCCAAGGGCGTGGTCACCGGCTATCGCGGCCTGACCACGATGTATCTCAACCACGAGGACGAGATCTTCCGGCCGTCCGTCGCGCTGGCGAGCCGGGAGGGCCGCCGGCGCCTCGCGGTGGCCCACACCGTCTCCTTCGCCTTCGACATGTCGTGGGAGGAACTGCTGTGGCTCACCTACGGGCACACCGTCCACATCTGTGACGAGGACCTGCGCCGCGATCCGCAGGCGCTCGTCGCCTACTGCGATGCCCACCGGGTGGACGTCGTCAACGTGACCCCGACCTACGCCGAATACCTGATCGGCGCCGGTCTGCTGGACAACCATCGGCCGGCGCTCGTGCTGCTCGGCGGCGAGGCCGTCGGCACCGGGGTGTGGGACCGGCTGCGTGACGAGCCCGGCACCCTCGGCTACAACCTGTACGGCCCCACCGAGTACACGATCAACACGCTCGGCGGCGGCACCACCGACTCGGCGTCACCGACCGTCGGCCGCCCGATCGGCAACACCGTCGTCCATCTGCTCGATCCGTGGCTGCGGCCGGTACCGCCCGGCGTCGCCGGGGAACTGTACGTCGAGGGCGACGGCCTGGCGCGGGGCTATCACGACCGGCCCGGTCTGACCGCGCTGAGCTTCGTCGCACATCCGGACGATCCCGGTCGCCGGCTCTACCGCACCGGCGACCTGATGCGGCGCCGGGCCGGCGCCGGGAGCGCGGCGAGCGGGCCGAATGTCACCGACGGTCTGCTCGACTACCTGGGCCGCACCGACTTCCAGCTCAAGATCCGCGGATTCCGGGTGGAACCGACCGAGATCGAGGCCGCCCTCGTCGCGATCGACGGCATCGACCGCGCGGTGGTCACCGCCCGCGGCACCGGCGCGCAGGCCACGCTGGCCGCATATCTGGTACCGGACGGCACACCACCAGACTTCCGTGAGGTGCGCCGGACACTCGCGATCACGTTGCCGCCGTACATGATTCCGTCGTCGTACACGCTCATCGACGAGATCCCGGTGACCGTCAACGGCAAGCGGGATCTGGCGGCGCTGCCGGCCCCGGCCGCCGAACTCGCGAACGGCTCACGGACCGGATCGCTGCTCGAACGGGTCCTCGCCGAGATCGCCGCGCAGACCTTCGGGCTGCCCGAGGTGGACGTCGACGCCAATCTGTTCGACCTGGGCGCACACTCCCTGCAACTGATGACCTTCGCCGACGCCGTCCGCGCCCGGCTCGGTGTGGAACTCGCGGTCTCCCAGGTCTTCGCCGATCCGTCCATCGCGGCGATCGCGGCGATGCTCGACGGCGACACCGCCGCCGACCGGCTCCGCGCGCCGGTGATCGGTTTCCGCACCGGCCGCCCCGGGACCGCCCCGGTGGTGGTGCTCCCGCCGGGCACCGGCCTGGGCTGGCGCTTCGGCCAGCTCCTGCCGCACCTGCCCGAAGAGCGCGGGGTGTACGCGGTCCAGTCCCCGCAGATCAGCGGCGACGATGCCCCGGAGCGTCCGGCGGCCGTGGTGGCCGCCTTCGCCGACCGGATCGATGCGGCGGTCCCAGCCGGGCCGGTCGTGCTGCTCGGCTGGTCGTTCGGCGGTTCGCTGACGCCGGCCGTCGCCGACGAACTGATCCGGCGCGGCCGGTCGATCGACGCGCTGGTGCTGCTCGACGCCTGGGCGCAGTCCCCGGACGAGTACTTCGCGTATCTGGACACGCTCTCGCCGGACGCCTCGGCGCTCGGCGCACTGGGGGTGCCGGTGCCCGGCGGACGCGGCACCGACCTGAGCCGCGAGGAGGCCATCGACCTGGTTCGCGGCGGAGCCTCGGTGTTCGCCGGTCTCGACGCGGAACTCGTCGCCGCCGTGCTCGATTCGAGCGCGTGGTCGCTGCGGGTGATGCGCGAGCTGCCCGCCCGACAGACGCCGGTCGATGCCGACGTGCTCTATGTCGAGGCCGAACCCGCCGGCTCGCTGGCCACCTGGGGCGGCACCCTGGCACCGCGCCGGCACCTGCCCGTGCCGTGGGCGCACGGCGACCTCCTCGGACCCGACGCCGTCGCGGCGTGGGGCCCGGCGCTGACCGACTTCCTGGCCGGAGATCCCACCGCATGACGAACCGCACCCCCGTCCCGCTCACCATGAGCCAGGCCGCGCTCTGGTTCGGCCAGACCCTCGACCCGGAGAACCCGACCTTCAACGTCTGCGACGCGGTCGAGTTGTCCGGCGAGATCGACCTCGAACTCCTCACCCGCGCAACGCATCTCGCGGTCACCGAGTCCGACGCGCTGACCACCCGGATCGTCGAGACCGGCGACGGCATCCGGCAACTGCCGGGCGATGCCGTCCTCGATCCGCCGCCGGTACTGGCCTCCGGGACCGGGAACCTCTGGGACCGCGCGCACGAGGTGATCTCCGCGTGGACCGCCCGGCCGCACGACCTGACCGCCGAACCGGGGGTGGCGCACTGGATCCTGCACGGCGGCGACCGCACGCTCTGGATCCTCGCCGCTCACCACGCGCTGATCGACGCGTACGGGCTCTCGCTGGTGTTCACCCGGGGCGCCGAGATCTACCGCGGCCTGGCCGCCGGGGACGACGCCGCCGGCCGACGGCTCGGTTCCCTGCACGAGGTGATCACCGCCGACCTGGACTACCTGGACTCCCCCACCTGCGCCGACGACGCCGCGTTCTGGGCCGGACGGCTCGACGGATCGAGCGATCGCCCGGCGGACGCCGCACAGGCCCGCACGGTCCGCAGCATCCGCACCACCATCGCGCCGCTGACCGGTGGGAACTGGGCCGCGACGGTGGTCGCCGCGGCCGCCGCCTTCGGGGCCCGCCGCACCGGTACCCGCCACCAGAGCCTCGGCTTCCTGCTGATGAACCGGCTCGGTCTCGCCGCCGCCCGCGTCCCGACCACCGCGGTGAATCTGGTGCCGCTCGCCGTGCCGACCCGGCCCGCGGACCAGGTCGCGGCCGTCATCGAGGCCACCGCCACCGCGATGCGCACGGTCTCCGCGCACCAGCGCCATCGCGGTGCACTCATCGGCGACGACCCCACTCTCACCGCGGGCCTGGCCCGGCACGCGGGCACCGTCGTCAACGTCAAACCCTTCGCCACCGTCCTCGACTTCGCCGGGATCCGCGGCGTCGTTCACTCGATCGACCGCGGGCCCGTGCAGGACTACGCGCTGACCGTGGCGATCGGCCCCGACGGCCGTCCGGAGGTGATCCTCGACGCCGACGCCGCCCGGTACGACGTCGCGGAAGCCACCGCGCTGCTCGATGCCTTCGCGGCGTTCCTGCAGGATTTCGCGGCGCCGGAGGCCGCCGGGCGCCCGCTGGCGTCGTTGCCGCTGACCACCGCGGCACAGCGCGCCCACGTGCTGGCCCTCGGCGACGGCGGCACGAATCCGGAGGGCACGACCCCGGTGCTGGACCGCTTCGACGCGACCGTCGCCGCGCAGCCAGAGGCGCTCGCCGTCGTCGCCCACGACGCGACGCTCACCTTCGCCGCGCTGGCCGAACGGTCACGCCGGGTCGCCGTCGCGCTGCGTGCGGCGGGGGTCGAGGCGGAGGACCGCGTCGCCGTCGTCGCCGAGTCGTCGGCGGCCGCGCTGGCGGCGATCCTCGGCGTCTGGCGCGCCGGAGCGGCGTACGTGCCGGTCGACCCGTCGTATCCGGCCGCGCGGATCGCTCATCAGCTCACCGACAGCCGGCCCGCGGCGGTGCTGGTCGGCGCGCCCGATCGCGGTCTGGTGGAGGGTCTGACCGGCGCGACGATCCTCGACCTCGCCGGGCACCCGGCGTCGTCCGGCGAATCCGCCGGACGACGCTCGCACCCGGATGCGGCCGCCTACGTGATCTACACCTCCGGTTCCACCGGCACGCCCAAGGGCGTGGTGATCACCCAGCGGGCGATCGCCACGCTGCTCGGCGCGCACCGGAACTTCACGATGCGGGCACCGCGGCAGCGACTGCTCGCCACCCACACCCTCTCGTTCGATTCGTCGGTCTCGAACATCGCGTGGCTGTGCGACGGCCACACGCTGCACGTCATCGAGCGCGCCGATGTCACCTCCGCGGACCTGGTGGTCGACTACGTGCGCCGGCACCGGATCGACTACGTCGACGCGGTGCCGGTCCTGATCGAGGAGTACGTCCGCGCCGGGCTGATCGAGCCCGCGGCGAGGCGGCATGTCCCTGGCACGCTCTCCACCGGCGGCGAGGCCTTCCCACCGGGGCTGTGGGAGCGACTGACCGACCGTCCCGACGTGACCGTCTTCAACCTGTACGGCCCGACCGAGGCCACGGTGGAGATCACCTACACCGAGGTCACCGACACCCCCGTCCCGTCGATCGGGGTGCCCGCGCTCGGCGCGCGGCTGTACGTGCTCGACGCCCATCTGCAGTTGGTCGCCGAGGGGGCGACCGGGGAACTGTACGTCGGCACGCCGCAGCTGGCACGCGGCTACCACGACCGGCCCGCGCTCACCGCCGAACGCTTCGTGGCGAGTCCGTTCGGCGACGGAACACGCTTGTACCGCACCGGTGATCTGGTGCGCTGGAACGCCTTCGGCGGGCTGGACTACCTCGGCCGCGCCGACGACCAGGTGCAGCTGGCCGGCTTCCGGATCGAGTTCGGCGAGGTCGAGGCGCTGGTCGAGGCCGCGGCCCGGCAGACCGGGATCGGTGTGGAGCGCGTCGTCGCCGACGTCCGGCCCGCCCCGAGCGGGCCGCGCCGCCTCGTGGCGTACCTCGTCGGCACCGACGGCGACGACTTCGCCGGGCTCCGCGCCGCACTCGCCGCGACCGCGCCGGCCCACCTGGTGCCCGCCGTCTTCGTTCCGGCGGCGACGCTGCCGCGCGCCCCGTCCGGCAAGACGGACCGCGCCGCGCTGCCGGACCCCTGGGCGGGCCGAACCGGGGCGATCGTCGCGCCGGGCGACGGCGCCGAAGCGATCCTCGCGAAGATCGTCGCCGATCTCCTCGACCTGGACGAGGTGGACCCGGACGACGACTTCTTCACGCTCGGCGGGGACAGCATCATCGCCATCGGCGTGACCTCGCGGGCCCGCGCCGCCGGCCTGACCGTGACGCCCCGCCAGGTCTTCGAATTGCGTACCCCGCGGGCCCTCGCCGCGGCCGCCACCGACAGCGCCGGACCCGCGGGAGCGGCCGACCCGGTGCACGCGGCCGGCCGGGCACCGCTGACCCCGCTCATGCGCCGGGTGCTGCGCCACGGCGGAATCGGCGGCTTCGCACAGGCGCGGGTACTGCGGGTGCCCGCCGGGCTCGGGACCGGGCTGCTCGACGAGGCGCTGACCGCCGTCGTGCACGCCCACCCGGTGCTGGCCGCCGCCCTGGACGGCGACGCCCTCGTCGTACCCGGGCCGGCGGCGACACCGGCCGTCGCCCTCACCGAGCACGACCTGTCCGGCACCGTCGACCTCGAGGCGCGCGTCGAGGCCCTCGCCGCGGCCGCCGCTCGCGATCTCGACCCCGCGGGCCC
This sequence comes from Gordonia sp. PP30, assembly GCF_023100845.1. Classification (NCBI taxonomy): domain Bacteria; kingdom Bacillati; phylum Actinomycetota; class Actinomycetes; order Mycobacteriales; family Gordoniaceae; genus Gordonia; species Gordonia sp. PP30. Next base: position 1,581,136 of record NZ_CP095864.1, on the reverse strand, counting down.
GGGCCTGCTGCGGGCGCTGCTGCTCCGCGGCCTCCCGGGCGAGGACGACTGGGACGCGCTGGTCCTCGTGGTGCATCACCTGGCCGTCGACGGGGTGTCGTGGCGGATCCTCACCGAGGATCTGCGCGCGGTGACCGGGCAGCTCTCCCGTGCCCGGGCGGCCGCCCCCGACCCGGAGGGCACGTCGTGGCGGGAGTGGGCGCTGGCGCTCACCGCGCGTGCTCAGGAGCCCGACATCCTCGACTCGTCCCCGCGGTGGGCGCACCCGGGCGGCGCGCCGTCCGAGATCGGCCTCGGGACCCGTCCCCTCGACCCGGCCGTCGACACCGCGACCGGGATGCGGCGCCGGGAGATCGAGTTCCCGGCCGACGCGGCCGTCGGGCGCCTGCCCCAGCTGTACAACACCGGCCCCACCGAGATCCTGCTCGGCACCCTCGCGGTGGCGATCGGCACCGTCGCCGCGGCGCCGGGCTCCCGGCGGCTGTTCGTCGACGTCGAAGGTCACGGCCGTGACGAGGCACTGGTCCCCGGCACGGATCTGTCGCGCACGGTCGGCTGGTTCACCGCGCTGCGGCCGGTACCGGTCGATCTGCCGTCCGGGACCGGCCCGGCCGAGATCGACGCGGCCGAGGTCGACGCGGTGATCAAGCAGGTCAAGGAGACCCTCGCCGCACCGCGCTTCTCCGGTCTGGAGTACGGGCTGCTCACCGAGCTGGGTCCCGCGGCGACGGCACGCCCGGCGTCGCCCGTGCTGTTCAACTACCTGGGGCGGCTCACCACCGGCGAGGGAGACGCGCCGTTCTCGTCGCTCTGGCCGCAGCGTCCGCTCCTGGTCCTCCGCGACGACGCGATGCCCGCGTCGCACCCGCTCGAGGTCAACGCCGTGACGGTGCCCGCCGTCTCCGGAAGTGTGGTCCGCGCCGAGTTCTCCTGGGCCGCGGGAGTCGTCGACGACGCGCACATCGACGAGATCGCCCGGGCCTGGACCGCGCTGCTCACCCTGCTGGACGACCCCGAGCTGCACCCCGCGCTCGGCGGTGCCACCCCCTCGGACTCGCTCGTCGACGACCTGACCCAGGACGAGATCGACGAGTTCTCCGCCCTGTTCGCCTGACCCCGGCGAGCATCCTCCGCCGATCACAGAAAGACGCCATGCCTGCCCTCCTGTTCACCGCCGAGTCCGTCGAGGACATCACCCCGCACATGCGCCGGATCGTCTTCCGCGGCGAGCCGGTGGCCCGGTACATCGCCACCGGCCAGTTCCCGAACATCAAGATCCTGCTGCCGCGGCCGGACGGGTCGTACGGGGTGCCCGAGCTCGACGACCCGTCGTGCGGCGCCGACACCGCGATCCGGACGATCCCCGAACTGCACGAACGCGTCCGCACCTACACCGTGCGGCGGTACGACGCGCAGGAGCAGACCCTCGCCATCGACTTCGTGCTGCACGGCGACGAGGGCCTCGCCTCCGCGTGGGCGCACCGCGCGCAGCCCGGCACCACCCTGGGCATCGCCGGTGGCGGTGGGCGCCCGATCAGCCCCGCCGACGACTACGTGATCGCCGGCGACGAGACCGCGCTCCCGGCGATCGGCAACATCCTGGAGAATCTGCCCGCGCACGCGCGCGGCACCGCGTACATCGAGGTCGGCGACGAGTCCGCACGGCAGGAGCTGACCGCCCCGGCCGGATTCGAGATCCGGTGGCTCTGCCGGGAGGGCGCCCCGGCGGGCACCGCCACCCTGCTCTCGGCGGCCGTCGCCGATCACCCGGTCACCGACGGCACCTTCGCCTGGGCCGCCGCCGAGTCGGCGGAGGTCCTGGCCATCCGCAAGGACCTGCGCGGCCGCGGCGTCGAGCGCCGGAAGATGCTGGTGATCGGCTACTGGCGGCGGGGCCTCGACGAGAACGGGTACGCCCGCAAGGCCAACCACGACCGCGACGACCGGGAGTACGACGACCACGACCACCACGGCGTCGGCGAGACCGTCCGCGGCGGCGCCGCGCGCCTGGCCTCCCGGCTCAGCCGGAAGCGCTGAGCACGCCGGCTGAGCCGTCCCGAGCGCCGGCTCAGCCGGAGAGCGCCTCGCGCAGGGCGCGCCGGCTGACCTTGCCGACCCCGGTCTCCGGGAACGTCTCGAGGATCTTCACGGTGTCCGGCAGCTTCCACTCCGCCAGCCCGGCGCCGCGCAGACTGGACCGCAACTCGGCTAGCTTCGGCGGCGCCTCGGGGTCCGCCGGGATCACGTAGGCGCAGGTGCGTTCGCCGAGGTACTGGTCGGCGACGGCCACCACGATGGCATCGCGGACGGCCGGATGCGCCAGCAGGTGCTCCTCCACCTGCTCCGCCGAGACCTTCTCGCCGCCCCGGTTGATCCGGTCGGTGCCGCGCCCGCGGACGATCAGATTGCCGGCCGGCGAGAATTCGACCACGTCTCCGGTGCGGTACCAGCCGTCCGGGGCGAACGACGACGGGCTGACCCCGTCCCAGTACGAGCGGATCGTGTACGGCCCCTGGGTCTCCAGGAAGCCGGGACCGTCGGTGACGAGCGCGCCGTCCTCGTCGACCAGCCGCAGCTGATCCCAGGTCGACATCGGCCGGCCCTGGGTGGTGACGACCTCGTCTTCGTCGTCGCCGAACCGCGTGTAGCAGACCAGCCCCTCGGCCATGCCGAACACCTGTTGCAGCTCCACGCCGAGGGCCGGGCCGATGCGCCGGGCCAGCTCGTCGGGGCAGCGCGCCCCGCCGACCTGCACCGTGCGCAGACTCGACAGGTCGTGCGCGGCGCCGTTCTCCGCGGTCTCGGTCCAGAGCCGGGCCAGCGGCGGAACCAGGCCCACCATCGTCGCGCGCCGCGCCTCGAGCAGCGGCCAGGCCGCCGACGGCGCGGGCGAATCGGCGAGCACCACCGTGCCGCCGGCGTGCAGCGCGCCGAGGATGCCCGGCGAGCTCATCGGGAAGTTGTGACCGCACGGCAGCACCACCAGGTAGACGGTGGCGTCGTCGACGCCGCAGACCTCGTTGCTGCGGCGCACACTGTAGAGATAGTCGGCGTGGGTTCGCGGGATCAGCTTCGGGGTGCCGGTGCTGCCACCGGACAGTTGGAGGAAACCGAGGTCCTCCGGATCGGCCCGGCCGTGGTCGATCGGCGGCGCCCACAGGTCCTCCAGACCGTCGCAGTCGATCAGCTGAGTCACACTGTCGACCTGTGCGGCGACCGTCTCGGCCAGTGCCCGGTAGTCGAATCCGAGCCGGGCCGCGGGCGAGATGATCGCCGCCGCGCCGGCCGCCCGCGCGATGCCGACGAGCTCGCTCTCCCGGTGCGCGGGGAGGCCGAAGATCGGCAGCGCCCGCGCCCGCCAGAGCGCGAACAGCGCCTCGATGAAGGCCACGCAGTTCGGGATCTGCAACAGCACCCGGGTGTCCGGGCCGATTCCGCGGGCGGCGAATCCGGCGGCCAAGGCGCCCACTCGCTCGTCCAGTTCGGCGTAGGTGAGCGCGCGCTCGGCGTCGGCCACGGCGATCCGGCCGGCGAACGCCGGGTCCGTCGACCGGGCGGTGAGCAGGTCGTCGAAGACCTGGTCGGTCCACACGCCGTCGGCCAGGTACTGAGCACGGAGTTCGGGGGGCCACGGTGTCACTCGCATGAAGGTCAGGCTAGCCTAATACAGTGCCTATCCCCGCCATCGCCCCCTATCCGATTCCGAGCGGCCCGTTCCCCCAGCGCGTGGACTGGGGCCTCGAACCCGGGCGCAGCGCTCTCCTCGTCCACGACATGCAGCGCTACTTCATCACCGCCTACCGGCCCGACGCCGAACCGATCGCGACCGCACTGCCGAACATGGTCGCCATCCGGGAGGCCTGCCATCGCGCGGGCGTGCCGGTGATCTACACGGCGCAGCCGGGCGATCAGCACCCGTCCCGCCGCGGCATCCTCGCCGATTTCTGGGGCGACGGTCTGGCCGGCGGCCCGGACGAGGGCATCGTCCCCGAACTCGCGCCCACCGGCGACGACATCCAGGTCACCAAGTGGCGCTACTCGGCGTTCCAGCGCACCGACCTGCGGCAGCTGCTCGCGCACCATGGACGTGACCAGCTGATCGTCGTCGGCGTGTACGCGCACATGGGCTGCATGATCACCGCGACCGAGGCCTTCATGAGCGACGTCGAACCGTTCTTCGTGGTCGACGCGATGGCCGACTTCAGCCGCGACGAACACGAGATGGCCGCCGAGTACATCGGCAAGCGAGCCGGGCGCGTGCTGTCCACCGCGGACGTCATCGCGGCCCTGGACCGGCCGTGACCGGCACCGTCGTTCCGGGCGTCACCGGCGAGACGGTCGCCGTGACCGGCGCCGCCGGCGGTATCGGCTCGGCGGTGTGCGCGGCGTTGCGCACGGCCGGCGCGACCGTCGTCGCCTGGGATCTGGCCGGCGACGGTATCGAACCGCTCGACGTCACCGACACCGCCGCCGTCGCCGCGGCGTGGGCGGACGCCGAGCGCCGCCACGGCCCCATCACCGGACTGATCTGCGCCGCCGGCGTGATGAGCGACGACTGGGACCGTTGCCTGGCGGTGAACGCCGGCGGAGTGCGCAATCTGCTCGACGCCGCGTTGCCGGCCATGATCGAGCGACGCCGGGGGTCGGTCGTCGTGATCTCCAGCAATGCCGCGGCCACCCCGCGCGCGGCGATGCCGTCGTACGCCGCCTCCAAGGCCGCGGCGACCGCCTATACACGCAGCCGCGGCATCGATGCGGCTGCCGCCGGGGTTCGCGTCAACATCGTCTCACCCGGCTCCACCGATACCCCGATGCTCACCCAGCTGCTCGACGACGACACCGCCCGCCAGGCCGTGCTCGACGGCGATCCAGCCCGCTTCCGCCTGGGGATCCCGCTCGGCCGGATCGCCGCACCGGCGGACATCGCCGAAACGGTCCTGTTCCTGGCGTCCGATGCCGCGCGGCACATCACCCTTCACGACCTGCGCGTGGACGGCGGAGCCACCCTCGACCAGTGAGCTCCCGGCACCGGTGTGACCCTCGCCACCCCGACAAATCGAACACCATTACTTAGGCTAAGCTAAGTCCATTCTTGGGTGGGTCGGGGCCACGCGGACGAGAACGCGCGCGGACATCCACTCAGCACCGACAAGGAGTGGATCGATGACGCCGAAATCTGCCCAGCGGTGGGCCGTCCGCCTCGCCGCCGTGGGCATGCTGAGCACGCTCGCGCTCAACGACGCGGTCCCCGATGCCCGGGCGGCGGAACTGTTCGTACCGCAGCGCACCGTGACCGCCCCGGCCGCCACACCGGCGGCGACGCTGAAGAAGAAGCGCACCAAGCCGGCGGAGACCTACCAGGAGCGCCAGCAGCGGATCGGCGGGTCCCAGCGGTCGATGCTGGCGCCGCTCGCCGAGAACAAGGGCAAGCAGACCACCTGTGTGAGCGCGGAGTTCACCACCCTCGACGTGGTCTTCGACTCCGTCGTCGAGTCGTTGCTGCCGAGCCTCCCGCCGCAGTTGCGGGAGGCCGCGACCGCCAACCAGGCCGGGATCAAGAAGTGGATGCGCGAGGTCACCGTCTCGACCCTCGCCGTCTCGAACAACCCGCTGACCCGCGGCGCCGACCTCGACGATCCACAATACCGCACCGCCCTCTCCCAGCTGGTCGTCGACGATCTGCTGAAGATCCGCGACGGCAAGCAGAACGACGCCATCCCGGTCGCCAACATCACGCTGAGCCAGGCCGTCGAATCGGTGTGGCTGTACGTGTTCGTCGGGATCCTGGCGCCCGCCAAATTCGGCCTGTCGTTCGTGCCGAGCCTGGGCAGTCCGTTCAGCGAGCCGCCGCTCGCCGCCACGCCGCTGTCGTTCCTCGGTGGCTTCGTCACCTACAACACGCTGCTCAGCCTCGGCCTGACCATGAGCCAGCTCGGCATGCAGTACCTGTACCAGGGGACGTCGAGCGCGATCCTCAACCAGTGCGTCGCGCAGGTGACCGAGGAGCAGAAGGAGCGCGCGGGCAAGCCGAGCGAGAAGGTCAAGTACGACATTCCGATCCACCCGCTGATCCAGGGCGCCGCCGATCAGCTCGCGCTCGCCGACAGCGACACCTGCCAGCCGATCGGTGACCTCACTCTCGCCCGGATCGTCACCCGCACCGGCGACTACGCCAAGTCGACGGCGCCGAACGCCGCCACCAAGCGCCGGATCGACGCCGAGGTGGCGAAGATCCTGCGCACCATGAAGACCACCCGTGTGCCGCACAATCTGATTCCGGCCGATCCCGCCGACTTCAGCAACGTCGAATCGATCGCGTCGTTCGCCGGCAACATGGTTCCGTACATCGGCGGCGCCCCGCTCGACATCCTCATCGGCCTCGGCCACAACATCGGCCAGGGCGACGACATGGGCGAGATGGTCAGCCTGCACGATCTGACGGTGACCAAGTCGCTCACCGCGGCCTACTACACGTACTACTTCTCGCTGTATCTCTTCACCACCGTCGGCGGGCTCGCCCTCGATCCGATCTACCAGGCCACCGGCATCGATCCGCTTCCGCTCAGCCCGGTGCGGGTCATCGGCGCCGTTCTCGGTCTGCCGCTCACCTACGGCCTGGTGACCTTCCACCACGTGGTCCGCAGCATGTGCTTGATCGAGGACGACACCACCGGTACCGGCCGCGGCGCCGAGGCCAACAAGCTCGACCCGGCCGCCCACGACAAGGCCGTCGCCGCCAAGAAGAAGGCCGACGCCGCGAAGGCCACGAAGTCGAAGGCGGCGAAGTCGAAGGCGCGCCAGCCGAAGCGGTCCCACTCCACGCCGCGACAGACCCCGTCCAAGCGGACGCCCCCGTCCCGCACGACGCCTCCCACCGGCTCCGCCACACCTTCGTAGCGCCGGCCGGGCCGCGACGGTCCGAGGAAGTTGACGACGGGTCGACCGGAGGTCGATGATGGTCGACCTCCCCTGACCGGCGAACGCGGCCCCGGTGGTCGATCGGCTCCGCCGGCGGTCGAGCGGAGTCCATGATGGGCGCCCTTCGACCGAGGGTCGTCGCTTCGGTCGGACACCCATGCGCGGGACCGGCGGAGTCGAGACCACGCCCACACCCGGAACGGCACAGGCCAGATCAGAGTCACCCGACTCCGGGCTTTCGCCCCTTCGCCCGGTACCTCGTTCTCGCCCCCACTGCCGAGGGGGCGAGAACGAGGTATGGGTGCCGGGCACCCCTGCCACGGGGCGACGCTTGCCACCGCTCCCAGTGAGCCCCGATGACGGTCGAACGCGGAACTCCCCATCCCGGAACGGCTGAGTGCACGAATAGTACGGTCGAGCGGGCTCGGGTCCCCGTCCCGGCCGTGCGGAACCGCTATGCCGGTCAAGCGCACGCACGATGGTCGAGCGCAGTCCCAGACGGTCGCCCTTCGACCGCGGTGTCGTCGCTTCGGTCGGCCACCCATGCTCGGGACCCGCGAAGTCGGACCATCCGCCGAATGGCACAGGCCTACCAGCAGTAGGCCTGCACCAAGATTCCTGCTCCCTTCATCCAGTCACTCGTCTTCGCCCCATCGCCGAGGGTCCGAGAACGGGGGTGGGTGCCGGGCACCCTGTCACAGGGCGACACCTCCGTGCGCGATCGAGCGGAGGCTCGTGGCCGGTCGAGCGCGGCTCTGTAGCGGTCAAGTGCACCATATGGCGGGCGAGCGCAGCCCATGATGGTCAAGCGGAGTCGAGACCATCCCCGGTGTCGGTAGGTGGTATCGGTCGGATAGGCGTGGCCTGGCGCCGAGATTCTTGCGCCTTTCGCCGGGTTCCTCGTTCTGGCCCTCATTGTTGAGGGGGCGAGAACGAGTTATGGGTGCCGGGCATCCCTGGCATGGGGGCGATGACGTTCTGCCGGTCGAATCGAGTTGTGACCCCGCGACGGTCGGTCGGGGTCGCCCGTGCTCGTCAACTGGCACCCCGTTACCTTCTAGGTAGCTCTTCACCGAGGAGCTGCGGTCGCCAGGTCCGGTATGACTGAGCGCCCCTGTCTCACGCATGATCGGGGGGGTGATGTCGCCGGACGTGGTGGACGTCGATGAATCGCTGATAGGGACAGGACCACTCTTCGAGCAAGGTCTCTTCGTAGAGCCTGTCAAGTTTTCTGTGTATGTCGTTCGGGTGTTCGGGTTAGAGGTGATGGTTGATTCGTTCGGGGTAGATCAGGGAGAGTTGTTCCAATGCTCGTTTCCAGTTCGTGGTGACTTGGCCTTCGACGAGTCGGCCAGGGGCTCGGCGTTGATCGGCGGGTAGTCCTTTCTCCTTCTCGCGTTCACGGGCGCGTTTGTCCTCGATGTTGCCGATCGCCATCCACAGCAGCTTCACGGCGGCTGCGTCGTTCGGGAAGTGCCCGCGGTTCTTGATGACCTTGCGCAACTGGTAGTTCAACGATTCGATGCTGTTGGTCGTGTAGATCACCCGGCGCAGCTCCGGCGGGAACGCCAGGAACGGGGTGAACCGTTCCCAGGCGTCGCGGAAACTGCGCACCGTCGACTGGTAGCGGCGCCCGAGTTCGGAGGCGTCGAACTCCTCCAGGGCCTGGAGAGCAGCGTCGGCGCTGGAGGCCTGGTAGACCGGTTTGAGGGCGGCGGCGACGGCTTTGCGGTCACCGTAGGACACGAACCGCATCGACGCCCGGATCAGGTGGACCACGCACGTCTGCACGGTAGCCTGCGGCCAGGTCGCCTCGACCGCGTCGGCGAACCCGGTCAGCCCGTCACAGCACACGATCAGCACGTCCTGCACGCCGCGATTACGGAGTTCAGCGCACACCGACGCCCAGAATTTGGCGCCCTCGGTCTGCGCGATCCAGATCCCCAGGACGTGCTTGATACCGTCCACGTCGACACCGACGGCCAGGTGCGCGGACTTGTTGATCACGTGCCCGCCGTCACGGACCTTGACCACGATCGCGTCGAGGTACATCACCGGGTACAGCGGTTCGAGGTCACGTTGCTGCCACTTGATCACCTCGTCGGCGACCTCTTCGGTGATTTTCGAGATCGTCTCGTGCGACAGGTCCGTGCCGATCGTGGAGGCCAGATGGTGCTGGATATCGCGGATCGTCATCCCGCCGGCGTAGAGCGAGACGATCATCGCGTCCAGACCGTCCAGACGGCGCTGGCCCTTGCGGACCAGCATCGGGATGAACGAGCCGTCGCGGTCACGCGGGATACGTAACTCCACGTCCCCGACCTCGGTGGCGACAGTCTTGGTGCCGTAACCGTTACGGGAGTTGGGAAACGACGACGCCTCCGGGTCGCCGGCCTCGTACCCGAGGTGATCGCTCAACTCGGCGTTCAAACCACGCTCCAGGGCCGCCTTCATCAGCGACCCGAGCAGACCGCCCTCGCCGGTCAACGGCTCGCCGCCATCGATCTTGGCAAGGACATCATCGAGCGCACCCGAGGCGATGAGCGCATCGGTGGCCTCGTTCTGGCGGCGACGCCGCTCTTCTCGTGACTGATCCACAGTCACATCATCGATGGTCACAGTGAGAGTTCCTTTCAGGACTCACCCTCCCGACTTACACAGACCATCTGACACGCCCTCTTCGTAACGTGGGTGCCGAACATTGACGTCAGATCGGCGACCGCCCGATTCAACACCGAATCGAGGTCGATCGACATGACCGAGTACGCCGTCTATTGCGGCATTGACGTGGGAAGATCCGGGCACTACGCCATCGGGCTCGACCCGCAAGGCGCACGCATCTACGACAAGGTCCTCCCCAACGACGAAGCCCGACTCAGAGCCGTCTTCGCGGCATTGGCCAAACGCGGTGAACTGCTCGTGATCGTCGATCAGCCCAACACCATCGGGGCCCTGCCGGTCACCGTCGCCCGGGCCTGCGGGCACACCGTCGCCTACCTTCCCGGCCTGACGATGCGCCGCGCCGCCGACCTCTACCCCGGCCAAGCCAAAACCGATGCCCGCGACGCCTTCGTCATCGCTGACGTCGCACGCACGATGCCGCACACCTTGCGCCGGGTCGACCTGGGTGATGACACGTTGGCCGAGCTCGACGTGATCGTCGGCTACGACGACGACCTGGCCGCTGAAGCGACCCGCACCAGCAACCGCATCCGCGGCCTGCTCACCGGCCTTCACCCGGCCCTCGAACGCGTGCTGGGCGAGAACATCACCCACCCCGCAGTCCTGGAAATCCTCTCCCGATTCGGTGGACCAGTCGGGATTCGCACCGCCGGCCGACGCCGCGTGAGCACCGTGGCAAAGAAGCACGCACCCCGGATCGGAACCCGTCTGACCGACGAGATCTTCGCCGCCCTCGACGAACAAACGGTCGTCGTCCCCGGAACCACCGCCGCCGAAGCAGTGCTGCCCAAACTCGCCGAATCATTGAAAGTGACTCTGCGGCAACGCCATTCACTCGAAACCACGATCGAGGAGATGTTCGCCGCGCACCCTCTTGCCGCGGTCCTGACCTCGATGCCAGGCATCGGCGTCAGGACCGGCGCCCGCATCCTCCTCGAAGTCGGCGACGCCAGCGCCTTCCCCTCCGCCGGGCACCTCGCCGCCTACGCAGCGATCGCCCCCATCTCCCGAATCTCGGGTACCTCCATCAAGGGCGAGCACCCCGCACGCGCCGGGAACCGCAAGCTGAAACGAGCCCTGTTCCTCTCCGCGTTCGCCGCCCTGCACGACCCGACCAGCCGCACCTACTACGACCGCAAACGCGCCGAAGGCAAGAAACACAACGCCGCACTCATCTGCCTCGCCCGCCGCCGCTGCGACGTCCTCTACGCCATGATCAAGAACCGCGAACCCTACCGAGCACCCGTACCCGCCGCGGCTTGACAAGTGTCATAGGGACCCCCCCTATTGGGCGCGCTTCGGGTGTGAACCCTCGCCTTCCCTGACACCGCCAGGAGTTCGCTCGCGACAACTCCCGCGCTGGGTGCCTCCGGTCCGTGCCGTTCCTGGACACAGGGTGTTCTCGACTTCGCTCGGCGACCATCGCGGGTTCACCTGCTCAGCATGAGTGCCTCTCTTCGCCCGATGGTTCGGGGTGTCCGCTATCACTGGAGGGTAAGACCGAGATTGAGCCCCGGCTTCGCTGGCCGTCATGCGGGTTCGCTCGACTGTCATAGGAGCGCCGGCTGACGACATGGCCTCGATTTCGCTCGACCATCGTGCGGGTTCGGCTGCCGGCGGTGTGGTCTGGACTTCGTGGTTCCTGGGCGTGTGTGGCGGAGCGAAGGCGACGACACCGCGGCCGGAGGGCGTCTGTCGTCGGTGGCTGGTGTGGTTGTTGGCCCGGGGATGCGGGAAGGCCCCGAACCATGACTGGTTCGGGGCCTTCCCTTGAGGTTGTGTTCGGCGGTGTCCTACTCTCCCACACTGACTAAAGTGCAGTACCATCGGCGCTGGAGGGCTTAGCTTCCGGGTTCGGAATGGAGCCGGGCGTTTCCCCTCCGCTATAGCCGCCGTAACAATATGAAACTGTCACACAACATTACTGCCGTGTGTTGTTTCAGAAGTACATAGTGGATGCGGTCACATCAAACATTTGGTGTTTGGGTGTTGTTGGTAAGTCCTCGGCCGATTAGTACCAGTCACCTGAACACATTACTGTGCTTACAGTTCTGGCCTATCAACCCCATCATCTGTAGGGGGCCTTACCCCACCACAAGGGTGGGTGAGAAACCTCATCTTGGAACAGGCTTCCCGCTTAGATGCTTTCAGCGGTTATCCCTTCCGAACGTAGCTAACCAGCAGTGCTCCTGGCGGAACAACTGGCACACCAGAGGTTCGTCCGTCCCGGTCCTCTCGTACTAGGGACAGGTTTCCTCAAGTTTCTAGACGCGCGCGGCGGATAGAGACCGAACTGTCTCACGACGTTCTAAACCCAGCTCGCGTGCCGCTTTAATGGGCGAACAGCCCAACCCTTGGGACCTACTCCAGCCCCAGGATGCGACGAGCCGACATCGAGGTGCCAAACCATCCCGTCGATATGGACTCTTGGGGAAGATCAGCCTGTTATCCCCGGGGTACCTTTTATCCGTTGAGCGACACCGCTTCCACATGCCGGTGCCGGATCACTAGTCCCGACTTTCGTCCCTGCTCGACATGTACGTCTCACAGTCAAGCTCCCTTGTGCACTTACACTCAACACCTGATTGCCATCCAGGCTGAGGGAACCTTTGGGCGCCTCCGTTACACTTTAGGAGGCAACCGCCCCAGTTAAACTACCCACCAGGCACTGTCCCTGAACCCGATCAGGGTCCGAAGTTAGAAGCCCAATACGATCAGAGTGGTATTTCAACAACGACTCCACCACCACTAGCGTGACGGCTTCACAGTCTCCCACCTATCCTACACAAACCGTACCGAACACCAATACCAAGCTATAGTGAAGGTCCCGGGGTCTTTTCGTCCTGCCGCGCGTAACGAGCATCTTTACTCGTACTGCAATTTCGCCGAGTCTGTGGTTGAGACAGCAGAGAAGTCGTTACGCCATTCGTGCAGGTCGGAACTTACCCGACAAGGAATTTCGCTACCTTAGGATGGTTATAGTTACCACCGCCGTTTACTGGGGCTTAAATTCTCAGCTTCACCAACAAAGTTGATTAACCGGTCCTCTTAACCTTCCAGCACCGGGCAGGCGTCAGTCCGTATACCTCGTCTTACGACTTCGCACGGACCTGTGTTTTTAGTAAACAGTCGCTTCTCTCTGGTCTCTGCGACCACCCCCAGCTCACAATGCAAGATTGGTCACCGGGCGTGGTCCCCCTTCTCCCGAAGTTACGGGGGCAATTTGCCGAGTTCCTTAACCACAGTTCTCTCGATCGCCTTAGTATTCTCTACCTGACCACCTGTGTCGGTTTGGGGTACGGGCCGTGTACCAACTCACTAGAGGCTTTTCTCGGCAGCATAGGATCACAGAATTCACCACACATTGGCTACGCATCACCTCTCAGGCTACCCGGAACACGGATTTACCAATGCTCCACCCTACCGGCTTACACCAAGACAACCATCGCTTGGCCCTGCTACCTTCCTGCGTCACCCCATCGCTTAACTACTACACACAAGGTCCCACGCAGCCACACCCAAAACCCTCCGAAGAGGATAGAGAGTGTCTTTGGGTGGTTAGTACATGTGGCTCGTCATTGGGCGCGGATACACGGGTACGGGAATATCAACCCGTTGTCCATCGACTACGCCTGTCGGCCTCGCCTTAGGTCCCGACTCACCCTGGGCGGATTAACCTGGCCCAGGAACCCTTGGTCATCCGGCGGACAAGTTTCTCACTTGTCTTTCGCTACTCATGCCTGCATTCTCACTCCCACACCCTCCACAGCCCCTCACAGGACAGCTTCAACGAGTGCAGGACGCTCCCCTACCCAACCACACCACTACACCCACACCCGCAGGCATGGATGGATGTCATGTGTGATTGCCGCGGCTTCGGCGGTGTACTTGAGCCCCGCTACATTGTCGGCGCAGGACCACTTGACCAGTGAGCTATTACGCACTCTTTCAAGGGTGGCTGCTTCTAAGCCAACCTCCTGGTTGTCTCAGCAATCCCACATCCTTTTCCACTTAGTACACGCTTAGGGGCCTTAGCCGGCGATCTGGGCTGTTTCCCTCTCGACTACGAAGCTTATCCCCCGCAGTCTCACTGCCACGCTCTCACTTACCGGCATTCGGAGTTTGGTTGACGTCAGTAACCTAGTAGGGCCCATCAGCCATCCAGTAGCTCTACCTCCAGCAAGAAACACGCAACGCTGCACCTAAATGCATTTCGGGGAGAACCAGCTATCACGGAGTTTGATTGGCCTTTCACCCCTACCCACAACTCATCCCCTCCATTTTCAACTGAAGTGGGTTCGGTCCTCCACCACATCTTACTGTGGCTTCAACCTGGCCATGGGTAGATCACTCCGCTTCGGGTCTAGACCCAGCGACTCAAATCGCCCTATTCAGACTCGCTTTCGCTACGGCTACCCCACACACGGGTTAACCTCGCCACTGAGCACTAACTCGCAGGCTCATTCTTCAAAAGGCACGCCATCACCCACCACAGACTAAACTGTGCACAAGCTCTGACGGATTGTAAGCGTCCGGTTTCAGGTACTATTTCACTCCCCTCCCGGGGTACTTTTCACCTTTCCCTCACGGTACTAGTCCGCTATCGGTCACCAGGAAGTATTCAGGCTTACCGGGTGGTCCCGGCAGATTCACAGCAGATTCCACGAGCCCGCTGCTACTCGGGAAACACACAAACCAGAGGAACCATTTTCAGTTACCGGACTCTCACCGTCTACGGCAGACCATTCCAGGCCACTTCACCTAACAGAACCTTTTATCACTGGCCGTCCAGCCGGCAGACCAAACAAGCATGCTCCCACAACACCACACGCACAACCCCTGCCGAGTATCACATACGCGCGGTTTAGCCTCCTCCGCTTTCGCTCGCCACTACTCACGGAATCACAATTGTTTTCTCTTCCTGTGGGTACTGAGATGTTTCACTTCCCCACGTTCCCCCCGCACCGGCTATACATTCACCGGGCGGTAACACCACACAACTGGTGCTGGGTTTCCCCATTCGGACACCCTCGGATCACAGCTCGTTTGACAACTCCCCGAGGACTATCGCGGCCTACCACGTCCTTCATCGGCTCCTGGTACCAAGGCATCCACCGAACGCCCTAAAACACTTACAACAACACCCACAAACCCACCCCACCACAGCGGGGCACGAATGTGGCTGTCCCACAAATCACATGAGTATATCTATTTACACAGAGACACAACAAAATATTAATTGCAGTACAAACACCAAAAACAAGAAGTCCTGTCTTCACAGTCCTTGATTATTGATGCTCGCATCCACTATGCACTTCTCAAACAACACACACCCACACACCCCTGCACCCCCAACAACGGAAGGCGGAAAATCTGTGAGCAGATCAAGAAAACCCTGCCACACCCGCACACCTCACGGTGCCGGCTGCAGGCCTGTTTTCTCAGAACCCCGATAGTGTGCAATGACTACCCCTGCGGTCACCCGCAGGGAATCCACCTACCCCGAAAACGTCACAGTGACATTCTCAGATCGTGGTGGTTTCTTGTGTTTCACCCATGAACAAACACCCACCGCGGCTCGAACGGCCACGTAATGGGAGTGTTGTTTGCTCCTTAGAAAGGAGGTGATCCAGCCGCACCTTCCGGTACGGCTACCTTGTTACGACTTCGTCCCAATCGCCGATCCCACCTTCGACGGCTCCCTCCCTGACGGGTTAGGCCACCGGCTTCGGGTGTTACCGACTTTCATGACGTGACGGGCGGTGTGTACAAGGCCCGGGAACGTATTCACCGCAGCGTTGCTGATCTGCGATTACTAGCGACTCCGACTTCATGGGGTCGAGTTGCAGACCCCAATCCGAACTGAGACACGCTTTAAGGGATTCGCTCCACCTCACGGTATCGCAGCCCTCTGTACGCGCCATTGTAGCATGTGTGAAGCCCTGGACATAAGGGGCATGATGACTTGACGTCATCCCCACCTTCCTCCGAGTTGACCCCGGCAGTCTCCTGCAAGTCCCCGGCATAACCCGCTGGCAATACAGGACAAGGGTTGCGCTCGTTGCGGGACTTAACCCAACATCTCACGACACGAGCTGACGACAGCCATGCACCACCTGTACACCAACCACAAGGGAAACGACATCTCTGCCGTCGTCTGGTGTATGTCAAACCCAGGTAAGGTTCTTCGCGTTGCATCGAATTAATCCACATGCTCCGCCGCTTGTGCGGGCCCCCGTCAATTCCTTTGAGTTTTAGCCTTGCGGCCGTACTCCCCAGGCGGGGTACTTAATGCGTTAGCTACGGCACAGAACCCGTGAAAAGAGTCCCACACCTAGTACCCACCGTTTACGGCGTGGACTACCAGGGTATCTAATCCTGTTCGCTCCCCACGCTTTCGCTCCTCAGCGTCAGTTACTACCCAGAGACCCGCCTTCGCCACCGGTGTTCCTCCTGATATCTGCGCATTTCACCGCTACACCAGGAATTCCAGTCTCCCCTGTAGTACTCAAGTCTGCCCGTATCGCCTGCACGCCTACAATTGAGTTGCAGGATTTCACAGACGACGCGACAAACCGCCTACGAGCTCTTTACGCCCAGTAATTCCGGACAACGCTCGCACCCTACGTATTACCGCGGCTGCTGGCACGTAGTTGGCCGGTGCTTCTTCTCCAGGTACCGTCACTTGCGCTTCGTCCCTGGCGAAAGGAGTTTACAACCCGAAGGCCGTCATCCCCCACGCGGCGTCGCTGCATCAGGCTTGCGCCCATTGTGCAATATTCCCCACTGCTGCCTCCCGTAGGAGTCTGGGCCGTGTCTCAGTCCCAGTGTGGCCGATCACCCTCTCAGGTCGGCTACCCGTCGTCGCCTTGGTACGCCATTACCGCACCAACAAGCTGATAGGCCGCGGGCCCATCCTGAACCGCAAAAGCTTTCCACCCCCCACCATGAAACAGGAGATGAATATCCGGTATTAGACCCAGTTTCCCAGGCTTATCCCGAAGTCCAGGGCAGATCACCCACGTGTTACTCACCCGTTCGCCACTCGAGTACCCAGCAAGCTGGGCCTTTCCGTTCGACTTGCATGTGTTAAGCACGCCGCCAGCGTTCGTCCTGAGCCAGGATCAAACTCTCCAAACAAAAATCAGAGAAAAGACCTGACCAAAAAATAATCCAAAAAAATAAGAAATTGACTGGCAAAAAAATTCGTCTTGTCAATGACAAACTCCCTCCATGCCAGACAATCACTGGCACAAGAAAATCCATCACACACTATCGAGTTCTCAAAAAACACACACCCATTGACACCACACAACCACAGTCATGCGAACTTCAATGAGCAGAGTTTGCCACCCGCAAGCGGGCAACTGTTCCAGACTAGCGTCTGCAACCCCGGGCAGTCAAACCGCAACCGCCCCGGTGACAGGAACTCTATCAGAGTCCCGGCCCGCCGCGCAACCCCTGGATCCGGATTTCTCCGGGAAACCTTGGCCCTGGCGACCTCGACTAAGTTACACACACCCCAACACAAACACAACTCCGCAGGTCAACGGCCGGATCGAAGCACGACAGGGATGCAACCCGGCGATCGGCGAAGACCCTGTCCGGTCGGTCAGTCGTTGGGCCCGCTCGGCCAGTGACCACTCGCCGCCGGCGCTCCTAGCGTGAAATCATGACCGCTTCCCTCGACGTCCCCACCTCGCTCGACGGGACTGCGCAGCCCCGGACCATCGTCGCCGGCCGCGGACCCGGCGTTCCCGAGCACGACCTCCCGGGACCGCGGTTCCGGGCCGCGACCACCGGGAGCACCGTCTGGATCGAGCACGACCTGTCGCTCGCCACGGTCAGCGATCACCGGCTGGTCACCGGCCTGCTCGGGCTGGTCGCCGACGGGGTGCTCGCCGGCCAGGACGAGTTCGAGCGGGCGTTCGTCGAGGTGGTCACCAGTTGCGCGCCGTCGCGGCCGGCCGCGTGGTCGGCGTTCTACCGCAACTCCCTCGTCGAGCTCCGGGCCGGCACCGCCGACTTCAGCCCGGTCCACCGCCGCGCCCGCTCACTGCTCGCCGGCGACAGCGTCCTCGAAGTCGGTTCGTGCTTCGGTCTCTTCGCCCTGCAATGCGCGCAGGACGGCTTCCGCGTGTGCGCGGCCGACATCTGCCCGGAATCGCTGGACCTGCTCGAGGCGGCGTCGGACGCGCTGGGCATCCCGGTCGGCACCCGCCTCGCCGACGCACGCGCTCTGCCGTTCGCCGACGGCGACGTCGACACGGTGACCCTGATCCATCTTCTCGAGCACCTGGACGACGACGGTGTCGACGCGGCGATCGGCGAAGCCCTGCGCGTCGCCCGCCGGCGGGTGGTGATCGCCGTCCCCTACGAGGACCGGCCCAGTCCGCACTTCGGTCACCTGACCGCGCTCACACCGGCGGACCTGCAACGCTGGGCACGACGCCACCCGGACGTGCCGTCGCGCGTCTTCGCCGATCACGGCGGCTGGCTGGTCTTCGACCACCCCTGAGCCGCCCGGATCCGCCCTGAGCCGCCCGGATCCACCCGGCTCAGATGAGCCCGCGTTTGGTGGCCACGTAGACGGCATCGGTGCGCTTGCTGACACCGAGCTTGCGGATCAGATTCCGGATGTGGAACTTGACCGTCGACTCCGAGATGTACAGGCGCTGCCCGATCTCCACATTCGACAGGCCGTTGGCCAGCAGCTGGACGATCTCGCGCTCGCGGTCGGTCAGTTCATGCCCGACGGTGCGCTCACCGGCCATCGTGCGCATCATGATCGTCGAGCTGCGCGGATCGAAGGCGCTGCCCCCGGCGGCGAGCGCCCGGATCGCCCGCACCAGCTCGGTCGTGTCGACGTCCTTCACCACGTATCCGCGCGCTCCGGCGCGGACGGCCCGGATCACCAGGTCGTCGTCCAGGAAGGTGGTGAGAACCAGCACCGCACCGTCGGGATTCCAGCGGGTCAGCTCCTCGATCAGCCGCATGCCCTCGTAGTCGGTGCCCGCGGTCAGTTTGAGATCGACCACCACCACGTCGGGCCGGGTGTGCGCGACCTCCGCCATCGCGGCGTCGAAGGTGCCGGCCTCCCCGCACACCTCGATGCCGTCGTGGCGCTCCAGCACCGCCCGCAGCCCCTCGCGCAGCAGCGCGTGGTCGTCCACCAGGACCGTCCGGATCGGCCGCTGAGCACCCGCCGTGTCGCCGTTCATCCCTGCGCTCCCTGCTCGATCGGTATCTCCACCGCGATTCGCACCCCGCCGGACCGCGAGCGGCGTATCCGCAGCGTGCCGCCGAGTTCCTCGGCCCGCGACGCCATGTTGAACAGACCGCGGCCCCGGCCCGACCCGAGGTCGCCGGCCGCCGCCGCCCGTAACCGCCCACGCAGGAGTCCGGGATCTCCGTCGCCGTCGTCGTCGACGGCCAGGCTCACCCGATTGTCCGCATAGACCAGCGTGACCGTCACCTGACCGGTGTCGGCGTGCATGGCCGCGTTGAACAACGACTCCCCGGCGATCCGCAGCAGCGCGTGCTGGACGTCGCCGGGCAGTTCCCGCGGGCGGCCGCGCACCACCACCGAGGTCTGCGTCGACTCCGGAAGGTGCAATTCGCACAGGCCGGCGAGGGCATCGGCGATGCTCTCCGAGGCCTCGGTCTGATCATTGAGCGTGTAGATCGCGTTGCGCAGCTGCGTCACGGCCTCACGCGAGAGCCGCATCGCCTTCTCCAGGTGGTCGGCGACGCCCTCCGGCACCTGACCGCGGCACAGTTCGATCTGCAGGCCGGCCGACAGCACCGACTGGCCCACCGAGTCGTGCAGCTCCCGGGCGATCCGGGAACGCTCGCCGTTGAGCAGCGCGGTCCGCTGCACCGCGGACAGCTCGCGTTGCGTCAGTTCCAGTTCCGCGTTCCGGTCGGCCAGCTGCTGCGCCCACCGCCGGGTCTCCAGGAACAGCTCCGAGTTGATCAGCGCCACCGCGGCCTGCCGCGCCAGGATCGTCAGGACCATCAGATCGGTGCGGTCGACCGGCCGCCACTGCGGACTCCACGCCGAGATCCCGCCGACCACCCGGCCGCCGTACTCGATCGGCACGTGCAGGTGGTGGTCGTCGAGGATCGGCGCCGCCAGCACCGTCACCTCACCGCGCAGCACGTCGATCAGCCGGTTCAGCACCGACACCGGCAGCTCGGTCGGCGGGTGGGCCACCCCCACCCCCTCGAACGCCAGAATGCCCTCGTCGCGCCCGGCGATCAGATGCCTCGGCACCACCTGCTCCAGTTGCCCGTCCGCCAGGGCGAACAGCACCCAGTCGGCGTCGAGGTGCTCGGCGATCGCCTCCAGCACCGCGACCGCCAGTTGCTCGGGCCCGCGGTCGGTCTGCACCAGCGCCGCCGAGATGCTCTCCAGCGCGGTGATCATCCGGTTCAGGCGGGCCTCGGTGCCGCGGTACTGGCCGTAGTGACCGCCCTTGACACTGCTCAGCCCGACCAGGCTGGCGAGATCGGCGTCGGGCGTCGTCATCGCTACAGCGCCTGCCGGTAGAGGTCGAGGATGCCCTGCGCCTCCGGGCGGCGCGGGTTGGTCAGCATGCACGAATCGACCAGTGCCCGCTCCGTGAGCAGTTCCAGCTGGTCGGCGCCCACCCCGAGCGGCGCCAGGGTCGACGGCATCCCGATCCGCCCGGCGAGCGCCCCGATCTGGTCGGCGAGCCGGTCGGCGACGGTCCGCGCGTCGCCGGTCGACGACAGGCCCACCGCCCCGGCGAGCTCGGCGAAGTCGTCCGCGCAGACCTTCGCGTTGTACCGGATGACGTGCGGCAGCAGCACCGCGTTGATGGTGCCGTGCGGGGCGTCGCAGTATCCGCCGACCGGATGGCTCATCGCGTGCGTGGCGCCGAGGATCGCGTTGGTGAACGACATCCCGGCCCGCAGCGCGGCCAGCGACATCTCGGCGCCCGCCCGCGCATCGGAGGGGTCGTCGATCAGCCGTTCCAGATTGGTCCACAGCCCGGTCAGCGATTCGACGGCGAGCGCATCGGTGAGCCGCCCCCGCGCGAGCGACACGAAGGCCTCCACCGCGTGGGTCAGCGCATCCATCCCCGCCTGCGCGATCACCTCCGGCGAGGCGGTGGTCAGCAGCACCGGATCGATCACCGCCACATTCGGGACCAGCGTGCGCCCGATGATCGTCACCTTGGTGCGCTGCGCGGTGTCGTTGATGACGCAGAACTGCGAGACGTCGGCGCCGCTGCCCGCCGTCGACGGCACGGCGACCAGCGGCGGCAGCGCCGTGCGCGCCTTGTCGATCCCCTCGTACTCGAGGATGTATCCGCCGTTGGCGGCGAGTACCGCCACCCCCTTCGCGGTGTCGATCACCGAGCCGCCGCCGAGTGCGACCAGCCCGTCGGCGCGATGCGCGGCGTACGCGCGCTGCCCGGCGGCCACCTCCTCGGCGCGCGGATTGGGCGTCACCCCCAGGTACGGCGCGGGGGTGAGCCCGCGTCCACGCAGATCGGCGAGCAGCCGGTCGAACCACGGCGTCTCCGCCAGATTCGCATCGGAGACGACGAGGGGCCGCGCCACCCCGAGGGCGGCGACGGCGTTCGCGGCCTCCGCGAGGGCCCCGGGGCCGAACAGGATCTCCGGGGTGTGGAACTTCACCACCCGGTTCAGGCCGTGGCCCGCTGCCGCACTCATGTGCTTCCGCCTTCCGCCTATGTTTGCCCGAACCGCCCGCCGGCCGCACTCACCGCAGTGCCGCGCCCAGATCGTCGCAGCGTTCGAGGATCTCGGCCCCGTCCCGCGCGCTGATCACCCCGGAACACTCTTGTGCGTAGGCGTCCAGGGCGCATCCGGTCTGGCTCCAGTAGCGCTCCGGCTCCGGTGTGAGCCAGGCTACCCGGTAGGCCCGCCGCGCGACCTCCGCGAACAGATCGGTGCGCGGATCGAACGCGTTGTGCCGGGCGTCGCCGACGACGAGAACGCTGGTGCGCGGGGTGATCAGGTCACCGTGCTCGTCGAGCAGTTCGTGCCACATCCGGCCGTAGTCGCTGGTCGCCGACAGATCGAGGCCGTCGGCGGCCAGCACCGCGGCCAATGCGCCGTCCGGGGAGGCGGTGCGCAGCGCCGGCGTCACCAGTACCGGACGGTCGACGAAGGCGATCACCTCGCAGCGGTCCCCGAAGTCGTGCAGGGTCTGCGCGAGCCGGAGGATGAATCCGGTGACCGGCCGGACCGAGAGGGAGACGTCGATCAGCACCAGGAGCTTGACCGGTCCGGGCGTCGCCGTCCGCCGCCACAGCGCCAGCGGCACCCCGTCGGTGGCGACCGCACCCCGCATGGTCCGGCGGAAGTCGAGTCGTCCGCTGTCGGCCAGGCGGCTGATCCGCCGCGGTGCCCCGCGCATCCGCTGGATCAACCGGTGACAGGCGCGGTCCAGGTCGGCTTGATCGCGATGCGCCCGCCCGGCCGTGCCCTCCTCGTCGTCGTCGACGACGATCGCGGTGGCGGCCAGTCGTTCGGTGAGCGCCTCGACGAAGCGATTCAGGGCCTCCTCCAGTTCGGCGACGGCCTCGTCGTCGAGTCCGGCGGCCCCGTCCACGCCGTAGGCCTGCCGGCCGTCCGCCTGGTCCAGGGCCCGTAGCAGTGCCGCGGCATCGGCCAGCGCCAGGGTGGTGCCCTCGACCCGGGTGGCGGCGGCAGTCAACTCCCCCACCTGCGAGGCGTCGGCGTGATCGACCTCCACGGTGTAGGTCACCCCACCGGACACGCTCGACGAATCGGTGCTCACCTCCAGTTCCTCGGCGCCGCCCGAGACGGAGAAGTCGTTCTCCTCGCGGTGCGCGCTCTCCGCGTGCCGCTCGCGGGCATCCGGGTCGTCGATCATCAGGTCACCGATCTCGACGGTGTGCTCGTCGGCCCCGATCATCCGGCCCGCGCCCTCGAAGTCCTCGGCCCAGACGACGTCGTCGGGCAGGCCGGACAGCAGGCCGCGCACCCGCGGCAGCTCGCCGTCGTCGCCGGCCGGCCGCTCACCGAGGAAGTAGAGGGCGAACGCCTCCTCGAAGGGCTCCCGCTCGTACTCGTACTTCACGGTCACCGCGCGCAGCGCGGTGCGCAGCACGTCGGGATCGGCGGCGCCGACCACGTCGAGCACCCGCCGGATCTCGATCACCTCGGCGGGTGACGCCGCGACCGACAGCGCCCGGAGGACGCGCCCGAAACCGACGGCCACCTCGCCGAGGAGCCGCTGCGGCGCGGCCTGCCCAGCCGCGGAGGGCTCAGCGGCGGGCCGCACTGCGGGCCCGTCCGGCGCCGAAGGCGCGCTCGGTGACCGTGCCGCCAGGGCTGCTGCCGTCGACGGCGACCGGGGCACCGGCAGCGGCGTCCGCCCCGGCGAACGCCCGGCGGACATGGTCGAGGTCGGTCCCGAATTTGACCAGCAGACTCATCAGGGCCGGGTCCTGTCCGCCGATCGGCTCGCCGGTTCGCGGAGCGCCGGCCTCCGACAACCGGGCGGCGGCGCGAGCGGCGTCGATCACCTCCGCGATCGACGGGCTCTTGCGCAGCGGCAGTTCCCGGAGCCGCCGCGCCAGGTCCACCACCTCGCCGATCACCGTCGGCTCGACGTCGGGAGCGCGGACCGCCACGATCGCGCGCTCGCGCTCGGCGTCCGGGTAGGCCACCTGGAAGTGCAGGCAGCGGCGCTTCAGCGCGGGCGACAGTTCCCGGGTGTCGTTGGAGGTCAGGATCACCCACGGCGACGATCGCGCGGTGAAGGTGCCCAGCTCGGGCACAGTCACCTGACGCTCGGCCAGTACCTCGAGCATCACCGCCTCCATCGCCTCGTCGGTGCGATCGATCTCGTCGACCAGCAGCACGGTCGGCTCGGGCGACATGATCGCGGCCAGCAGCGGCCGGGGCACCAGGAATTCCTCGCTGTACACGCCGACCTCGGTCCGCGCGAGCGCCGCGGAGGCGTCGGCGAGCGTGTCGTAGGCGGCGAGCTCGTCGCTGATGCGGTCCCGCAGCATCTGCACGTGCAGCAGCTGCCGGGCGTAGTCCCACTCGTACAGCGCGCGGGCGTCGTCGAGCCCCTCGTAGCACTGCAAGCGGATCAGTTCGCGCCCCGAGGCGGCCGCGAGTGCCTTCGCCAGTTCGGTCTTGCCGACACCGGCCGGCCCTTCCAGCAGCAGCGGGCGGTCGAGGAGGGTCGCCAGATGCAAGACCACCGCGAGATCGTCGGCGATCAGATAGCCCTGCCCGGCCAGTGCCTCGGTGAGTTCACCGGTCGAGGCGAAGTGACGGTCGTCGGCGGGAGTGGCGGTGGCGGTGGTCTGGTGGTTCATGAGGGTCCTTGACGTCGATGTCGCGGTGGCGGGGAGGCGGAGTCCGGGTCGGTGAGAACGGGGCGGACCTGCCGGGTCGGCAGATCCGCCCCGCGCAGCGGAGGTCCCGGCGCGGACTCAGTAGCTGTCGACCATCGCGTGCCGGACCATCGGGATCATCGACTCGACGGTGCAGGTGCGCGGGTTGCCCGGGGTGCACCAGTCGTCCATCATGTGCTCGGAGATCGCCCGGATCTGGTTCTCGGACGTGTCGACCCCCTCGCCGCGACCGTGGTACTTGCCGGTGTTCATCCGGTTCTTCTCGTAGCTGTTGACCGTCAGCTGACCGAAGTTGTCCGGGATGCCGACGTCCTTGGAGATGCGGATGGCTTCCTCGACGGCGGCGTCCGCGGCCTGCACCGTGGTCATGTTGCGGGTGTCCACGCCGAGCAGCCGGGCGATGTCGGCGAAGCGCTCGTAACGGGCGGGCAGGTTGTACTCCCACACGCGGGGCAGCGCGATCGCGTTGTTGAGCCCGTGGTGGCTGTCGTAGAACGCGCTGAACGCGTGCGACAGCGAGTGCACCAGGCCGAGGCCGCCGGAGTTGAACGCCTGCGCCGCGATGTACTGGGCGTGCATCATGCCGGTGCGGGCTTCGAGGTTGTGCGGCTCGAAGACGGCGGTGCGCAGGTGGTCGCGGATCAGCTCGATCGCGTACTTGGCGTTACCGAGCGAGGGCGCGAAGTCCAGCCGCGAGACGTACGGCTCGGAGCAGTGCGCGAGCACGTCGAAACCGCAGAAGGCGGTGAAGTGCTCAGGGCACGAGTAGTACAGCAGCGGGTCGTCGATCGCCAGATCCACCAGGCAGGTGTCGTCGAAGGCGACCCACTTGTGCGGATGGTCCATATCGGAGGTGTCGGTGATGACGTAGGCCCACGACGTCTCCGAGCCGGTGCCCGCAGTGGTCGAGACCGCGATGTGCTTCGGGTTCTCCTTGTTGGTGGCCTTGGAGAAGCCCTCGAACTCGTTGATGTTGCGGCCGTCGTGCGCGATCACCATGCGGGCGCCCTTGGCGGCGTCGTGGCTGGACCCGCCGCCGACGGAGATGATGCCGTCGCAGCGCTCCTCCTGGTACCGCGCCGCGGCGTCCATGACGTTGTAGTCCTTGGGGTTGGACTCGACCTCGTCGAACACGACGACGTCGACGCCCTGATATTCGATCTTGCCCTTGAGCTCGTCGATGATCCCCGAGCCGCGCAGGCCGGTGGTCATCAGCAGCACGCGCGTCATGCCGAGGTCCTTGGCCTCGACGCCGATCATGTCGTGTGCGCCGACGCCCAGCTTGGCCTTGGGGAAGGGGTGGAACTCCTTGATCGGGAAGTCCCAGATCTGGTTCAGCTCGATTGCCATCGCGGATGTCTCCTGTATCGCAGCGGGTTGTGTGGAACACATCCAGACTCAGCGATGACATAGGACACAACAAGGGTCCCTGACCCGTCGTGGCCAGGGTCGGCCCCTCGGGTCAGGACACCCACCTGTCCGACCGGCCAGGTGGCCCGGCGGCTACCCGGTGACGCGCTCGATGGTGCCGCCGAGGCTGCGGAGGTTCTGCTCGAAGTGCGGGTAGCCGCGATCGATGTGCTCGATGTCGTGCACCTCGGTGACGCCGTCGGCCACCAGCCCGGCCAGCACCAGCCCGGCCCCGGCGCGGATGTCGCTCGACCACACCGGCGCACTCGACAGCTCCTCGATGCCGCGGACGACGGCGTGATGCCCGTCGGTACGCGCATCCGCACCGAGGCGGACCATCTCCTCGACGAAGCGGAAACGGGCCTCGAAGACGTTCTCGGTGATCAACGACATGCCCTCGGAGATCGTCGCCAGCCCGATCGCCATCGGCTGCAGATCCGTCGGGAAGCCGGGGAACGGCAGCGTCGCGGTGTTCACGGCGCGCGGCCGCGCATCCTGCCGCACCCGGAAACCGTCGTCGTAGCGTTCCACCGCGGCGCCCGCGTGTTCGAGTTTGGTCAGCACCAGCGCCAGATGCTGCGGGTCGATCCCGCGCACGGTCACATCGCCGCGCGTCATCGCCGCCGCGATCCCCCAGGTGCCGGCGACGATCCGGTCGCCGACCACGTGGTGCCGCGTCGGGCTCAGCCGCGCCACCCCGGTCACCGTCAGCGTCGAGGAGCCCAGGCCGTCGATCCGCGCGCCCATCTGGATCAGCATCTCGCACAGGTCGACGATCTCCGGCTCGCGCGCCGCGTTGTCGATGGTGGTGACGCCCTCGGCCAGCACGGCGGCCATCAGGATGTTCTCGGTGGCGCCGACCGACGGGAACTCCAGCGAGATCGCCGCACCCCGCAGGTGATCGGCCTGCGCGACGACGCACCCGTGCTCGATGGCGCTGGTCGCCCCGAGCGCCCGCAGCCCCGACTGATGCATGTCGAGCGGCCGCGAACCGATCGCGTCGCCGCCCGGCAGCGCGACGACGGCGCGCTTGCAGCGGGCCATCAGCGGACCGAGGACGCACACCGACGCACGGAACTGCTTCACCGCGTCGAAGTCGGCGTGGAACTCGGGCACCTCCGGCGCGTCGATCACCACGGTGTCGCCCTCGATCTGCGCCTCGGCGCCCAGACCGCGCAGCACGTCGGCCATCAGCGGGACGTCGGCGATCTCCGGCACGTTGGTCAGCACGGTGCGGCCGTGCGCCAGCAACGACGCCGCCATCAGCTTCAGCACGCTGTTCTTCGCTCCCCCGACGACGACCTCGCCCGACAGCCGCGCCCCACCCGTCACCAAATAGCGATCGCTCACCGAAGTAGCTTAACCGGCGGCGTAGGTTGGCACCCATGGCCGTACACCTGACGAAGATCTACACGCGGACCGGCGACGACGGCACCACGGGACTGTCCGATTTCTCCCGGGTGTCCAAGACCGATGCGCGCGTGGTCGCCTACGCCGACTGCGATGAGGCGAACACCGCGATCGGTCTCGCCCTCACCCTCGGCGGCGACGTCCCCGCCGACATCGCGGCCGTGCTGGCCACCGTGCAGAACGACCTGTTCGACGCCGGCGCCGACCTCTCCACCCCGGTCGTCGAGAATCCCAAGTACCCGCCGCTGCGTATCGAGGAGGAGTACATCGACGCCCTGGAGGGCTGGTGCGACCGTTTCGGTGCCGAGCTCACTCCCCTGGACTCGTTCATCCTGCCCGGTGGCACTCCGCTGGCCGCGCTGCTGCATCAGGCCCGGGTGATCACCCGGCGCGCCGAGCGCGCGGCGTGGAGCGCCGTACACGAGAATCCCGACCACACCTCGGTGCTGCCGGCCAAGTACCTGAACCGCCTGTCCGACCTGCTGTTCATCCTGGCCCGGGTCGCGAACGTGCGCGCAGGCACGACCGACGTGAAATGGGTCCCGGGCGAGGGCCGCACCCGCTGACCCGGAGCGGTGCGCTACGGCGCCGAACGACGTCGCCGTGACCGGCTCGGCGGTCGCGCCTCCAGCCACGACAGGAACGCCGTCGCCAGTACCGGATCCATCCCGATCTCGTATTCGGTGACCCCGCGCCCGCGTTCGGTCACCCGCAGTTCGAGGACCGCCATCGACGGCTCCATGATCTCGAGTTCGGTGCCCGCCGGCGCCCGGCGCCCGATCAGCTCGGTCCCGCGCCGCGACAGCGTCTCGGTCGGTCCCGGCAGCAGGGCCGTCAGCCGGTAGTAGACGAGCGCCTCGTCGGTGTAGTGCACCGAACCGTGCCGCCAGCCCTGATCCTGCGCGGCGGGCAGCCGGCGCAGCAGCACCGGGGTACCCGCCCGGCGCACCTCCTGAACCCGATGGACCAGTCCGGCCGCCAGCAGCACACCGCCGACCACGACGACGACGATCAACCAGAACCACCACGGCATGGGCGTCACCTCGTCTCGGAACAGCGGATACGGGAGAAAAACGGCCACCAGCCGCCCCGGAGACCGGGACGGCTGGTGGCGTACATCATTGCGGACTCGCCGGGATCAGCTCAGCGCGTCGACCGCGCGAATACGCGACCGGGCGGCGAGATACTCCTCGGTGCCCTCCTCGGCCGACTCCAGCACCGCGCGCTCGGCCTCGACGTCCACCTCGCGGGCGAGCTGTGCCGACTCGGCGAGCACCTTGGCCTCGGTGCCGGTGACGGACAGGAAACCACCCTGCGCCGCGATCGCGACCTTGCTGCCGTCGGCCTCGGTGACCACCACGGCCCCGCCGGGCGCGAGCTCGGCGAAGATCGGCGCGTGGCTGGCCAGGATTCCGACCTCGCCGTCCGTCGTCTGTGCCCGCAGGAACGTCGCGCTCCCCGAGTACAGCACCTGATCGGGCGAGACCACGTCCACCTGGAAGGTCTTGTCAGCCATGGTCCGTGACTACTTTCCGGCGATCTTGGCGGCAGCGGCCTCGACGTCGTCGAGCCCACCGCAGCTGTTGAAGGCCTGCTCGGGCAGGTGATCGAACTCGCCCTTGCAGACGCGGTCGAACGCCTCGATGGTATCGGCGAGCGGCACCACGGAGCCCTTCTGGCCGGTGAACTTCTCGGCGACCAGGAAGTTCTGGCCCAGGAACTTCTGCAGACGACGGGCCCGCGCGACGGTGACCTTGTCCTCTTCGGAGAGCTCGTCCATACCGAGGATGGCGATGATGTCCTGCAGTTCCTTGTACTTCTGCAGGATCCGCTTGACCTCGTTCGCGACGCGGAAGTGCTCGTCGCCGACGATCGACGCCTCGAGGATGCGCGAGGTCGAGGTCAGCGGGTCCACGGCCGGGTAGATACCCAGCTGCGAGATCGGCCGCGAGAGCTCGGTGGTGGCATCCAGGTGGGCGAAGGTGGTCGCCGGCGCCGGGTCGGTGTAGTCGTCCGCGGGGACGTAGATCGCCTGCAGCGAGGTGATCGACCGGCCCTTGGTCGAGGTGATCCGCTCCTGCAGCTCACCCATCTCGTCGGCCAGCGTCGGCTGGTAACCCACCGCCGAGGGCATGCGACCCAGCAGGGTCGAGACCTCGGAACCGGCCTGGGTGAAGCGGAAGATGTTGTCGATGAACAGCAGCACGTCCTGGTGCTGCACGTCGCGGAAGTACTCGGCCATGGTCAGGGCCGAGAGGGCGACGCGCATACGCGTCCCCGGCGGCTCATCCATCTGGCCGAACACGAGGGCGGTGTCCTGGAGGACGCCCATCTCCTCCATCTCGAGGTGGAGGTCGGTGCCCTCACGGGTGCGCTCACCGACGCCGGCGAACACCGACGTGCCGGAGAACTCACGCGCGATACGGGTGATCATCTCCTGGATGAGAACGGTCTTGCCGACACCGGCACCACCGAACAGGCCGATCTTGCCGCCCTTGACGTACGGGGTCAGCAGGTCGATGACCTTGATGCCCGTCTCCAGGATCTCGGTCTTGCCCTCGAGCTGGTCGAAGGCCGGGGGCTTGCGGTGGATGCCCCACTGCTCGCCGTCGCGGCCGGTGCCCGGCGCGTCCAGGCAGTCGCCCAGCGCGTTGAACACGTGGCCCTTGACCACGTCGCCGACCGGCACCGAGATCGGCTTGCCGGTGTCGGTGACGGCGGCACCGCGGACCAGGCCGTCGGTGGGCTGCATGGAGACGGTGCGCACCACGTTGTCGCCGAGGTGCTGGGCGACCTCGAGGGTCAGCACCTTGGCCACGGCCGGGAGGGTGATCTCGGCGTGGAGGGCGTTGAACAGGTCGGGCACGGCGCCGCGCGGGAACTCGACGTCGACGACCGGGCCGATGACCCGGGCGACACGACCGGCGGTCGCCGAAGCGGCCACGGTCGGGTCGGTGACTGCTGCAGTCATGGTTTCTTCTCTTTCCTCGATATGTCTTGTCAGTGCGCGAGCGCTTCGACGCCGCCGACGATCTCGCTGATTTCCTGGGTGATCTGCGCCTGGCGGGCCGCGTTGGCCTGCCGGCTCAGGTTCTTCTCCAGCTCGGTCGCGTTGTCGGTCGCGGCCTTCATGGCGGTACGACGCGCAGCGCTCTCCGACGCCGCCGAATCGAGCAGCGCGGCGAAGATCCGCGCGGCCACGTACTTCGGCAGCAGCGCGTCGAGCAGCGTGTCGGGGTCGTCGCCCTCGAACTCGATGTCGGCCTGGACACCGTTGCCCGGCCGCTCGTCGAGCATGTCTTCCCCGAGGCTCAGCCGCTCCAGCTCGAAGTCGACGTCGATCGGCGCCATCCGGCGCACGGCCGGCTGCTGCGACAGCATGGACACGAACCGCGTGTACACGATGTGCAGTTCGTCGACGCCCTCGATCTGGCCGCTGCCGTCCGGGAGTTCGACGAACTCGCCGGTTCCGGCCAGGAACGCCTCGACCAGGTGACGCACCGCGGGCGCGCCGTCGGCGAAGACCGGCTGCTGCGAGAAGCCCGACCAGCTGCCGGCGATCTCGCGGTCACGGAAGGTGTAGTACCCGATGCCCTTGCGGCCCATCACGTACAGCACCGGCGTCTTGCCCTCGGAGCGGAGCAGCGACAGCAGCTCCTCGGTCTCCTTGAGGACGTTCGAGTTGTAGCCACCACACTGGCCGCTGTCGCTGGTCACGACCAGCACCGCGGCCCGCTTGGGGTCGTGCCGGGCGGTGAGCAGCGGAATGCTCTCCAGGTTGGCACGACTCGCGAGAGTCGTCACGACCTTGGTGATCTCGTCCGAGTACGGACGAGCAGCGGCCACCCGAGCCTGGGCCTTGGTGATCCGCGAGGTCGCGATCAGCTCCTGCGCCTTGGTGATCTTCTTGGTCGACTGGATCGACCGGATCCGCGAACGCAGCTCTCGAATGGACGCCATGGCTACTTGGTCTTCTTCGTCACGCGCAGCGTCTCGGGCTCGACGGCCTCCGGCGAGAGCGCGTCGGCCTCGGCCTCGACGACGCGGGTGCCGTCCGAGGCGATGAAGCCGGTCTTGAAGTTGTTGGTCGCGGTCGCGAGCGCGGCCTTGTCCTCGTCGCCCAGCTTCTTGGCGCCGCCGGCGATGTTCTCGTACACGCCCTTGGCACTGTGGTGCAGGTCGGCGAGCAGTTCGCTCTCGAAGCGGCGGACGTCGGCGACGGGCACCGAGTCCATGAAGCCCTCACCGCAGAGGTACAGCGAGATGATCTGATCCTCGACCGAGACCGGGCTGTACTGGTCCTGCTTCAGCAGCTCCACCCAGCGGGCACCGCGCTCCAGCTGCGCCTTCGAGGCGGCATCCAGGTCCGAGGCGAAGGCCGAGAAGGCCTCCAGCTCACGGAACTGCGCCAGCTCCAGACGCAGCGAACCGGAGACGTCCTTCAGACCCTTGGTCTGGGCGGCGCCACCGACGCGGGAGACCGAGATACCGACGTTGATCGCCGGGCGGACGCCCTTGTTGAACAGGTCCGACTCCAGGAACACCTGGCCGTCGGTGATCGAGATGACGTTGGTCGGGATGAACGCCGAGACGTCGTTGGCCTTGGTCTCGATGATCGGCAGGCCGGTCATGCTGCCGCCGCCGAGCTCGTCGGACAGCTTGGCGCAACGCTCCAGCAGGCGCGAATGCAGGTAGAACACGTCGCCCGGGTACGCCTCGCGGCCCGGCGGACGGCGCAGCAGCAGCGAGATCGCGCGGTAGGCCTCGGCCTGCTTCGACAGGTCGTCGAACACGATCAGGACGTGCTTGCCCTGGTACATCCAGTGCTGGCCGAGGGCCGAGCCGGTGTACGGGGCGAGCCACTTGAAGCCGGCCGAGTCGGACGCCGGGGCGGCGACGATGGTGGTGTACTCCATCGCACCGGCCTCTTCGAGGGCGGTCTTGACGCCGGCGATGGTCGAGCCCTTCTGGCCGACCGCGACGTAGATGCAGCGGACCTGCTGCGTCGGGTCGCCGGTCTCCCAGTTGGACTTCTGGTTCAGGATGGCGTCGATGCAGACCGCGGTCTTACCGGTCTTGCGGTCGCCGATCACCAGCTGGCGCTGGCCGCGGCCGATGGCAGTCATCGCGTCGATGGCGGTGATACCGGTGGCGAGGGACTCCTCGACCGGCTGGCGCTCCAGCACCGAAGCGGCCTGCAGCTCCAGGACGCGGTCGGTCTCGGCGTCGATGGTGCCGAGACCGTCGATCGGCTGACCGAGCGGGTTGATGACGCGGCCCAGGAAGGCGTCGCCGACCGGCACCGACAGCACGTTGCCGGTCCGCTTGACCTCCTGGCCCTCCTCGATGTTCTCGTAGTCGCCCAGGATGACCGCGCCGACGGCATCCAGGTCGAGGTTCAGGGCGACGCCGCGAATTCCGCCGGGGAACTCCAGCAGCTCATTCGCCATGGCGCCCGGGAGACCGCTTACGTGAGCGATGCCGTCGCCGGTGTCGGTGACGATGCCGATCTCTTCACGAGTGGCCTCCCCGCGCACCTCCTCGGTGTAATTTGCGATCGCGCTCCGAATTTCATCGGAGGAGATGGTCAACTCGGCCATATTCCTGCCTGCTCTTCCTGGGCTTTCTAAAGGGTCTGGGAATCGTACTTAGTGGGGGTCACCGCATGCCGCGGCGCAGGGCCGCCAGCTTGCCGGCGATGCTTCCGTCGATGCGCTCGTCGCCCACGCGGACGACGACACCGCCGAGAAGCTCGGGGTCGATCTCGACGTGCAGGGTGACCGGCGCGTCGAAGATGGCGGACAGCTTGCCGGCCAGCGCGGTGCGCTGGGCGGCCGACAGTTCACCGGCGGACGTCACGTAAGCGACCTTGCGGCCACCCGCGGCGGCGGCGAGCCCGGAGAGCTCGTCGATCACATCGCCGGGCGCCTCGGTGGAGGTGGTCACGGCCTGGACCGCGAGCCGCTTGGTCACGTCGTCGACCTTGCCGTCGATCAGCCCGGACAGCAGCCGCGCCCGATCGGCCTGCGACCGCGTGCGGTCGGACAGGGCCTGCTCCAGCTCGGTGTTCTCCTTGACGACGCGGCCGAGACGGAACAGCTCCTCCTCGACGGTGTCCAGGCGGCCCTCCCGCTTGGCGGCCTGCAGCAGAGACTCGCGTCCCAGCTCGAGCAGGGCGTCCGCCAGGTCGGCGTCGCTGGACCAGTGGCGCGCGGCGGCCGACGCCACCGTCTGCAGCGTGACCTCGGTGACCTTGCCGGAGAGAACCTCGCGGGCGATCGCCGCGCGAGTGTCAGGCGGCGTGACCGAGTCGGCCAGAGCGGTACGCAGCGCACGGTTGTCGGACACGGTCTCGGCGACCGACAGCAGCTGTTCACCGGTGGTGACTGCGTCGTCGGTCGTGACGCCGCGCAGGGCGGCTTCCAGCTCGACCCGAGCCCCGTCGAGGGCCTCACGGCTTGATGCTGCGTACATCTACCTACATTCCTTTTGGGTGGCGTTTCGCGACGGAACGGCAACAGGTGCGGCGAACCCGGGTTCGCCGACCTGCACCTGCTCCGACATCATCGAGACTCTTACTTCGCGGCCGGGTCGGCGACGTCGTCGAGCTCCGCGAGGAAGCGATCGACCGTGCCGGCCTGCTTGGTGGCGTCCGACAGATCGGTGGCGACGAGCTTCTCGGCCAGGTCGACCGACAGGCGACCGACGTCGTTGCGCAGTTCGGCGACGACCTGCTGACGCTGGGCCTGCAGCTGCGCGGCACCGTTGGCGATGATCCGGTCGCTCTCGGCGGTGGCCTGAGCCTTCATGTCCGAGATGATCTGCGTGCCCTGCTGGCGCGCCTCGTCGCGGATCGCCGACGCCTCTTCACGAGCGCCCGCGAG
Source organism: Gordonia sp. PP30 (assembly GCF_023100845.1). Classification (NCBI taxonomy): domain Bacteria; kingdom Bacillati; phylum Actinomycetota; class Actinomycetes; order Mycobacteriales; family Gordoniaceae; genus Gordonia; species Gordonia sp. PP30. Next base: position 1,547,436 of record NZ_CP095864.1, on the reverse strand, counting down.
CTGTTCGCGGTAGGCGACCAGCGACGCGTTCGCCTCGGCCTGAGCGGCCTCGGCGCGCTCGATGCCGCCCTCGATGGTCTCGCGACGCTCGTCGAGCACCTTCTGGTACATCGGTACCACGAACTTCCAGAAGACGAACAGAACGACGGCGAAGGCGACCAACGACCAGATGATGTCGTACCAGTGCGGAAGCAGCGGGTTCGGTTGCTCCTCAGTGCCCTCGCCGGCCGTGGCCGCGAGGTAGAGGACTCCAGTGGTGTTGATCATGTCGATAGCTCAGATCAGAAGATGAAGCCGACGACGATACCGATCAGCGCCAGCGCCTCGGAGAGTGCGATACCGAGGAACATGGTGGTGCGGATCTGGCCGGCCAGCTCGGGCTGACGGGCGATGCCCTCGATGGCCTTGCCGGCGACGATGCCCACGCCGATGCCCGGGCCGATGGCGGCCAGGCCGTAACCGATGGCGCCGAAGCCGGAACCCTCGAAGGTGGTCTTGGTGTCGGCGAGAGTCTGGGCGATGTAGCTCATCTTGCGATTCCCTTTTCTTTCTTGGGTGGCTCCCCGCCCGGGCGGGCGAGTGAGTCAGTCTGTGGTGGTGGGTCGGGCGGTCTGGGGCGCTGACGGCGGGCGTCAGTGCTGATCGGCGTGCAGCGACAGGTCGATGTAGACGGCCGTCAGCAGCGCGAAGATGTAGGCCTGCAGGCCGATGACCAGCAGCTCGAAGAACGTGAAGCCGACGCCGACGATCAGCGAGAACGGCGCGAACACGATGTGCCAGGTGCCGCTCAGCAGGAAGTACTGGGTGGCCGCGAAGAACAGCACCAGCATGATGTGGCCGGACAGCATGTTGGCCATGAGACGGACGGTCAGCGTGAACGGCCGGAGGATGAAGGTGGAGACGAACTCGATCGGGATCAGCAGCGGCTGGATCGCCATCGGAACACCCGGCAGCACGATGGACGACTTGATGAAGCCGAAGAAGCCGTACTTGCGGATACCGACGCCGACGTAGGTGACGTAGGCGACGGCGGCCATCACCAGCGGCATACCGATCCGGGCGTTCGACGAGATGTTCAGGAACGGGATGATCGACGTCAGGTTGAGGAAGATCGTCGCGAAGAAGATCGTCGCGATGAGGGTGAAGAACTTGCGGCCGTTCTCCTTGCCCAGGATCTCTTCGGCGATGTTGATCCGGACGAAGTCGAGCATGGATTCGGCGACGTTCTGCATACCGCTCGGCACCAGCTTGGCGCCGCGCATGGCCAGCGCGAAGAAGAGCGCGACCAGGCCGGCGACCGCCAGCCGGATGATCATCAGACGATCGAGAGCGAACGGGGTGTCCGCGAAGGCCACGGCCTTCGGGAAGAAGTCGTTCAGGCTCGGCGCGTGGAACTCGGCGGCGGCAAGGATGACGCTCAGCGTTCTCTCCCGTGTTCGGGACCAGACAGTCAGTCCGGCTGTCGGTCCGATCGGCAATCTGTGCGGGCACGAACCATCTACAGCGCCTCACGGCGTTGCGAAGACGGTTGTCGTGCGCTCAGAACTTTATCAAGTGGTTACTTCGTGCAGGTAATCCGGCCCTGGTGACCGGCCTCCCGGCGCCCGGATCGGACCCCTACTATCAGGCGTAGTAGCAGGTCGCGGGCTCCGGAGTGGGACTCGTCACTTCCCGGCGTCGGCGTTGTCCGGATCGACATAGGGCTGGTTGGTGCGCAGCACCCCCCACACCTCCGAACCCAGCACGGCGACGATGGCACCGATCAGCATGCTGACCAGGGCGCCCTTGGAATAGAAGTGCATGTTCGACAGCATCGCCATCACCACCAGCACCACGACCATCTTGAGGAACCACGAGCCCATCACCGCGATCATCGTCGTCGACGGCGGCAGTTTGGTGGTACCCATGATGGTGAGCACCGTGAGCAGGATGAACGAGCCACCGACACCCGCGCCGATCAGCACGCCCCACACTCCGGGCAGGCCGCTGACCGGCCACCAGATCGCGAGGCCGATCAGGGTGAGGGCGAGCAGCCCGAACAGGCCGTAGCGCAGACCGTTCTTGAGGGGAGTGAGCGAGTCGTACGTGGTCTCGGTGACGGTCACGTCACCGGGCTCGTCCGGTCCGGGTTCGGGGCTATCGCTGTTGCTGGGCACGCCGACCAGGCTAGGGCACTCCCCTAGCGGCTGGCGAGTCGGCGCCGCCGGATCCGGGGCGCGAAGGTCGCCGTCAGGGCGATCAGCAGACCGGCGGCGAAGAACGGTGCCACGGTCAGCGGGGAGAACAGCGTGCACGCGGCCACCGAGAACGCCAGCACCCCGACCCACAGGTAGATGAGCAGGGCGACGCGCCGCTGCGAGTGCCCGAGTTCGAGCAGCCGGTGGTGCAGATGCATCTTGTCGGGCGTGTAGAAGCCGACGCCCGCGCGGGTGCGGCGGATCACCGCCATCACCATGTCGAGTATCGGGATGAACATCACGGCGGCCACCAGCACCAGCGGCGAGAGCAGCGTGAACAGGTCCGCGGTGCCGTAGGCGCTGCGCGCCGGGCGGCCGGACGCACTCGTCGCCGCCGCGGCCAGCATCAGTCCGAGGAGCATCGCCCCGGAGTCGCCCATGAAGATCCGGGCCGGCGAGAAGTTGTGCGGCAGGAAGCCCAGGCACGCCCCGGCGAGCGCGGCGGTGATCAGCGCGGGCGGGTAGTAGCTGACGTCGCCGCCCTGATCGTGCAGCAGGCCGAGCGAGAAGATCAGGATCGCGCTGGCCGCGATCAGGCCGAGCCCGGCGGCCAGGCCGTCGAGCCCGTCGACGAAGTTCATCGCGTTGATGGTGGTGACGGTGATGAGGACGGTCAGCAGTCCCGCTTGCAGCGGGTCGAGCACCACCGTCTGAATCCCGGCGAACGGCACGTACAGCGAATTCCAGCTGACGCCCATCACCACCAGGACTCCGGCCGCGGTGAGCTGACCGACGAACTTGGTCAGCGCGTCCAGCCCCCACCGGTCGTCGATCACGCCGACCAGCACGATCACCAGGCCCGCGGTGACCACCGCGATCATGTCGTGCGAGTAGGCGAAGCCGCGGTTCAGGGCGGGCAGCTGTGAGGCCAGGGTGACCGCGCAGACCACCCCGGCGTACATGCCGACGCCGCCGAGCCGCGGGGTGGGGATCACGTGGACGTCGCGTTCGCGCGGGACGGCGACCGCGCCGGCCCGCACCGCGAAGACGCGGACCAGGGAGGTGAGCAGGTAGGTGATCCCGGTGGCGGTGAGGGCGACGAGACCGAGTTCGCGCAGCGGTACACCGGCGCCCCCGACAGCGTCGAGCGCGAGCAGCCCCACGCCGCTTCCGGGTCCAGTCACGATGCCCAGGCTACCGAGCACCGAGCGCCGCGACCTGCTGCGCCAGCGCCTCGTGTCGCGCGTGATCGTCGGCCGGGGTGCGCATCGCGGCGACCATCAGGTCGGCGACGGCCGGCGCATCCGCGGAGGTCAGGCCCTCGGCGACGGCCGCGGCCGTGCCGAAGCGGATCGCCGAGCCCTGCGCGACGGGCGCCGGATCGAACGGGGTGACGGCCTTGTCGACGTAGATGCCCGAGGCGGCGAGCCGGACCGCGGCCTCGCGCCCGGTGATGCCCAGCGCGGTGACCTCGACGATGCCGAGGTGGGTGTCGGTGCCGCCGGCGACGGGCCGCAGTCCGCGGTCGGCGAGTTCGCTCGCCAGGGCGCGCGCGGAGTCCGCGACCGACGACGCGTAGTCCCGGTAGCCGGGGGTCGCGGTCTCGGCGAAGGTGACGGCCTTGGCGCCGATGGCGTGCATCGGCGGCGCGCCCTGCAGGAACGGGAACACGGCGCGGTCCAGGACCCCGCCGTGTTCTTCGCGGGCCAGCAGCAGGCCGCCGCGCGGTCCGCGGATCACCTTGTTGGTCGCGACCGTCACCACGTCGGCGTAGGGCACGGGAGACTCGAGCACTCCCCCGGCCACCAGTCCGGCCAGGTGGGCGGCGTCGACCCAGAGGATGCAGCCGGCCTCGTCGGCGATGGCCCGCAGCCGGGCGTAGTCCCAGGTCCGCGCGTACGACGTGCCGCCGGCCACCAGGATGCGCGGGCGGTGGATCATCGCCAGCTCGTGCATCTTCTCGTAGTCGATCTGTTCGGTGTCCTCGCGGACGCCGTAGTTCACCACGGTGAACCAGCGGCCCGAGGAGTTGGCGCGCGAGCCGTGCGTCTGGTGGCCGCCGTGCCGCAGGCTGAGCGACAGCAGCGGGTCGCCGGGCTGGGCGAACGCGGCCAGGACGGCCAGGTTCGCCAGCACCCAGGACAGCGGTTGCACGTTGGCGTAGTCGGCGCCGAACAGGTCGCGGGCCCGCGCCAGCGCCAGCTCCTCCACCTCGTCGACCACCTCGCAGCCGGCGTGGTAGCGGCGCCCCGGGTAACCCTCGGCGTACTTGTCGGCCAGCACCGAGCCGACGGCGGCGCGCACCGCCGGGGTGGCGACCGATTCGGCGGCCAGCAGTGGCAGCCCGCGGCGGCGCCGCTGCTGTTCGCGGTCGATCAGGGCGGCCATCGCCGGATCGGCGGCGGCCAGCGGGTCGTTCGGGTTCGCTCCGGTCACCGCGCGTCGTCCTTCGCGGGGCGCAGGTCGGCGACGGGCAGGTCGAGCACGTCGGCGATCTCGTCGATCGAGACCGCGCCCTCACGCAGCACCTGCGGGATCTCGCCGGTCAGATCGACGATGGTCGACGCGACCGCGTGCTCGGCGGGCCCGCCGTCGAGGTACACCGCCACCGAGTCGCCGAGCTGGTCGCGGGCCTGCGCCACGGTCGACGACGGCGTGCCGCCCGACACGTTCGCGCTGGACACGGCCATCGGTCCGACCTCGCGGAGCACCTCGATGGCGACCGGGTGCAACGGCATGCGCAGCATCACGGTGCCGTCGGCGTCGCCCAGATCCCACGCCAGCGACGGCGCCTGCTCGACGACGATGCTCAGGCCCCCGGGCCAGAACGACTGGACCAGCGCGCGGGCCTGCGGGCTGACGCGCTGCACCAGGCCGTCGACGGTGTGCCAGGAGCCGACCAGGACCGGCACCGGCATGTCACGACCGCGGCCTTTCGCGGCGAGGAGCGAGGCGACCGCCTCGGCGTCGAACGCATCGCAGCCGATGCCGTAGAGGGTGTCGGTCGGCAGGACCACCAGGCGACCGCCGCGCGCGGCGCCGACCGCCGCGTGCAATCCGGCTGCTCGTTCGTCCGGGTCACTGCAGTCGTAGACGGCGCTCACGCGTTCCATCCTTGCACGGCGGTCACCGGGCGTCGTCGCGCGGTGACGTATCGGGGGCGGCCGGCCAGATCGTCGTGGCCGACGACCTCGGTGAAGGCGCCATCGGCCCCGAAGACGTCCCGGGTACGCCCGCCGGTGGTGTCGTCGTGCTCGATGGCGACCGTGCCGCCGGGCACCAGGGACCCCGCGATCAGCGGAACCATCGCGGTGATCACGTCCATGCCGCTCTCCCCCGAGAAGACGGCCTCGGCCGGGTCGTGACCGACCTCCGGCGACACCAGCGACGATGCGGGGACATAGGGCGGATTGCTGACGATCACCTCGCAAGGCCCGATCAGTTCCCAGACCCCGGGATCGGTGACATCGCCGGCGACGACACGCACCCGCTCGGACACGCCGCCGGGCTGCGCGGCCACGTTGCGCCGCAGATACGCCAGCGCCTCCGGCGACCGTTCGACGGCGATCACCCGCGCCCGCGGCACCGCGGTGGCGATCGCCAGCGCCAGCGCCCCGCTCCCCGAACAGAGGTCGGCGATGCGGATCGTCTGGGCCCCGAAGTGCTCGCGTGCGCAGATCCCGGCGGCCCACTCGACCAGCAGTTCGGTCTCCGGGCGCGGGATGAACACCCCGGGCCCGACGGCGAGTTCGACGCCGGCGAAGTGCGCGGTCGCCGTCAGATGTTGCAGCGGGATGCGCTCGGCGCGGCGCGCGATCAGGGCCTCGTACTCGGCGCGCCGGGCGGCGTCGACGTCGTCGATCAGCAGCAGCCGCCCGGGCTGCGTGCCGAGCACGTGGGCCAGCAGCCAGGCGGCGTCGACCGCGGCACAGTCGATACCGGCCCGCGCGAGGGTGGCCGTCCCGGCCGCGCGCAGCGCCGAGGCGGAGATCACGGAGCCGTTCACTGCTCCAGGCGGGCCTGCTTGTCGGCCTCGACCAGGGCGCCGAGCAACGCGTCCATGTCGCCGGCCAGGACCGCGTCGAGGTTGTTGGCCTTGTAGCCGATGCGGTGATCGGTAATGCGATTCTCCGGGAAGTTGTAGGTCCGGATGCGTTCGGAGCGGTCGACGGTGCGGATCTGCGCGGCGCGGCCGGCGGCGGCCTCGGCCGCGGCCTCCTCCTCGGCGGCGGCTTGCAGCCGGGCGGCCAGCACCTGCATGGCGCGGGCCTTGTTCTGCAGCTGGGAACGCTCGTTCTGGCAGGTCACGACGATGCCGGTCGGCAGGTGGGTGAGGCGGACCGCCGAGTCGGTGGTGTTGACGCCCTGGCCGCCCTTGCCGGAGCTGCGGTAGACGTCCACGCGCAGGTCGTTCTCGTCGATGGCGACCTCGGCCACCTCGTCGGGTTCGGGATAGATCAGCACACCGGCCGCGGAGGTGTGGATACGCCCCTGCGATTCGGTGACCGGCACGCGCTGCACTCGGTGCACACCGCCCTCGAACTTCAGGCGCGACCAGACCCCGTCCCGGCTCGCCTCGCGCGCCTTGATGGAGAGGGTCACATCCTTGTAGCCGCCGAGGTCGGACTCGGTGACGCCGAGGACGGTGGTCTTCCAGCCGCGCTTCTCGCAGTACTTGAGGTACATGCGGACCAGGTCGGCGGCGAACAGCGCCGATTCCTCGCCGCCGGCACCCGACTTGACCTCCAGCACCACGTCGTCGCCGTCGTGCGGGTCGCGCGGGGCCAGCAGGTCGGTCAGAGCGGCGTCGAGTTCGGCGACGGTCTCCTCCAGCCCGGGGACCTCCTCGGCGAACGCCGGGTCGGCCTCGGCCAGTTCACGCGCGGCTTCGAGGTCGTCGCGGGCCGCGGTCAGCTTGGTGTACGTGGCCATCACCGGCGCGAGTTCGGCGAAGCGCTTGCCCACGCGGCGGGCGTTGGCCGGATCGTCGTGCAGCGCCGGATCGGACAGCTGCTGCTCGAGACCGGCGTGCTCGGCGAGGACGTCGTCGATCGCGGTTGCCTGCCTGCTCACTGGTGTTGCTCTCAATCGTTGTGATGCCGCTCATTGAGTCGTTGTGATGCCGCTCATTGAGCCTGTCGAAATGGAAGTAGATGCGAACGACGCCCGGCCTGCGATCGGAACGATCGTGAGCCGGGCGTCGTCTGCGAGCTACTTCTGGCGCTTGCCGTACCGCTTCTCGAAGCGGGCCACGCGGCCGCCGGTGTCGAGAATCTTCTGCTTACCGGTGTAGAACGGGTGGCACTGCGAGCAGACTTCGACGTTGATCCGTCCGTCCTTCTCGGTGCTCCGGGTCTCGAAGGTGTTACCGCAACCGCAGACGACGGTCGTCGCCACGTACTCGGGATGAATCTGCTGCTTCATGCGCTGGGTCCTTAATCTCTGTGGTCGCCGGGTCATCGGTGCGAAGACCCCGATGTGAACCGGAACCGGACTGACCGATCGATTATTCCACAGGCCGTCGGGCCGGGCGAAATCGAGCGGCTCGCCGCGCGGCGCCGGGACGACCGGAGTGTGACGGATATTTCATTTCTACTTAGTGTTGCCTAAGCTAAGTTCAGTTCACACGTGTGTCGCTTCACCGTCGCAGCGCCCACCGGCCCCATGCCCGTATCCCGGGTATCCCTGTCTGCGAGGTGAGTCCATTGCGACCCGAATCCACTGCTGCCGCGACCCTGTGGGATCCGGCGGGCGAGAAGAGCAGTTGCGGCGTCGGCTTCATCACCCGCAAGGACGGCGTGCAGAGCCACGACGTGATCACCATGGCCGCCGAGGCCCTCTGTTCGGTGCCGCACCGCGGCGGCATCAACGCCGAGGGCGTGGGCGACGGCGGCGGCGTCTCGATGGACCTCTCGCAGGCCTTCTTCCGGAAGATCACCGGTCAGCGCGACTTGCGGCTCGGCCGTTTCTGCGTCGGCAACTTCTTTCTCCCCGGCGACGACGCCGCGGCCTCGCAGGCCGCGCGCCTGATCACCTCCACGATGACCGATCGCGGCTTCACCGTCCTCGCCGACCGCGAGGTGCCGGTGGATGATTCGGCGCTGCCGCCGGCCGGACCCGCGGCCCAGCTGCCCATCCGCCAGTGGGTGTTCGCGGCCCCGGATCCGTGCCCGAGCCCGGCCGGCCTGGACCTGCTGGTCCAGGAAGCGCTGCTGCACATCGAGGCGATCGGCTACGCCGACCCGGCGCTGACCGGCCTGTACCCGCTCTCCCTGTCAGCCCGCACCCAGGTCCTCAAGGGCCGGCTCTCGTCGCACGAGGTGATCGACTATTTCGTCGATCTCGCCGACCCCGACCACGCCGTGCACACCCTGTACTTCCACACGCGCTTCTCCACCAACACCGATCCGCATCCGACGATCGCGCAACCGTTCCGCTACCTGGCCCACAACGGCGAGCTGAACACCGACAAGAAGAACCGGATCGCCCAGACCACCGCGGCCGCCGCCGCGCGGCGCACCGTCGTCCGGCCGCCCGGTCAGTCCGACAGTTCACGGCTGGACCAGACCGTCGCGACACGCGTCATCGAGGACGGCCTCGACCTGGTGACCGCGATCGTCTCGATGATGCCGCCGGCCTGGGAGAACGACCTCACCCTCTCCCCGCGCGTCCGCGCGATGTTCGAGTACTTCTCGCTCTACGAAGAGAAGAACGACGGTCCCGCGGCCGTCGTGTTCGGCGACGGCACCGTGATCGGCGCCCGCCTGGACCGGCTCGGCCTGCGCCCGCTCCGCTCGGTCGAGACCGCCGACTACCTCTGCGTCTTCTCCGAGGCGGGACAGATCGACATCGAACCGTCGACGGTCCTCTCCCGCGGCCGCGTCCGCGCGGGCGGAATGATCTACTACGACCACCGCGAACAGCGCACGTACACCACCGACGAGGTGTACGAGAAGCTCGCCGCCGCGGCCGACTACCCCGCGTTGCTCGCCGCCGCCAAGGTCGATCTCGCCGAACTGACCGGAGTCGACGGGCCCCGGCAGACCCCGCCGGCCACGACGCTCACCGATCACCAGCGCTACCGCGCGTACTACCTGGACCAGGAGAGTTTCCGCTTCTTCCTCGATCCGATGATCGAGACCGGCGGGGAACTGATCTCGGCGATGGGCTTCGGACTCGCGATCAACGCGCTGACCGATCGGGAGCCGAGCGTCGCGCGGTTCTTCAGCCAGCGGTTCGCGCAGGTGACAAACCCGCCGCTGGACAGTATTCGGGAAGCCGACGCCATGACCATGCGCGTCGCGCTCGGTGCCCGCCCGCAGGTCTTCGCCTCGGCCCGCGCGCGCGGCGACGAGTCCGCGACGTCGTGCCAGATCGTGCTCACCTCGCCGGTGATCTCCGGCGACCAGCTCGACGTCCTGACGACCCAGCGCCGGGTCCCGGTCGCCGAATTCGATGCGACGTCGCCGGTGCCGGGCGAGGCCGGCGGCGCGGCGGCGCTCTCCGCCGCCATCGAGACGCTGTGCGACGACGTGGTCGCCTTCGCCGGCGCCGCCGGCGGCATCGCGGTGCTCACCGACCGGCGTATCGGGCCGGACGCGATGGCCCTCCCCATGGTGTTCGCCGTGTCGGCCGTGAACCAGCGCCTGATCGCCGCGGGCCTGCGGTTGCGGGTGAGCATCGTCGTCGACTCCGGCCAGGTCGAATCGAGCCATCACCTGGCGCTGCTGCTCGGTTTCGGCGCGTCGGCCGTGCATCCGCACACCGTGCTGCGGCGAGCCGTCGACATGTTCGGGCCCGACGGCGCCGGCGCCGCGTTCGATCGGTGGCGCAAGGCGGCCGAGAAGTCGCTCGGCAAGACCATGGGCCGGGTCGGCCTGTGCACCGTCGAGAGCTACATCGGCGGCGAGTTCTTCGAACCCAACTTCCTCGACACCGACGACCCCGACCTGCACCGGTGGTTCGGCACCATGACCTCGCCCGCCGGTGGTGTCGGCCTGGCCCCGATCGCGGACGCCCTCGTGGCCGCCCACACCGCGGCGATGACCGGCGAGCTCACCGGCGACCGCGACCTGCCGCTGCTCGGCCTCTTCAAGGAGCGCGCCGACGGCGCCGGTCACTCGTTCGGGGCGACGGCCGTCCGCCGCTGGGAGGAGATGAACGCCGCCGGGCTCACCTACGACGGTGCCGAGCGCGATTCGCCCGACGCGGTGGGCGCCGGCGCCCCGGACGCTCTGCGGACGCTGACCCTCGCCGAACTGAACAGCGCGTTCGGGCTGACCGCGAAGGTCTACGACGGCAGCGGCTACGACCGGCTCACCGACGAGCAGATCGACGGATTCGCGATCACCGACGCCTACCGCATGTTCGCCGCCGACATCGCCGCGGCGCGTGCCGAGCGGCCGTCGACGGTCCGCGACGTGCTCGCGATCGCGCCCGCCGGGGACGCGGTACCGCTCGAGCTGGTGATGCCCGCACACGAGATCACCCCGGCGTTCGCGTCCGGCGCGATGAGCCACGGCGCCCTGGTCGCGGCGGCGCACGAGGCCGTCGCCCACGGCACCAACATGGTCGGCGCCCTCAGCAACAGCGGGGAGGGCGGCGAGCACATCTCCCGCTACGGCACCCTGCGGGCCTCGGCGATCAAACAGTTCGCCTCCGGCCGGTTCGGCATCTGGGCGGGCTACCTGGCCGATCCGAACCTGCGGGAACTGGAGATCAAGATCGGCCAGGGCGCCAAGCCCGGCGAGGGCGGTCAGCTGCCGGCGGCCAAGGTGACGGTGGAGATCGCCGCGGCCCGCGGCGGCACCCCGGGTGTCGAGCTGATCTCGCCGCCCCCGCACCACGACACCTACTCGATCGAGGACCTGGCCCAGCTGATCCACGACTGCAAGGCCGCCCGCGTGCGCGTGATCGTGAAGCTGGTCTCATCGGAGGGCATCGGCACGATCGCCGTCGGCGTGGCGAAGGCCGGCGCCGACGTCATCAACGTGGCGGGCAACACCGGTGGCACCGGTGCCGCCGCGGTCACCAGCCTGCGATACGCCGGCCGGGCCGCCGAGATCGGCCTCGCCGAGGTGCATCAGGCGTTGTGCGCCAACGGATTGCGGAAGAAGGTGATCCTGCGCGCGTCGGGGGCGCACCAGACGGGCCGCGATGTCGTCGTCTCGGCTCTGCTCGGCGCCGACAGCTTCGAGTTCGGCACCGCCGCGCTCATGTCGATCGGCTGCGTGATGGCCAAGAACTGCAACATCAAGTGCCCGGCCGGCCTCACCACCAATCCCGAACTCTTCGAGGGCGATCCGCGCGCGATGGCGCAGTACCTGCTGAACGTGGCCGCCGATGTCCGCGAGATCCTCGCGGGCCTTGGGCTGCGCAGCCTCCGTCAGGCCCGCGGCCGAGCCGACCTGCTCAGCGTGATCGACCATCCCGCGATGGTCGGCACCATTCGCCCGGACAAGCTGCTCGCCGTCGTTCCCGAGTCGGTGATCGACGAGCCGATCTACTACGAGGCCGACTTCCGCGTCGACGACGCGCTCCTCGAGCAGGTCCGCCGCGCCCTCGTCGAGCGGAATTCCGGCACCGTCGTCACCGAGCCCGTACACCTGGGCAACCGCGACAAGAGCGTCGGCGGCCGGCTGGCGATCGACCTCGAACGCCTCCTCAACTGGGAACTCGACGCCGAACGGGCCGACGCCCTGACCGCCGTGCTGCACGACGAGCGCGGGCGGCGCTACCTCGCACCCGACGCGGTGACGATCCCGACGACGGGTTCGGCGGGACAGTCGTACGCCGCCTTCTGCAACGACGGCCTGCGCATGACGCACAGCGGCACCTGCAACGACGGCGTCGGCAAGTCGATGTCCGGCGGCACCGTGGTGATCTCGTCACCCGGCGGCGGTTCGACGTCGGCCGGCGGAAACGTGCTGGTGGGCAACTTCGCGCTCTTCGGCGCGACCGGCGGGCGGCTGTTCGTCGAAGGTGAGGCCGGCGACCGCTTCGCCGTGCGGAACTCCGGAGCGACCGCCGTGGTCGAGGGGCTCGGCGAGTACGGCTGCGAGTACATGACCGGCGGGGCCGTGCTCAATCTCGGCGGCTACGGCAAGGGCCTGGCCAACGGGATGAGCGGCGGCTTCCTCTACCAGTACGACCCCGCGTGCCGCGTGGACGAGTATGTCAGCGCCGACTCGGTCATCCTCGGCTCGATCACCGGTGTCGACGACCCGTTCGCGGCGCTGCACCACGCCGCGGTGTTCCAGCTCGTGCAGTGGCACGCCGACGCGACCGGCTCGCGGCTCGCGACACGCCTCCTCCAGAACTGGGAGACCGAACGGCACTACATCACCTACGCGATGCCGAGAGCGCTCGTCGTGCACCAGGATTCGGCGACGATCATGGCGACGCTGGATCGTCGCGAGCTGCTCGACGAACTGTCCGGCGCCATCGCCGTCGACCAGGTCTGCGCACTCAAGCGCGGCGCCCGGACCGGGGTCCCGGTGATCGACGGCGCCGTGCCCGCGTTCGGGCACACCGACGACGAGGCCACCTACGCTCTCCTCGCCGCCTTCACCGTGTTCGAGCTCGCCCGGGAGGTGGCCGCGCGGCGCCTGCGCAAGTCGCGGCACGGCACCCGCCTGACGGCGAACGACAAGACCGTCGCACATGCGGCCCGCAATCTGGTCCTGACCGAGGACTTCGATCTGCTCGGCCGGGTGGCCCGGTACGCGCGGGACATCCTGGCCGAGTACCCGGCCGAGCATCTCGCGGCGCTCATCGGCGCCAAACGGGTCACCGACTACAAGCAGGCGCTCGCGCTGCGCAACGTCCGGTCGATGGACGCGCCGGCGACCTACGGCTGGCTCCTGTTGCAGGACGCGCGGAACCGGGAAGTGCTCGGCGAACTCACGAGCTTCGCCGAACTGTTCGCCACCCGCGCCGTACCCGACATCGCCGAGGCCATGCGCCCTCCCGCGCCGGCCTCGTCCACCGACCCCGCGGCTGTCGCCGCCCCGAGGTAGAAGGCGGTCCCCATGGAACTCCCCTACATTCCGTCCGACATCCCGTTCACCGGTGAGCAGAAGGCCTGGTTCGCCGGGTTCATGTCCGGTCTGCACACGCGCATGGCGATGCCGACCGGTGTGGCCGACGCGGCCCTCGCGGGAACGGCGACCAGCACGCTCGCGCCGGCCGGTGGTCCGGGCCCGCTGCTGATCGCCTACGGCACCCAGACCGGCAACGCCGAGATGATCGCCGAGCAGGCCGGCGAGGCGGCCGCGAGCCTCGGCTTCCGGGTGCGCGTCGCCGACATGGGCGACCTGACCGCGGCGGACATCGCCGCGTCCGGCAAACTGCTGGCGGTCGTGTCCACGTACGGCGAGGGCGACATGCCCGACGCCGCCGAGGATCTCTGGGGCGCGCTCGCCGAGGCCGGCGCACCGCGCCTGGAGGGTCTGCGCTACGCCGTGTGCGGGCTCGGCGACTCGATCTACGACGGTTTCTGTCAGGCCGCGAAGAACCTCGACGGCCGGCTCGCCGAACTCGGGGCCCAGCGTCTCGTCGACCGGGTCGAGTGCGACGTCGACTTCCAGCGCCCGGCCGACGCGTGGCTCCCCGGTGCGCTGCAAGCGCTCGCCGACGCTCCGGCGACCGCGCTCAGCACGACGGCGCCGTCTCCGTCGCCGTCGTCGAAGGACCCGGGAGAGGTCGCGTGGGGCCGCAAGAGGCCGTACCCCGCGACGATTCTCGCGAACTCGATCCTCTCGGGCCCCACCTCCGGCAAGGAGGTGCGGCACGTGGTGATCTCGTTGGGCGACAGCGGGATCGAGTACCAGGCGGGCGACGGACTCAGCGTGGTGCCGGTGAACGACGAGACGCTGGTCGCCGCGCTGCTGTCCCGGATCGGCGCGACCGGCGACGAGGTGATCACCGACCGCAAGACGCAGCGGACCCTGCGCGATGCGCTCACCCACCACTACGAGATCTCCACCCCGTCGAAGTATCTCGTCGACTACGTCGCCTCGCGCACCGGCGACGACGAACTGACGCACCTGTCGGTCACCGGCGACACCGACGCACTCGACGCCTGGCTGTGGGGCCGGGACGTGCTCGACGTCCTCAACGTGGATCCGTCGCTCACGCTGACGCCGGAGGAACTGATCGGCGAGCTGCGCCCGTTGGCGCCGCGCGTGTACTCGATCTCGTCGTCGCCGGCCGCCCACCCCGGCACCGTGCACCTCACCATGGCGACCGTCCGCTACACCTCGGAGAATCGGGAGCGAGGCGGCATCTGTTCGACCTTCCTGGCCGACCGCCGCGCGACCGGCGAGCAGGTGCACGTCTACATCACCCCGAACAAGGCGTTCCGGCTGCCCGAGGACGACGCCGCCCCGGTCATCATGGTCGGGCCCGGCACCGGTATCGCCCCCTTCCGGAGCTTCCTGCACGAGCGGGCGGCTCGCGGCGCCGTCGGCGAGAACTGGCTGTTCTTCGGCGATCAGCACCGCGACGCGGACTTCCTGTACGAGGCCGAGCTCGAGCAGTTCCGCGCCGACGGCGGGCTCACCCGCTTGGATCTGGCCTTCTCCCGCGACCAAGCGCACAAGGTGTACGTCCAGGACCGCATGCGCGAGCGGGGCGAGGAACTCTACCGATGGCTCGAGCGCGGCGCCTACCTCTACGTGTGCGGTGATGCGAGCCGGATGGCGCACGACGTCGACGTCGCGCTGACCGAGATCGTCGCCCGGCACGGCGGCATCGATGCCGAGAAGGCCGGCCTGTACGTCGGTGAGTTGAAGAAGGACAAGCGGTACTGCAGGGACGTGTACTGATGAATGGACAGCAGCCGGAGGATCGGTCACGCCCGGACGACTGCCCGTGCCGGAGGTGTCCACGCGCGCGGGGCCGCGGCACCGACCTGGAGCAGGTGCTCGACGCGCCGGGATCGGCGAGCACTCTCCTCGACGGTCCGGTCGACATCGTCCTGAGTGCGCTGCCCCTGCTGGATGAGGTGGTCGGTGTGACGGCCGCCGGCCCGGTGCTGACCAGCGCCACCGGCGCGCATGCCGCACCCATCGGCGCGGGCGGTCCCCTCCTCGCACCGGCCAGGACGATCGCCCTGCGCGTGCGGCCCGCCGCGCTGGGGCCGATGGTGATCACCGAACCGGTCGACCGCACTCCCCCGACGCTGCGCTTCTTCGACCGGGACGGCACCATCGCGCACGCCGTCTATCTGACGCGCGGCTCCGACCGGCTCGTCTTCGAGTCGCTGTCCCTGGTGGGGCCGTCGGTCGGCGGGGGCGGACTGGCCGGAGTCCACCTCGGCGAAGGACCGAGCACACCGGGTGACTCCGGCGACCAGCTCGCGATGCTCGACGATGTGCTCACCGACCGCGGATGCCGGCGCGGTGCAGCGTTGGCGAGCGGAACCCAGGCCGGCGCGATGCGCGTCGCGTCGTCGCAGGTCGTCGCCGCGCTCACGCACGCCGCCCGGCTGTCCATGCCGATCACCACCTGCGCCGTCGCACCCGGAATCCTCGCGATCCATCACGACCGCCTCGACGGGGTCCGCGAACACGCGGGCGTCATGGTCATGGCGTCCGGCGGCACCAGCACCATGATCGACTTCAATGACATCGAGCACTGCTGGCTCACCCGCGCCGACGGCTCGCGCGGACGCACGAGCGCCGTCGAACTGTACGACCGCCACGGCCGGTGCTGTTTCCTCGCCTCGGTGACCGGCCCGATCACCGAGTCGACGTGGGCCGGATGGGAGCAGCTGATCGATGATCTGCGCGACCACTCGTGACCGCCCGAGCCTGACGGGTACCGCGCGTACCGCGGGGTAGATTACGACCATGACGACCGAATCCGAGCGGCCCGCGGGCCGGGCCAAGAAGGTCCGCTGGTCTCGCCGCAATCCCTACGAGGCGCGGGTCATCGAGAACACCCTCCTCACCGCCCCGGAGAGCGAGAAGGAGGTTCGTCACCTGGTGCTCGACGTCGCCGACGCGGGTCTGGAATACGAGCCCGGCGACGCCGTCTCGGTGCTCCCCACCAACGACCCGTCGCTGGTCACGGCGATCATCGCGCGGCTCGGCGTGCCGCCGGAGACGGAGATCACCGACCGGAAGGGCTCGCAGACGCTGTCGAACGCGCTCACCCACGGGTTCGAGATCACCTCGGTGTCGATGTATCTGCTCGACCACCTGGCGAAGGCCCTCGGCAACACGGCGGCGGCCGCCCTGCTCGACGGTGACCGGGCCGACCTCGACGCCTGGGCGCGCGGCCGGGACGTGCTCGATCTGCTGAACCTGGAACCCGACTGGACGCCGACCCCGGAGGCGCTGCTCGCCGAGCTCCGGCCGCTCGCCGCGCGCACCTACTCGATCTCGTCGTCGCCGAACGTGCACGCCGGGACCATTCACCTGACCCCGGCGACCGTCCGGCACTTCGCCACCGACGACTGGGGCGACGGGCGCGACCGCGGCGGCGCGGCGTCGACGTACCTCGCCGACCGGGTGACGCCGGGCGACACCGTCGGCATCTACCTGACCCCGAACAAGAGTTTCCGCCTGCCCGAACCGGACACCGACATCATCATGATCGGCCCCGGTACCGGAATCGCCCCCTTCCGCGGCTTCCTGCACGAGCGCGCCACCGCCGGCGGCGCGGGCCGCAACTGGCTGTTCCACGGCGCCCGCCGCCGCGACCAGGACTTCCTGTACCGCGAGGAGATCCACGAACTGCACGCCGAGGGCGTCCTGGACCGCCTGGACGTGGCCTTCTCCCGCGAACAGGAGGAGAAGGTCTACGTCCAGCACCTGATGGACGGCCACGGCGAGGACCTCTACCACTGGCTGCGCGACGGCGCGGTCCTCTACGTCTGCGGCGACGCCGACGCCATGGCCGCCAGCGTCGACGACGCCCTGGTCTCGATCATCGCGACCAACGAGGGCCTCGACGACACCGCCGCCCGCGCCCGCCTGGAGGAACTGCGCACCGCCGGCCGCTACCGCCGCGACGTCTACTGACACTTCCTCTGGGACGAGCCCCCAGCCCGTCGAGCCGACCCGCCCCCACCACCCATCGAGCCGACCCTCCCCCACCGCCCGGCGAGCCGATCCGCCCACAGCCCGCTGAGCGGACTCGCCCCCACAGCCCGTTGAGCCGACCCGCCCCCACAGCCCGCTGAGCCGACTCTCCCCCACAGCCCGTTGAGCCGACCCGCCCCCACAGCCCGCTGAGCGGACTCTCCCCCACAGCCCGCTGAGCCGACCCGCCCCCACAGCCCGCTGAGCCGACTCGCCCCCACAGCCCGCTGAGCCGACCCGCCCCCACAGCCCGCTGAGCCGACCCGCCCCCACAGCCCGCTGAGCCGACTCGCCCCCACAGCCCGTTGAGCCGATCGAGGCGCTAGCCGAGATCGTGTCGAAACGCCCTCCTAGCAGCACATCTCCACACGGCCGACGATCTGGGCACCGCGGGAGCAAGACGTCGCGGATCTTGTCGCGGCCGAAATCTGTCGTGGACACGCCGCCGGATCCGGCAAGAATCGCGACATGTGTCGACCGGCGACACGATCCGCGACCGATCGCCGGGCGCGCCGGGGCCGGGGAAGCGCGGGGCGGTCGCTCAGAGCAGGCGACGGTTGCGGTCGTACAGCTTCCCGCCGACGGCGAGCAGCGTGTACCGATCGTCGAGCGTCTGGCGCCACAGCGGGGTGGACGAGTCGATCCCGAACGCGGCGAAGCTGTCCGAATCGAGCGAGACCAGCAGGCGCTCACCGTCGGTACCGAGAGCAGTCCCGAACTGCGCGTCGAAGGTCCCGGTCTTCCCGTCGTACGCGTCGAACCAGCCGAAGGGGTAACCGTCACCGTTCGACGCGGCGGTCCCGGCCGACGGAAACGTCACCACGACCTTGGTGCCGACCGCACCGGTGATCAGACCCGCGGGTTCGGGCCACGTCACAGTCGCGACGGGCTTTCCGGTCGCCGGGTCGAAGGTGGCCGTCTGCTTGGTCGCCTCGTCAGTGAGCACCGGCAACCCGGTGGCGCTCGCACCCTCGTCATAGCCGACCGGCGACCAGCCTCCCTCGACCGTCGCAGTCTTGGTGCCTGCCGCGTTGTACAACTCGACCCGATTGCCGGCGTTGATGACGAATCCCGTGCGGAAGGCTCCCCAGCTGGACTCCCGCTCCGGATCGAGCCCGGACGCCGCGTCCTCGGAGAACACCGTCCGTCCCGTCGCGATCTCCCTGACGGTGAACGTCCGGCCATCGGACAGCGCGATGACCGGTGATCCCTCGACCGGGAGTCGCCACGCGGAAGCCGAACTCTGCGCGGACCACTTCGCAGCTCCGTCGGCGCCGTACGCGGTGATCGCGCCGCTCTTGGCAATGGTCACGACCGTGTCGCCGGACACGATCACGCGGCCGCCGCGCCCCACGGACAACGGGTGGAGCTTGCCGGTGGCCAGGTCAATGATCACGTACGCGCCCTCCACGACATCCGTGGCGCACACCACCGCGTCGCCGGGCTCGAGACCGTGGCAGGAACTCAGCACGACACCCGAGCCGGGAACCGTCCACTGGTGGACGCCCTTGCCCGATCGCGCGTCCACCACGTAGACGGTCGCGCCACCGGAGCCACCGTCGCTAGTCATCATCACGTATCGTTCGTTGCCGCCGACCGCCTGCACCGACCGGGGACCCGCCCCGGTGAACACCCATTTCGGGTCCGTGGGTGCGCTCTTCAGCGAAGCCATGTCCGGGGTCACCAGGAGGCGGCCGTTACGCGCCGAACCTCCGTCGTCGCCGCGCCCCAGCGTCACCACCAGTGCGACGACCAGCGCGATCACCACGACGACCGCGGCGGCGACTCCCGCGATCACCCGGCCCGATCGCCGCGGGCGTCTCCCTGGTACGGGCGCGGACGGCACCGGGACAGCCGGGGCGGGCGGCACGACGACGGGCGGTACGACAGCCGTCGGCACCGCGGCGGTCGCCGAGTGCGGAGCCCCGGGAGCGGATGGGACCGTCGGCGACGGTGCGGCATGAATCGCGCCGCCGAGGGCTCCGGCGAGCGCGTCGACGAAGGCAACGCTCGTCGGGAATCGGTCGGCGGGGTTCTTGGCGAGGGCCCGGAAGAACACGGCGTCCACCGCCGGCGGCAGGCCGGGATTGCGTTGCACCGCACTCGGAATCGGCGAGGTCACGTGCTGAACCAGGATGGCCCCGGCATTCACACCACCGTACGGCGCGCTTCCGGCGAGCAACACGAACGCGGTGCACGCGAGCGCGTATTGGTCGGCCCGGGCGTCGACGGCCATACCCTGCAGTTGCTCGGGTGAGGCGTAGGTGACGGTCCCGACCGTCATCCCGGTCCCGGTCAACTCCGCCGCCTCCGACACCAGATGCGCGATCCCGAAATCCGTCAGCAACGCCCGGCCACGACGATCGACCAGAGTGTTCGCCGGCTTCACGTCCCGATGCACCAGCCCGTACCCGGCCGCCTCATCCAGCGCCGAAGCGATCTCCCCCAGCCACCGCACCGTATCGGCGAACGGCACCGGCCCACGGGCCGTCACCGCGGTCAGATCCGCGCCGTCGATCAACTCCAGCGTGATCCACAGCCGCCCCTCGGCCTCCCCACGGTCGTACACCTTCACGATGTTCGGATGACTGAACCCGGCCACCGCATCGGCCTCCCGCTCGAAGCGGCGCCGGAACTGATCGTCGGCGGCGAGCCCCGGAGCCAGTATCTTCAGGGCGTCCCTGCGCGGAAGACGCGGATGCCGAGCGACATACACCTCGCCCATGCCACCCGCCCCGAGTAGCCGTTCGATCGTGTACCCGGCGAAGACCTCGCCGGACTGCAATGTGCTCACCCGCCCCCTCACATCGACCCCGGTAACGCTACCCTCCCCAGTTTCGGGGCTCGGCTTCGACACGGTCTGCGCCCCGCCACCTGGCGGGAACTTCCAGAGCGGATCCGAAGGGTGGTCTCAACTTCGCTCGACCAGCATGGGCCACACGCCAGGCGAGCAAGATGTCGCGGATCTTGTCGGGCCCGAAATCTGTCGCGGACACGCCGAGAGATCCGGCAAGATCCGCGACATCTGTCGAAGCGCGACACGATCCGCGTCATATCCGCCGGGGTCAGTCGCTATCGAGCTCGCCCAGGGCCGTCTGGACTCGGCGAGGCGGAGAATAGTCCAGGCAACGCTCCCGCGCCAAGGCCACTTCGCCAGGCGTCCACGCCGAACACGTCGATCGACGCGGCCACCCTGCACCGCGCGGAGCGCCGACGACTGACCCACCCAGACGACGGAAGCCAGACGAAAAGACCCGAGGTCAGTCGTTGTCGATACCGCCCGGGGCGGTCTTGGAGACCTGCATCAGGAACTCGACGTTGTTCCGCGTCTTCTTCAGCTGGCTCACCAGCAGGTCGATCGCCTGCTGGCTGTCCAGGCCGGCGAGGAGCCGGCGCAGCTTGTGCACGATCGCGAACTCGTCGGGCGAGAGCAGCAGCTCATCCTTGCGGGTGCTCGACAGGTTGACGTCGACGGCCGGGAAGACGCGGCGCTCGGAGATCTTGCGGTCGAGCTTGAGCTCGGCGTTGCCGGTGCCCTTGAACTCTTCGAAGATCACCGTGTCGCCGGTCGAGCCGGTCTCCACCAGCGCGGAAGCGATGATGGTGAGCGAACCGCCGTTCTCGATGTTGCGCGCCGCGCCGAGGAACCGCTTCGGCGGGTACAGCGCGGTGGAGTCGACACCACCGGACAGGATACGGCCCGACGCCGGGGAGGCGTTGTTGTAGGCGCGGCCCAGGCGGGTGATCGAGTCGAGCAGCACGACGACGTCCTTGCCCTGTTCCACGAGACGCTTGGCGCGTTCGATCGCCAGTTCGGCGACGGTGGTGTGGTCCGACGGCGGGCGGTCGAAGGTGGAGGCGATGACCTCGCCCTTCACGCTGCGCTGCATGTCGGTGACCTCTTCGGGCCGTTCGTCCACCAGCACGACCATGAGATGGCACTCGGGGTTGTTGGTGGTGATCGCGTTCGCGATGTCCTGCAGGATGGTGGTCTTACCGGCCTTCGGCGGCGACACGATCAGGGCGCGCTGGCCCTTGCCGATCGGCATGATCAGGTCGATCACGCGCGTCGACAGCCGCTCGGGCGTGGTCTCCAGCCGCAGGCGCTGATTCGGGTACAGCGGCGTCAGCTTGGTGAAGTCGGGCCGCTTGCGCGACAGCTCCGGATCGCCGCCGTTGACGGTGTCCAGGCGGACCAGCGGGTTGAACTTCTGCCGCTGGTTGCCGCCCCCGCCGCCCTGCTCGCCGTCGCGCGGCACCTTCACGGCACCGGTGATCGCGTCGCCGCGCCGCAGGCCGTAGCGGCGGACCATGTTCATCGAGACGTAGACGTCGTTCGGGCCGGGCAGGTAGCCGGAGGTCCGGACGAAGGCGTAGTTGTCGAGCACGTCGAGGATGCCGGCGACCGGTGCGACGACGTCGCCCTCGTTCAGCTGCGGCTCCGCCCCGCCGCCACCGTCGCCACGATCGCGGTTGCGGCGGTTGCGTTCCCGCAGCCGACGGCCGCGGCGGCGGCCGCCGCCCTCACCGTCGTCCGACGGGCCCTGGTTGCCCTGGTTCTGGTTGCCCTGGTTCTGGCCGCCCTGCCCCTGGTTGCCCTGGTTCCGCTGGCCGCCCTTGTTGCCGCCGTCGTTCCTGTTTCCGTCGTTCCTGTTTCCGTCGTTCCTGTTGCCGTCGTTCTTGTTGCCGTCGGACTTCTCGCCGCGCGCGTCGTTGTTCTTGTCGGCGGTGTTCTTGTCGCCCTGCTTGGCCGCACCCTTGTCACCGTTGTCCGGCTTGTTGGCCCCGTTCCGGTTCTCACCGTTCCGGTTGTCGCGGTTCTCGCCGCGCCGCGCGCCGCGGCCGCGCTCCTCGCCCTGCTCGGGGCCGGACTTCGGCGCGGAATCGGCCGGGGCCTTCTCCGCCGGGGCCTTCTCGGCCGTCTTCGCGACGACGGGCTTGTCGGCGGCGGGCTTCTCGGCAGGTGCGGTGTTCGCGGCCCCACCGGACTGCTGAGCGCGGATCGCGTCGATCAGCGCGCCCTTGCGCATTCCCGAAATGCCCTTGATGCCCAGGCCGGCGGCCACGGTGCGGAGTTCCGGGAGCAGCATGCTGCTGAGGCCGCGCTTGGCCGTGTCGGGAGTGCTCAGGTCCGTATCGGTCACGGATGTCCTTTCGTTGCCCGCGGCAGAGGCCGCCGGGCCCACAACAATGAAGAAGTGGTGTGGAGATTCTCTGTGCTCCGCCGCGGCGAAAGATCACGACCGGCCGACGCTGCGGCCGGTCGGAGTCGACGGCCTGTGGCGGTGTGTACCGAAGACGTGAGAGAAGATGTCTTCGCGGCGGAACGCTGCCAGTGTAGCACCGTACCGGTCAGTTGTGGGGTTTGACACCCTCGCCGATGGGCAGCGACAGCATCGCGAAGCCGTGTTCGGCCCCCAGGGCGCGGGCGTCGTCGCCGAGTTCGGCCTCCCCCAGCACCAGGACCGACGGACCGGCGCCCGACACGGTCGCCGCGTGTCCGCGGCGCCGCAGCTCCGCGACCAGCGCCGTGGTCTCCGGCAGCGCCGTCGATCGGTAGTCCTGATGCAGGCGGTCCCGGGTGGCCTCCATCAGACAGCCGGGATCGCTGGTGAGTGCGACGACGGCCAGTGCCGCACGACTCAGGTTGAAGATCGCGTCGCCGCGGGGCACCGCGTCGGGCAGCAGCCCGCGGGTCACGGCCGTCGACGACTCGATCTGCGGGACGAACGCGGTGGCGACGATCGCCGGGTGCAGGTGCAGGCGGCGGGCGAAGTAGCCGGTGTGGCCGGACTCGTCGGTCATCCAGGTCACCACGGCGCCGCCGAGCACGCTGGCGGCGGCGTTGTCGGGGTGCCCCTCGAACTCACCGGAGAGCTGCACCAACTCGTCGTCGGTGAGCGCGGGACGTCGTCCGTCGGCGGCGATGAGCGCCGACGCGGCGGCCAGCCCGCCGACCACCGCCGCGGCCGACGACCCCAGGCCGCGCGAGTGCGGAATGACGTTGGTGCACTTCAGGTGCAGTCCCGGCGCGGCGATACCGGCGAACTCCAGACCGCGAATCACCGCGCGGGCCACCAGATGACGGCCGTCGCGCGGCACGTCGCCGGCGGCCTCGCCGGTCACCTCGACGGCCACGCCGCCGTCGGTCACCGTCACGACGATGTCGTCGTACACGCCCAGCGCCAGGCCGAGACAGTCGAAGCCGGGGCCGAGGTTGGCCGACGACGCCGGGACGCGCACGCCGGCACGCAGGCCGGGGCTCAGCCGCAGGTCCGCGTCCGGTGCGCCGAGCAGCGCGAGGGGGCTAGCACTCATGAGGACGTACTATCCCACGCCGAGCGCCCCGGCGACCGCAACCGGGTCGACGGCGATGGCATCCACCTGCGGCATGTCGCGCAGGGCGGTGTCCGGATCCTTCAGGCCGTTGCCGGTGACGGTGCAGACCACCAGCGAGCCGGGCTTCACCCAGCCGTCGGCGTGAGCGGCGAGCAGGCCGGCCACGCTGGCGGCCGAGGCGGGCTCGACGAAGACGCCGACCTTCCCGGCGAGCAGGCGGTAGGCCTCCAGCAGCTTCTCGTCGGTCGCGGCCCGGAACTGGCCGTTCGACTCCTCCTTGGCGGCGACGGCCTGGTTCCAGCTGGCCGGGGCACCGATGCGGATCGCGGTGGCGATGGTCTCCGGGTTCAGTACCGGCTCGCCGAGGACGAGCGGCGCGGCGCCGGCGGCCTGGACGCCGAGCATCCGCGGCAGCGCGTCGATGATCCCGTCGGCGTGGTACTCCTTGTAGCCCTTCCAGTACGCGGTGATGTTGCCCGCGTTGCCGACCGGGAGAGCGTGCACGTCGGGGGCCCGGCCGAGGACGTCGACGATCTCGAACGACGCCGTCTTCTGGCCCTCGATGCGAGCCGGATTCACCGAGTTGACCAGCTCGATCTCCGGGTAGTCGGAGGTCACCTTGCGGGCCAGCTCCAGACAGTCGTCGAAGTTGCCCTGCACCTGGATCACCTTGGCACCGTGCATCACGGCCTGGGCCAGCTTGCCCATCGCGATCTTGCCCTCGGGGATCAGCACCGCGCTGGTGATGCCCGCGCGGGTGGCGTAGGCGGCCGCCGAGGCGGAGGTGTTGCCGGTGGACGCGCACAGCACGGCGCGCTTGCCGTTGTTGACGGCGGTGGTGACGGCCATCGTCATGCCGCGGTCCTTGAACGACCCTGTCGGGTTGAGGCCCTCGACCTTGAGGTAGACCTCGCAGCCGGTGACCTCGCTGAGGTACGGCGCCGAGATCAGCGGGGTGCCGCCCTCGAGCAGCGTCACGATCTTCCAGTCGTCGCCGACCGGCATGCGCGAGCGGTAGGCCTCGATCAGGCCGGGCCAGCCGCGGTGAACAGGTGCGTAGGTGGTGTCAGTCATCGGTTCCCTCCAGGCGGAGCACACTGGACACCTCGATCACGGAGTCCATTTCTTCAAGTCCGGCAACGGTTTCCGACTGAGCGCGGTCGGAGGCGCGATGGGTGACGATGATCAGGCGCGCGTCCTCGCCCGCACCCTCCTGGCGCATGGCGGAGATGCTCACGCCGCGTTCGGCGAACGCGCCGGAGATCTGGGCGAGCACACCGGGGCGGTCGGCGACGCGCATCGACACGTAGTAGCGGGTGGGCACGTCGTCGATCGGCGCGATCGGCAGCGACGCGTAGGTCGACTCCAGCGGACCGCGGCCGCTGTAGACGCGGTTGCGCGCGGCCATCACCAGATCGCCCATCACGGCGGCGGCGGTGGGCGCGCCACCGGCGCCCTGCCCGTAGAACATCAGCCGGCCGGCGTTCTCGGATTCGACGACGACGGCGTTGAACGCACCGTTGACGGCCGCCAGGGGATGCTCCAGCGGAATCAGCGCCGGGTAGACGCGTGCCGAAATCCGTTCTGCCCCTTCATCATTCAGTCGCTCGCAGATCGCGAGGAGCTTGACGGTGCAGTCGAACTTCTTCGCCGCTTCGAGGTCGTCGGCGGTGATCGCGGTGATGCCCTCGCGGTAGACGTCGTCGGCGGTCACCCGCGAGTGGAAGGCGATGGAGGCGAGAATGGCGGCCTTGGCGGCGGCGTCGTAGCCCTCCACGTCGGCGGTCGGATCGGCCTCGGCGTAGCCCAGGCGACCGGCCTCGGCGAGCACGTCGGCGTAGTCGGCGCCGGTCTCGGCCATCTCCGAGAGGATGTAGTTGGTGGTGCCGTTGACGATGCCTGCCACCCGGTTCACCGAGTCACCGGCGAGCGACTGGGTCAGCGGCCGGATCACCGGGATCGCACCGGCGACGGCGGCCTCGAAGTACAGGTCGACGCGATTGCGCGCCGCCGCCTCCGACAGCTCGCCGGAATACGCAGCCATCAGCGCCTTGTTGGCGGTGATCACCGACTTGCCGGCCTCCAGAGCGGCGCGGATCAGCGTCCGCGGCGGCTCGATGCCGCCGACCAGCTCCACCACGAGGTCCACGTCGTCACGGGCGACGAGTGCCTCGGCGTCGCCGGTCAGCAGCGCCGGGTCGATGCCCGGGCGTTCCCGCGCGGTGTCGCGCACGGCGACACCGCGCAGCTCCACCGGCGCACCGACGCGGGCGCGGATGTCGTCGGCGTTCTCGATGAGGATGCGGACCACTTCGGTGCCGACATTGCCCATCCCCAGGACCGCGACGCCGATCGGGCGCCCCGGAAGCTCCTGCACTGCGGAGTCACTCATTGCCTACCTCCAGGCTCAGGAAGTCATCGACGCTCTCTCGCCGCAGCAGGGTGCGGGCGGCGCCGTCGCGAACCGCCACCACCGCGGGCCGCGGCACCAGGTTGTAGCGGCTCGACATGGAATAGCAGTACGCGCCGGTGGCGCCGACGGCCAGCAGGTCACCGGGCCGCAGGTCCTCGGGCAGCCAGCAGTCGCGGACGACGATGTCCCCGCTCTCGCAGTGCTTGCCGACCACGCGGCACACCACGGCGCGGGCCTGCGACGCGCGCGAGGCCAGCCGGACGTCGTACTCGGCGTCGTACAGCACGGTGCGGATGTTGTCGCTCATACCGCCGTCCACCGAGACGTACCGTCGCACGGCCTTGCCGTCGAGCGCGACGTCCTTGACGGTGCCGACGCGGTAGAGGGTGACACCGGCCGGTCCGGCGATGGCGCGGCCGGGTTCGACGGCGATCTTCGGGGTCGGCAGTCCGAGTTGTGCGGACTCCCGCTGAACGATCGCGGCCAGCGCATCGGCGAGGACCTTGACCGGCGGCGGATCATCGCTCGGCATGTACGAAATGCCCAGTCCCCCACCGAGATCCAACGTCTCGATCTGCGAGGTCTTCGCGACGCCGAACTCGGCGACGATCTCGGCGAGCAGGCCGAGGACACGGTGGGCGGCCAGTTCGAAGCCGTCGATCTCGAATATCTGCGAGCCGATGTGGCTGTGCAGGCCGACCAGGCGCAGATGGTCGGTGGCGAACACGGCCCGCACGGCGTCCATCGCCACTCCGCCGTTCAGCGCGAAGCCGAACTTCTGGTCCTCGTGGGCGGTCGAGATGAACTCGTGGGTGTGCGCCTCGACGCCCGGAGTGACGCGGACCAGCACGTCCGCGACCACGCCGCGCTCCCCGGCGAGGCGGTCCAGGCGCTCGATCTCGATCATCGAATCGAGCACCACGTGCCCGATGCCCGCGTCGAGCGCGGCGGCCAGCTCGGTCTCGCTCTTGTTGTTGCCGTGCAGGGCGATCCGCTCGGCCGGGAAACCGGCGCGCAGGGCCACCGCGAGCTCGCCGCCGGAACACACGTCGAGCGACAGGCCCTCGGATTCGACCCACGTGGCGATCTGCACCGAGAGGAAGGCCTTCGACGCGTAGTGCACGCGGCCGTAGGGCGCGAAGGCCGCTTGCATGTCGGCGCAGCGCGAACGGAAGTCGTCCTCGTCGTAGACGAAGAGCGGCGTCCCGTAGTCGGCGGCCAGTCGGTCGACGGTCACTCCGGCGATCTCCAGGACACCATCGGCATCACGAGAAGCGTTGCGCGGGAAGACATTTGCGGGAATCTCGGCCATCGCCTCGGGGGAACTCGGCCGCTCCGCGAGATGCGGGGCGGCCAGGATCTCGGCGTGCCGGGGGCCTGCGGGGTGTGCCATATCGGTTCTCTACATCCGTTCGGGGGCGCTGACGCCGACCATGTCGAGGCCGTTGGCGAGCACCTGGCGGGTCGCGGCGCACAGGGCGAGACGCGCGGCATGCACGTCGCCCGCCTCCTCGTCACCCTGGGGCAGCACGCGGCAGTGGGCGTAAAAGCGGTGGTAGCTCCCGGCGAGGCTTTCCAGGTAGCGCGGAATCCGGTGCGGCTCACGCAGTTCCGCGGCGGTGGCCACCGTGGAGCCGAAGTCGCCGAGGGTCCGGATCAGCTCACCCTCGGCCGGGTCGGTGAGCAGGTCGAGGTGATCGAGGCTCGCGGTCAGGCCCAGTTCCGCGGCGTTGCGGGCGAGCGCGCAGAGTCGCGCGTGGGCGTACTGCACGTAGTAGACCGGATTCTCCGCGGACTGCTTGCGCAGCAGGTCGAGGTCGATGTCGATGTTGGCGTCGATGGACGAGCGGATCAGCGCGTAGCGGGCGGCGTCGACGCCGACGGCCTCCACGAGGTCGTCGAGGGTGATGACGGTGCCAGCCCGCTTGCTCATGCGGACCGACTTGCCGTCGCGCACCAGGTTCACCATCTGCCCGATCAGCACCTCGACGCTGTCCGCGTCGTAGCCGAGCGCGGCCGCGGCCGCCTTCAGGCGCACCACATAGCCGTGGTGGTCGGCGCCGAGCATGTAGATGAGGTGATTGAAGCCGCGGTCGTGCTTGTCCTTGAGGTACGCGATGTCACCGGCGATGTAGGCGGCGTTGCCGTCGCTCTTGAGGACCACACGGTCCTTGTCGTCGCCGTAATTGGTGGAGCGCAGCCACCAGGCACCGTCGGCCTCGTACAGGTTGTCGCTGGCCTTGAGGTCGGCGATCGCGTCCTCGACCAGGCCGCGATCGAACATCGAGTTCTCGTGGGTGTAGACGTCGAAGACGGTGCCGAACTCGGCGAGCGTCCGCTTGATGTGGGTGAACATCAGGTCGACACCCTGCGCGCGGAAGGTCTCCAGGCGCTCGTCGTCGGACTCGTCCAGCACGCCCGGGTGAGCGGCGACCACCGCGTCGGCGATGTCGTTGATGTACTCGCCGGCGTAGCCGTCCTCCGGCGCCGGGAGACCGCGGGCGGCGGCCTCGAGAGAGCGGGCGAAGCGGTTGATCTGTTCGCCGTGGTCGTTGAAGTAGTACTCGCGGGTCACCGTGGCGCCGCGGGCGGCCAGAACACGGCCGAGGGCGTCGCCGACGGCGGCCCAGCGGGTGCCGCCGAGGTGGATCGGGCCGGTCGGGTTGGCCGAGACGAATTCGAGGTTGACCACCGAATCGGCGAGTTCGTCGCCGAGACCGTACTTCTCGCCCTGCTCCAGGATGGTCGCCACGGTCGCGTTCTGCGCCGCGGCGGCCAGCCGCAGGTTCACGAAACCCGGACCGGCGAAGTCGGCGTCGTCGATGCCGTCGGACGCCCGCAGTTCCTCGACCAGCCAGCCGGCCAGCTCGCGCGGGTTGACGCCGGCCCGCTTGCCCAGCTGAAGTGCGATGTTGGTGGCGTAGTCGCCGTGCTCAGGGTTGCGGGGCCGCTCCACCACCACGGTCTCGGGGACGAGCGAAACGTCCAGGTCGTGCGCGGCGAAAACAGCCAGCGTCGCAGCACGAATCAGGGCGGCGAGATCGGTGGGAGTCACGGCTCCCCATTCTATGGCCGCGCCGGTCGCGGGCGACAATCGGGCTGCGGCCGGGCCTGTGGACAACGCGCTTTCCGCCGTCCGGGTGCGCGCCTATCGTGGTCGTATGACCGCGCAGCACTCCCCCATGCCCGAGCCTCTCGGGTTGCTGACGCTGTCCGACTGGGCCGCGATGCCCGAGGACGAGCTCGTTCACACCGAGCTGCAAGAGGGCGTACTGCGGGTGTCACCGAGGCCGAGACAAGAGCATCAGAACGCGCAGTTCGAGATGCTGGCGGCGCTGCGTGCCGCCTGCCCGCCGGGTATACAGGGATTCGGCGAGATCGATGTCGTCGTCGAAGCGCGCGGCCCCGCGACGGTGCGAGTGCCCGACATCGCCGTGATCCGCACCGGAGGCCCACAGCCTGTCGCGGCCTCGGACGTCGTCCTCGTCGTGGAGATAGTCTCCCCGGGCAGTGCCGGGACCGACCGGGTGATGAAGCGGTACGAATACGCCCGCGCGGGCATCCCGCACTACTGGATTCTGGAACCCGACCGCTCACTCACCGTGCTGAGACTCGGCGACGACGGCGAGTACACCGAATCGTGTCCGCCCGTCACCGGCGTGTTCCGTACCGCCGATCCGTTCCCCGTCGAGATCGACCTGCCGGGGATGTGAACGTCGTGACCGGCGGCGCCCCTACGACCTCGCGTATTCCGACGCCGCCCGGACCAGTTCGGGCGGCGGGGTGACACCGGTGTACAGCACGAACTGCAGTGCCGCCTGACCGGCGATCACCGCGTCGCCGCTGATCACCGGCTTGTCCGCGGCGCGCAGTCGTCGTACCAGCGGGGTGTCCGGCGGCATCGCGACCACGTCGAACCCGGCCAGGGCGGCGTCGATCACCGCGTCCGGGAAGGGTGCCGACTCCGCCGCGTCACCCGCCATCCCGATCGGGGTGGCGTTGACCAGGAGCGCGGGGCGGTCGTCGTCGTTCAGCACCGGGCGGTAGGCGAACCCGTAGCGGCCGGCGAGGTCGGTGCCGGTGGAGGTGTTGCGGGCGACGACGGTGACGTCGCCGAACCCGGTGTCGCGCAAGGCCGCCACCACGGCCTTGGCCATCCCGCCGCTGCCGGCGACGGCGACCGGCCAGGCGCGGTCGAATCCGGACCCCTCGAGCAGGTCGGCGACGGCCTGATAGTCGGTGTTGTAGGCGCGCAGCACCCCGTCGTCGTTGACGATCGTGTTCACCGATTCGATCGCCGCGGCCGACGGTTCCATGATGTCGACCAGGTCGATCACCGCTTCCTTGTACGGCATCGATACCGCGGCGCCGCGGATCGGGAGGCCGCGGATGCCTTCGACGGCGGCGGCGAGGTCGCGCGGTGCGAAGGACTTGTAGACGTAGTTCAGCCCGAGCGCGTTGTACAGGTAATTGTGGAATCGGGTGCCGTGGTTCGACGGCCGCGCGGCGAGCGAGACGCAGAGCGCGGTGTCGCGGTCGAGGGCGCGGGCGTGCGGCGGGTCCGGCAGGTCGGTCATGTGCTCAGCGTAGGCGGAAAACACGAAGCCGACTGGTGCCCGGGCCATCGCACACGCCCATGGCAGGATGAACGCCATGCGTGTGAGCGGATTCCTGGTCCTCATGGTCGGCCTCGGCTTCGTCGGGGTGATCTGGGCGATCGTCGACGTCGTCAACCGCGGATGGTCGCACGTCCCCGGCAGCACCTACGCGTGCGGCGTCCTCGGCCTGATCCTCGCGGTGTTCGCGCTCTACCGCGAGTTCGGCGGCCAGTCGTTGATCACCGAGAATCCCGAGCACGAGAGCGCCGCTGCGCAGTACGAGGAGCAGAAGCGCCGGGACGGGCTGAACTGACCGCCATGAGCGACGTATCGATCGCCGAGCAACTGCTCGACGCGCAGGTCCGCTGGGCGCTGGGACGCCTCACCGGCGACGAGGTCACCGAGGTCACCACTCGGCTCGTCGACGACGTCCTGGCCGCCGCCGAGAAGACGACCGTGGGCGAGCTGGTCGACCCCGCCCAGGTGAAGTCCCTGGTCAGACTTCTCGCCGCGCGGCTGCCGGCCAGTTCCGCAGCGACGACGCTCGCCGAGTCGGGAGCGTCGATCGTGGTCGGCAACCCGGCCGGTGAGTACACGCTCCGCGAACTCATCGACCGCGACAACATCGAACGGCTCACCGACGAGACGCTCGCGCTCACCCCCGCCCTCGAACGCGCGCTGGACGAGCTCACCAGCAGCCCGCTCGTCGCCTCGCTGGCGTCCCGCTTCGTCGGGCGCATCGTGAACGACGTCCTCGCGGGCAATCGCGCGGTCGCCGAGAAGATCCCCGGCGTCGGCTCGCTGGTCAACCTGGGCACCTCCGTCGCCGGCAAGGCCATCGGGAAGACCGGCGAGCAGTTCGAGCAGTTCTTCGGCGACACCGCCGCCAAGGGCGCGGAATTCGCGATGAGCAGGCTGAACAAGATCATCATCGCCACCCTGAACGACCCGCAGACCCGGACCGCCGTCCTGGAGGTCTTCGATCTGTACGCCGATCGCCCGGTCCGCCGCCACGACACCGTGCTCTCCCCCGACGACGCCCTGCGCGTCGCCGGGCTGGCCCAGGACGTCGTGATCGCGGCCGCCACGAGCCGGCCGGTCATCGCGCTGGCCGAGGCGTTCGTCGACGGATTCTTCGACACCTATGCGGGGCACCCCGCGGCCGTGCTCATCGAGGACATCGACCTGACCCGCGACGATCTGGTCGGCTACGCCGTCCAGATGGCACCCCGTCTGCTGGCGGCGTCCGCCGCGAACGGCGAACTGGAGCGGATCGTGCGCGAACAGCTCGCCCCGTTCTACGCCTCACCGGAGGTCACGGCGATTCTCGCCGGCTGACGTTTAGCACTCGCCCGCTCGGGTACTCCTTGGCCGCGGAGCTTCCGCGACAACACACGACAAGGAGGTGTTCGACGATGGCAGATCCGAACAACCCAGGACAGTTCGGCAACCGGTCCGACACGGAGGAACAGGCTCACAAGGGCGGCGAGGCCAGCCCGGGCAAGTTCGGTTCCCCGGAAGGCGCCGACCCGCATGAGGCCGGCCGCAAGGGTGCCGAGCAGCAGCCGCACGAGGCCAAGGTCCGCGGCGGCGAGCACAGCCACGGCGGCCAGTGACACGGGGCGGGAGGGGAAACGCGATGACGCTCCCCTCCCGTTCGCATCCGTTCACCGCTCAGCCCGTGACGCATACCGGGCGAGCGGAGTCGAGACCACGCCGCCGGAGAGAGGATTCCCATGGCTACCTGTGACATCTGCGGCAACGAGTACCGCAACGCACTGCTGATCTCGGTGGAAGGACTGCCGGGACGCGGCGTCTACGACAGCTTCGAGTGCGCCATCGCCGGTCACGCCCCGCGGTGCGCGCGGTGCGGCTGCGCGATCATCGGCCACGGCGTCCAAGACGACGTGTCCATCTACTGCTGCGCGAACTGCGCCCGGCGCGACGGCAACCGCGAACTCGTCGACAACGCCGGAGTGCGGTCATGAGCGGGCCCCGAAGGCCCGCCCACGATCCGGCGGCCGACCTGCTCCCCGGCGAAGTGGCCCGGCCGCTGAAGGCGCTCGGGCTCCTCGGCTACGTTCTGCTTCTGATCGCGATCGCACTGATCGGCATGGCGATCGCCGCCGCGGCCCTCGGCTGGGCACTGACGGGCTGGGTCGCCGGCGCCGTCGTCTGCACGGCGTTGGCGCTAGGCTGCCTGGTGGGCGGGCGTGCCGCGCTCACCACGCGGCCCCAGCACGACCGTGCCGAGCACGATCCGTTGATCCCGGAGGTCACCGCGGAGGAGGCCGCCGACTATCGGCGCCATCATCCGCATCCGCCGGTCCCGCCCGACTCGCGAGGGCCCCAGTGACTGCCCCGGCGCCCGCCGCTGCGGCCACGGTCTACCGGCCTCAGGAAGACACTCGACTGCTGATCGACGCGCTGTCCCGTCTGCCGGTCCGCGGTCGGCGGGTGCTCGATCTGTGTACCGGATCGGGCCCTGTCGCCGCCGCCGCGCTCAGGCTCGGCGCCCGCGAGGTGATCGGCGTCGATTCCAGCGAGCATGCCGTCGCCGCCGCCCGCGCACGCAGTTCGTCGCCGACATGGACGACGCTGGAGGGCACCGTCGCCGAATTCACCCACCCGGAACTCTTCGACATCGTGACCTGCAATCCGCCGTACGTCCCGGCGCCGTCGGATCCGGCGGACTGTCGTGCGGTGCCGGGCCCGGCGCACGCCTGGGATGCCGGGATCGACGGCCGCGCCGTCCTCGATACGCTGTGTCGCCGGGCTTCTGATCTCGTCGCACCGGAGGGACATCTGCTCGTCGTGCAGTCGCAGCTCGCCCAACCCGAACGGACCTGGGACCTGTTGCACCACAACGGCTTTCACGTCGTCAAAGCGGGATTCTTTCGCATTCCGTTCGGCCCCGTGATCCGCGCGCGGCGCGGCTGGCTCATCCGGCGCGGGCTTCTCGGTGCACACGAACCCGGCGAACTGCTCACCGTCCTGCTCGCCCGCCGGAGTCGACGATGACCGCCGGCCCCGACCGTCCCGCCCGCCGCGTGCGCATGGTGCGCGGCGGTCCGCTGATCATCGACGGTCCGGTGGAGATCGACTATCACGGCACCACTCTCTACTGCGATCGTTTCAAAGTCGCACTGTGCCAATGCGGCCGCAGCCGAATCAAGCCCTTCTGCGACACGAGTCATCGCCGCCTCCGCCACCGGTGACTTGTCGAGTGAGATTCGCGGTGTCGGTCGAGGGGCTCGTCATGATGGTCGAGCGGAGTCGAGACCTCCCTCCCGGCCGAGGCAAGTCGTTCATCTGTTCGGATTGTCGGAGGGTCGTGTCATGATGTAGCCAACAGCACAAAGACGCCGGAAAACCGATGTTGACCAGCACGGATCGTCGAGTGGATGGTGGGTATGTTGCTCGGATTCGCGCCGTCGGCGTGGCCGGCCGCGGACTTGTCTGCTCTCGGTCTGGGTCCTGCCGGGCAGGACGTGTCCGGATTGACGCAGGCCGAGGTGGCCGGGCGGATCAATACGGTGAAGAAGGCTCACGCGTTCCTGGATTGGACACAGTTCCAGGGTGCGCTCGTGATCTACGATCAGGTCGCCGCGAAGGCCGCCGCCGAGGCGGTCGAGGATGCGGGGCGGGCCGCGCATAAACTCCTCGACGTCGATGCGCAGGTGATCCTGTGTCTGGCCCAGTATGTCGAGGGCACCGAGCATCAAGGGCGTTGCTCGACGATGCGTTCGCCGCCCGCGACCGGCTTCCCCGGTGTGCGGTGTTGTTGCGGGACGGGATTCTGGACCGGCGACGGTTCCACAAACTGGTCCTGGCGGTCGAGTTGGTGACCGACCCGGTCACGCTCGCCGCCCTGGACGCCCAGCTCAGCGGAGAACTTCTCCGGCTCCACGGTCGGCGTGCGGTGCTCTCGGAGAAACAGGTCACCGATCTGGCGAACCGGTTCCTCGCCTTGGCCGATCCGGATGCGGCGCGGCGCCGGCGCGAAGACGCCAAGGCCCGCCGCACCGTCTACGTCGATACGCGGCCGGACGGGATGTCGGCGGTCACGATCGTTGCTCCGGCCGAGGACAATCGTCTGCTGCTGGCTGCCGCGGACGCGTTCGCCGCCGGGGTGTGCGCACATGATCCGCGGACCGCCGGTGCCCGGCGGGCCGATGCGATCAACGCCCGAGTCACCGGACAGGAGTTCACCTGCCGGTGCGGGCGTGAGGACTGCACCGCCCGGCCCGATCCGGCCGCGTTGGATGAGCGACTCAAGCGAGTGGTGATCCACGTCATCGTCGATTCGGCCACGCTAGAGGGCGGCGACCAGCCGGGTTATCTGGACGGGCACGGGGTGATCTCGGCTGATCACGCCCGGGATCTCGCTGGTCGGGAGGATGCGGTGATCCGGCCGGTCGACCTCAACGACGTGTGCGAGCCCACCGACTCCACTGGTCACAGCGATCCGGCCGAAGCCGGCGATCCGGTCACGACCAGCGGCGACGCCGCGGTGCATCGACGACGACCCCGCCCCGCCACCTCCGACGAGCGCGGAGGCGATCACCGGCGCCCCGGCCCCGCCGCAGACGACCCGCGCGACGACGAGAGCCACGACGACATCGAGGCAGACACCACAGAAGATGCCACCGACGCCGAAGACTCGAGCCTTGGCGGCATCAGAGCCCGGGACCGCGCCCAGTGCGCACCCGAATCCGATCTGCACGTCGGATGCGGTGAGGGCGACGCCGCCGAGGAGGGCCGGGACGGCCTCGATACCGGCATGGGTCCGGTCACCACGGACCGATCAGACCCGGCCGCGCTCCGGGGCGACTCGGCATGTTGGTCACGGCGTGTCTGTGATCTCGACGATGCCGACATCGCCGTCCTCTTCGCCCAACTGGTGCGCGAGGCCGGACTGCACGACCTCACCGAGCGAGACGACCTCACCGAGGGGATCGACCCGGCCGGACAGAAGGACCCGGCCGCGCTCATCGATCACTCTGTTCCGGACGCGCCGCGCGGTGGTCACCCGTCCGGCTCCGGTCCACCGAACAGTGGCGGCCCGTGCGCGGAGACGTGCTCCAACGACATCGGGGCCTGGTTCGATTCGGTCTTCGGCGGCGTCGACTGGGCTGCTGTCGATACGGCTGCTCTGGCGTATATCGCCGACCGCGCCATTCCCTTCGACATCGCTGACGCAACGATCGCGGACGCCGCGAGCGCTCACTCGGCACCGTCCGGGCGAGTCATCAGCCGTACCACTCTGCCGAGCGACCCCTATCGGCCGAACACCGTCACCGACACCGTCGCCCGGTTCCTCTGGGGCACCTGCTCGATCCCCGGCTGCGGACACGCCGCATTCTCCTGCGATCTCGACCACGTCACCGAGTTCGATCAGGTCTGCCCTCGCGAGGGCGGACCGACCTGCTTGTGCAACCTCTTGCCGAAGTGTCGCTATCACCACCTCGCGAAAACCCATCTCCCCGGATTCGTCGACGAACTCTGGATCGACGACGACGGCCTCTACCACTGCGCGATGACCCTGTTCGGGATTACCACCGAAACCCTCGCACCCAACCAGTGGCTATTCCCTCGACTGGAGCGACTGCGCTGCCGGCACCAACTCGCCGGACAGACATCGCGAGCCGGCCGACCCGATCACGACGCCTACGACCTGGGTCCAGACCGGGCACGGACCCGCACGCAGGCCAAACACGCACGCCGCCGTGCCGAACGCGAGGCCAACCGCCGCGAACGCCACGCCCGCGACGCCGACGGCGGATACCCGGGCTTCCCCGAAGAGCCGCCGTTCTGACCCGGTCGACCGGCACGGCGAGCGGACTCAGATCGATTCGAACAGCGTGTCGACGGCCGGCATCAATGTGTCCCCCGCTTCCCAGGCAGTCAGGAAAGCTCGTTCGAGGTGGTTCTCCGCCCAGGTGAAAGCCCGGATACCCGAGACCACGTCGTCCTCGAGATCCGGCTCGGCGGCGAGCAGACCCGCGACCACCTCGTCGCGCATCACCTGCTCGTGCACGGCATCGGCTTCCACGTGCTCGCGGTAGAAGTGGCGGGCCGCCTCCGGAGCGTCGAGTCGTTCGAGCCCGGCGAGCAATCTCGCCGAGCCCGGAGAGGACGTCACCTCGGTCGCCGCGAAATGGCCCACCGTCGCGCCGCACCGGCTGCGGCGCAGCCCCAGCGCCGTCATCAGCGTCACCGGAACCAGCGCCGGTGCGGGCGCACCCGGCAGGTAGGCGAGGTACCCGGCGTCGAGGCCGAGGGAACTCAGCAGATCCGCGAACAGCCGCTGATGGACGTGCGACGCCCGGCCACCCCCGTACTCGTCGAATTCGACCGCCACGAATGCCGCCTTCGCCGCCGTCGGCAGCCGCGGGATTGCCCAGGCGTGCGGATCGGCCTCCTTCAGGTGATAC
Organism: Gordonia sp. PP30; assembly: GCF_023100845.1. Classification (NCBI taxonomy): domain Bacteria; kingdom Bacillati; phylum Actinomycetota; class Actinomycetes; order Mycobacteriales; family Gordoniaceae; genus Gordonia; species Gordonia sp. PP30. The sequence continues at coordinate 1,510,383 of NZ_CP095864.1, read as the reverse complement.
AGCGACCGGGCGGCGACATAGTCGGCGAATTCACGCTCGGTACCGCGGTCCCGCAACCACTCCGACACGCCGCCGCGGCCGTTCGACCCGATCAACACGCCGAATTCCGCACCGGCACCGTCCGACGGGCCCGCGCAGTCCGCGTCGATCACGGCAAGCATGGCGTCCTCCAGCGCGGTCCGCAGACCTATCAGGGCGGTATCCCACTCCCGGCGCGGGTCGACGCCCACCCATCCGCGATAGTGCAGCTCCTGCAAGACGAAGAGCGCCGATTGATGATCAGCCCCCAGCGGATCGTCGTCGCCACGCACGGCGACGACGGGTTCGGTGCCGTCGCGCAGCGCCGCGACGACCGCACCGGACATCGGACCGCACGGTCGCGGCAGACTCGGACCGACCAGAGGCGCTGCGCGCGCGGGAATCGTCGTCGTACTCATGCTCTGGGATACCCGCAGACCTCGCTCGCCAAACCGGGGACCGCACACCACGGCCCGCACGATTGATCCGGCGCCGCCTCGGGTATCCACCGGCATGACCCGCCGCGACCGCTTCTCCCATCGACCCGCCCTGACCGGCGGGCCGATCGGCTGGCTCGCGCGCCTCCGGCAAGGCCGGGTGTTCCATCCGAGCGGCACACTGTGCACCGGATACGCGACGATCGGCGACCCGGTCCTCCCCGTCCGCTCGGGAGCGGTGACCTTGCGGCTCTCCAAGGGACTCGGCACCCCGCGGGGACTGCCCGACGTTGTCGGGGTGGCGGTCCGGCTCCAGACCACCCAGCGCACGACGCCGACGACCGGACGCTCGGCGACCGGCGCCTGGGATCTGTTGCTAGCCGGCCCGGTCCGCTACCACACCGGACTCCCGTTCCCGGTGCCGTTGCCGGCGCTCACCTGGGATGACATTCCGCTGTCGAGCATTCAGCGCTTCCGGTACGACGGCACCGACTGGCGTCTGGAGGGCCGGCTGCTGATCCCGGCGACCGCGCACGGACACTCCGTTCCCGGCGGTGAGCCGGTACCGCCCGGCCTGGACGTATCGGCCACGGTGGCCCGGCTGTCGCACGCCCCCGGAGTGCTGGCCCTCGGCGCCGGCGATCGCGCCGGCCGAACCCGGCCGCTCGGCGTCGTCAACTTCACCGCTGCTCCCCGCGACCGCGACATCGCGTTCGATCCGATGCGCGTACGCCCGCCGGAAATCGTTCCGGTACCGGGCTGGCTCGATCGGGTGCGCCGCTCCGCGTACCGGGCGAGTCGTGCCGGCCGCGGCGCGCGCCTCAGCTAGACGTCCGCGAACAGCCGCCGTCGAATGGACTGAGGACTATCAGATCGAATTCCCGACGCAGTTGCTCAGGGATCCGCAGCCGAGCGGGTGCCAGGTCGACGAGCGCGCGGCACATGTCGTTGAGTTTGCGATTCTCCTGCTGCGAGCGCCACCGCAGCACATCGAACGCGCGGTCCTCGTCGATCCCGTACATCAGCATGAGCATGCCCTTGGCCTGCTCGATCGACGACCGCTGCCGGCGGAAGCTCTGCACGTGCGTGTTCACCTCGTCGCGTACCTCATCGCCCACGAGCACACCGAGATCGACGTAGTAGCCCTCCGACCCGGCGACCGCGCCGTCCTCGGTGAAGGTGCGGCCGATCACGGCGACCGAGTGCACGCGTCCGCGGGTGTCGACGATCCGGTGCCGGCTGGAGAACTGCGTCCGGGTGCGGCGCATGGTGTCGACGAGCGCGTCGAATGTCGCCCGGTCGTCGGGGTGTTTGTGCCCGCGGAGAAGCTCCGTGGTGGGTTCGCACTCACCCGGGCCGTAGCCGTGCATCGCGGCCACTTCCGGCGACCACTCCCAGACATCGGAGTCGAACCAGTAGCGGAAGCCGCCGACCCGGTTGCCGAGGGGATTGTGCGCCGCGGTCCGTCGCGCCGGTTCCTGCTGCATCTGACAGCCCCCTATCGAGGGAACGATGTGGCGCTCCAGCGCGGATCCGCACGATCGCGAGCTCTGCTCGAAGGCCCGGACATCTCTCCACGCTACGCAGAAGCCGTCGCCTTCGCGCCACCTCAAGAGCCGACGAGCAGTCACGGCCACAGAAGCGATGATCCGCTCGCGCAGCAGATCCTTGCCGAGCGTGGCGCCCTTGCGGCTGTCAGGACCAAGCCCTCGCGTCGACCGCTGCTCAGGCCGCGGCGGGCAGCGGCTCGAGTACCCGGCGCAGGTGGTTCAGCGTCCGGCGCAGCAACCGGGACACATGCATCTGGGAGATCCCGATCTCGTCGGCGATCTCGCTCTGCGACATCAGCCGGACGAACCGCAGGCCGAGGATGCGACGTTCCCGGCGGCCGAGGTCGCCGAGCGCCTCCCCGAGTTCCAGGGAGTCGTCGACGCGGCGGTAGCCCGGGTCGACGTCGCCGAGCCGGTCGATCACGGCGGGGCCGGCCTCGTCATCGACGGACCGGCACTGGTCGAGGGAGATCGCGGCACCGGCGCGGCAGTCGTCGATCGCCTTCCGTACCTGGCCGGGTTCGGCGCCCAGCCGCTCGGCGATGTCGGTCGTGGTCGGCATGCACGACCGTTCCTGCGCGAGTTCCTCGCGGACGGCGAGCACCTTGTCGTGCAGGTCGCGCGATCCGCGGGGCACCCGCAGCACCGGCGCCCGGTCGCGGAAATGGCGGCGCACCTCGCCCATCACGGTCGGCACCGCGAAGGAGAGGAAGTCGTGCCCGGCGCCCGGATCGAAGCGATCGATCGCCTGAATCAGCCCGAGCCGGGCCACCTGCAACAGATCGTCGTACGGTTCGCCGCGGCCGCTGAAGCGCCGCGCGATGTGTTCGGCGAGCGGCAGGCACTCGACGATGCACTCCTCGCGCAGCCTCGCGGCGCTCTCGCGGGAACACTCCGGTCGTGCCCGCTCCGTCATCAGTTCCGTAGCCCGCTGGTATTGATCGGTGGTCATCGTTCCTGGACTCCTCTGTTCGATGGACGACGCATGAAGTCGGCAGCGACCGGCGGTGAGAATCGACCGGGGGGTGAAACGCCGCCGCGCGTCGTCGATGAACGGCGGCGCACCGAAAGGGGCCGCCCGGGGAATCCCGGCTGTGTGTTGAACCGGGTGTGCCCGACGTTACGACGGGCCGCCGCCGATCTCAACCCCCGTCCTCAGCCGGGCAGGGTCTCGCCGCCGACCGGCGAGAGGACCTCGCCGCTGTAGTAGGACGACAGCCGGTCGCTGGCGAGGAAGACGTACGAGGGCGCGATCTCGTCCGGTTCGGCGGCCCGTCCGTACGGCGCCTGGGAGCCGAACTCGCCGACCTGCTCGGCCGGGAGCGTCGCCGGGATGAGCGGCGTCCAGACCGGTCCCGGTGCGACGCAGTTGACGCGGATGTTCCGGTCCATCAGCGCCTTGGCCAGGGAGAAGGTCAGCACATGCACGGCGCCCTTGGCGGCCGCGTAGTCGATGAGCTGCTTGTTGCCGCGCAGGCCGTTGATGGAACCGGTGTTGATGATCGTGCCGCCCGGCGTCAGGTACGGCAGCGCGGCGCGCGTGGTGTGGAAACAGCTGTCGACGTTCACCGCGAACGTGCGTGCCCACTGCGCCGGACTCAGGTCCGCGAAGTCGTCGACCGGCGCCTGAAAGGCCGCGTTGTTGACGAGGATGTCCAGCGTGCCGAACGCCGCGACCGTCCGTTCGACGGCGCGATGGCACTGCTCGGCCTCGGCCAGGTCGCCGCGGATGGCGACCGCCGCGCGGCCCTGCGCCTGCACCAGGCCGACGGTGTGCGCGGCATCGTCGTCTTCCTCCTCGGACAGGTAGGCGATCGCCACGTCGGCGCCCTCCTTCGCGAAGGCGACCGCGACCGCCCGGCCGATCCCTGAGTCGCCGCCGGTGATGAGGGCACGACGCCCCCGCAGCAGGCCGCGGCCCTGGTAGTCGTGCATCTCGTCACGCGGCTGCTCGGGCATGTCGCCGGTGGCGCCGGGATAGCCGGTGGTACGGGGCGGATGGGAACCCGACGCGCCCGGAGTGCGCGGGCCCTCGGTGCCGGGATCGAACCGCCGCATCACGAGTCCCGGTGCCACTTGTCGTCGTCGCCCTTGCGATAGCCGCCCTTCTCGACGGCGGACCACGCCACCTTGTGCGCCGTCTCCTCCCGGCCGGCGTGGCCGCGGCGCTTGTCCGGGTCGGAATACTCGTCGTAGGCGTGGTTGAACGCCTCGCGATAGATCTCCTGCGCGTGGGCGGGCAGCACGTGCTGCACCGAGTCGGGCAGTTCGCTTCTGGATTCGTACGGCATGGTTCTGCTCCTTCGATCGGTGACCGGGCCCTCTCCGCGTACCCGTTCCACCTCGACGGTAAACCTCACCTGGAAGCTGGACCGCGACGCCGGGGACGCGTAGACCGGAGACATGGCTACCGACGAAGAACCCCTGGACCCCGGTCGCCGCGACGTCGAGAAGCGGTGGTCCGACCCCCGCCCCTACCGGGCGCCGACGGTCTACGCGCTCGCGGTGATCGTGCTCGCCCTGGTGGTGCTGGCCGTCTTCGCCGCCCTCGGCGGCGACAACCGCGGCCTGGCCCTCGCCGTGCCCGGTGTCTTCCTGCTCGGCGGGATCGGTGCGCTCGGCACCGGCATCGCGGTGTACACGCGTGGCAAGCCGTGGGTGCCGTGGCAAGGCGCGGGCTGGTTTCTGCTGGTCCTGATGCTCGGCGCCCTGACCGTCCCCTACGCTGCGTGGTGACCACGCGAGGGGACGGCCAGGGCGCCGATCCGGTCAGGACAGACCGGGGTACAACTCGAATCGCTCCGCGAGCACCGAGACCCGCTCGGCCAGCGCGGTGAGATTTGCGCCGTCGGGCGCCGTCAGCGCCTGCGCAATCACGTCGGCCACCTCCCGGAACTCGTCCGCGCCGAAGCCCCGCGCGGCGAGCGCGGGCGTCCCGATGCGCAGTCCCGAGGCCGGAATCCGCGGCGGGCAAGCTCCACGTCCGACCAGGCAAGTTGCATACTCTGCAACAGGTCTCACTATCCAATAGTGAAGTGTGAGGCACGACACATGAGCCTGTCAATGCAAACTGATATATCTATCGGACTCAGCGAGATGGCAGTCCCGGCAGCAAACGACGGACGGGGCGCAGAAAGACCACTGGCCAGGACCGATAGGGTCCTGGCCAGTGGTCTTCTTCTGCGTTTATCTGTGCCCCCCGTAGGATTCGAACCTACGACCTTCCGCTCCGGAGGCGGACGCTCTATCCCCTGAGCTAGGGGGGCGGGTGAAGCGAGAGCAACATTAGCGCACCCATGCCGCGGACCCCAACACGGGGGTCGCGGCGCGCGCTAGACGGCCACCACCCGGGCGTCGGGCACCGCCGCGTAGCGATCCGGGGTGCAGGTCAGGACGATGATCTGCGCGCCGCCGGCGGCGTCGCCGAGCACACCGGCCATCGAGGCCAGCCGCGCCGGGTCGGAGTAGCCGAGGGCATCGTCGAGGATCACCGGGACGCCGTCACCGGGGTCGACGATCATCGCGCAGGCGAGCCGGGCGATCAGGCCCAGCTGCTCCCGCGCTCCCCCGGACAGGGCGCTCGCATCGACGGTCACACCGTCGAGCGTGCGGCTGGCGATGGTGAAGTCGTCATCGACCTCGAAGCGCACCGACTCCCCGAAGACGGGCTTGGCGAGCGTCTCCAGCCGCTCGGTGAACGGCGCGACATACCGCGCACGACTCTCGGCGCGCGTACGCGTGAGCGTCCGGTACAGCAGCCGGGCGCCCTCGGCCCGCCGGGTAACGCGCTCCAGCTCGGCCGCGGCGGCCCGATCGGCGGTCTGGGCACGGGTGAGGTCGTCGAGCCGGTTCTCGGTGCGGCACTGCTCGATCAGCGTGCGCAACTGCGTCCGCTGATCCCGCAGCGACCCGATCCGGCCGCGCAACCGGTCCAGCCGCTGTTCGGCCTCGGCGCAGGCGGCACGAAGCCCCGGCAGGTCCAGCCGCTGCGCCCGAGCCCGCTGCTCGTCGACGACGGCACACGCCTCGGCGTGCTCGGCCCGCGCCGTGTCCGCGACGCCGGACAGGGCCTCGTCGCTGATCCGCGCGCGCTGTTCCAGCAGTTCGGCACGAGCGACGGCCAGGTCCGACGCCGCCCGCTCGGCGGTCTCCGCCTGCGCCTGCGCACGCACCCGCGCCGCGGCGGCCTCCGCACGACGCGCACTCGCCGCCCGCTCGCCACGCGCCACCAACCCCTGCTGCTCACGCTCGGCGGCCCGCAACCGGTCCACCGGCCGGTCGCCGGCGGCCGGCGCCTCGCCGGGCGACGCCGCGAGCAGCCGGTCACGCTCGCCGGACAGCGCCTGCTCCGTCGACCCGCCGAGCAGCCGCCGGCCGGCGGCCTCGACGTCGGCGAGCGCACGTTCTGCGGCGCCACGCTCGGCGGCGCGCACGGCCACCTCCGCCAGCGACTCGACCCGGCAACCGGTCAGCAGTTCCCGTTCCGATCGCCGCAACGCATCGAGGTCGTCCGACAGCGCGCGAGTGCCCGCGGCGCCGATCACCCGGACCCGGACACCGGTGGTCTCGATCACGGTGTCCCCGACAGCGGACAGCGCGACCGCGTCACCGATCGCCGCACCGTCGACGAGGACCTCCTCGCCGCCGAGCGGGGTGACCTCGACGCGGGCGGCAGCGGCCTCGACGCGCGCCTGCGCGACGGCCAGCGCACGATCCAGGCGCACCGCCTGCTCCGCCTGCTCCGCGCCGACCGGATTCGACTCCAGTCCGGCGACGATCCCGGCGCGCGAGGCGGCGAGTTCACTCAGCTCGTTCAGCACGGCCTCGATCTCGGCGATCCGGGCGCGATCGGCACGTACCCTCTCGGCCTCGACTGCGGCCGTCAGCTCCGCGGCCAGCGCCTCGTGCCGCGCCCGCGCCGCCGTCACGGCCCCGTCCAGCTCTGCGACCTCGGCGTCGGCGCGCTCCGCCGTCCCGGCCAGCTCCGCGGCCGACTCCCGTGCCGCGTCGACCTGGTCCGCGAGGACGGCGACCCGGCGCTGAGCGTCCTGGCGGTCGGCCAGGTCACGCTCGGCGAGCCGCACGGCGATCTCCCGGCGCTGCGCCCGCTCGGCGGCCTGATCCAGCGCGGCGGCGACCTTCTCGGCGTCCGCCACCCGACGGCCCGCGTCTGCCAGTTCCTCGAGCGCGTGCACCTCGGCCGCCGTCGCCTCCCGGTACGCCTGCTCCACCTCCGGCAGTTCGGCGGCGGCCCGTTCCGCCGCGTCCAGTCCACGATGGCGCTCGTCCAGCTCCGCGCGCGCCGCCCGGGCCGCCGCCATCGCCGCGGCGAGCTCACCGGCCGGGCGGCCCGCCTTGAGCGTGTAGTACCGCTGGTACTCGGCTTCCGCGGCCGCGATCAGCGCCTGGGCGTCCGCGTCGCCGTCGCCGTCGTCCGCGTGAGCGTCGACCGGTGTGGTGACCCGATCGAGGGCCCGCGCCAGCGCCGACGAATCGCTCAGCCGACCGAGTTCGGGCGCACCCGACTGCTGCAACCGCAGCGCCCGGTAGAGCGGGCTGTCCAGCGACTCGGCGAGGATCTGCTCGACGCGCTCGTGCGCCGCCCGCCCGGTGAGCTGTTCGCGGCGCGGCTCGATGATCGTGAGCGCCGCCTCGGCCTTCTTGTTGAACCGCTTGAAGTATTCGAAACGCCAATGTCCACAGCTGATCTCGGCGAAGACCTCCGAACCCACGTCCCGCCCGGCCGGCTGCACCGCGCGCACCGCCGTGCTCTTGCTGCTCGACGGATATTGCAGCAGCAGGTCGAGCGCCTCGATCATCGACGACTTGCCCGCCTCGTTCGCACCCTCGACCACGGTGATCCCCGAGTCGGCGAAGTCGATCTCCCGCTCGGCGATGCCGCGGTAGTCGCGCAGGCGCAGCCGGTGGAGTCTCACGACGACGATCCCGCCAGCCGGAACAACAGCGACAGCGCGCTGCGCGCCGCCCCGGCCTCGGGCGTTTCGCCGGCGGCGAGAGCCGACAGCTCGTCCGCCGCCTGCGCCGCGTACCCCTGCAGACCGAGCGCCGACACGTCGGACGGATCGGCGACGACGGTCAGGTCGTGGTGGCGCTCCCACAGCCACAGCCCGGCCAGGCGCTCGGCGAACTCGGCGAAGAGCGCATCGAAGGCCGCCTCGTCGGCCAGGCTCAGGGTGCCCACCAGGGCCAGTTTGACCACGGTCCGCGACTTGTCCGGCAGCGCCGTCAAGCGTTCCCGCAGCACCTCGAGGTCGGCGGCGCCGTCGACGTCCTGGCGGAGAGTCGTGAAGGTCCACTGTCCGACGCGGTGCGGGACCACCTCCACCTCGCGCGCGGCCCCGGCATCCCGGCCCACGGTCACCGCCAGGACCTGGCCCGAGCCGGTCTCGACGTGATCGAAGTCGGTGACCTCGGGGGCACCCGCGTACCAGATCCGGCCGGACTCCCCGATCGGCGTCGCCGAGTGCCGGTCGCCCAGTGCCACGTAGTCGACCAGACCGGACCGTACCGCGGCCTCCAGATCCGCCGCGGCCACCCGGGCCGGATCCGACCCCGGACTGAACGTGTCGACACCGCCGTGCCCGACCACGATCCGCACCTCGTCGGCGGGCCCCAGCCGGGCCAGCTGCTCGGCGATCAGGTCGCCGTCCGGGCGCTTGGTGGTCCACGGCGCCGCCACCAGGGTGACCCCGTCCCGGACACGGACGAGGCCTGCTTTCTCGAGCACGTGCACGTTCGGCGGGCAGGCCGCGGCGAAGGTCGCACTCCGGTACACCGAGGTCGCGTCGAGCGGGTCGTGGTTGCCGGGCAGCAGATACACCGGTGCCGGATAGTCGCCGAGGGCGTCGAGCGTGCGGCGGATGATCCGCGACGAGACGCGCGGGTCGTCGAACACGTCGCCGCAGACCACCACGAATTCGGCGCCGGTCCGGGCCGCGAGCCTGCCTATCTCGGCGACCGCGTCCGCGCGGGCGGCGTCGTACGTGTGCTGCGCGTCGGCGCCCAGGAAATGCCGGGTCATGCCGAGCTGCCAGTCGGCGGTGTGCAGGAAGGTGACCTCGCGCGCCGCGTCGCCGCCGACGGCGGTTCCGGGCTCCGACTCGGGCAGATCGAACAGTGGCACGGTCATGGCGGCCCCCTTTCGCTGTCGTCGACCACCTCGTCGAGACGATGGTAGGAGGCCCCTCCGACAAAGTCGGTCAGGCCGCGCCGCGCGGCGATCCCTGATGGTCGGGCCGGACCAGGAAGAGGGTGGCGATCGCACCGACGACGAGCACCGCCGCGCCCAGGAACAACGACTGTCCCATGGCCGAGGCGAAGCCCTCGCGCACGTGCACCCCGAACACCACCTCGGGCAGCCGGTGCACCTTCGATCCCTCCGAGGCCGCCGCGTTCATCCCCGGCAGCTTGTCGGCCAGCAAGGTCATCATCAGCGCGCCGATCGCCGCCGTGCCGACCACCGAGCCGATCATCCGGGTGGTGTTGTACACACCCGCGCCCGCGCCGGCGTCGCTCCACGGCAGATTGCGCGTGGCCGTCGCGGCCAGCGGCGCCCAGATGCACGCCGACGACAGGCCCATCAGGCACGTCGGGATCAGCAGCTGCCACACCGGCGTCGACGGCGTCATCAGCCAGCCGAGCAGCCCGGTCGCGATCGCGTACCCGGCCAGGCCGGTGGAGATGATGTTGCGCGGATGCACCCGGTCCAGGATCCGCCCGACGATCGGCGAGCACACACCGGTGAGCACGGCCATCGGCACCATCATCAGCGCCGACCGCGTCGGCGACATGCCGCCCACGAACTGCAGGAAGAACATCAGCGGAATCATCGAGCCGGACACCGCGAAGCCCATCGAGGTGATGCCGACGTTGCAGAGCGAGAAATTGCGTTCCCGGAACAGGCTCAGCGGCACCAGCGCCTCGGTGCGCGTGCGGGCCTCCCACAGCAGGAACAGCCCCATGAGCGCCACCCCGACCGCGATCAGCACCCAGATCCACGCCGCCCAGTGATAGGTCTGGCCCTCCTGGACGCCGAAGACGAGCGCCGTCAGACCCAGCCCGGAGAGGATCACGCCGATCCAGTCGAAACGGTGATCGTGCGTCTCCACCTGCGGGACCAGCGTCGCGGCCAGGACCAGGCCGACCGCGCCGACCGGCACGTTGATGAAGAAGATCCACTCCCAGCCGAGATTGTCGGTCAGGATGCCGCCCAGCAGCGGGCCGACCAGCGTCGCGACACCGGCGACGGTGCCCCACACGCCCATCGCCGCACCCCGCCGCTCGGGCGGGAAGATCCGGGTCACCAGCGCCATGGTCTGCGGAGTGATCAGCGCCGCACCGATACCCTGCACCGCGCGAGCCGCGATCAATTCGCCGATCGAGCCGGCCAGACCGCACCAGATGCTCGCGAGCGTGAACACCACGAGGCCCACCTGGTAGACGTTCTTCGGCCCGAACTTGTCGCCGAGCCGGCCGGCGATCAGCAGCGGCACCGCGTAGGTGAGCAGGTAGGCGCTGGACACCCAGACGATCCCGTTGACGCCGGCGTGCAGCGCCTCCATGATCTCCGGCTGTGCGACCGCCACGATCGACATGTCGACCAGGATCATGAAGAAGCCGACGCACAGGGCGAGCAACGCGGCCCACGGGCGGTCGGTGACCGACTTGAACTGCGGCGGAGCGGGAACGGTCATAACGGTCATCCTCGGTTCGGCGGGGCCGCGAGCGCGGCCCGCGGCCGCACCTGTCAGCGGAGCGAGCCGACAGTAGCACCGACCGCCGACAACGCGAGTTCCCCTAATCTGGACGGCGGCGGAGAACAGCCCGTCCGCCCGCGAGAACGGAGCAGCAGATGGCGCGAAGAAGCAAGGCCGCGAAGACCGTCGTGGACCCGCACGCCCGGCTCGACGTCTACCACGGCGGCGCGCTCCCGGTGCCGGTGAGCGACGTCGCCGTCCCGGAGACGGCACTGCCGCGTGACGCCGCCGAGAAGTCCACGCGGACCGTCGCGCTGGTCACCCGGATCGTCGAGAAGGCGCATCGGCTGCAACAGCCGGCCGTCGCGAAGTACGTCACCCGGCTGCGCGCCAAGTACCCCGACGACTCTCCCGAACAGATCGTCCGGCGCCTCGAGCGCCGGTACCTCAACGCGGTCACCACCTCCGGCGCCGCGGTCGGCGCCACGGCCTCGATCCCCGGCGTCGGCACCATCACCGCGCTGTCCGCGCTGACCGCCGACACCGCCGTGTTCATCGAGGCCTCCGCGCTGCTCGCGCTGGCCACCGCCGAGGTGCACGGCATCTCGCCGCACGAGGCGGAACGGCGCCGCGCCCTGGTCCTGGCCGTCGCCATGGGCGAGGAGGGCGTCGCCGCCCTCGGCAAGGTCGCCGGGACGCGCGGCACCGACGCGATCGTGCGAATGGCCGGAGGACGCGTGTCGGCCGGCCGGCTGGCGAGCCTGAACAAGACGCTGACCACCAAGCTGGTCAAGAAGTTCGCCGTCCGCCGGGCCCCGATCCTGGTCGGCAAACTGATCCCGGGCGGGATCGGCGCCGCGGTCGGCGGTGCGGGCAACCGCGCCCTCGGCTCGCTGGTGCTGCGCAACGCCCGCGAGGCCTTCGGTCCCCCGCCGCGCTTCTGGGACGTCGACGGCACCGTGCTGCCACGGTGACGCCCGGCTGGCTGGCGGCACTCGCCGCTCGTTGCTGGGAGCATCGGCGTCTCACGCTGCTGACCGTCGCGGTGACGCTCGGCGCGGTGGCCGTCGACCTGGTGACGCCGCTGATCGCCCGGTCCGCCATCGATCACGCCACCGGCGAGGTCCGCGGCGGGGTCGCCCTGTCGGTGCTGGTGGCGGCGCTGCTGGTGGCCGCGCTGATCCGCTACGGCTGCCAGTTCGGCCGGCGGCTGCTGGCCGGGCGGCTGTCCATCGTCGTGCAGGACGGGCTGCGCCGCGCGATGCTCGCGACCCTGTTGCGGCTCGACGGACCCGCCCAGGAGACGCTGCGCACCGGGCAGGTGGTGTCGCGGTCGATCTCCGACCTCCAGGTCGTGCAGGGGCTTCTCGCGATGGCGCCGCTGTCCCTCGGCGGCGCCGTGCAGGTGGTCCTGGCGATCGGCATCATGGCCTGGCTCTCCCCGCTGCTGACCGTCGTCACGCTGGTCACGGTGCCGCTGGTCGCCGTCGTCGCCTATCGCGGGCGGCGGCGCCTGTTCGCGGCCACCTGGTCGGCGCAGCAGGCCGCCGCCGAGCTGGCCGGGCACGTCGAGGAGACGGTCACCGGCGTGCGGGTGGTGAAGGGCTTCGGCCAGGAGCGGCGCGCCACCGCCGAACTCGCCGAACTCGGCGGCACCCTGTTCCGCCTGCGGATGCGGGCCGCCCGCCTCTCCTCCCGCTTCACGCCGACCATGGCGGCCGTCCCCGAGCTGGGCATGGTGCTGGTGATCGCGGTCGGCGGCTGGCTCACCCTGCGCGGCTCGCTCACCGCGGGCACCTTCCTCGCCTTCACCACCTACCTCGCGAGCATGACGGCGCTGGCCCGCATCCTCACCAACCTGGTGGTCGCCAGCCAGCTCGCGGCCTCTTCGGCGTCCCGCGTGTTCGACGTGATCGACCACCCGCTCGACCCCGCACTGACCAACACCGGGCAGCTCCCAGACGGCCCGCTCGGACTGCGTCTCGACGGGGTGGCGCTCACCCGCGGGACGCGCCCGGTGCTGGCCGGGGTCGACCTGCGCGTGGCACCCGGCGAGGCCGTCGCCGTCGTCGGCGGCCCCGGCTCGGGCAAATCGACGCTCGCCGCGCTCCTGGAGGGCGCGTCGCGGGCCGACGCCGGCCGGGTCAGTCTCACCGATGCGGACGGGCACCGGTACGACGTCGACGCGCTCGACCCGGACGCGCTGCACGGCGCGCTCGCGGTCGCCTTCGACGAGCCCTTCCTCTACTCGGACACCATCGCCGCCAATGTCGCGCTCGGCCCGCTGCCGCCGCCCGACCCCGGCGATCCGGCGCTGCGCGCGGCCACTGACGAGGCCGCCGCCACCGACTTCGTCGACGACCTGCCCGACGGCTTCGCCACCACCGTCGGCGAACGCGGCCTCACCCTGTCCGGCGGGCAGCGGCAGCGCATCGCCCTGGCCCGCGCCTTCTACGCGCAGCCGCGCGTCCTGGTCCTCGACGACGCCACGTCGGCGGTCGACGCGGTCACCGAGGCGGCGATCCTCACCCGGCTGCGCGCCCGGCGCACCACCATGCTGCTGCTGGCCCACCGCCGCTCCACTCTGGCGGTCGCCGACCGGGTGGCGGTGCTCGACGAGGGCCGCATCCTCGACATCGGCACGGTCGAGGAGCTCGACGCGCGCTGCCCGAGGTTCGCCGAACTGATGTCCCCGCCCGACGGCGCCGAGGCCGAGCGCGCCGCCGCGCAGCGGGTGGCCCGGCAGGCCGCGCTGACCGTCGACGACCTGTGGCGCGCCGACGCACCGCGCGCCGCCGAACCGGCCCGCGCCGCGGCCGCGTCCCCCACCCGCCCCGGTCCCGGTGGCGGAGGCGGCGGTGGCGGCGGGGCCCGCGGCGGCGGACAGCTGTCCAGTGCCCTGGGCAGCATGCCGGCCACCCCGGAGATCACCGCGGCCGTCGCCGCGCTGCCGCCGGCCGACGAGGATCCGCGGGTCGACGTCGCGGCGGCCGCCGCCGAGAACCCGGTGTTCTCGCTGCGCCAGATCCTGCGCCCGGTGCGCGGCCTGCTGGTCGTGATGCTGGTCGCCCTGGCGCTCGACACCCTGATCGGCCTCGCGTACCCGTCGCTGGCCCGGGTGGTTCTGGATGCCGGCACGCACGACCGGGCCGATCTGCTGTGGGCGGCCACCGGGGTGGGCCTGGCCCTGGTCGCGGCCGGCTGGGTGGTGGAGGCGGTCAACACGCTCGTCTCGGCACGGACCGGCGAACGCGTCCTCTACGCGCTGCGCGTGCGCAGCTACGCCCACCTGCAACGACTGGGCCTCGACTACTACGAGCGCGAACTGTCCGGCCGCATCATGACGCGCATGACGACCGACGTCGACGCGCTCTCCACCTTCATCCAGACCGGCCTGGCCTCCGCGGTGGTCGCGATCTTCACCGTCGTCGGCGTGTTCGCGATGCTGATGGTGACCGACTGGGAGCTGGGCCTCACCGTGCTGCCGGTGTTCCCGATCCTCGCGCTGGCGACGCTCTGGTTCCGCCGCGTCGCCGCGGGCGCGTACCGCCGGGCCCGCGAGCTGGTGTCCGCGGTCAACGCCGACTTCCAGGAGAACATCGCCGGGCTCGCCACCACCCGCGCCTACCGCCACACCGCCATCGCGCAGGCCCGGTTCGGCCGGCTCAGCGACGCCTGGGTGGCCGCGCGGATGAGCAGCCAGCGCGCGATCGCGTCGTACTTCCCGTTCATCACCTTCTGCGCGGACGTCGCGGCCGCCGTCGCGATCGGCTTCGGCGCCCATCAGCTGGCACACGGCCGGCTCTCCGCGGGCACGCTGGTGGCCTTCGTGCTGTACCTGTCGATGCTGTTCGGGCCGGTACAGCAGCTGACCACCGTGTTCGACGGCTATCAGCAGGCCAGTGTCGGTCTGCGCCGCATCGGGGACCTGCTGACCACCCCGAGTTCCCTCGTCGAGGCCGCCGTCGTGGCCGAGGAGGCGGCGATCCCGGCTCCGCTCGACCGGCACGGGGACCACCGTTCCGGGATGGCCGACGTCCGGCTCGACGGGGTCAGTTTCCGCTACTCGGGCGCGCCTGCCGACGCGCTGCACGACGTGGACCTGCATCTCCCGCCGGGCGCGTCACTGGCCCTGGTGGGGCCCACCGGCGCCGGCAAGTCGACCATCGTCAAACTGCTCGCCCGCTTCTACGATCCGACCCGCGGCGCGGTGGAGTACAACGGCGACGATCTGCGGACCCTCGATCTGCACGACTACCGCGCCCGGCTCGGCGTGGTCCCCCAGGAACCGCATCTGTTCGCCGGGACCGTCGCCGACAACATCGCCTACGGGCGCCCCGGCGCCGGTCGCGAGGAGATCGCCGAGGCCGCCCGCCGGGTGGGTGCCGCGGCGATGATCGCCGGTCTGCCCGGCGGCATGAACTTCGCCGTCTCCGAGCGCGGCCGCGGTCTGTCCTCGGGGCAGCGGCAGCTGATCGCGCTGGCGCGTGCCGAGCTCGTCGAGCCCGAGCTGATCCTGCTCGACGAGGCCACCGCAACCCTCGATCAGGCCACCGAGGCGCAGGTGCTCGCCGCAGGCACCGCGCTGCGCCGGAAGCGGACCAGCGTGATCGTCGCGCACCGCCTGGCGACCGCGGCCCGGGCCGACACCATCGCCGTCGTCGAGGCCGGCCGGATCGTCGAACGCGGTCCGCACGACGCCCTGCTGGCGGCCGGTGGCACCTATGCGCGGATGTGGGCGGCGGGCGTCGCGCCCGACGATGCGGGCGCCACAGCCGGACGCCGGTAGTGATTCCCGCCACTTACTCGTGAGTCGGCCGGTCAGGGCGCCCGGAAGCCGGGCGTGCGGACTTTTCTGGGCGTACGATCGACTGTTGGCCGGTGCTGCACGCAATCCGACGCGGCCGGCCGGCGATCGAAGACCACATCGATATATCTAAGAGGCGAGACGACGCTGTGAGCAGTTCGACATCCCAGACCGACTACGGACAAAACGAATGGCTGGTCGAGGAGATGTACCAGCGATTCCAGAAGGATCCCGGATCGGTCGATCCCAGTTGGCACGACCTGCTCAAGTCGTACAAGCCCGACCAGGTCGCCCCCGCCCCCACACCCGCCGCCCCGGTGGCACCGGCCGCGCCCGCCGCCCCGGCCCAGGTGGCCCCCGCCGATCCCCCGGCCGCCGCGACCGGACCGGTCTCGGCCAAGCCCGCGATCACCCTCGACGCCGAGCCCACCCGCACCACCGCCCCGCGCAAGGCGGCCCCGGCGCGCGAGGCCGCCGCCACCAAGGCCGCCTCCGGCGTCAGCCGCTCGGCCGCCGTCGCCAAGCCCGCCAGCGAGCCCGCCGCCGACGAGAACAAGGTGATCCGCGGTCCCGGCGCCGCCATCGTCAAGAACATGAACGCCTCGCTCGAGGTGCCCACCGCCACCAGCGTCCGGGCCATCCCGGTGAAGCTGATGTTCGACAACCGCGTCGTCATCAACAACCATCTCGCCCGTACCCGCGGCGGCAAGGTGAGCTTCACTCACATCCTCGGCTACGCGATCATCCAGGCGCTCAAGTCGTTCCCCAACCTGAACCGGCACTTCGCCGAGATCGACGGCAAGCCGAACGTGGTGACCCCGGCGCACTCGAACCTCGGCCTGGCGATCGACCTGCCGGGCAAGAACGGCCAGCGCACGCTCGTCGTCGCCGCCATCAAGGGCTGCGAGACGATGGGCTTCGGCGAGTTCTGGGCCGCCTACGAGGACATCGTCCGCCGCGCGCGCGACGGCAAGCTGACCGCCGAGGACTTCGCCGGCGTCACCATCTCGCTCACCAACCCGGGCACCATCGGCACCGTCCACTCGGTCCCCCGCCTGATGCCGGGTCAGGGCGCCATCATCGGCGCCGGTGCGATGGAGTACCCCGCCGAGTTCCAGGGGTCGAGCGATCAGCAGCTCGCCGACGCCGGCGTCGGCAAGGTGATGACGCTGACCTCCACCTATGACCACCGCATCATCCAGGGCGCCGAGTCCGGCGACTTCCTGCGCCGGATCCACGAGCTGATCCTCGACGACGCCTTCTGGGACGAGATCTTCACCGCGCTGCACATCCCGTACGAGCCGATCCGCTGGCGCCGGGACATCCCGGCCGGCGCGGTCGACAAGAACACCCGCGTGCTCGAGCTGATCGCCGCCTACCGCAGTCGCGGCCACCTGATGGCCGACACCGATCCGCTGATGATGGAGAGCGACGCCCGCGCCGCCCACCCGGATCTCGACGTGCTCACCTACGGCCTCACCCTCTGGGACCTGGACCGCACCTTCAAGGTCGGCGGCTTCCACGGCCAGAACGAGATGAAGCTGCGCGACGTCCTCTCCATCCTGCGCGATGCCTACTGCCGCCACATCGGCGTCGAGTACACGCACATCCTCGACCCGGGGCAGCAGCGCTGGCTCCAGGAGCGCGTCGAGGTGAAGCACGTCAAGCCGCCGGTGGCCGAGCAGAAGTACATCCTGAGCAAGCTCAACGCCGCCGAAGCCTTCGAGACCTTCCTGCAGACCAAGTACGTCGGCCAGAAGCGCTTCTCGCTGGAGGGCGCCGAGTCGGTGATCCCGATGATGGACGCGGTGATCGACCGCAGCGCCGAGCACAGCCTGCAGGAAGTCATCATCGGCATGCCGCACCGCGGCCGCCTCAACGTGCTGGCCAACATCGTCGGCAAGCCGTACTCCAAGATCTTCACCGAGTTCGAGGGCAACCTGGGCAGCGCCCAGGCGCACGGTTCCGGCGACGTCAAGTACCACCTCGGCGCCGAGGGCACCTACTACCAGATGTTCGGCGACAACGAGATCAACGTGTCGCTGACCGCCAACCCCAGCCACCTGGAAGCCGTCGACCCGGTCCTGGAGGGCATCGTCCGCGCCAAGCAGGACCTGCTCGACGAGGAGCACCAGTTCGACATCCTCCCGCTGATGCTGCACGGCGACGCCGCGTTCGCCGGCCAGGGCGTGGTTCCGGAGACTCTGAACCTCTCCATGCTCAACGGCTACCGCACCGGCGGCACCGTGCACATCGTGGTCAACAACCAGGTCGGCTTCACCACCGCGCCCGAGTACTCGCGGTCGTCGCAGTACTGCACCGATGTCGCCAAGATGATCGGCGCGCCGATCTTCCACGTCAACGGCGACGACCCCGAGGCCTGCGTCTGGGCCGCGCAGCTGGCCGTCGACTACCGCGAGCAGTTCCACCGCGACGTGGTGATCGACATGGTCTGCTACCGCCGCCGCGGCCACAACGAGGGCGACGACCCGTCGATGACGCAGCCGGCCATGTACGACGTGATCGACAATCTGCGCAGCGTCCGCAAGAGCTACACCGAAGCGCTCATCGGCCGTGGTGACATCTCCACCAAGGAGGCCGAGGACGCCCTGCGCGACTACCAGGGCCAGCTCGAGCGGGTCTTCGTGGAGGTCAAGGAGCTCGACCGCTTCCAGCCGGAGCCCAGCGAGCCGATCACCGAGGACCAGCAGCTGCAGGTGAACCTGAACACCGGGGTCCCGACGGCCGCGCTGGAGCAGATCGGTGACGCCTTCCTGAACGTGCCGGAGGGCTTCACCCCGCATCCGCGTGTCAAGCCGGTCCTGGAGCGCAGGCACGACATGTCGCGCAATGGCGACGTCGACTGGGCGTTCGCCGAGTTGCTGGCCTTCGGCACCCTGGTGCAGGAGGGCATCACGGTGCGCCTGTCCGGTCAGGACTCGCGCCGCGGCACCTTCACCCAGCGGCATTCGGTCCTCATCGACCGAGAGAACGGCAGCGAGTACACCCCGCTGAACACCCTGGCGCCGCAGGGCCCGGGCCGGTTCATGGTGTACGACTCGCCGCTGAGCGAGTTCGCGGTGCTCGGCTTCGAGTACGGCTACGCGATCGGCAACCCGGACGCGCTGGTGCTGTGGGAGGCGCAGTTCGGCGACTTCGTCAACGGCGCCCAGTCGATCATCGACGAGTTCATCAGCTCCGGCGAGGCCAAGTGGGGCCAGCGCAGCGACGTGGTCCTGCTGCTGCCGCACGGCCACGAGGGCCAGGGCCCGGACCACACGTCCGGCCGGATCGAGCGCTTCTTGCAGCTGTGCGCCGAGGGCTCGATGACCGTCGCCCTGCCGTCCACCCCGGCCAGCTACTTCCACCTGCTGCGCCGCCACATGCACGACGGCATCAGCCGCCCGCTGGTGGTCTTCACGCCGAAGTCGATGCTGCGCAACAAGGCGGCCGTCTCGCCGATCGAGGAGTTCAGCGAGGGCAAGTTCCTGTCGGTGCGCGACGATCCGCGCTTCGCCGGCAACTTCCGCGGCGACGGCGACAAGCTCGACCGCTCGGCCGTCACCCGCGTGCTGCTGACCTCGGGCAAGCTGTACTGGGAGCTGGTCGCCCGGGCCAAGAAGGACGGCCGCGGCGACATCGCGATCGTCCGGATCGAGCAGCTGCACCCGGTGCCGCACCGCCGTCTGGGCCGCATCCTGGAGCAGTACCCGAACGCGACGGACTTCGTCTGGGTTCAGGAGGAGCCGGCCAACCAGGGTCCGTGGCCGTTCCTCGGGCTGTGGCTGCCCGAGCAGCTCCCCGAGCTGCTGTCGGGTCTGCGGCGCATCTCGCGCCGCCCGATGGCCGCACCGTCGTCCGGCTCGTCCAAGGTCCACGTCGTGGAGCAGGCCGAGATCATCGACGGCGCCTTCTCCTGACGGGCCGTACCGCCTGACGACGACGGGGCCGCACCTGCACTGGTGCGGCCCCGTCGTCGCCGGTCGGGGTTCACTCGATCAACGACGCGCTCGCGGCGAGGGCGGGCAGCGAGCCGACCAGCATCCCGAGGACCTGGTCGCGGTTCAGTTCCGGCTCCGGATCGGTGATCCAGCGGATCACGACGTCCTCGACGAAGGCGGTCCAGCCGCGGACCGCGGTCGCGACGGCCGGCGACGGCTCGATCCCCAGCCGCGGCGCGTGGTCCAGCACCCGCCGCGCCATTGCCGCGCGCGTGCCGTCGACCACCCGCCGCATCGCCGGGTCCGAGCTCATCGCGCCGCGGAGCAGGCCGACGAAATGCTCCTTGAACTCCTCGACGTAGTCCAGGTACGACGACATCGACACGACCAGCGCGGCGAGCGGGTCATCGACCTCGGACGGCGGCAGCGTGCGGGTGAGCATCACCTCGGCCTGCTCCTGCACCAGCGCCACGTGGAAGTCCTGTTTGGACTCGAAATAGTGGAAGATCAGCGCCCGCGACACCCCGGCCCGCTCGGCGACCTCGTCGATCGTCACCTGTTCCAGCGACCGCTCCAGGGCGATCTCCTGGCCCAGATCGAGCAGCTGGCGACGCCGCTCCTCCGGGCTCATCCGCCTGCGGCGCACCGTCCCGGCAGCGCCGGCGTCCTTCCCGGTCACCGTCATACATCTCACTGTAGGGCACTTGTTGACTTCGATTCAACAAGTCGTTGACTCCGATTCAGTAAGGCTCTATCGTGAGCACCATGACAACACGCGATGTAGAGATCGTCATCGTCGGAGCGGGCTTCTCCGGGCTCGGCGCGGCCATCAAGCTGGGACAGAACGGCTTCGACGACTACCTGGTGCTCGATCGCGGCGCGGACTTCGGCGGAACCTGGCGCGACAACGTCTACCCCGGCGCCGCGTGCGACGTGCCCTCGCACCTGTACTCCTACTCGTTCGCCCAGAACCCCGACTGGTCGCGCTCGTACTCGCACCAGCCGGAGATCCATCGCTACCTCAACGGCGTCGCCGACCGGTACGGCATCTCCGAGCGGACCTGGTTCGGCACCGAGGTGACCCGCGCCGACTGGGACGAGGACACCGCGCGCTGGACCATCGCGATCGAGCGCGACGGCGAGGCGAGCACCGTCACCGCGCGCCAGCTGATCGGCGCGATCGGCCCGCTGTGCGAGCCGAATCTGCCCGACATCGAGGGCTTCGACGATTTCGCCGGCACCATCGTCCACTCCGCCCGCTGGGACGCCGACGCCGACTACGCGGGCAAGCGGATCGCCGTCATCGGCACCGGTGCCTCGGCCATTCAGATCGTCCCCCGTCTCGGCGAGATCGCCGGTCACCTCGACGTCTACCAGCGCACCGCCCCGTGGATCGTCCCGCGCACAGAGCGCCCGTACCTGCCCGTCGAGAACTGGGCGTTCAAGCACGTGCCGGGCCTGCAGAACCTGATCCGCGGCACCATCTACACCGCCAACGAGTCCGTCGCGGCCGGCATGACCTACGCCCCCAAGGCGCTCAAGCCGGTCGAGGCCCTCTGCAAGGCGAACATCTTCCGCGGCATCCGCGACCCGGAGCTGCGCGCCCGCGTCACCCCGACCTTCGCCGTCGGCTGCAAGCGCATCCTCAAGTCCAACGAGTGGTACCCGACCCTCGACCGCGACAACGTCGACCTGGTGACCTCGGGTATCGAGAAGATCACCGCCGACGGCATCGTCACCCGCGACGGCGAGTCGCACCCCGTGGACGTCATCGTCGTCGCGACCGGCTTCCACGTCACCGATTCGCCGATGTTCGACGCCATCCACGGCGCGGACGGCCGGAGCCTGGCGCAGGTGTGGGCCGAGAGCGGGATGGCGGGTTACAAGGGCAGCTTCGTCCACGGTTTCCCGAATCTGATGCTCCTGGTCGGCCCGGGCACCGGCCTCGGCCACACCTCGATGGTGTACATGATCGAGTCGCAGCTCAACTACCTGGTCGACTACCTGCGTCAGGTGCGTGAACGCGGCCTGACCCGCGTCGACGTCTCCGCGGCAGCGCAGGAACGCTACAACGCCCGTCTCCAGCAGACCCTGCGCCACAGCGTGTGGGAGAACGGCGGCTGCTCGTCCTGGTACAAGGATGAGCACGGCAACATCACCACCCTGTGGCCCGGCTTCACCTTCGTCTTCCGCAATGCGACGCGCCGTTTCGACATCGCGGCCTACGACGTCTCGACCACCGTATCCGCCCCCACCGCCACCCCGGCGCACGTCTGACAGCCCCAGAAAGAGAGCACTCCCGCATGAAGAACTTTCGCGACAAGGTCGTCGTCGTCACCGGGGCCGGTTCCGGGATCGGCCGGGCGCTAGCGATCGATCTCGCCCGGCGCGGTGCGAAGCTGGCGATCTCCGACATCGACCCGGACGGCCTGGCCACCACCGAATCGTTGATCACCGAGGCGGCGGCCGGCACGCAGGTCCACTCGCAGTTGCTCAACGTCGCCGAGCGCGAAGCCGTCCTGAGCTACGCCGACACCGTCGCCGAGCACTTCGGCACCGTGAACGCCATCTTCAACAACGCCGGGATCGCCCATCACGGCGATGTCGAGGTGATGGAGTTCAAGGACATCGAGCGCGTGATGGACATCGACTACTGGGGCGTGGTGAACGGCACCAAGGCGTTCCTGCCGCACATCATCGCCTCCGGCGACGGCGCCGTCGTCAACGTCTCCTCCCTGTTCGGCATCCTCTCCGAGCCCGGTCAGAGCGCCTACAACTCGGCCAAGTTCGCGGTCCGCGGCTTCACCGAATCGCTCCGCCAGGAGATGCTGCTGAGCCACCCCGAGGTCGCCGTCACCTGCGTGCACCCCGGCGGCATCAAGACCGCCATCGCCCGGAACGCGACCACGTCGGGTGACCTGGAGTCCTTCTCGGACATGTTCGACAAGTACCTCGCGCACACCTCGCCCGAGCGCGCGGCGCGGATCATCCTGTCGGCCGTGCACCGGGAGAACGCCCGCGTGCTGGTCGGCGCCGACGCGAAGATCATCGACGTGCTGGTGCGTCTGACCGGTTCGGCCTACCAGGGCTTCACCGCGCGCGTCACCAAGTTCGCCTTCGAGAAGCTGAACCGATGACCCGACCGGGCCGTCACTCACCGAGCGCGCCGCGATGAAGGATCTGCGCGACAAGGTCGTGGTGATCACCGGCGCCGGATCGGGCATCGGCCGTGAACTCGCGGTGCTGGCCGCGCGCCGCGGCGCGAAGGTCGCGATCTCCGACGTCGACGCGGAGGGACTGGGCGCCACCGAGCGTCTGGTGACCGGTGCGGTGCCGGGCGCGCAGGTGCACACGCAACTGCTCAACGTCGCCGAACGCGAAGCCGTCCTGACCTACGCCGACACCGTCGCCGAGCACTTCGGCACCGTGAACGCCGTGATCAACAACGCCGGGATCGCCCACAACGGGGACGTCGAGACCATGGGGTTCACCGATCTCGAACGCATCATGGACGTCGACTACTGGGGCGTGGTGAACGGCACCAAGGCGTTCCTGCCGCACATCATCGCCTCCGGCGACGGCGCCGTCGTCAACATCTCCTCCCTGTTCGGCATCCTGTCCCAGCCGGGTCAGAGCGCCTACAACTCGGCCAAGTTCGCGGTCCGCGGCTTCACCGAATCGCTCCGCCAGGAGATGCTGCTGAGCCACCCCGAGGTCGCCGTCACCTGCGTGCACCCCGGCGGCATCAAGACCGCCATCGCCCGCAACGCCACCGCGTCGGGTGACCGCGATGCGAAGGCCGGCGCCGACTACTTCGACAAGCACCTGGCCCGCACATCGGCCGAGCGGGCGGCCCAGATCATCCTGAACGCGACCGTCAAGGAGCGGGCCCGCGTCCTGGTCGGCCCCGACGCGAAGGTGCTCGATCTCGGCGTCCGGCTGGCCGGTTCCTGGTATCAGGGCATCTCGGCGCGGGTGACCAGACTCGCCGGGCCGTCCGCCGACTGAGCCGGCGAGGCGATAGCCGAGCCGCGTCGAAGCCCCTCAGTTCCCGGCCGCGCCAAGGCAGTGGGCAGTGGCGCTAGAACGGTGGTGGGCCGTCAGCGGCCTCGGCGCGCTCCCGGGCACGACGCAGTCGCGCGCGTTCGGCGCGGCGCCAGGCGTGTTTGTACGCGGTCGCGGCCCGCAAACCACCCCCAGCCACGCTCCCACCCGCACCGCCGGGTCGTGTTGGACCCGTTGGCGATGATTCGGGTGGCGGGTGGGCCCGGTGGGCACAACTCACCCCGGCCAGCTGGGGGAACAGCCACTGATTCTCCGCGCGGGTCTCGACGGTGATGCCGTAGGCGGTGATCGCCGTCCACACCACACCGCGATCGTCGATCCACTGCTCATCGACCCACCCATCCTCGGGATTGGCCGCGCCGAGGAACGTTTTCAGCAGGTGATGACGCTTACATTTGGGTCCGACATTGCACAAGCAGGTCGGGCCGCCGGAAGCGGGACAGAACTGGTCGAACTCCTCACAGTGATCGAGTTCGCAGTTCCACGCCGGCTGCTCGCAGCCGGGCACGGTACAGGTCCCGAACAGGGCGCAGACCAGGACTCCCAGGGCTTCGGTGGGCCGGTAGGGGTCACTCGGCAGGGCCTGCCCGGCCAGAAACGCCGCCGGAAGCCCGCCGCCAGATTCGGCCGGCTCGGCCGGGTGCTCTTCGGGGTCGGGTGCCTCGAATGCCGGTTCGTTGTTCTCGACCTGTCCGCACTCATCAGTGGGCCGGAACTCGGCCAGCCATCCGGCGTCGGGATCGGTGGCGTGCTCGTCCGAGTCGACGGGAGCACCGGCCGATGCGTCGCCGTCCTCGCGGGTCACCGCATCGGGCCGGGGACGCAGCAGGGCACCCAGGTCGAGGTCCCGCACCAGCGCGTCGGGGCGCTGGGCGAGATCGCGGACATGCCCGGCACTGATCGGGCCGTGCCCATCAAGAAGCGCCGGCTCATCATCGTCGCCGGTCAGGTCGACTTCTGACAGATCGCGTGCACGATGATCCGCGCCTGCCGCTCCGAAATCTCCTCCTCACCCAACGTCGCTGTACACGCTTCTTTGTCGGTGCACGCACAGGTGAACGGCAGCCGCCGCAGGCGTGCGATAGCAGCCGCCGACCGGAGCATGCCCTTGGTACGGGGGTCGTTCGGGCAGACCCCGGCGATCATCGCCTCCACCGCCTCATACGCCAGGCGGGCTTCTTCGGCGTCGGCGGTGATGGTGACCCCACCCAAACCATCGGTGAAATCACGACTGGTGACATTCTTCCGCCGCCGCGCCTTCTCCCGCTGCTTCCGCTCCGCATCGGCGTCGCGCTTGTGCACCACCCGATCGGCGATCCGCTCGGCCGCCTTCTCCGAGATGTGCCCGGCCGCGGCGAGCGCACCGGCCAGATCGGCGTCGACCTGCGCCATGATCGCGCTGTCGTCGACGATGTCCGTGCGATAGGCGACCTTGTCGAACATCTCCGGCGAAATGACGGTCCGGCGCAACAGGTCCGCGGTCTGCGGGAGCCGCTGGGCGGCCGCGATCGCCGTCCCGACCAGCGCGCGGGTGGCCCGCCGATTCCCGGCGAAGTAGCACGCGAAGAATTCCACCGCCGCCGTGTACGGATCGAACAAGTCGTGCTGGTCCTCGCCCGCGCAGACCCGGTCATCCAGGGCGGCCAGGGCGATGTCGAGGAACTGACCGACCGCATACAACTGCTGCCAGTACAAGAACGTCTGCCCCCGCCAGGCCGCCTCGGCATAGACGGCCCACGACCGGCACTGCGTCTTGTCGTCATCAGCCCGGTCCGCGGGGACAATCCCGGCCCCAGTGAGGTCGACCGCGGCCCAGCGGGCGGCGAACACGTCGCCGATCGCGTCGGCCATGGCGGTCACCTCCCCCGAAGTGAGTGTTCGATCTACCTATGGTCAACAGTACTGGCACATCACGGTGTGCGCCACCCTCGTTTTCGGTACCGTCAAAATGACTATAAGACCTGGATACGACACCAAACGACGACCCGGTGACGATCGCGGAATCGCACCGAATCGGCGATGCTTCACCCGTTGACGTCATCCAATCGGGGGTGACGTGTTCGAATACAATTCGCGAACATCTCCGGGCCTCTCAGTCCCCGGCGCCGGACAGCCAGTCGGCGGCGACTACGCGCGGGTCCTCCCCCGCCCGCACCCGGGCGGCGAGCTTCGCGAGGTCGCCGGTGGTGAGTTCCCCGGCGATCCGGCCGAGCTGCTTGAGACCCGACTTGCTCAACGCCGCACTGCGGTACACCGGCACCAGATCCTGCGCGCGGGGCGCACCGGTCGCTTTGAGCGCCTGCACGTCGCCCAGGTCGCCGGCCCCGGCGGTGTCCAGCGCGGGCAGCACGCCCAGTGCCTGCCCGGTCGACACCCGGGCGATCACCGCGCGCGGATCGGCGACCGTCTCGACCGGCCCGGGACGGCAGCCGGCGAACGCCGCGAGCGTCTGCGGCCCGGGGTCACCGGTCACCACCAGCGGCAGTCCGGCGGGCAGCCGCCCGCAGTCGTCCAGAGTCGCCACGTCGTGCCGGTCCCGCAGACCGGCCGCGATCAGCAGTTGCGGGCGGTTGCTCGCCCCGGTCGGGTCGCCGATGGAGACGCCCTGCGGCAGCGCGCGGGCCACCTCGGTCAGCAGGTCCTCGCCACCCATCGCCTCGGGCGTGCTGGAGAGCTGGGTGAGGAGGTCGCCGGTGAAGGCGGGGAACAGATCGACGCGGCCGGTCCCGGCATCGCCAAGCAGCTGCGCGTCCGATCCGGTCGGTGCGCCGTCGGTGGTCGCCGGGATACCGGCCCGGGTCAGCGAGACCGCGTACACGGCGGCCGCGGCCCGCATGGCGGGCGACGACGACGAGCCGATCAGCAGGGGGCGCGCGGTGTCGTCACCACACGCGGTGAGGGTCGCCAGCGCCGCGAGGATCGCCAGGATCGCGGCCGGGATACGCAGCTTCAGCATCGTTGCCCACGGTAGCCGACCCGACGCCGACGCGAACTCACGAGGCGGCCTGCACGAATCCGGTCACCGAGGTCGCGATCAACTGGACGGCGATGGTGGCCAGCAGCAGACCGGCGATCTTGGCCAGCAGGGTGATGCCGCTGACCTTCAAGACGCGGATCAGTACCGTCGAATACAGCAGTGCCAGGCAGACCACGGCGTGCGCCGTGATGATCGCCGCCGCGATCGCCAGGTAGGCGCCCGGCCGGCCGTGCGCTTGGCTGACGGCGACGATCACCGCGGCGATCGCACCGGGGCCGGCCAGCAGCGGGGTCCCCAACGGCACCAGCGCGACGTTGACCTCGTCGTCGGCCGCCGCGGTCTTCGGGCCGCCGGTGGTGGTCAGCAGTTGCAGCGCCACCAGAAGCAGCAGCAGGCCGCCGGCCCCCTGCAACGCCGAGATGGAGACGTGCAGGTAGTTGAGGATGAACCGGCCGGCCACCGCGAAGATGCTGATGACCAGCAGCGACACCAGCGGCGCCTGGATCGCCGCGCGTCTGCGGTACTCGGGTGAGCGGCGTCCGACCAGGGACAGGAACACCGGAACCTGGCCCGGCGGATCCATGATGACGATCAGCGTGATCGCCGTCGTGGTGTAAACCGCCGTCTCGAAGTGCACGGGGCGCATGTTACCCGGGCCCCGCGGCACGATGCGCCGTACGATCGTGGACGTGCCCTCACTCCCCTGGGGCGGCAACGGCGGCCGCCGCGGCGGCGACGGCCCGATCCTGCCGCCGATACCGGCGAGCCGCGCCATCGTGGACTGCGGCATCTACGTCGACGGCAGGCGCGTGTCCGCGCATGTCGACTACGCCAGCGCGCACGAGATCGTCCGCGAGACCGGCGAGGGCTTCGTGTGGCTCGGCCTGCACGCGCCGACCCAGGGTCAGATGAACACCGTCGCCGAGGTCTTCGGCCTGCACCCGCTGCTGGTGGAGGACGTGGTGCACGCGCACCAGCGGCCGAAGCTCGAACTGTACGACGGCACGCTCTTCATGGTGCTGCGCACCATGAAGTACATCGACCACGACTCGCTCGACCGGGCCAACGACATCGTCGACACCGGCGAGATCATGATCGTCGCCGGCCACGACTTCGTCATCACCGTGCGGCACGGCGACCACACCGGGCTCGCCGGCGTGCGGGCGCGGCTGGAGACCAACCCCGAGCGCCTGGCCGTCGGTCCGCCCGCGGTGGTGCACGCCATCGCCGACCACATCATCGACGGCTACCTGGCCGTCGTCGAGGAGATGCAGGACGACGTCGACGAGGTGGAGGAACGGGTGTTCTCCTCGAGCACCAAGAACCTCGACATCGACGTGGTCTACCTGTTCAAGCGGGAGATCCTGGAACTGCGGCGAGTCGTGATGCCGCTCGACGAGCCGCTGGCCTGGCTGTCCGGCGACGACCAGCGGCCGCGCGCGCTGCTGCGCGTGGAGCGCACCGAGACCTTCCGGCAGAAGGAGAATCGCCGGCACTTCCGTGACGTGCACGACCACCTGCGCACCGTGATCGACGCCGTGACCGAGTACGACGAGCGGCTCACCTCGCTCCTGGGCGCCGCCGCCACCAAGGTCGGTATCCAGCAGAACACCGACATGCGCAAGATCTCGTCGTGGGCGGCGCTGGCCGCGGTCCCGACGATGGTCGCCGGCTTCTACGGCATGAACTTCGACTGGATGCCCGAGCTGCACTGGCATTGGTCGTATCCGGTGCTGCTGCTCAGCGTGATCAGCGTGTGTCTGCTGCTATGGCGGACCCTGCACCGCAACCACTGGCTCTGACGCCCGGTCAGGCGGGGGTCACGCCCCCGCGGGCCGGATCGGTGACGTCCACGCCGCCCTCGGCCCACGCCTCGCGGAGCGCCGCCGCGCCCTTGAGCCGCACCCAGGCGGCCTCGTTCGCGGTGATCGGGACGGCCCGCAGAAAGCGCACCGGGTCGGCCGGGGCGTCGAGCGGCAGGTCGTCGACGCCGGAATCGGCCGACAGCAGCAGCGCCGAACACACGGCGCCGGCCCAGAGCGGTTCCTGCAGGTCGATCAGCGAGTCATCGCCCAGGACCAGGCCCTCCACCGCGGGCGCGGCGGCCACCGTCGCGAGGGAGCGGTGCAGCCCCGGCAGCGGCGACACCGCGCGCATGCGCACCACGAGTTCGGCGCGCGGCCCTCGCTCCGGGTCCGGCGCGAGGTCGGCCGGGTCGTGCATGGGATGACGGGCGCAGCCCACCGTCGCGAACACCAATTCCGCCGCCCCCTGAGCCCCGTCCATCGCCCCCTGAGCTCCGTCCATCGCCCCCTGAGCTCCGTCGAAGGGACCGAAACGCAGCACGTCGATCGGTTCGACCCCGAGGAAGGTCACCGACGCGCGCTGCGGCTGCGCACCGAGTCGCGCGGTCAGGTGGGCGGCGATGCGATCGGTCGTCGACGCCGCCACTACCGGAGCGCGACGCCGGACGCGGCGTCGAACACGTGGAGCAGGCGCGGCTCCATCGCCAGGTGCAGGATGCCGCCGCGCGGCACCCGGGTGGCCGGCAGCAGACGCGCCACCTTCTGGCCGCCCGAGGTGGTGGCCCCGAGGTCCTCGGCGAGCTGATTCAGCAGGTCCGCGTGGCGCCCGCCGTCGTCGAGGGTGAAGTAGTAGTACTTGTCCGAGCCCATCGACTCGACGATGTCCACGCGGGCGTCGAAGGTCTTCATGATCGGCAGCTGCGCCGGGTCCATCTGTTCGGCGTCGGCCAGGTGCTCGGGGCGGATGCCGAGCAGCACCTCGCCGGAGGAACCCGCGCGCTGGGCGGCCTCGACCACCCGCGCGTAGTCGGGCAGCTCGATCGGTCCGAGCACGCTGTCGACACCGGTCTGGGTGAGCCGGCCGGGAATGAAGTTCATCGCCGGGGAACCGATGAAACCGGCGACGAACAGGTTGGCCGGATGGTCGTAGAGGTCCTGCGGCGCCCCGACCTGCTGCACCACACCGCCGCGCATCACCACCACGCGGTCGCCGAGGGTCATGGCCTCGGTCTGATCGTGGGTGACGTACACGGTGGTGACCCCGAGCCGGGACTGCAGTTCGGCGATCTCGGTGCGCATCTGCACGCGCAGCTTGGCGTCGAGGTTGCTCAGCGGCTCGTCCATCAGGAACGCCTTGGGGTGCCGGACGATCGCCCGGCCCATGGCGACGCGCTGCCGCTGGCCGCCGGACAGGTTGGCCGGCTTGCGGTCCAGGTATTCGGTGAGGTCGAGGATGCGGGCGGCCTCGTCGACCTTGGCCGCGATCTCCGCCTTCGGCAGCTTCGCCAGGCTCAGCGGGAAGGCGATGTTCTCCCGCACCGTCATGTGCGGGTAGAGCGCGTAGCTCTGGAACACCATCGCGATGTCGCGGTCCCTCGGCGCGACGTCGTTCATCCGCTCGCCACCGATGTACAGGTCGCCGCCGGAGATGTCTTCCAGGCCGGCGATCATGTTGAGCGTCGTCGACTTGCCGCAGCCCGACGGGCCGACCAGGATCACGAACTCGCCGTCGGCGATCCGCAGGTTGACGCCGTGCACGGCCGTCGAGCCGTCCGGGTACTGCTTGGAGACGTTCTCCAGAACGATGTCGGCCATGGGTTATCCCTTCACCGCGCCGGAGGTGAGACCGGCGACGATACGACGTTGGAAGAAGAGTACGAAGACGATGATCGGGATCGTGATCACCACGGCGGCCGCAGCGATCGATCCGGTGGGTTCCTCGAACTGGCTGCTGCCGGTGAACTGCGAGATCGCGACCGGCGCGGTGATCGCCCGCGGGGTCGAGGTCAGCGACAGGGCCAGCAGCAGGTCGTTCCAGGCGAAGATGAAGACCAGGATCGCGGCGGTCACCACGCCCGGCGCGGCGAGCGGCACGATCACCCGGCGGAAGGCCTGCCCGGAGGTGGCACCGTCCATCATGGCCGCCTTCTCCAGATCCCAGGGGATCTCCCGGAAGAAGGCCGACAGCGTGTAGATCGCCAGCGGCAGCGCGAACGCCACGTACGGGATCACCAGGCCGGTCCAGGTGTCGAACAGACCGAGCCGGCGCTCGATGTTGAACAGCGGCGTCACCAGCGAGATCTGCGGGAACATGGCGATCAGCAGTGCGACGCCGACCAGCAGCTTCTTACCGCGGAACTCCAGGCGCG
The DNA here is from genome assembly GCF_023100845.1 of Gordonia sp. PP30. Taxonomy (NCBI): domain Bacteria; kingdom Bacillati; phylum Actinomycetota; class Actinomycetes; order Mycobacteriales; family Gordoniaceae; genus Gordonia; species Gordonia sp. PP30. Next base: position 1,479,697 of record NZ_CP095864.1, on the reverse strand, counting down.
CGACCGCGTAGGCGGCCATCGTGCCGAGAATCACGGCCACGGCGGTGGTGATCAGGCCGACACCGATCGAGTTCAGCAGCGGCCGCCCGAAGTTGCCACCGTCGGTCAGCGGCACGATGATGCCCCAGATCAGGCCGACCACCCAGGCCACCGAGAGCACCGCGACCAGCGCGGTCGCCACGCGCTTGCGCTGGGCGTCGCCCGACTCCTCGGCACCGCGGCGCCACCACAGCGCGACGGCGAGCACGACGCCGCCGATCGCGAGCCCGAGCAGCGCCCACAGCAGGTCGGTGAGCACCCCGGAGGCGAACAGCCCGCGATAGTTCTCCATGGTCCACTCGCGCGGAATGAAGTTGCCGTCGAGCACGCTGCCCGAGGGCTTGAACGACAGGCTGATGATCCACCAGAGCGGCACGATCGCGTACAGGATCACCAGCACGTTGGCGACGGTCCAGCCGACGCGGCGATTGACGTTGTTCACCTCCGGCTACCTCCCCTCGTTGTCGGAACCGGGCGCGGCGGCGCCGAAGACCTTGATGAAGATGAAGGCGATGATCGCCACGCACACGAAGATCAGGATGCTGATCGCCGAGCCGACGCCCAGGTTGAAAGCCTTGAACAGGTTGTCGTAGCCGAGCATCGAGACCGAGCCGGTCTGATTGTTGCCCTTGGTCAGGATGTAGATGTTGTCGAAGATCCGGAACGCGTCCAGCGTGCGGAACAGCAGAGCGACCAGGATCGCCGGCTTCATCAGCGGGATGATGATCTTCCGCAGCCGCGTCCAGGCCCCGGCGCCGTCCACCTGCGCGGCCTTGAGCAGGTCGTCGGGCACCAGCGCCAGACCGGCCAGCAGCAGCAGCGCCATGAACGGGGTGGTCTTCCACACCTCGGCCAGGATGATGATGAACAACGACGGCCACTGCTCGGTGAGCGGCGGCGTGGCCCCGTCGGGCAGCAGGTTCGCCAGGTAGCCGGTGCCCGGGGTCCAGGCGTAGTACCAGGAGAACGCCGCCGCCACCGTGACGATGCCGTACGGGATCAGCACGACGGTCCGGATGGTGCCGCGGCCGAAGATGGTGCGGTGCATCACCAGCGCGATCATCATGCCGAGGACCAGTTCGATCGCCACCGAGACGACGGTGATGAACAGTGTCACCCAGAGCGAATTCCACCAGTAGCTGTCGGTCAGGACGGTCGCGTAGTTGCCGAAGCCGATGAACTTGTTGTCGTCCGGCGCGGTCAGCGTCGCCTTGTTCAGCGACAGCCAGAACGCGTAGACGATCGGGTAGCCGGTCACCAATAGCATGACGATCGCGGCAGGCGCAACCAGCAGATACGCCAGCCGGCGCTCGCCGGCCTTGCGGGCGGTGGCGCCGCGCGAGCGCACGGGCTTGGCCTTCGCCGCGGGGGCGGCGGGCGGCGGGGGCGATGCGTCGAGCAGGTCGGTGATGGAGCCGGTCGCGGTGGCCGCCGGCGCGGGCCGCGGCGTCTGCGGCCGCGGCGGCTGGGCCGGCTGCGCGGGCGGCCCCTGCGGCGGCAGCGGCCGCGGCGCCGACGGCGGCGGCACCCAGGCGTCGGAGTGCACCGGCGCGATGGGGCCGGTCTCGGCGGGTCCCGCGGGCGGCGCCGGCCGCGTCTCGTCGCCGCGGGAGTGACGGCCGGGCGCGTCGTCGCCGGCCGGGGTCTCGCGGGTGGTGTCGTCGTCACCGGTGGTCATGGGATGATCCCCTCCCCGTCGATCGCCTTCTGCACCTGCTCGGCCAGCTTGTCGACCATCGACGCCGGGTCCCATCTGCCGACCGGGCTGAGCGTGGCGGTGACCAGCGTCGACATCGCCTGGTATTGCGGGGTGGCCGGACGCGGCGCCACGTGGTCGGCCTCCAGCTGGGTGCGGATGTCGTCACCCATCGGGTAGGCGACCTTGAAGTCCTTCTCGTCGTACAGCGACGCCACCGTCGGCGGCAGCGCGCCCTCCAGGGCGTACACGCGCTGGGCGTCCTTGCTGGTGAGGCAGGAGGCGACCTTGGCCGCGAGTTCCGGTTGCCGCGAGGTGGAGGCCACCGCGATGTTCAGGCCGCCCAGCGTCGACTTGGCCGGCAGGTCCTTCGACACACCCGGGTAGAGCGCGAAATCGAACCGCGTGCGCAGTTCCCGGTTGATCGGGACCAGCTCGGCCGCGGTCGGCGGGTTCTCCTCATCGAGGATCCGCTTCGCGAACGGGGCCATCTCGGTCTTGAGGAAGTCGATGTTGCCGGAAGCGCCGTTCTTACGGGCCGAGTCGAAGACGAACGGCCAGTTGATCTCGAAGGCGGCCTCGCCACGCTCCATGCCGTCGCGGGCCGAGCCCTCGTCGGAGTTGCTGATCGACGGATCGGCGCCCGGATAAGTGGACACCGCCTTGAGGATCTGCAGCGCCCTGAGGGTCGCCGCGCGGTGCTCGGGCGTGTCGTTGAGGGTCTGCTTGGACGGGTCGTCCGGGTCCAGGATGTGGCCGCCGGCGCTCTGCAGCACCGAGTTGAACCACACCATCAGGCCTTCGTACTGGCTGCCCTGCACCAGGATCTGGGTCGGCCCCTTGGGGTCCTGCCGGTGGATCTCGGTGGCGTTCTCGATCATCTGATCCCAGGTGACCGGCACCTGGGACTTGCGCCCGAGGAACTTCTTCAGCACGTCGGGGCGGTACCACATCAGCTCGGTGTTGGTCCAGATCGGCAGCGCGTACAGCCGCTTCTCGGCGTCGTCGGGCCGCTTCCACATGGCGGTCTCCACCGGGCCGGCGAGATTGTTCTCGATCACCTGCTCGGCCTCGGCGTCGGGCACCGGCACCAGCCATCCGGCGTTGGCGAACTCGGCGGTCCACACCACGTCCATCGCCATCACGTCGAGGCCGTGGTCGTTGCCGGCCAGGCGGCGGGCCAGCTGCAGACGCTGACCGTCGGCGTCCTTCGGGAGGATCGTGACCGCGGCACGGTACGCCCCACCGGATTCCTTGTTGCAGATCGCGGCGCGCGCGGTGATCTGGTCGGCGCCGTCGGCGGGCGCGTAGACGTTGATCACGCCGGGCGAGTAGCCCGAGCCGCAGGCTGCCAGCAGCGGCACCGCGGCGGCGGCCGCGACCGCGGCGGCCGTCAGCCGGGTGCGCGCGCGGCGGCGCTTCGTTGAAGACTTCCGGACCATCTCGCTAGACGCCTCCTCGACACATACGGCCACCGGCGTAGCTGAAAAACGCCTGTGAAAATTGCTGTGCCGCTTAGGCTAACCCACCGGCGAGTGACAAACCGCACACATCGGCCGGGACGGAGTGTCGCCCGGGGGCGACGGGTCCTAGAGCGCGAGCTTGGTCAGCATGTCGCGGGCCTGCTCGGCGCTGCCCGGATCGCAGAGGACGTCGTACCGCCCGGCGACCAACTGCATGGTCGACGCGAAGTCGCGCTGGCCGCGGGTCGCGGCGTACGGGATCGCGCCGCTGATCACGCCGAAGACCATGCCGGCGATCACGCAGAACACGATCGGCCACCAGAAGTCCTGGCCGTTGAAGAAGATCGAGATGATCAGACCGACGAACAGGCCGAACCACGCGCCCGACGCCAGCCCGCCGCCGAGCACCTTGCCCCACGTCAGTCGGCCGAGGACACGCTCCACCTGCATCAGGTCGACGCCGACGATCGTCAGCTTCTCCACGTGGAACTGGTTGTCGGACAGGTAGTCGACGGCCCGCTGCGCCTGCTCGTAGGTGTCGTACGAGCCGACGGGCCAGCCGGTCGGCTTGGTCGGCAGGCCCGGGGTGGGTCGCGGCTGAGTCATGGTTCCCCCTCGAGGAATGTGCGTGGCAGCGGGCGGCTACTTCTACTCTTGAGACCATGACGTCAACGCTCAAGGTCTTCGTGGCCAGATTAGTCGGTCTCGTCGTCCTGGGTCCGGACGGCGAGTCGATCGGGCGTGTGCGCGACGTGGTGGTGTCCATGTACCTGCCCGGTCAGCGCCCGCGCGCGCTCGGCCTCGCCGTCGAACTGGCCGCCGGCCGGCGCCGGATCTTCGTGCCGATGAGCCGGGTGATCAACATCGACGCCGACGCGATCACACTCACCACCGGCCGCATCAACATGCGCAAACTGCAACTGCGGGTGAACGAGGCGCTGGCCGTCGGCCAGATCCTGGAGAGCCGGGTGCAGACCGACGACCCCGACCATCCCGAACTGCACGGCACCGGGCTGTCGGTGGTCGACATGGAGATCGAGCGGACCCGCAGCCTGGACTGGGTGATCGGGCGCGTCGCGCTGCGTACCACCCGTAAAGGCCTGCGCCGCCGCGGCGAGACGGTCGTCGTGCCGTGGAATCACGTCGTCGGCATCACCGAACTGAACCTCAGCCAGCCCGGGCACGGGGTGGAACTGGCGCTGGCCCAGTTCGAGGGGATGCGCCCGGCGGATGTCGCCAACGCACTGCGCGAGTTGCCGGAGAGCCGCCGCGAGGAACTGGCCGCCGCCCTGGACGACGAGCGCCTGGCCGACATCCTGCAGGAGATGACCGCCGACGACCAGACCGCGCTGCTGGCCAGCCTGAAGCCCGCCCGCGCCGCGGACGTCCTGGAAGCGATGGACCCCGACGACGTCGCCGACCTGCTCGGCGAGATGCCGGCCGCCGAGGCCGAGGCGATGCTGGCCCGGATGGACCCCGAGGAGTCGGCACCGGTCCGCCGCCTGCTGCTGCACTCCCCCGACACCGCCGGCGGCGTGATGACGCCGGAGCCGATCATCGTGGCGGCCAACGCCACCGTCTCCGAGGCGCTGGCCCGGGTCGCCAACCCGGACATCGCCTCGGCGGGCGCGAGCATGGTCTTCGTCGTCCGCCCGCCGACCAGCACCCCGACCGGAAAACTCCTCGGCGCCGTCCACACCCAGGCCCTGTTGCGCGAGCCGCCGGCCAACCTGGTGGCCGGCATCCTCGACGCCGACATCCCGCGCCTGAGCCCCACCGACTCCCTGGAGGTGATGACGCGATTCTTCGCGACCTATAACCTGGTCCTCGCGCCCGTGGTCGACGACGACGCGCATCTGCTGGGCGCCGTGGCGGTCGACGATCTGCTCGACGCCGTGCTGCCCCGCGACTGGCGCGATCAGGAACCGGAGGCCCTCCCGCGATGAGCCCACGCCGCCTCGACACCCCCAGCGAAGGCCGGCGCCGCTTCTCTCCGCAGATCGACGCCGACGTGATCGGTGTCTACGCCGAGCGGGTGGCCCGGTTCCTCGGCACCGGCAGCTACCTCGCGATCCAGACCATCATCGTGGTGGTGTGGATCGGGCTGAATCTCGGCGCGTTCGCCTGGCGCTGGGATCCGTACCCGTTCATCCTGCTCAATCTGGCGTTCTCCACGCAGGCCGCCTACGCCGCCCCGCTGATCCTGCTGGCCCAGAACCGGCAGGAGAATCGCGACAAGGTGGCCCTCGACGAGGACCGTCGCCGGGCCGCACAGACCAAGGCCGACACCGAGTTCCTGGCCCGCGAACTGGCCGCCGTCCGGCTCGCGGTCGGCGACACCGTCACCCGCGACTACCTGCGGCGCGAACTGGACGATCTGGTCGACGAACTCGTCGAACGGCTCCGCGAGCAGCCCGGAACCGGCGGTACCGAGGCCGGTGAACCGGAGATCGCGCGGTAGCCCTGACCCGCCGGGCTACCGCAGGGTATGCTGGCTCACAGTCAGCGTCCGGAGGGCCCGGCCTCACCGGGGAGGGACGCCACCGACGACGGCACAGCACAGTACCGACTGGAGTAATCGGAACCGATGGGGATCAGTTTTTTGCGGCGCGGGGACCGCCCGGCACCCGGCATACCGTGGCGTGGCGTGGCCGTCACCACCGGCATCGCGGCCGTCGGCGCCGTCATGCTCGCGGGCGCGACCGCCAGTTCCTCCAGCTCACCGGCCGCCGCCTACACCGTAGCCAGCGTGACCGTTCCCACCGCCGGCGACGCGTCGGCCGTCGCCGCGTCGGTCCCGGCGGATGCCACCCAGTTGTACGGCTTCGCGCCGCCCGCCGAGGCCGCGCCCGCCGCGAACCCGCAGTTCCGGATCGCGGCGGACCTGCCCAGCGGCCCGCTGGGCATCCCCGGCGTGGTGCTGCAGGCCTACAAGCTGGCCGCCACCCGCGTCGCCGCGGAGAGCCCGCAGTGCAAGCTGCCCTGGTACCTGCTCGCCGGGATCGGCCGCATCGAGTCCGGTCACGCCGACGGCGGCGACGTGGACGCGTACGGCAACACCCGCGTCAAGATCCGCGGACCCGTGCTCGACGGTTCACTCGCCGGCAACGCGGTGATCCACGACAGCGACGGCGGCCGCCTGGACGGCGACGCCGGACACGACCGCGCGATGGGCCCGATGCAGTTCATTCCCAGCACCTGGGCGTCGTGGGGCTCGGACGCCAACGGCGACGGCAAGGCCGACCCGGACAACATCTTCGACGCCACCTACTCGGCGGGCCGCTACCTGTGCGCCGGCGTCACCGACATCATGTCGAGCAGCAACAAGGTCGCCGCCGTGCTGCGCTACAACCGCTCGATGGCCTACGTGAACAACGTCCTCGGCTGGGCCGCGGCCTACGCCACCGGCGTGATCCCCACCGGCGGCATCCCGGAGATGAGCCACGCACCGGCGACCAAGACCGACGCGAAGAAGAAGCCCGGCGACAAGACCAAGCCGGGCGAGACCACCAAGCCGGGTGACGGCTCCACCGCGCCGTCGACCACGACGCCCACGCCCACGCCGCCCCCGCAGAACTGCCTCGGCGCACTCTGCCTGCCGCCGGGCATCGGCCCCGCTCCCCAGCCCCAGCCGAAGGCCCCGAAGAGCGCCGCCCCCAAGTCGAAGGCCCCGCAGGCCAAGCAGCCGACCACCAAGAAGCCGACGGCCAAGACCACCGTCCAGCCGCGCTGAGGTCCCGCCGGGCGGGTCGCTAGTCTGGATTGCGTGACTAGTGCAGCCCTCCCCACCGAGTCCGCCGTCCGTTCGGCGCTGAGCAAGGTCTCCGATCCGGAGATCGGCCGGCCGATCACCGACCTCGGCATGGTCAAATCGGTGGCCGTCGCCGACGACGGCACCGTCGACGTCGGCGTCTACCTGACCACCGCGGGCTGCCCGATGAAGACCAAGATCAGCGAGAACGTGGTCTCGGCCGTCTCCGACGTCCCCGGCGTCGGACAGGTGCGCGTCGAGCTGGACGTGATGAACGACGAGCAGCGCACCGCGCTGCGCAAGCAGCTGCGCGGTGACCGCCCCGAGGCGGAGATCCCGTTCGCCAAGCCCGGCAATCTGACCCGGGTGTACGCGGTCGCCTCCGGCAAGGGCGGTGTCGGCAAGTCGAGCGTCACGGTGAACCTGGCGGCCGCCCTCGCCGCCCGCGGTCTGTCGGTCGGCGTGCTCGACGCCGACATCTACGGCCACAGCGTGCCCCGGATGCTCGGCAGCGACGCCCGGCCGACACAGGTCGAGTCGATGATCATGCCGCCGATCAGCCATGACGTGAAGTTCATCTCGATCGGACAGTTCACCGACGGCAACACCCCGGTCACCTGGCGCGGCCCGATGCTGCACCGCGCGCTGCAGCAATTCCTCGCCGACGTCTACTGGGGCGACCTGGACGTGCTGCTCCTCGACCTCCCGCCGGGCACCGGCGACGTCGCCATCTCGATCGCCCAGCTGATCCCGGGCGCGGAGATCCTGGTGGTCACCACCCCGCAGCAGGCCGCCGCCGAGGTCGCCGAGCGGGCCGGGTCGATCGCGCTGCAGACCAAGCAGAAGGTGCTCGGCGTGGTGGAGAACATGTCGTGGATGGAGCTCCCCGACGGCTCCCGGATGGAGCCCTTCGGTTCCGGCGGCGGCGCGCGGGTCGCCGAGAGCCTCAGCCGGCTGATCGGCGCACCGGTGGAACTCCTCGGTCAGGTGCCGCTGGAACAAGATCTGCGCGAGGGCGGCGACGCCGGCACCCCGGTGGTGCTGTCGTCCCCAGACTCGGCGTCCGGGACGGCGCTGCGGGCCGTCGCCGACAAGCTCGCCGTCCGCAAGCGCGGGCTGGCCGGGATGAGCCTGGGCATCGACACCGTCCGCCACTGAGCGGGACCGCACGACGGCCCGGGCCGGTGACGTTTCGACACGCCGACTCGCCCTTGCGGGCTCGTCGTCGGCTCAACGGGCTGCAAAGGGCCCACCGTCAGCTCAACGGGCTGTGCAAAGGGCCACCGTCAGCTCAACGGGCTGCAAAGGGCCACCGTCAGCTCAACGGGCTAGAAGGGACTCGTCGGCGGCTAACACCGGCCACACGACAACGACCGCTCGGCGACATTTCGCACAGCCCGTTGAGCCGACGAGCCGCTAGGCGAGATCGTGTCGAAACGCACCCTGGCCCACAAGGAGAGCCTCAGGCTACGTGGCGTCCCAGTCGGCGACGTCGTGGCGACGCGGGGTGCCCGAGGGTTTCGGCGGAGCGGGGACGTCGCCGTTCAGCCGGCCCGGATCGGCCTGTGTCGCGCGCTCCAGGCGGTCGACGTCGGCGGCGTCCGGCTGCGGATGCGGGTTGGCCGGGGCGGTGCCGCTGATGCTGAGCGAGTCGCGGACCGAGGACTCCAGCGAATCGAGCGTCGACGCGTCGCCGTCGAACAGATGCTTGGTGACGAGCGCTTTCGGCGTCATCTGGCGCAGTTCGTTGAGTTGCTGCAGCGGCTCGCGGAGCGAATCGAAGTCGGTGCCCATCTGCTCCTGCAGGTCCTGGGAGGCGCCCGTCGCGTAGTCGCGCGCCTTCTTCAGCGACTGCACGGTCCAGGTGATGGCGCCGGGGAGGCGTTCCGGACCGAGGATGACCAGAGCGGCGACGAGCAGGATGAGGACCTCGCCCCACCCGATACTGCTGAACATCGCGCCGCCTCTAGTCGCTCGCCGGCGTGATGGTGCCGTCGAAGGTGCGGCCGTCGCGCCAGTAGGTGAACTTCACCTCGCCACCGATCTTCGACTTCCGGACGGCGACCGTCAATTCGTCAGCGCCCTCGATCGGCTTGCCGTTCCACTTGGTGATCACGTCGCCCTCCTTGAGCCCGGCGCGGGCAGCGGGGCTGCCGTCGGCGATGCTCTTGACCTGGGCGCCGAACACCTGGTCGTTGCGGACCGTGGCGGCGCTGACACCGATCTGCGGATGGTGGATCTTGCCGTCCTTGATCAGCGTGTCGACCACCGGGATCGCCTCGTTGATCGGGATCGCGAAGCCCAGGCCGATGGAGCCGCCGCCGGTCACCGCCGCGGCGGTATTGACGCCGACCACGCGGCCCTTACCGTCCACCAGCGGTCCACCGGAGTTGCCGGGGTTGATCGCCGCGTCGGTCTGAATGGCGTTGATCACCGCGTCGGTGTCGGAGTCGGCGTCCGGCCGCAGCGGCACGGCCCGGTCGACGGCGCTGACGATGCCGGTGGTGACGGTGCGGTCGAGCCCGAGGGGCGCGCCGAACGCGATCACCGGCTGCCCGATCTCCAGCTTCGACGAGTCGCCGAGCTTGGCGACCGTGATGTTCTCGACGTTGTCGACCTTGAGCACCGCGATGTCGGTGCGGATGTCGCGGCCGACGATGCGGGCCGGCACCCGGCTGTGGTCGTCGAAGACCACCTCCAGCTTGGCCTCCTTGTCGTTGGCGGCCTGGCTGATCACGTGGTTGTTGGTGACGATGTAGCCGAGCTTGTCGACCACGAACCCGGAGCCGGTACCACCGCCGCCCGCGGTGCGGACCTCGATCATCACGACGGCGGGGGCGAACGCCTTGGCCACCTGGGCGACGTCGCCGGAATCGGCCTTGCTGTGGTCGACGTGCAGCTCCACCGCATTGGTGTTGCGCGGCGGGATCACCTCGGCGGTCCAGCGGCCGAGCAGGCCGCCGCCGAGACCGATCAGCACCGCGACGAGCGCCAGGGAGACCAGCGCCCACCAGTGCACACGGTCGCCGAACAGCAGATCCCGCACGCCCAGCTTGGGACCGGCGGTGAGGACCGGTTCGCCGGTCGATGCGCGCAGCGCCGGCCCGTCGAGCCGCGCGGCGCTCGCCGGATCGCGCCACGGATCCTCCGGTTCGGCCTCACCCTCCGGTGCGCCGTAGGTGGCGTAGGGGTCACGCTGCAGGGTGTCGGCCGCGCCGGCCGGCCGGCCGAAGGCTTCGGCGAGCACCGGGTCCGGCGGGGCGATCTGCGGCTGCGGTACGGGCGTCGACGACCGGTTGCCGAACGAGTCCTCGACGCCGGGCGGACGACCGAACACGGCGGCGACCTGCTCCGGCACCGGCGGACGGGTCACCCGTGACGGCACAGCGGTCACCGGGTCGGTCGCGCGATCGGCCGGGGGCCGATTCTGGTCGCGGTCCGACCAGTCGGGGGTATCGGTCACGTGTCAGCGGCTCCGGCGGTCGAGGTCCCGCACATCGATCTCGCGGGTCGGGATCTTGCTGAGCTGGCCGATCAGATCCATGGGCGCGGACACGTCGCGACTGGCTCTCAGGACCGACCGGGCACCGGCCTGCGCGGCGACCTCGGCGGCGCACTGTGTGCACAGTGCGAGATGCCGTTCGGCCCGCCCCTGGGCGGACGCGCTCAGCACGCCGTCGACATACGCGACGACGGCGTCGGCGGCGAGGTGATCGGTGGAACCGAACGCACGACCGGCGCGGTATTCGGGGTTGGGCGCGAACGTGGCACCCACCGGCGCCCAGCGCCCGGGCCGCGAGGAACGCTCGTCACCCACGCACGGCTCCCCTCGTCGCTCGGAACAGCTCCCGCCGCGGACGCGGCGAAGTCGACCCCAGCTTATCGGAACGTTGCGGGCGGTGCGCTCAGGCATCGCTGCCGACAGCCACCGAACGACTGCCGGTGTGACCGCGCGCGAGCAGGAACTCCCGGATTCCCTGGCGTCCACGATGGATCCGGCTGCGCACCGTCCCCTTCTTGACGCCCATGGTCGCGGCGATCTCCTCGTACGACAGACCCTCGATGTCACAGAGCACCACGGCGGCGCGGAACTCGGGCGCCAGCGCGTCGAGCGCCTGCTGCAGATCCGGGTCCAGGCTCGCATCGGCGTACGCCTGCTGCGGGTCGGGCGTGTCGGCGCTGATGCGCTCGTAGCCGGTCTCCAGCGTCTCCATCCGGATCTTGTTGCGGCGCCGCACCATGTCCAGGAAGAGATTGGTCGTGATGCGGTGCAGCCAGCCCTCGAAGGTGCCCGGCTGATAGTTGTGCAGCGAGCGGAACACCCGGATGAACGTCTCCTGGGTCAGATCCTCGGCGTCGTGCTGATTGCCGCACAGCCGGTACGCGAGCCGGTAGACGCGGTCGGCGTGCTCGGCGACCAGGTCCTCCCACGACGGCATCAGCGCGGCGTCGCCCGTCTCGTCGAATCCGGCGGTACCGGCGAACGGCGAAGACCCCTGCCCGCTGTGTCGAACCTGCTTCACCGCTCTGCACGGCTCCTTCCCTGACCTCGCCCGGTGAAACGCCGTGACCGGCGCCGGTATTCCGGGCTGCTTGCGGTTCAGCCTCTCCCACCGGCGTGTGCCAGTGCTGTTACTCGCCTAAGTGTTTGCTGAGGATGCCGATCGGCCCCTCGCGGCGTGCCACCCGCACCGGCCGGACCACGGTCTGGCACCCTCGTGAGCATGAGTGACACCTCCGCATTGGCCGCCTACGCGGACTCGGCGATCCTGGAAGACGAGGCGCTCCGTGCCGCGCGGGCGCGGGCCGCCGAACTCGGCGCGACGACGATCAGTCCCGCGGCCGGTGCGCTGCTCTCGGTGCTCACCCGCGTCGCCGGCGCCCAGCATGTCGCCGAGATCGGCACCGGGGTAGGTGTGAGCGGTCTGTGGCTGCTGGCCGGGATGCCGGTCAGCGGGGTGCTGACCACCATCGACCCCGAACCCGAGCACCACCGCGCCGCCCGCCAGGCGTTCGCCGATGCCGGGATCGCGCCCGGCCGCACCCGGCTCATCACCGGTGCCCCGTCGGACGTGCTCACCCGGCTCGCCGACGAGTCGTACGACGTCGTCTTCGTCGACGGCCCGCTGCTCGGCTATCCGGCGTTCGTCGCCGAGGGCGTCCGGATCCTGCGGCCCGGCGGCGTGCTGGTGCTGACCGATGCGTCGGCCGGGGGCACCATCGCCGACCGCGACGTGACCGATCCGCGGACGCTCGCGGTTCGCGAGGCCGCGCAGCTGATCGCCGACGACGACCGCCTGCTGCCCGCGGTCGTCCCGGTGGACACCGGCCTGCTGGTCGCCGCGAAGGCGCGGTAGGGGCTTCGACAAGCTCAGCCGGCGAGGTGGACAGCTCAGCCGGCGAGGTGGACGGCCCAGCCGGCGAGGTGGACGGCTCGGCCGGCGGGTTCGACAAGCCCTGTCGGCGAGGACCTACACGTCGGTCGAGAAGCGGATTCCGGCCTCCGGGATCTGCACGCCGGGCCACACGCGCGCGCCGCGCAGCAGCTCGCAACGGTTGCCGATGTGGGCCTGGTCGCCGATCACCGTGTCGCGGATCAGGGCGCCGCGGCCCACGCGGGCACCGAAGCCGACGATGCTGCGCTCGATCGCCGCGCCCGCCTCGATGATGGCGCCGTCGAAGATCACCGCGCCGTCGAGCCGCGCACCCGGACCGATCTGCGCGTCGGCGCCGACCACCGTGCCACCGACCAGAACGGCATCGGCGGCGACGTGCGCCCCCTCCTTGACCAGCGATTCCCCGCGCTCGCCGTCGAGCACCGGCGACGGCGCGATGCCGCGCACCAGGTCGGCCGAGCCGCGGACGAAGTCCTCCGGGGTGCCCATGTCGCGCCAGTAGGCGCCGTCGACGTGGCCCTGGATGTGGCGGCCCTCGGCGAGCAGCCGCGGGAACACCTCGCGCTCCACCGACACCGGCCGGCCGGTGGGGATCTCGCCGATCACCGAGCGGCGGAACACGTAGGTGCCGGCGTTGATCTGGTTGGTGGGCGGGTCCTGCGTCTTCTCCAGGAACGCGGTGACGCGCCCGTCGCCGTCGGTCGGCACGCAGCCGAAGGCCCGCGGGTCGCCGACCTGCACCAGGTGCAGCGTGACCTCGGCCCCGGAGGTGCGATGGGTGTCGAGCACCTCGCGGATGTCGGTGCCGCCGAGGACGTCGCCGTTGAACACCAGGACGGTGTCGGCGGTCAGCGAGTCGTACACGTTGCGGATGCCGCCGCCGGTGCCGAGCGCCTCCTTCTCGGTGACGTACGTCAGCCGTACCCCGAGGTCGGCACCGTCGCCGTAGTACTCGGAGAACACCTCCGCCTGGTACGACGTGCCCAGCACGATGTCGGTGACCCCGGCCTCACGGATACGCGCGATCAGATGGGTCAGGAACGGCACCCCGGCGGTCGGCAGCATCGGCTTGGGCGCCGACAGGGTCAGCGGCCGCAGCCGGGTTCCCTTGCCGCCCACCAGGATCAGGGCCTGCACATCGGGATTCTGGGACCTGGGATTCTGGGATTCGGGAGCCACAGCGCTCACCCTTCTCTTGCGGCGGTCGACTGCTGCTCGGCGGCGCGCAGTTCTCGGAGAGCGGAGGCGACGGCGATGCGCCGGCGCACGGCGAGGCCGCCGCGCAGTGCCCAGCGCACCGGTGCCCAGCGGGCACCGGGATGGCGGTCGGCCTGGAATCGGTACGCACTGTCGTGGTGCGCGGTGAGCATCCGCTCGGGGTGCTTGGACACCGAGTGGCTCTTGGCGTGCATCACCCGCGCCGAGGGGACGAAGACGTTGAGCCAGCCGGCCTTGGCCAGCCGGTCACCGAGGTCGACGTCCTCCATGAACATGAAGTAGCGCGAGTCGAAGCCGCCGATCGAGTCGAACGCGGCCCGGCGCACCAGCAGGCACGAGCCGGACAGCCAGCCGACCGGCCGCTCGGTGACGTCGTCGTTCTCGTTGCGGTAGGCGACCGTCCAGGGGTTGCCCGGCCAGATCGTGCCCAGGATCGCGTGACCGGACCCGGACACCAGGTCCGGGACCCGCCGCGCCGACGGGTAGACGGTGCCGTCGGGCTCGGTGATCAGCGGGCCGAGGGCTCCGGCGCGGGGCCAGCGGCGCGCCGCGTCGAGCAACTCGTCCAGCGATCCGGGCGTCCATTCGACGTCCGGATTCGCGATCACCACGAACTCCACCTCCGGGGCGATCTCCGCGATGCCGCGGTTCATGCCGCCGCCGTAGCCGAGATTGCCGCCGGTGTGCACCAGGGTCACCTCGGGCCGCTGCGCCGCGGCCTCCTCGGGCGCACCGTCGGTGCTGCCGTTGTCGGCGATCACCACCTGCACCGGGCGCGTCGTGGCGGCGCCCAGCGTGCGCAGGAAGCTATGCAGATACTCCCCGGACGAATACGTCACGGTCACCACGGCGACGGGCTCGGCGTCGCCGCGTCCGGCGGCGTCGGGTCCAGAAGTCACCGCCATAGAGTAGGACATCGGCCCGCTCTCACCGGCTTTCGAGGGCCTCGGTGAGGGCCTCGCGCCAGTCGCGCAGCGGCGTCAGACCGGCCTGAGCCCACGACCGTCCGGAGAGGACGGAGAACGCCGGGCGCGGCGCCGGACGCGGGAATTGATCCGTGGTGCACGGGAGTACACGGCCCGGATCGGCGCCGAGACCTGCGAAAACGGCCTGCGCGAGCTGAAACCAGGTGGCCTCGCCCGCGCCCGTGGCGTGCAGATCCGCGCCGGCGGTGGTGTCACTGGGTGCCCCGACATGCCCGACCAGCTCCCACAGGCCGCGCGCGAGATCGCTCACATAGGTCGGCGAGCCGCGCTGGTCGTCGACCACCGAGATCTCCGGACGGCCGGCTTCGAGGCGGCGCATGGTGCCGACGAAGTCGGGCGAGTCCGGTCCGCCGGTGTACACCCAGGCGGTGCGGACCACCGTCGACGACGGATCGGCGGCCCGCGCCGCCCGCTCCCCCGCCAGCTTGCTCGCGCCGTAGATCGACTCCGGCTCGGCCTCCGGATCCAGATCGCCGGGTTCCAGAGGCACGGTCCACCCCGGCGGGGCGCTGAACACGTAGTCGGTGGACAGGTGCACCAGCCGGGCCCCCGCGGCGGCGGTCGCCTCAGCCAGCAGAGCCGGACCGTGCGCGTTCACCCGGAAGGCCAGGTCCCAGTCGGTCTCGGCGTCGTCGACGGCGGTGTAGGCGGCCGCGTTCACGACGACGTCGCCGGAACGCAGACCGGCCAGCGCGTCGCGGACCGAGAGGCGGCGGATCAGATCGATATCGTCGGAGGTGTACGGCTGCACGACGGCCCCAGCCGGGGCGGTCGCTCGCAGAGCCGTGCCGAGCTGCCCGGAGGCGCCGATCAGGTGGACGGTGCGCTGTGACATGGCTCCCATGCTGCCGCACCCGGACTCGGCGGACCCGGACACCCCGGCGTTGCGTTCCGGGCACGGCGGTCCGAAACCAGTACCCTGAACACCACACTTGTCACATCAGCCACACGAACGGAAGGAACCGAGGCGCGGTGGAAGAACGACGCGAAGGCCGCGCCCGGGCCGAGGGTGCCCGCGCCGGACGCGCCGCACCCCGGCCGCGGACCACGCCGACCTCGACCCGCGGCACCGGAACCACCAAACGCAAGACGAACACGTCGGCCGAGATCCACACCCGCCGCCGCACCTCCGCCGAACGCGGCCGGCCCGAACGCACGGCGGGCACACGCGAGAACGCGGGCCGTCCGGCGCGCGCCCGCCGCCCGGCCCGGCCCACCCCGCGGCCCGCGGCCGGCCGCGGTGGACCGCCGCGCGGACCACGCACCTTCCTCGCCCGCCTGACCGGCGGCCGCCCGGGCGCGGCGCTGCCGATCGGTCGCGGACTCATCGCACTGATCACCGCCGTCGTCCTGATCGTCACCGGCGTCGCCTGGAACCGGATCGCGAGCCTCAACTCGGCGGTCACCCTGCTGGGCGGCCTGGGCCTGGGCGGCGGCAGCGACGGCGCCGTCGACATCCTGCTGGTCGGCACCGACTCGCGCGTCGACGCCAAGGGCAACCCACTCTCGCCGGACGAACTCAAGTGGTTGCGCGTCGGCGACGACATCACCACCTCCACCGACACGATCCTCCTGATCCGGATCCCCAACGACGGCTCCGGCGCGACGGCCATCTCCATCCCGCGTGACTCGTACGTCGAGGTCCCCGGCCTCGGCATGAGCAAGATCAACGCCGCGTACGGCGCCACCCGCGAGCAGGTGCGGCGCACCGAGGTGGAGAGCGGCACCGCCGAGGCCAAGGCGGAGGCCGACGGCACCAAGGCCGGCCGCAAGGCCCTCATCGAGTCGGTCGCCGGCCTCACCGGCGTCACGGTCGACCACTACGCCGAGGTCGGCCTGCTCGGCTTCGCGCTGCTGACCGACGCGGTCGGCGGCGTCGACGTCTGCCTGAAGAACGCCGTGAACGAGCCGCTCTCCGGCGCTCATTTCAAGGCCGGACGGCAGACCCTGAACGGGCCGAAGGCGCTGAGCTTCGTGCGCCAGCGGCACGACCTGCCGCGCGGCGACCTGGATCGCATCACCCGCCAGCAGGTGTACATGGCCTCGCTCGCGCAGAAGATCCTGTCCACCAAGACGCTCACGAACCCCGGCAAGCTGACCGAGCTGGAGCACGCCGTGTCCCGGTCGGTCGTGATCGACGACGGCTGGGACGTGGTGAAGCTCGCCGAGCAGATGAAGGACCTGACCGGCGGCAACGTCAAATTCACCACCATCCCGGTGGTCAGCGAGCATGGCTGGAGCGACGACGGCACGCAGAGCGTGGTCGAGGTGGATCCGAAGCAGGTCCAGACCTTCGTCGACCGCCAGCTCGGCAAGGCGTCGACCGTGAAGACCGGTCGCGGCGCCTACCAGGTGGACGTGGTCAACGCGGGCACCGTCGACGGCCTCGCCGCGAACGTCTCGGGTCTGCTCACCGCCAAGGGCTACCGCGAGGGCGCGACGTCGAGCAAGCCGATGAACGAGTTCAACTCGATCGTCTTCGCCAAGGACCCCGACGGTGACGGCGCCAAGCAGCTGGTGAAGGACCTCGGCGGGGACATCGAGATCCGGAAGGACACCTCGCTCCCGGACGACCGGCTGCGCGCGGTCCTGACCAACACCTACACCGGTACCGGGGCCATCTGGAACACCGGACCGCAGGGCGACAACGCCAACGACCAGACGTCCGGCGCCTCCGACGGCGAGGTGAAGGCCACCCCGGCCATCAAGGCCGACACCAACGGCCCGGTGTGCGTGAACTGATGCCGTCGACCGTCACCGGGGCCGTGTTCGAGGCCGTCACCGACCGCGCCCGCCCGCTGCTCACCTACTACGGCACCGGGGCGCCGGGAGCGGGCCCCGATATGCCGACTCAGCGCGTCGGGCTGTCCGGGGCGACGCTGGAGAACTGGTCGGCCAAGATCGCGAACTATCTGCGCGACGAGGCCGGCCTGCTGCCCGGCGACACGGTGGCCGTGGACCTGCCCGAGCATTGGCAGAGCGCCGCCACGCTGCTCGGCGCCTGGTGGGCCGGGCTGCGGGTGGCACTGCCGGGTGACACCGGTGACGCGCGCGTCGTGTTCACCACCGCCGGCCGGCTGGACGATCATCCGGAGGCCGAGGAACTGATCGCGGTGCCGCTGGACCCGTTCGGCGGCCGGGTCCCCGGCCTCCCCGCCTTCGCCGGCGACTTCGGCGATACGGTGCGCCCGCACGGCGACCGCTTCTCCCCCTCCGGAGCCGGCCCGCTGGCGCTCGGTGAACTCGGTGTGGCCGACGTCCTCGCCCGCGCCGCCGCGGCCGCCGAGACGGCGGGCATCACGGCCGGAATGCGGGTGCTCTCCACCCGTCCGTGGCGCACCGACGACGGCGTCGTCGATCATCTGCTGGCCCCGCTGCTGGCCGGAGCGGCCCTGGTGTGGGCCGATCCTGTTGCGGGACTTGATCTTCCGGCGATCGCCGAGACGGAGAAGACCGGCCTCACCCTGGGGTGAGACCGGCCTTGTCGTCGTCGTGCGGCTGGGCGTCAGCGCAGAAGCTGCCGCGCCATCACCAGGCGCTGGATCTGGTTGGTGCCCTCGTAGATCTGGGTGATCTTGGCGTCGCGCATCATGCGCTCGACCGGGAAGTCGGTGGTGTAGCCGGCACCGCCGAACAGCTGCACGGCATCGGTGGTGACCTCCATGGCGACATCCGACGCGAGGCACTTGGACGCCGAGCTGATGAAGCCCAGGTTCTTCTCGCCGCGCTCGGCACGCGCGGCGGCGGTGTAGACCATCAGGCGCGCGGCCTCCACCTTCATCGCCATGTCGGCGATCATGAACTCGACGCCCTGGAACTGGCTGATGGTCTTGCCGAACTGCTTGCGGTCCTTGACGTAGGCGATCGCCTGGTCGAGGGCGCCCTGCGCGACACCGACGGCCTGCGCGCCGATGGTCGGGCGGGTGTGGTCGAGGGTGGCCAGCGCGGTCTTGAAGCCGGTGCCCTCGTCGCCGATGATGCGGTCCTCCGGGATGGTGCAGTTCTCGAAGTACAGCTCGGCGGTGGGGCTGCCCTTGATGCCGAGCTTGTGCTCCAGCGGGCCGACGGTGAAGCCCGGGTCGTCCTTGTGGACCATGAACGCCGAGATACCGTTGGCGCCCTTCTCCGGGTCGGTCACGGCCATGACGGTGTACCAGGTGGACTTGCCGCCGTTGGTGATCCAGCACTTGGAGCCGTTGATCACCCAGGTGTCGCCGTCCTTGCGGGCGCGGGTCTTCATCGACGCGGCGTCGGAACCGGCCTCGCGCTCGGACAGCGCGTACGACGCCATCGCCTCACCCGACGCGATCGACGGCAGCACCTTCGCCTTGAGCTCGTCGGAACCGGACAGGATCAGGCCCATGGTGCCGAGCTTGTTGACGGCCGGGATCAGCGACGCCGAGACGTCGACGCGGGCGACCTCCTCGATCACGATGCACGCGGCCACCGAGTCGCCGCCCTGGCCGTCGAACTGCTCCGGCACGTGGATGGCGTTGAAGCCGCTGGCGACGAGGGCCTCGCGGGCCTCCTCGGGGAAGCGGGCCTTCTCGTCGACGTCCTTGGCGTGCGGGGCGATCGCCTTCTCGGACAGATCGCGGATCGCCTCGCGCAGCGCCTGGTGCTCCTCGGGCAGCTGGAACAGGTCGAAGTCGGGGTTGCCGTAAGCCATTGTCATCTCCTCTTGGCACTGAGTGCCACGTCTGGGCTGTCCCTAGTGCACCACGGACGCGGCGGTAGGTCAACCGCGCCGCGGGAGACTCAATCGTGGCCGATGGTGTCCGCCAGCCGCCGCAACTCGGCGGCGAGCGCCTCGGCGGTGGCCGTCTCGTCGCCGCGGCTCATCCGGCGCAGCAGGTAATTGTGCACCCCGGTCACCGCGGCGGCGTAGGCGACGATCCGGGTCCGCGCCACCTCGGGCAGCTCGCGGGACAGGAAGTCCTCGAACAGCCGCTGATAGCGCGACGACATCACCAGTTCCCGATCACGCAGCGGCGCCACCCGGGAGACGACGGCGTAGCGCCGCGCGGCGAACTCGCGGTCCGCGGCGAAATGGGTGAAGACCAGTTCCGCCCCCTCGGCGACCGCCGTCCACGGATCCCGGCCCTCCCGGCCGGCCGCGGCCAGGTGCGCGGCCACCTGTTCGAGCAACGCGTCGTGGTCGGCGAAGATCAGCCCCTCCTTGGAGCCGAACTGCCGGAACAGGGTGCGCCGGGACGTTCCGGCGGCCGCCGCGACGTCGTCGACGGTGGTCGCGTCGTAGCCGCGCTCGGCGAAGAGCCGGATCGATTCGGCCGCCACCCGGCGGCGCAGATCGACCGCTTCGCCGGATACCTGATCGGTCGCTGCCATGGGTGCCAGTATGTCGCACACCCCGGCGTCTCCACCGATAGCCTCGACCCGTGGACCTCGCGCTGCTGTCGTGGGGTGCGGGCGCGCTACCGGGATTCCTGGCCCGCACCACCGGGAAGACCGCGGAGCAGACTCGCCTCGGCTATCTGAACGACGCGGCGCTCCCCTACGAGGACGCGGAGTTCGTCAATATCGACCGCTACCGCCTGATCGACTTCGGCTACCGGCCGACGACGATCACCGCGCGCGATGTCCCGACCGCCGCCGAGTTCGCCGATGTCCTGGACGGACTCGACGCGCTCTACGTGTGCGGCGGCGAGACCTTCGTACTGCTCGGCAACCTGCATGCGCGCGGTCAGGACGAGGTGCTGGTCGAGAAGGTGCGCGACGGCCTGCCGTACCTCGGGCCGTCGGCGGGCGCGGTGATCGCCGGGGCCGGCGCCGAACCCGCATCGCTGATGGACGACCCGTCCTTGGCCCCCGGACTGACCGACCACCGCGGGCTCGGGCCGGTCGGCACCTCGATCGTGCCGCACGCGGACGGCCGGATCGAACTCTTCCCGCCGGAACTGATCGCCGAGGCGTCGCGGGTGTATTCACCGCGCCTGCAGCTGACGCTTCTTCACGACGACCAGGCCCTCGTGGTCTCGGACGACGCGATCGACATCGTCGAGTCTCGCTGAGGGGTCCGGGCGCAGATCACTCCGGCCGCCGCGGTCACCGCCGCAGCCAGGCGAGATAGGCCGCGCCGCGCGGGGACAGTTCGTAGCCGACGTCGTGGCTGATGGTCAGGCCCAGGGACTTGAGCTTGCGGATGTCGGTCTTCATCGGCGCCAGCTCCACGCCGCGCAGCTCGGCCAGTCGCTTGGACACCACCCGGGGGTTGGCGTCGATCCATTCCAGGGTTTCGCGGGTCCAGCCGTCACCGAGACGACGATCCAGCACCGCGGTGCGGCGGGCGATCTCCGCGCACGCCGCGGCGTCGGGCAGCTCCTCGCGGAGTGCCAGCCGCGGGTCCTCGCCCGCCCATTCCAGATTGATCCGGTAGATGTGCTCGCCGCCGCGCGAGCCCCGCTCCGAGGGCGCGCGGTTCGGTCTGGGCGCCAGCGCCTTCCGCAGGGCGTCCGCGTTCTTCATCCCCGCGGCGCGGGCGGCCCGGTCGGTCAGCCGATCGAGGTCGTTCACCCGGGCGACCCGGGTGAACCGCACCACCCCGGCCGGGGTCAGCTGGGTGCCGCCCACCTTCACCCGCGGCACGTCCCAGCGCCGGTACTGCGCGGTGACCGTCCCGGCCCGGATCTGCTCGGCGATCGCCTTGGAGATGAGCACCTGATGATCGTAGAACGCCGATGGGCCACTATGGAGGGGTGAGAGTCCCCCGCGCCGTCGCCCGGATGAACAAGTACGTCACCAACCCGATTCAGAGCGCGTGGGCGCCGCGGCTCGCGCCGTGGGCCGTGGTGCGGCACGTCGGCCGCACGTCCGGCACCGTCTACTCCACGCCGGTGCTCGCGTGGACCGAGCACGGCCGCATCTCCATTCCCCTCGTCTACGGCGCCGACTCCGACTGGGTGCGCAACGTCCTCGCCGCCGGCGAGTTCACGATGATCCGCCGCGGCCGGCGCCTCCGCATCGCCGGTGTCCGGATTCTGCCGCCGGACTCGCCCGACGTCGCCGGATTCGCCAAGTACGCCGGCCGCCCGTTCGAGGGTGTGCTCTACGGAAGGATCGTGTCGTGACCGCACTCCTCGACGACTTCGCCGCCGACGAATTCACCCACGACGGCATCACCCACCGCTACTACCGCTACGGCACCGGGCCGGCGGTCATCGTGATCGCCGAGGTCCCGGGCATCACCCCGAAGGTGATCGAGTTCGCGCGCCGGGTCGCCGCCGCCGGACTCACCGTCTACCTGCCCTCGCTGTTCGGCACCGACGGTGCGTCGCCGTCGCCGTCCGGCCCCACCGACCTGCCGCGCGTCGGCATGACGATGGCCCGGACGCTCGGGAAGGTCTGCGTCTCCCGCGAGTTCACCATCTTCGCGACCGGCAAGACCTCCCCGGTCGTCGGCTGGCTGCGCGCCCTGGCCGCCAAGGCACACGAGGAGTGCGGCGGACCCGGCGTCGGCGCGGTCGGCATGTGCGTGACCGGTGGTTTCGCCCTCGCCATGGCCGTCGACGACCGGATGCTCGCCCCTGTGCTCTCCCAACCCTCCCTGCCGTTCGGGATGACACCGGGCCGCCGCCGGACCATCGACATCTCCCCCGACGACCTGGCGACGGTGAAGGTGCGCTGCGCGAACGGACTGCAGGTGCTCGGCGCGCGCTTCGAGGGCGACCTGATGGTGCCAGGCACCCGCTTCGACTTCCTCCGCGAGCAGCTCGGCGACGCCTTCCTCGGCGTCGAACTGCCCGATTCGGCGGCCAACCCGGAGGCACTGATCCCGCCGCACTCGGTCCTCACCGAGCACCTGATCGACGAGCCCGGGCAGCCGACCCGCGACACCCTGGATCAGGTGATCGACTTCTTCGCCACCAAGCTGGGCGTCGCCGGATGACCACCCTCGATGCCGCGGTGCTCGACGACCCGTTCGGGTGCGCGCTGCGCGGACGCCACGCCCGGTTCGCGCGGGCGCACGGCAGCGCGATCGCCTACCGGCGCGACGTGTCCGTCTTCTACGCGCATCCGCGCGAGCTGACCGGCGACGACTACGCCGACCTCGCCACGCTCGCCGGCCCGGGCGGCACCGTCGGCCTGCGCGGCCGGTCCACCCCGCTCCCGACCGGCTGGGACGCGCTGGAGACCTTCGAGCTGGTGCTCTACACCGGTGAGGCGGTGGAACCGGCGGCCGATCCGGAGTTCGTGGCACTGACCGGCGACGACGTCCCCGAGATGACCGCCCTGGTCGACCTCACCCGGCCCGGGCCGTTCCTGCCGCGCACCATCGAACTCGGCGACTACCTCGGCTACCGCGACCCCGGCACCGGCCAGCTGCTCGCGATGGCCGGAGAACGCGCCAAACCCGACGGCTGGACCGAGATCAGCGCGGTCTGCACCCATCCCGACGCTCGCGGCCGCGGCCTGGCCCGGCGGCTCATCGCCGCGGTCGCCGACGGGATCGTCGCCCGCGGCGACCTCCCGTTCCTGCACACCACCGCCGACAACCCGGCGCGGGCCCTGTACGAGTCGATGGGCTTCGTCCACCGCGCCACCGTGCCCCTGGAGATCGTGCGGGTTCCGAGCTGACGCTCCTGAGGGAGACAGCCGGTCCTCCAGTCAGCGCACCGCCGCCGGGCCGGGACCGATAGGACTCCAGTACGCACGTTTTGCGGCAAATTTTCTGAATGGGCGATTCATCCAGCGTCAAGGCTCTGGTCGCAGTCATGGGCCCTGGTACACGCACCGGTGGCCTGACCACCACGTGGTGATCAGGCTGCCAGGTGCTGTTCGAGAAGAGCTTCGACGCCGGAGTCGGTGCCGGGCGGTGAGGTGCTCTCGACTTCGCTCGACCAGCACGGGGTGTCGCCGAGGCGATGATTCACCACCGGCGGCGGCGTCCGTTCAGCCTCCGGGACGTCGGGGCCGGTCCGCAGCTTGTCCGGGTGGAAGAGCGGGTTGACGATCCACGGCCCGCCACTTCCGACCGGCCGCCACCCGACGCGTCCCTTGTTCGGGCCGTCGGTGAAGACGATCGTCTCCCACTGGCCGGAATTCTTGCCGTGGCGGCGGTTGTGTCGTCCGCAGGCCCCGCCGAGACGGTCGACGTCGGTGGTCCCACCGTCCTGCCACTCCGGCGTATGGTCCATCTCACACTGCGAGAACGGCCGGGTGCAGCCCGGCGCCGTGCACCCACGATCGCGGGCGAACAGCGCGAGCCGCTGCGCGCGTGACGCGAGGCGGTGGGCGCGGCCCAGATACAACGGCTGCCCGGTGGCGTTGGAGAACACCGCCAGCCACGGCACGCAGTCCGCGGCCATCTTCACCAGATCAGAAACGGGCATGCGGGTCCCGGTCGTGGTCCAGGCGACGCCAGCGCCGCGGGCAAGGTCCTCATCGGTGACGGTCACCACGACCTGATTCCGCAGACTCTCCGGCCGGGCGTGCGAGGCTTGAGCGTTGACCCAGTCGAGCATGGCTTCGAGGGCGTCGTGCTGACGCTGCCCGAGCAGCCGGTCATCGCGCTCAGCCGCGGCGGCCAGAACCGCCGGATCGAGTCCGGGTTGATCGGCGGACCCAAAGGGCGAGTCGGGATCACCGGGATTGTTCATCCCGGGGGCGGCCCACAGGCTGAACATGACCTCGAACTGTGCCCGCAGTTGCGGGGTCATGCGGGCTTGGATGGCCGACATCAACTGCCGGTCCTGCGGAGATAGACGGAATTTGCGCTGCCGCTGGCGTTCCTTGTCGTCGGCCAGCGTGCCGTCGGGGTCGAGGTGGGCGAGGATCCGGTTGCCGACGACCATCAGACCGGCCGGGTTCAGGGTGCGCGCGGCCCCGGCGAGGAGTTCCTCGGCCTTGTCCCGCGCAGCCGGGTCCACCGCACGTGGAATCCGGTCCATGACTTCTTCGATCACCACGACATGCGCTTCACCGATCGCACCCTCGGCTACGGCCTCTGCGGTGCACGGGAGGGCGGGTTCGCGGCGTTCGCCGGTCATTTCGGTGAATCGGCCGATCGACGCGGCGGCGACCCGCCGCCGTTTGGATTCACCGTCGCCCAGGCGCAGGGCGCCGGTGTACAGCTGGTGCATCGTGTTGTATCCAGCCCGCGAGTAGGCACCGCGATCGGAGATCTCCACATACAACGCGGCATCGACGGCCACGCCCGTACGGCGGGCCTGCTCCCGCGAATCCAGCAGAGCCAGGAGCCCATCCTCGGACAGCGCGGCCAACGGCGCATCAGCGAGTTGTTCCTCGGCGGCGCCGATCACCGCGACCAGGGCCGCCGGCGAGAGCCCGGCAAGGAGGCCCGCGGCGTTGAACGAGCCATCGTCGCCGTTCATGGCGCTCCCCTTTTCCGCTGGTCAGGAATCGTTTAGCGTCCTGTTCTCAGGATATCTCACACTATGTTGTGTGTGCAATAGATTTGTCGAACTAGTTTTCGGGTAGGGTCTCGGCGGGGCTCAGCCGGCTGTGGTGACCGGCGTACCCGGCTGTGATGGCGGGTCTCAGCCGCCTGTGGTGTCACGGGGCATCACACGGTCCGCTCCGGGTCCGACGCACCCGCGCTCACGACAACCCGGCCGGGCCCGCTGCGCGGCCCCACCACGCGAAGAGTAAGCAGTAAGACGACGCCGCGTATCCGCCGACGAGGGAGACCCATGCTCGACCTGACCGCCCTGTCCGTCCCGATCGTCGGAGCGCCGATGGCCGGCGGACCGTCCACTCCCGCGCTGACCGCCGCGGTCAGCGCCGCCGGCGGTTTCGGGATCCTGGCCGGCGCCTATCTCTCCCCGGACCAGCTGCGCGAGCAGATCGCCGCGGTGCGCGACCGCACCGACGCGCCGTTCGGGGTCAATCTCTTCGTCCCCGAGGAGATTCCGTTCGACGCCGCGGCGTTCGACGCCTACCGCGAGGCCCTGCTGTCGCTCGCCGCCCGGTACGGCGCCGAGCTGCCCGAGCACGTCGACTACAGCGACGACCGGTTCGACGCCAAGGTCGGCGTACTGCTCGACGAGGGGGTCGCCGCCGTCTCATTCACCTTCGGAGTGCCCGAGCCCGCCGTCTTCGCCACCTTCACCGAGCGCGCTGTCGCGACGATCGCGACCGTCACCGGGCCGCTCGAAGCGGAGATCGCGGTCGCCGCCGGTGCCACCGCGCTCTGCGCCCAGGGCGTGGAGGCGGGCGGGCATCGCGGTACCTTCCACATCAGCAACGACGACCGCGAGATCGGCGTGCTCGACCTGATCGGCCAGGTCACCGGGCTCGACGTGCCGGTGATCGGTGCGGGCGGGGTCGGCGGCCGCGACGACGTCGCCGCGATGCTCGACGCCGGGGCGATCGCCGCCCAGGCCGGCACGGCATTCCTGCGCACCCCGGAGGCCGGCACCCGGCAAGCCCACCGGGACGCCCTCACCGACCCGCGGTTCACCGAAACGGCCACCACCCGGGCCTATTCGGGCCGCCTCGCGCGGGGCCTGGTCAACGACTTCATTCGCGACTTCACCGAGGCCGCTCCCCCCGTCTACCCGCAGATCAACACCCTCACCGGTCCGCTGCGCAAGGCCGCCGCCCACGACCCGCAGGTGATCAACCTGTGGGCAGGCACCGGTTGGCGCGGCGCCCGGGAGACCGGTGCCGCCGACGTCGTCGCCGCCCTCGACCCGCGCTGATCAGCGCCGGGCGACCAGGTCCCGGCAGATCTGCACGTGCCCGGTGTGCTGGGTCAGCTCGCGCAGCAGGTGGATTACCACGAACTCCGGGGTCGACGACGCGGCGTCCGCGCGGGTCGACGAGATGCCCCGCGGGTTCGCGATCCCCTCGGTCAGCGCGAGGTCCAGGTAGCGCGGCAGCCGGTCACGCATCCGGTCGAGCAGAGCGCGCGCCTGCGCGACGGTGCCGGTCGCGGTGAACTCGGCCGCGCGGTCCCGCAGAAGATGTTCACCGGCCACCAGATTCCCGCCCCAGTCGGCGATCACGCCGTCGAGGTGCGTCACCAGCGCGAACACCGAGTTCACCGTGCCCGGCAGCGGGGTGGCGTTCACCGTCTCGTCGTCGCAGTCGTCGAGCGCCGCGGCGATCGCGCCGAAGGTCTCCTCGGCGACGGTGCGGCACGCGTCCTCGAGCGGCCCGGCCATCTCAGTCCTCGAGGAGGCTGCGGCGCAGTTTCTCGTCCTTCTCCAGGACCAGCGCCTCCAGGTCGGCCTGGAACTCGGCCATCGCGGCGCGCAGGCGCTCGTCGGAGGCGCCGAGGATCCGGACCGCGAGCAGACCCGCGTTCCGGGCGCCGCCGATCGAGACCGTCGCCACCGGAACACCGGCCGGCATCTGGACGATCGACAGCAGCGAGTCCATGCCGTCGAGGTACTTCAGCGGCACCGGGACACCGATCACCGGCAGCGGGGTCGCCGCGGCGACCATGCCCGGCAGGTGGGCGGCGCCGCCCGCACCGGCGATGATCACCTGCACGCCGCGGTCGGCGGCGCCGCGGGCGTAGTCGATCATCCGCTGCGGGGTGCGGTGCGCGGACACCACGCCCACCTCGAAGGGCACGCCGAACTCGGCCAGCGCCTCGGCGGCCAGTGTCATCACCGGCCAGTCCGAGTCGCTGCCCATGATCAGGCCGACACGCGGTGCGGGGGTCATCTGTTCTCCTTAAGCGTCGTGGCCGGGACGGTCGTCGGCGCGGCGATCCCAGCCGTCGGTCCACACACCGTGGCTCATCCAGTGGGCGGCCCGCTCGGCCCGCTCACGCACGTCGTCGCGGGACTGCCCGGGCCGCGACACGATGTTGACGTGGCCCACCTTGCGGTCGGGCCGCTCGGACTTGCCGTACAGGTGCACCTTGGCCTCCGGCAGCCGGGCCATCAGGTGATGCAGCCGCTCGTCCATGCTCATCTCGGGGGCCTGCGCGGCACCCAGGATGTTCGCCATCACCACCGTCTCCGCGGTCGCCGAGGTGTCGCCGAGCGGATAGTCGAGGACCGCGCGCAGGTGCTGTTCGAACTGCGAGGTCACACAGCCGTCCATGGTCCAGTGACCGCTGTTGTGCGGGCGCATCGCCAGTTCGTTGACCACCAGCTCACCGCCGGTGGTCTCGAACAGCTCCATCGCCATGTTCCCCACGACCCCCAGCTCGGCGGCCAGTTCCAGCGCCATCCGCTGCGCGCGGGCGGCCGTCTCGGGATCCAGGTCCGGCGCGGGTGCCAGCACGACGGCGCACTGACCGTGCCGCTGGATGGTCTCCACCACCGGCCACGCCGCGCCCTGCCCGTACGGGCTGCGCGCCACCATGGCCGACAGTTCACGGGCCATCGCGACCTTCTGCTCGGCCATCAGCACCGTGTCGCCGCCGCGGGCGCCGTCGAAGACCTCCAGCGCGGCGGCCTCGTCGCCGTCGATCAGCCAGACGCCGCGGCCGTCGTACCCGCCGCGGACGGCTTTGAGGACGATCTGCCAGTCGTGCGCGGCGCCGAACGTGAGCAGGGCCGCGCGGGCCTGCTCCGGGTCGCCGGACAGGTCGGCGAAGTCGGGCACCGGCAGGCCGAGCGCCGCCAGCCGGCGGCGCATCTCGAGCTTGTCCTGCGCGTACCGCAGCGCCGCCGACGGCGGCCGGACGGCCACCCCGCGCTGCTCCAGCGCCTCCAGGTGCGCCAGCGGCACGCCCTCGTGGTCGAAGGTGAGAGCGACGGCGCCTTCGGCGGCGCGCAGCAGGTCGTCGAGCGAGTCGTGCGAGCCGAGGACCACATCGGCGCTGACCGCGGCGGCCGGTTCACCGGGTGAACCGGCGAGCACACGCAGGCACTGGCCGAGCGCGATCGCGGCCTGATGGGTCATCCGGGCGAGCTGTCCGCCGCCGATCATGGTCACGGTCGGCATGCCCCCGGTGGACGGTCCGGGGCGGGCGGGGTCGGGACGCGAGATCACGGGCTCAATCCTGACATGAACCGCGCCCGCGCCCGGCATCGCCCGAGATGTCCGACCGGCGATTCCCTCACATCCGCGCGTCGCGATTCCGGCCCCGTGCGTCTGATTACGTACACTCAGAACTTGTGCCATCCATCGACGGGCTCGTCTCCCAGCTCCCCGGGCCCCTGCATCGGTTGGTGATCAAGCACAGCGAGCTCATCAAGTTCGCGATCGTCGGCGGCTCCACCTTCGTCGTCGACCTGGTGATCTACTACGCGCTCGCGTTCACCGTGCTCGACGCCAAGCCGACCATCGCCAAGGTCATCTCCGGCGTGGTCGCCACCATCGCCAGCTACATCCTGAACAGCGAATGGGCGTTCAAGAACCGCGGCGGCCGGGCGCGGCACCACGAGGCGCTGCTGTTCTTCGTGATCAGCGGGATCGGCGTGCTCATCGCGGCCGCGCCGCTCTGGCTGGCCAACAACGTGTTCGACATGCGCCACAACATGAGCGGTGTGGAACTCGCGATCGTCGACTTCCTGCTGGCCTTCATCATCGGCAACATCGCCCAGATGGCGTTCCGGTTCTGGGCGCTGCGCCGTTTCGCGTTCCCGGAGGAGCAGGGGCCCGGCGGTCACGGCGGGTCCGCCGACGCCGAGCCGACGCCGGAGGAACTCATCGATGAGGAACTCGGTCACGCCTGACGGCGTCCCCGCCCGCCTCGTCGTCTGACGGCGCACCCGCCCGGACCGGGACGACGACGGAGAACACCGCGGGCCGCCGCGACGCCAGATCGAGGCGGCCGCCGTCGGCCTCCACCAGCGCCCGCGCCAGCGACAAGCCCACCCCCGTGCTGGTACCGCCCGAGAAACCGCGCCGGAAGATGTCCGGGGCGATCGCATCGGCCACCCCGCGTCCCGCATCGCTCACCGTGATGCGGACGACGTCGGCCGAGCCGAGATCGTCGACGCGCACGGTCACCATGCCGCCGCCGTGCCGCAGCGCGTTGTCGAGCAGGGCGCTCAGCGCCTCGCGGAGCCGTCCCGGGCGCCCGGAAACCGGTCTCGGCTGCTCCTCGATCCGGGTGACGAGCACGCGGCCGGCCGCCTCGAACTGCGCTTCGTAGTCGTCGGCCAGGGCCGTCACCACGGCGACGACGTCGATCTCGGTCCGCACGCCGCTCTCCGCCCGCGACGCCGACACCAGCTCGTCGAGTTCGGAGGCCAGCCGTTCCACCTGCGCCACTCCCGCCTGCGCCTCGGTGACGACGTCCGGATCAGGGTGCAGGGTCAGTTCGTCGAGCCGCAGGCCGATCGCGGTCAGCCGGCTGCGCAGCTGGTGGGAGACGTCGCCGATGATCTGTCCCTCGCGTTCGAGCCGGCGGGTGATCTCGGCGTTCGCCTCGGCGAGCGCCTCGGAGACGCGGTCGAGTTCGTCGATCCCGTAGCGCGGCCAGGCCGTGGAGAGGTCGCCGCGCGCCATCGCGGCGGCGCGCCCCGCCACCCGGGTCAGCGGTTCGGTCAGCCGGCGCGCGGTGACGGTGGCCACCAGCGCCCCGCCGCCCACCGACGCGGCGATCACCACCACCAGCACGGTCACCGCCAGCCACTGGCTCGGGCGCACGTCGCTGGCCGGGATCGACAGGGTGAGGGTGTAGCCGGAACCCAGGGTGACCGACTCGGACAACCGGTCGGCGGGCAGCGGCTCGCCCAGCTCCTGCGTGCCCGTCGGGCCGTGCAGCGTGAGGGTGCCGGTGCGCGGGACCAGCAGCCGGAAGTCGTCCAGGTGCACCTCTTCCGGCCCGGTGATGGCGCCCGCCGCCTCCTCGGCCAGCACGTCCTCGTACATCGTCTTGAGGCGGTTGGAGAGGTCCTCGTGCGCGGTGGTGGAGATCCACGACCAGGTCACGATGGTCAGTGGCACGCCGAGCAGCACCGCCATCGCGAGCAGCGAGACGATCATCGTCCGGAGAATGCGCTGGCGCATAGGCTACGGGTCGAACCGGAAGCCGACGCCGCGCACCGTGGCGATGTGCTTCGGGCGGCTGGGCTGGTCGTCACCGAGTTTCCGGCGGACCCACGAGATGTGCATGTCGAGGGTCTTCGACGACCGCAGATCGGTCGAGCCCCACACCTCGGTCATGATCTCATCGCGCGTGCGGACCTGGCCGGGGGTCTCCATCAGGAAGCGCAGCAGGTCGAACTCGCGGTTGGCGAAGGTCAGTTCGGCGCCGTCGACGACGACGCGGCGCGCGCGGACGTCGAGCTGGATGTCGCCGCTGTCGAGCACCACCTCGTCGTCGCCGATGCTGCGCCGCAGCAGAGCCCGCACCCGCGCCAGCAGTTCGGCGAGCCGGAAGGGTTTGCCGACGTAGTCGTCGGCGCCGGCATCGAGGCCGACCACGAAATCCACCTCGTCGGTGCGGGCGGTCAGCATCAGCACCGCGAGCTGCGGACGCTCATCACGGATGCGGCGGCACACCTCCAGCCCGTCCATCCCGGGCAGCCCGAGGTCGAGGATCACCAGCGAATACGCACCGGACAGCGCGGCGTCGAGGGCCTCCGGTCCGGTCGCGGCGACGGTGCAGTCGTTACCCTCGCGGATCAGGGCGCGGGCCAGCGGTTCGGCGATCGCCGGATCGTCCTCGGCCAGCAGGACCGCGCGGCCGGGCGTCATCGCCGGCTCCGATCGCCGTCACGCCGGTCCCGGTCACCGCGCCGGTCCCCATCACCGCGGCGATCCCAATCACTGCGGCGATCCCAGTCCTCGTCGTCGACGTGGTCCAGCAGCCGCTCGTACAGCAGCGCGTGCACCGACTCGACCCGCGGGATCGCGACGAAGGTCAGCGGATCATCGGACGCGGACTGGATCTGCAGCGACCCGGTGCGCAGGATCCGGTCGAGCAGTCCGTGCGAGAACTCGACGGTGTTGATGCGGCCGATCGGGATGTCGATCCCGGAGCGGGTGAGGATGCCGTTGCGGTAGATCACCCGGCGATCGGTCACCACGAAGTGGGTGGTGGCCCAGGCGGCGAGCGGCCGGGCGAGCCACCAGAAGGCGCCCAGCCCCCACACCACGCCGACCGCGACGGTGGCCCACGTGCGCGCGGGACCCGGGCCGGCTGAGTTCCACAGCAGCCCGAGCAGCAGTCCGGCGACCGCGGTGAGCAGCCAGAACAAGAGCACCGGCGCCACCAGGCTCTTCCAGTGCGGATGCCGGTGGACCAGCACGGTCTCGCCGGGCGCGAGGTTCTCCCGCGGATATGCCATGGATGCCAGCGTAGTCATCACCGGGTAAAAGACGCCTGAGACGCCAGTACACTGGGCGGCCAGGACACCGGCGCGCAAACGCCGAGACACCGACCAGAGATGCAGGGGACGTGATGACCTACTCCGATCCGCAGGATCCGCGACGCCGCCCGCCGCAGACGCGGGCGTACAGCCAGGACTCCGGATACACCGACCCCCGCTACACGCAGAGTCAGCCCGCCTACGACCCGCAGGGCTATCCCCAGACCGGGTACAGCCAGTCCGGCTACCCGCAGTCCGGCGCCCCGGCGAAACCGCCCCGGCAGGGACCGGACATCGACCCGCTGCTGTACTCCGGCGGCGTGTTCATGACCGGTGTCGTCACCGGCCTGGCCGGCTGGCTGGTCGCGTGGATCATCGGCCTCATCGCCCGCGGGGTGAACGCCACCGGGCATTTCGGCTGGTGGAGTCCCCTCGATCCGGGCGGCGAGTACTGGTACGCGATCGTCGGCTTCGTCGCGGCCCTGCTCGGCGGCGCGCTCTGGTTCGTCCTGACCCTGGTCACCCCGACCCCGAACAGCTTCTACCGGTGGATCGTCGGCCTGCTGATCGTCGCGGCGTTCGTGGTGCCGCTCGCCACCCAGAGCGACATCTGGAGCGGTCTGGTGACCGGCATCCTGCAGGTCTGCATCGGTCTGCCGATCCTGTCGCTGATCCCGACGATGGGCGACCGCAGCCGCCGGACCGCGTCGCCCGCCCGGTAGCCGTCAGGCCGGGCGGAGGTGGGTGACGTCGCCCGCCGAGGCCGTCACGCGGCCATCCGGGCCCTCTACCACGATGCGGCCCTCGTCGTCGACGTCGATCGCACGGCCGATCACCTCCCGGTCGCCGGGCAGCACCAGCCGCACCCGCTTACCGAGGGTCGCCGAGGCGGCCCGGTAGTCGGCGGCCAGCGCCGTCAGGTCCGACGGCCAGCGCGTGAGCAGATCCGAGAGCGCCCGCAGATAGGCGATCGCCACGACGGTCGGGTCGGGGACGTCACCGGTGAGGCTCCGCAGGCAGGCCGCCGTCTCGATCGGCGGCCGCGCCGCGGTCAGGTCGAGGTTCAGTCCGGTGCCGATCACCGCGATGCCGCCGCCGTCCGGATGCCCGGACGGTGCGAACTCGCACAGGATTCCGGACAGCTTCTTGCCCTCCCCGGGTGTCCCGGCCGGGACGAGGACGTCGTTCGGCCATTTGAGATCGGGACGGATTCCGGTGATCTCGCCGACCGCGGCGCGCACGGCCAGCCCGGTCAGCAGGCTCAGCCAGCCGACCGCGGCGGCGGCGCCCGCGGTGACCGGGACCGCCGCGGAGACGGCGAGTTGACCGGGCGGGGTCTGCCACACGCGGGTGTGCCGTCCGCGGCCGGTGCGCTGGTGCCCGGCGATCAGGACGGTGCCGGCGATCCCCGGTTCGCCGGCGCGGGCCACCAGGTCGGCGTTGGTGGAGCCGGTCTCGGCGATCACGTGGATGTCGTGCCAGCGGGTACCGGCCAGAGATCCGGTCAGGGTGGCGATGTCGGGCAGCGGCGGAACGGTCACGACATCCACCCTAGGTGAGTGATTCCCGGGTTTGTGGGCTCGAAGCCGGGTCCACGTCCAGCGCCGGGACGTTGCCATGGAGATCTACTCGAAAGTAAGTTCTAGCGATCTATTGCGTACACATCATGGTGTGCGTATTCTGGGGGTAGGGGAAGAACTATCCTCGATCGGCCGGAAGGGGGTCCGCGATGAGCAACGACGCGTTCGACGCCCACGGCCTCCTGGCCGGTCTGTCGCCCGCCGAGTTGGTGGCCGTGAGTGCGGCTGTCGAGGAATCCCTGGGCGGCGCGCCGCTGGCGGCGCTGTCCGAGGACGGCCTGCTCGATCTGCTGGAGGCGCGGGAGCAGGCCCGCCGCATGGGTGTGGCCGTGGACGCGGCCTTGTTCGTGGAGATCTCTGATCGGGGTGCGTGTGCGCGGGCCGGGTACAACACGATGCACCAGTTGCTCACCCAAGGTCTACGGATCGGGGAGGGTGAGTCCCGGCGGCGCCGGGTGGTGGCGGCCTCGATCGGCCGGTTCACCGCGATGACCGGCCAGCGCCGCGACCCGCAATATCCAGAGACTGCGGCGGCGGTCGCCGAGGGGGCGATCGGGGAGACGCATGTGTCGGTGATCGATGAGGTCATGGACAAGATCCCCGCCTCCGTCGATCCGGAGAAGCGGGCGAAGGCCGAGGCCATGCTCGCCGATGCCGCCCGGACGTTGAATCCCGGTGGGGTGACGATGGTCGGGAACCGGATTCTGGCGCACCTGGACCCTGATGGCACCCTGGCCGGTGACAACGACCGGGCGCGGCAGGCGAAGTTCCGGTTGTCTGCGCAGGACCGGCAGTTGATGACTGCGGTGCAGGCGCGGATGGACCCGGAGTTACGGGCGGAGTTCGAGGTCACGTTCAGCTTGTGGGCCGTCCCGGGCATGAACAACCCGGATGATCCGGAGTCCCCGCACGGCGCGGCCGATCAGCCCGGCCTCGATCCCGCAGTGCTGGCGGCGGCGGCTGAGCGCGATACCCGGCTCCAAGGACGCCGCCAGCATGATGCGCTCAAAGCGTTCGTGAAGTGGGCCAACGCCCAGGCCTCCCACGCCCGGCCGGAGAGTCTGCGCAATCAGATCGTGGTGACCGTCACCGATGAAGATTTGGCCCGGCAGGCCGGGGTCGCGTGGACCGCGACCGGGACCCGGATACCGGTCGGCGATCTGGTGAAGATCGCCGCGGACTCGGTCCCGTATCTGGCGGTGTTCTCCACAGCGACCGGGCAGCCCCTCTACCTTGGGCGGGCGCATCGTCTGGCGTCGCGGGCCCAGCGGCTGGCCCTGTTCGCCCGGGACCGCGGCTGTACCGCACCTGGCTGTACGCGCCCGTTCGCGCAGTGCGAAATGCACCACATGCCGGACTGGCAAGACGGTGGCCCCACCGACATCGATCACCTCGGCGGGGCCTGCGGGAAGCACAACCGGTGGAACGGCAAGCAGCCCGGGGACTGGGAATCGACGGTCCTGACCGACGGCCCCGACACCGGCCGGGTCGGGTGGCGCCCGGTCGGGCGGGTGGGGCCGTGGATCGTCAATCCGCTGTTCCATCCCGACAAGTTGCGGACCGGCCCGGACACCCCGGAAGAAGACCGGAGTCCGCCACCGATCGTGAACCACCGACTCGGGGACAGTACGCAGCCCGGGGGCCTTGGCTTCGAGATCCGGGTCCTGAGCCGGCGTGGCGGAGTCCATCGACGCCGCGCGCGAATCATGAAGGGACGACACGGCGTCGAAGGGCGCCCTGGCGGGCTCGTCGCACCTCAGCCGGCGGACGGCACGACTTCCGGCGTCGAAGCGCTCCTCGAACAGCACCTGGCAGCCTGACCGTCGTGCGCAGCCGGGCCGTCAGGGCTGCGCGGCGTGGCGCCCCAGGGGGCTCGGCGGGGCTCAACCGGCGGGCTGGAACCGGCGGCACGACTTCCAGCGTCGAAGGGCGCCCTCGCCGGCTCGTCACACCTCAGCCGACGGACGACACGACCTCCGGTGCCGAAACCCTCCTCGAACAGCACCTCGCTGCCTGACCACCACTGGTGGCCGGGACGGCAGGGCGTGCCCGGCCGACGACCACCCGGCACCAGGGATCATTCAGCAAGTGTCGTCACCGGCTACCCGCCGGTACCCGTGTCGGTTGCCGGTGGCCACGGCGACGTCGTTAGCATGGGTGTCCATGACGACTGCTCGCCGCGACGATGACGCCGCCCCCGACATCCACACGACGGCCGGCAAACTGGCCGATCTGCGCAACCGACTCGCCGATGCCGAGCATCCGGTGGGTGAGACCGCCGTCGAGCGGGTCCACGCCAAGGGCAAGCTGACCGCGCGCGAGCGCATCACCCACCTGCTCGACGAGGGCTCGTTCGTCGAACTCGACGCCCTCGCGCGGCACCGCAGCACCAACTTCGGCCTCGCCGAGAAGCGCCCGCTCGGCGACGGTGTGGTGGTCGGCTACGGCACGGTCGACGGCCGCGAGGTCTGCGTGTTCAGCCAGGACGCGACCGTGTTCGGCGGCAGCCTCGGTGAGGTCTACGGCGAGAAGATCTGCAAGGTGATGGATCTGGCCATCAAGACCGGCCGCCCGCTGGTCGGCATCAACGAGGGCGCCGGCGCCCGCATCCAGGAAGGCGTGGTCTCCCTCGGCCTGTACGCCGAGATCTTCCACCGCAACGTCAAGGCATCCGGCGTGATCCCGCAGATCTCGCTGATCATGGGTGCCGCGGCCGGCGGCCACGTCTACTCCCCCGCGCTCACCGACTTCACCGTGATGGTCGACAAGACCAGCCAGATGTTCGTCACCGGGCCCGACGTGATCAAGACGGTCACCGGCGAGGACGTGACGATGGAGGATCTGGGTGGCGCCCACACCCACATGACCAAGTCGGGTGTCGCGCACTATGTCGCCACCGATGAGGAAGACGCCCTCGAGTACGTCAAGGAACTGCTCAGCTACCTGCCGAGCAACAACCGCGCCGAGGCGCCGCGCCTGCCCGCCCCGGCCCAGTACGGCTCCATCGAGGACAACGTCACCGAGGAGGACCTCGAGCTCGACACGCTGATCCCGGATTCGCCGAATCAGCCGTACGACATGCACGAGGTGATCCGCCGTCTCCTGGACGACGACGAGTTCTGCGAGGTCCAGGCCGAGCGCGCGATGAACATCATCGTCGGCTTCGGCCGGGTCGACGGCCGCAGCGTCGGTATCGTCGCCAACCAGCCCACCCAGTTCGCCGGCTGCCTGGACATCGACGCCTCCGAGAAGGCCGCCCGCTTCGTCCGCACCTGCGACGCCTTCAACATCCCGATCATCACGCTGGTCGACGTCCCCGGCTTCCTGCCCGGCACCGACCAGGAGTACAACGGCATCATCCGCCGCGGCGCCAAGCTGCTGTACGCCTACGGCGAGGCCACCGTCGGCAAGATCACCGTCATCACCCGCAAGGCCTACGGCGGCGCCTACGACGTGATGGGCTCCAAGCACATGGGTGCCGACGTGAATCTGGCCTGGCCGACCGCGCAGATCGCCGTGATGGGCGCCTCCGGCGCGGTGGGCTTCGTCTACCGCGGCCGCCTCAAGGAGGCGGAGGCGAACGGCGAGGACGTCGACGCGCTGCGCCTGGAACTCCAGCAGGAGTACGAGGACACCCTGGTCAACCCGTACGTCGCCGCCGAGCGCGGCTACGTCGACGCGGTGATTCCGCCGAGCCATACCCGCGGCCAGATCGCCACAGCGCTGCGCCTGCTCGAACGTAAATTCGTGCAGCTGCCGCCCAAGAAGCACGGGAACATCCCGCTGTGAGCGCAGCGAACGATGAGGATGGCGCTGTGAACGCCGACCAAAGGCAGCCCTTCCTGACCGTCGTCAAGGGTGCCCCGACCGATGAGGAACTGGCCGCGCTGGTGACCGTCCTGTCTGCCGCGGCATCGCAGCAGACAGGCCCGGCGTCGGCCGGCCCGCTCAATCGCTGGGGACGGCCGACGGATCTGCACCGCCAGGCGTGGGGTATGCCGACCAGCTACATCCACGGCTGAGGTGACCCGGGTTCTGCTCGGGTCGGCGTCCCCGGCCCGCCGTGGCGTGCTGCGGGCCGCCGGGATCGATCCGCTGGTGCTGGTGTCCGATCTCGACGAGGACGCCCTGATCGCCGGACTGGCCGGTCACGCTCCCGAGGCGGTCGTGACCGAGCTGGCGAAGGCCAAGGGTGTCGCGATCGTCGCGCAGGTACTGGCCTCGGCGGATCCGGACATCGCCGCCGTCGCCGACGACGGCGTGATCCTCACCTGCGACTCGATGCTGCTGATCGACGGCGAACTGACCGGCAAACCGAAGACCCCCGAGATCGCCCGCGAACGCTGGAGGCGCATGCGCGGCACCACCGGCCGGCTGCTGACCGGCCATTGCGTCACCCGGATGACCGGCGGCACCGTCGCGCGCGCGGCATCCGGCACCAGATCCACGCGGGTGCACTTCTCCGACGTCTCCGACCAGACCATCGACGCCTATGTCGCCACCGGCGAACCGCTCCAGGTCGCGGGCGCCTTCACCCTCGACGGCCTCGGCGGCTGGCTGCTCGACGGCATCGACGGCGACCCGTCGAGCGTCATCGGCATCAGCCTCCCGCTGACCCGCGATCTGCTGGCCGACGTCGGCGTCGACGTCACGAGCCTGTGGCAGCCGGAGGCGAGTGAGACACCCCGGTCATGATCGGAGAACCCCTTTCCCCGCGCCTGGACCCCGAACTGCGCCGCGAGTTGCTTTCCGAGGGCGCGGTCTTCACCAGCACGTGGCCGGTCCGCGGCGACGACATCAGTCACGACCGCCGGCTCAAGTTCGACGGCGTGGCCCGGTGCCTGCAGGACGTCGGCCAGGATCACCTGGCGCACATCGGTCACCTGGAGATCCATCCGCACTGGGTGTTACGCCGCACCGTGATCGAGATGCACGCACTCGGTGGGCAGCCGGATCAGCTGACCGCCGAGCGCTGGGCCGCGCAGGCCGGCTCCCGCTGGTTCACCGCACGGATCAACATCGACGGCGAACGCGGCACACGGATCGCCACCGAGGGCTTCTGGATCAACTTCAACGGCTCTTCGCCTTTCAGAGTGCGTTGATGTGTTCGGCGAGCTGACCGGAGTGCAGGAGGGATCGCAAGATGTAGTGGTCGAGGTTGCGGAAGCCCTGGGCGATTCCGCGGAGGTGTTCGAGGCGGCCGTTGATGGCTTCGACGGGTCCGTTGGAGACTCCGGTATCGAAGTAGGCCAGGATGTCGGCGCGGCGTTTCCAGAGACTTCGCCCGAGTTGGGCGAGTTCGGCTAGCCCGGCGGGGAGTCCGGTCTGGATGCGTTTGAGGACCTTCCACATCAGTTTCTTGCCCTCGCGGCGCTGCGGGTGCTGGTAGGCGGCGATCAGCTGCTGATACACCTGGTAGGTGATCTCGACCGCGACGTGCGCGTCATGGCTGGTCAGCGACTCGTACAACCGGATCTTCTGCTTGGCGGTGAGCAACCCGGTACGGGTGTGCAGGATCCGGCGGATCGTGTACAACGGGTCACCGGCGCGTCCGCGGTGCCCGCATGTCTGCTGCTGAACGCGTTGGCGGCACAGATCGAGCTTGTTTCCGGCCAGCGCGACGACGTGGAACGGGTCCATCACGACCCGGGCGGCGGGGAGTTCCTGGCTGGTGGCGGTCTTGTAGCCGGTGAATCCGTCCATGGCCACGACTGTGATCCGGTCGCGGAATCGCTGGTCACGAGTGTTCATCCAGTCTTTGAGGACCTGCGCTGACCGGCCGCCGATCATGTCCAGCAGCCGAGCCGGGCCGGTGCCCTCGACCACGGGCGTCAAGTCGATCAGAACGGTCACGAAGCTCGGGTCTCCTTGTCCGCGAACGTGTTTCCACTTGTGCTCATCGACGCCCAGGTGCCGTACACCGTCGAGGTGGCCGCCGTCGTAGACCAGGGCCCGGGCCGCACTCACGGCGATCGCGTTGACTGTCTTCCACGCCAGGCCCAGCGCTGTGGCCACCGCTTTCACGCTCATCTTGTCGATCGCGATGCGTTGCAGGATCCAGCGTGTGGTCCGGGCGGTGACCACGGCCCGGGGCGCGGCGACATGATCGATCCCGCCGCGGAAGATCGTTCGTGGGCAGTCGCTGGTACGGCACACGAACCGGGGCACCGCGACATGCAGAACAACAGGATGGCCGCTGATCGGCACATCAGTGAGCACGCGGTCGGCGTGATCACGCAGGTCGCCGGCGATCTGACAGCCCGGACAATGCCGATCGGCCTGCAGCACCCGGCACCACAAGTGCGTGCGGCCGCGGGCATCGACAGCGGCGCCGGTGATCGTCACCCCCAGCTCGACGGTTCGGCAGATCGTGTCAGCAACATCGGCAGTAAGCTCGCTCATGGGTCCTGTGGCGTGAAAATGGGTGTGTAGGAACTTCCATCTTCACACCCAGGACCCGCCTACATCTTGTGCCCACGCCCGGTCAGCCCAGATCCCACCTACGCACTCTCAGAGTTGAAGAGCCACTTCAACGTCGACACGCTCACCCCGTCCGCGCTGAGCGACACCTTCCGGCGCCGGATCGGCGGCGACGCGGTGCCCGGGCGGCTGCGCCGGAAGAAATGGCTCGATCCAGTGCCGCACCCCGATGCCGTGCCGGTGCCGTTCCTGCTGCGCGTCTGCGATCTGGACCTCATCGAGCACGTCAACAACGCCGTGTACTGGACGGCGCTGGAGGAGGCCCTCGCCACTCAGGGCGACCTGCGCGAGCGGTTGCCGCTGCGGGCCGTGGTCGAACACGACTCGCCCCTGCAGCTGGCGGATGCACCGCGGCTGCTGGCGCACCGCGACGGCGATGTGCTTTCGGTCTGGCTGATGGCCGGTGAGCGCACCGCGGCCACAATGTCCGTCGAGGCGCTGCCCGTGTCGCCATAAGGTCTGCCTACGCCGAGCCCAGCGCCTGCGGCCAGTACTTCTTCAAGCACGTCACCGGGGCGGAGTCGCCGGTCACGCCGAAGCCGCGGCTGATCGCCGAGACCCGCGCCGGGATGGAACCGTGCCCCATTCCGTTCACCGGGTCCGCGACGCTCGCCATCAGCACCACCGCCTGGCCGATCTCCTTCACCGACAGCTCGTCTCGGCGATACACCGTCGCCAGCCAGTTCCCGGCGAAGCAGTCGGCCAGCAACTCCGTGTCGTCCCCGGTCGGATACTGCTCGGAGGTCATGCCGTAGGCGTCGGCCATCCGGTACATCACGTTGTGCCCGTATTCGTGCGCGACGATGGTCGACGCGCTGAAATCGCCGAGCAGGAAGCCGCGCTGGCCCATCAGCTTGCCGTCCCAGATGTCGGCGAAGGTCTGCACCGGCAGGATCACCGATCCGGTGCGCGGATGCCCGGCGCCGTCCTTCTGCGTGTCCTTCGGGCAGAAGAAGGC
The DNA here is from genome assembly GCF_023100845.1 of Gordonia sp. PP30. Classification (NCBI taxonomy): domain Bacteria; kingdom Bacillati; phylum Actinomycetota; class Actinomycetes; order Mycobacteriales; family Gordoniaceae; genus Gordonia; species Gordonia sp. PP30. The sequence goes on along the minus strand of NZ_CP095864.1, from coordinate 1,438,923 downwards.
ATTCGGGAAGTCGCTGTCGACCGCGACGGTCTTCCCGTCCTCGTCGGTGCACTCACTGGTGAACGTGTCGCTGCCGGAGATCAGCACCCGGCCCGGCGTCACCCGGGTGATGTTCAGCTGCGTGAACCAGGCGGGCCAGACGGTGTCGAGGTCGTCGAGCACGGTCGTCAGATACTTGGGCACGGTCGACGCGGCGTTCTCGTCGGTCACCCCGCTCGGCCCGATCCGTCCCGCCGGGTCGGCCAGCGCCGGACAGTCGTCGACGGTGCAGTGCTTGGGCGGGGCCGTCGGCGTCGGCTCCGGTTCCCCGCGGTGCTTGGCCGCCGGGGAGCATCCCGCCAGGGCGGCGGCGATCGCCACGATGAGGACGACCAGTGCGACGACGGGACGGCGCCCGTTCTGCGGTGAAGGCATGTGCGGAAAAGTACCAAGCCCGCGCGACTCGCACGCACGTAACCACCCCTGCGCCCCGGCGGGGTCTCGGGTCCCGCCGTATGCTGAAAGCCATCGGCGCCCGCCCCGGGGGCGTCCCCGGCGATCAGGAGCTCTCCCGTGACAGTCGAACTCGATCCGAACCCGGCGTTCGCGTCGTACGCACATCCCGAGCGCCTGGTCAGCACCGAATGGCTGTCCGCGCATCTCGGCGCGCCGGGCCTGAAGATCGTCGAGTCCGACGAGGACGTGCTGCTGTACGACATCGGGCACATCCCGACCGCCCAGAAGATCGACTGGCACCTGCACCTGAACGATCCGGTGACCCGCGATTACATCGACGGCGAGGCCTTCGCCGAACTGATGCGCAGCAAGGGCATCGAGCGCGACGACACCGTCGTGATCTACGGCGACAAGAACAACTGGTGGGCCGCGTACGCGCTCTGGGTGTTCACCCTCTTCGGCCACCAAGACGTCCGGCTACTCGACGGCGGCCGCACCGCCTGGATGGACGAGCAGCGTGAGACGTCGTTCGACGTCCCCGAGTACCCGCGCAGCGACTACCCGGTGATCGAGCGCGACGACACGCGTATCCGTGCGTTCGCCGACGAGGTGCGCGCCGCCATCGGAACCCAGCCGCTGGTCGATGTCCGCTCCCCCGAGGAGTACACCGGCGCCCGCACCCACATGCCCGACTACCCGGAGGAGGGCGCCCTCCGCGGCGGCCACATCCCCACCGCGGTCTCCATCCCGTGGGCCAAGGCGGCCGCCCCGGATGCCCGGTTCTGCTCGCGGCCCGAGCTCGAGGAGATCTACACCGACCTCGATCCGGCCACGCCGACCATCGCGTACTGCCGCATCGGCGAGCGTTCCAGCCACACCTGGTTCGTGCTCACGTACCTGCTCGGCTTCGACGCCGTCCGCAACTACGACGGGTCGTGGACCGAGTGGGGCAATGCGGTCCGCGCACCGATCGCCGTGGGCGACGAGCCCGGCACGCTGAACGGCTAGCCTCACCGCGATGACCCTGACACCAGCCCTGCAGGAGATCGTCGACGATTTCACCGCGCTCGGCGACGCCGACCGCACCACTCTCCTCCTGGAGTTCGCCGACGACCTCCCCGCACTTCCCGAGCACCTGCACGCCGATGCCATGGAGCCGGTCCCGGAGTGCCAGTCGCCGATCTTCCTGTCGGTCGACGCCGCCGACCCCGACGCGGTGCGCTTGTATTTCAGCGCGCCGCGGGAGGCGCCCACGACCCGCGGTTTCGCGTCGATCCTGCACGCCGGGCTCGACGGTGCCCCGGCCGCGGCGATCCTGGACACCCCCGCCGACTTCGTGAACAGCTTGCAGCTCGCATCCATCATCTCCCCGCTGCGCCTGCGCGGGATGACCGGCATGCTGGCCCGGATTCAGCGTCAGGTGACCGAGCAGACCCGCTCCGGCGGGGCGTAGCCGGGGCCCGTCGCACCGCCGACATGGAATTTCTGCAGATCCTGGACTCGGACATCCGGCCGGGCGGACTCATCGAGTGGATCCCGGCGGCGCCCGGCGGACTGGGCGCGTGGCATCGTGACCCGCGCGGCACGTCCCACAATCACGAACAGCATCTCCGCTCGGCGCACGACGACCGGGGCGCCACCCGGCGTGAGGGCGGCCGCGAAGCCTGGCTGGGCCTGGCCGTCGAGTTCGATCAGCAGATCGACTTCCCGGCGGTGCAGGGCGCGCTCCTTGCCTGGATCAACCGGCACGAGGTGCTCCGCACGCACGTCCGCCTCGACGGCCCCGACGTCGCCCGGTACACCACCGATCCCGGGACGGTACTGCTGCGGCGGAGCCGGATCGGCTGGTATCACGACCCCCGGTTGCTGATCGAGCAGATCGCCGGCTCCTTCGACCGCGCCACCACGCCGATGCACTGGCCGGCGTACCGCTTCGCGACCGTCGCCCGGGCGGGCAGTTTCACGCTCTTCTTCGCCGCCGATCATTCGCTGGTCGACGGCTATTCGCTGGTCAACGCCCAATACGAGCTGCGCGAGCTGTACCAGGCCGCGCGCGAGCGCCGCCCCGCGGCGCTGCCGCCGGCGGGCAGCTACGTCGATTTCTCCAGCTCCGAGCGAACCGCCGCCGACGCCGCCGACGACCGGCATCCGGCGGTGGCCGTCTGGCGGGAGTTCCTCGGCGGCGCCGACCGGCTGCCCCCGTTCGGCATCCTGCCCGCGCCGCCCACCGGCGCCGGGCCGCCGCCCGCGCAGCACTCGCACACCACACTGCTTCTCGACGACGACGCCACCCGCGCGCTGACCGACCGCGCCACCGCGCTGGGCGGCTCGCTGATCGGCGCACTGCTGGCCGTCGCGGCACTCGTCTACCACCGCCACGGCGGCCGTCGTTTCACCACTCTGATGCCCCGGCACACCCGCCACCACGTGGAGTTCCACGGCGCGCTCGGCTGGTTCGTCGCGCTGGCACCGATCAGCGTCAACGTGTCCGACGACCCCGATTTCGCGCTCGCCCTGGAACGGACGATGGTGTCGCTCGACCGCGCCCGCGAGGGCGCGTCGTTGCCGATGCTGCGGCTGGCCGAGCTGATCGGGATCCCGCCGGAACCGAAGTTCGTCGTCTCGTTCATGGACACCCGCGGCGTCCCGGGGGCCGTCGAGGCCGACGCCGGGGCCGCGGTGGCGCTCCGCAGTCACACCTACGCCGACGACGAGGTGTACGTCTGGTTCAACCGCACCCCAGGCGGCCTGCGGCTGCACAGCCGGTTCCCGGCCGGCGGCGACGGCCCCGGCGAGGCCGGGCTGGCCGCGTTCCTCAACGAGTTCGCGCACCTACTCGCGAGTATCGCCGCGGGCGGCTGAGCACCGGAATCGTCGCTGCGCGAGCCCCGGAACCTAGCAGGTGCTCGGTGAGTTACTGTGATTCCCGTGTATGCACGGCACCGAGAATCAGCGGCGCCGTGCCGGACGTCACGCGGCCCCACCGTGGCGGCGGCGCCCGCACCGTATTCGTTGTCCCCGACGACGGCCCGCGTCACCGCGTGAGCCCCAGGCAGGAGAGCCAGTGTCCAAGACCGAGATCCCCCAGAAGACGATCAACAAGGTACTCATCGCCAACCGCGGTGAGATCGCGGTCCGCGTGATCCGGGCGGCTCGGGATGCCGGTATCGCCAGCGTCGCCGTCTACGCCGAGCCCGACGCCGGTGCGCTGTTCGTCGAACTGGCCGACGAGGCCTTCGCCCTGGGCGGCCAGACCTCGGCCGAGAGCTACCTGGTCTTCGACAAGATCCTCGACGCCGCCGCCCGCTCGGGCGCCGACGCGATCCACCCCGGCTACGGCTTCCTGTCGGAGAACGCCGACTTCGCCCAGGCCGTGCTCGACGCCGGACTCACCTGGATCGGCCCGTCACCGCAGTCCATCCGCGACCTCGGTGACAAGGTGACCGCGCGGCACATCGCCGAGCGGGCGCAGGCCCCGATGGCGGCGGGCACCAAGGACCCGGTCGCCGACGCCGCCGAGGTGGTCGCCTTCGCCGAGCAGTACGGCGTCCCGGTCGCCATCAAGGCCGCGTTCGGCGGCGGCGGCCGCGGCATGAAGGTCGCCCACACCATCGAGGAGATCCCCGAGCTGTTCGAGTCGGCCACCCGCGAGGCGGTCGCCGCCTTCGGCCGCGGCGAGTGCTTCGTCGAGCAGTACCTGGACAAGGCCCGCCACGTGGAGGCCCAGGTGATCGCCGACCAGCACGGCAACGTGATCGTCGCCGGCACCCGCGACTGCTCGCTGCAGCGCCGCTTCCAGAAGCTCGTCGAGGAGGCCCCCGCGCCGTTCCTCACCGACGACCAGCGCGCCCGCATCCACTCCTCCGCCAAGGCCATCTGCCGCGAGGCGCACTATTACGGCGCGGGCACCGTGGAGTACCTGGTGCAGGGCGACACCGTCAGCTTCCTCGAGGTCAACACCCGCCTGCAGGTGGAGCACCCGGTCACCGAGGAGACCGCGGGCATCGACCTGGTGCGCCAGCAGTTCCGCATCGCCGAGGGCAAGGCCCTGGAGCTCACCGAGGACCCGACCCCGCGCGGCCACTCCTTCGAGTTCCGCATCAACGGCGAGGACGCCGGCCGCGGATTCCTCCCCGCCCCCGGCCCGGTCGCGGTCTACCGCGAGCCGAGCGGCCCGGGCGTGCGCGTCGATTCCGGTGTCCGCCAGGGCGACGTGATCGGCGGCCAGTTCGACTCGATGCTGGCCAAACTGATCGTCACCGGCGAGAACCGGCAGCAGGCCCTCGAGCGCAGCGCTCGCGCCCTCGCCGAGTTCGAGGTCGACGGCCTCGCCACGGTCATCCCCTTCCACCGCCACATCGTGGAGAACCCGGCGTTCATCGGTGACGGCGAGTCGTTCGAGGTCTACACCAAGTGGATCGAGACCGACTGGGAGAACCCGCTCGAGCCGTACAGCGGCGGCGGCGCGCAGACCGACGACGACGAGGAGCTGCCGCGGCAGAGCGTGGTCGTGGAGGTCGGTGGCCGACGCGTCGAGGTATCCCTGCCGGGCGACCTGAACCTGTCCGGCGGCAACGGTGGCGGCGACGGCGCGATCCGCCGCAAGCCCAAGTCCCGTTCGCGGACCAAGGGCGGCGCCAAGGCCGCCTCCGGCGACGCCGTGGCGGCACCGATGCAGGGCACCGTGGTCAAGGTCGCCGTCGCCGAGGGCGACACCGTCGCGGCCGGCGACCTGGTGGTGGTGCTGGAGGCCATGAAGATGGAGAACCCGGTCACCGCGCACAAGGACGGCACCGTGACCGGCCTGGCCGTCGAAGCCGGCGCCGCGGTCACCCAGGGCACCGTCCTGCTGGAGATCAAGTAGTCCGCGACACGACCGCCTGACACGCACGCGACCGCCCCGGAACCTTCTCGGTTCCGGGGCGGTCGCGCCGGTCGAGCCCGCGGCCCGACCGCGAGATCGCCGGGGTTACCCGGTCTCTTCGGTGTCGTTCGTGACAGTCAGGCAGTCGATCAGGCTCTCGATATACGTCTCGAAGACCGCCGCAAGCTCGATCTCCTCCGGATCCAGCAGCCACTGCAGTTGCAGCCCGTCAATCGTCGCGACCACCTGACTGGCGATCGCCGGGATATCGATGCCGGACCGGAACTCTCCGTTCGCGACGCCGCCCTCGAGTGCGGCGGCGGCGTGCAATCGCATGGTGCGGTGGCGGCGAACGGCCCAGTCGCGGGCCGGATGATCCACGGTGACCGACTCCCCGGCGACAACCGTGAACAATCGCACCAGATCGGGTGCCTGCTCTTTCGCCTCGATCAGCGTCACCAGCCGCCGGAGCCCGTCGGCGCCGCGCAACGGCAAGTCGTGACCGAACCGGGCCAGGTCGTTCTGGTCTCGGTGTGCGAGCGCCGCAGTCAGCAGCGCATCCTTGTTCGGAAAGTAGTGCCACAGCCCCGGCTGCGAGAGCCCGCACCGCTCGGCGATCTCGGCCGCAGAGGCGTTCCGATAGCCGTGTTCGGCGAAGACCCTGAGCGCCTCTGAGATGATCTGTTCCCGACGGGCCTCCCCGCGCGCGCGTCGTTGTGGCTGCGGCCTCATGAGCAGCGACCTTAGTTGCCATGCTGCAGATCGGGCAAACACCCACCGCGGACACGCTGGCCGTAACACCCATTCGCTCCGTCCGTTGAGAGGTGCGGACGCAGCGAATGGGTGTTGCTGGTCTCGTCCGCTATCGTGCAGATCGTGGACCCCGACCCCGCATCGACCGTGCCGGCGACCGCCGTCGAGATCAACGCCGGCGCGTGGTACCTCCGCGCCCTGCGCGCCGATGACCGGCTGTCCGACGTCCCCGCGCTGACCGACCTGGGGATCACCGACCCGGCCGGGTACGTCGCCGGTACCGCCGAGCCCGCCGAGCCCGCCGACCCCGGCGACCCCGGCGAGCCGGACGCGGTCCGGTGCGTCTGGGCGGTGTGCATCCCGACCACCGGTGAACTCGTCGCGCTCATCGGCGTGACCGGACGGCCCGGCGCCGGCGCACTGCGCGGCTGCCATCGAGCGGGGTACGCCGGCGCACTCGCCGCGGCAGCCGATCCGGTCCGGCGTTTCGCCGCCCAGGCCCTCGATCTACCGGCCGGTGAACTCCGCACCGGGGTGCCTTGACCCCCTACCACACAGTTGACTGGCCGGTAACTGTGTCATTCATCGCACCGGACGTGGTTACGTACCGGTAGGCACTACCCGGATGAGCTCGCTCCGCATACCGTGGACTGACCGGTTCCACCGTGATCCGGTGGCTTTCGTGCGCGCGCCAGCCCGCCCGCCGCCCGATCACCCGGGCGAAGCCAGCAGAAGTACCGATCGTCGTGGACCGCCACGGCACCGACGCAGAGAGGGCGCATGTTCCGTCGTATCGCGATTGTCAACCGGGGAGAGGCCGCCATGCGGCTGATCAACGCCGTCCGGGACCTGAACGCCGAGACCGGGGAGTCGGTGCAGACGGTCGCTCTGCACACCGACGTGGACGCCGGCTCCACCTTCGTCCGGGAGGCCGACCTCACGTACGACCTGGGACCCGCCGCGGCGCGCCCCTACATCAACCTCGAGGTGCTCGAGCGTGCCCTGATCGAGAGCGGCGCCGACGCCGCGTGGGTGGGCTGGGGCTTCGTCGCCGAGGACCCGGCCTTCGCCGAGCTCTGTGAACGGATCGGGATCAGCTTCATCGGCCCGTCGCCCGACGCGATGCGCCAGCTCGGCGACAAGATCGGCGCCAAGCTGATCGCCGAGGAGGTCGGCGTGCCGGTCGCACCGTGGAGCGGCGGCGAGGTGGAGACCCAGGAGCAGGCCGTCGCGGCGGCCGAGAAGATCGGCTACCCGCTGATGCTCAAGGCCACCGCGGGCGGCGGCGGGCGCGGCATCCGGCGCGTCGACGACGAGGCCGATCTGGTCGACGCCTACCAGCGCACCCGCGACGAGGCCGAGCGCGCCTTCGGCAGCGGCGTCGTCTTCCTGGAGCGTCTGGTCACCGGCGCCCGCCACGTCGAGGTCCAGGTGATCTCCGACGGCGAGACCGCGTGGGCGCTCGGCGTCCGCGACTGTTCGGTACAGCGCCGCAACCAGAAGGTGATCGAGGAGTCGGCGTCGCCGGTCCTCGGCCCCGAGCAGGTCGCCGAGGTCAAGGCCGCCGCCGAGCGGCTGGCCGTGAAGGTCGGCTACCGCGGTGCCGCCACCGTCGAGTTCCTGTACCACCCGGGCGAGCAGATGTTCGCCTTCCTCGAGGTGAACACCCGACTGCAGGTGGAGCACCCGATCACCGAGGTCACCAACGACTTCGACCTCGTCCGCGCGCAGATCCACGTCGCCTCCGGCGGCACGCTCGACGGCGAGAAGCCCTCCGAGCGCGGCCACGCCGTCGAGGCCCGGCTCAACGCCGAGGACCCCGACCGCGACTTCGCGCCGTCCCCCGGTTACATCGCCCGGCTGGAGCTGCCGAGCGGCCCCGGCGTGCGCGTGGACACCGGTGTCAGCGAGGGCGACACCATCCCCGCCGACTTCGACTCGATGATCGCCAAGATCATCGCCTACGGCAACACCCGTGACCAGGCGCTCGCCCGCCTGCGCCGCGCCATGGGCCGCACCCGCGTGGTGATTGAGGGCGGCGCCACCAACAGCAGCTTCATCATCGACCTGCTCGACCAGCCCGAGGTGATCGACGGCAGCGCCGACACCGGCTGGATCGACCGGGTCCGCACCGAGGGCCGCCTGGTCAGCCACCGGCATTCCTCGATCGCACTGGCCGCCGCCGCCATCGACGCCTACGAGGAAGAGGAGCAGGCCGAACGCAACCGCCTGTTCGCCACCGCCCGGGGCGGTCGCCCGCAGGTGATGCACGAGAGCGGCCGGCCGATCGACTTCAAGCTGCGCGGCGTCGGCTACCGGGTGCGCGTCGCCCGCGTCGGGGCACAGCGCTTCCGCGTCGTCATCGAGGCCGGCGCCGACTCGGCCGCCGCCGACGTCAGCGTCGAGCGGTACGACGAGCACACCGGCCGCGTCACGGTCAACGGTGAGCGCTTCCGCGTCCTCACCGACACGCACGGACCGATCCACCTGGTCGACGTCGACGGCGTCACCCACCGCGTCAGCCGCGACGAGGGCGGCGTCGTCCGCTCCCCCGCACCCGCGCTGGTGATCGCGACCCCGCTGGAGGTCGGCGACGAGGTGGCCGCCGGCGATCCGGTCCTGGTGCTGGAGTCGATGAAGATGGAGACGGTGCTGCGCGCGCCGTTCGCCGCCCGCCTCAAGGAGTGCGTGGTCAACGTCGGCGCGCAGGTGGAGACCGGCGCCCCGCTGCTGCGTCTAGAGCCGATCGGCGACGGCGACGAGGAGCAGGACACCGCCTCCGAGGCCGCCGTCCTCGATCTGCCCGCGCAGCCGACCATCCCCGACGCCCACGACCTCGCCGAGCGGGGCCGCGAAGCGCTGCACAGTCTGATGCTGGGCTTCGACGTCGACCCCGAGGACAGCAGCCGGCTGCTCAGCGGCTACCTCGCCGACCGCCAGGCGGAGATCGACGCCGGCAGCCGCCCGCTCGCCGGCGAGACCGAGCTGGCCAGCGTCTTCGCCGATCTGGCCGAGCTGGCCCGGCGCCGCCCGGCCGACGACGAGGTCGACGACCGCGTCCACTCGACCCGCGAGCAGTTCCACACCTATCTGCAGAGTCTCGACGTGGAGCTGGCCGGCCTGCCCGAGCAGTTCCAGCGCAAGCTCGCCGCCGCCCTCGCGCACTACGACGTCGAGGACCTGGAACGCACCGACGACCTGGAGGCCGCGGTCTTCCGGATCTTCCTCGCGCTGCAGCGGCTCGACGACATCGTGCCGAGCGTCGCGACCCTGCTGCGCCGCTGGATGAAGGAGCCGGCACCGGCGCCGGAGCTGCGGGAACGAGTCGGCCAGGTGCTCGAGCACATGGTGGCGGCCACCCAGATCCGCTTCCCGGCGATCGCCGACCTGGCGCGCGGCGTCCTCTACGCCTGGTACGGCCAGCCGCGTCTGATGCGCACCCGCGAACGGGTGTACGCCGCGATCGACAGCGATCTGACGTACCTGGATGCCAATCCGGAGGCCTCCGACCGCGCCGAGCGCATCGCCGAGATGGTCAAGAGCACCGAGCCGCTGGTGCGCGTGCTGAGCCGTCGCCTGGCCGATGCGTCACTCGACAACGCCGTCATGCTGGAGGTCCTGACCCGCCGCTACTACGGCAACAAGGGTCTGAGCGGCGTCGCCACCCACCGCGCCGGCGGCGTGACCTTCGTGCTGGCCCAGCGCGGCGGGTCGTTGCTGGTGTCGGCGGCGACCAGTTTCGACGACCTGGACACCGCGATGTGCGGGCTGGCCGAGCTCGCCGACGGTGCCGCGTCGATCGACGCCGACGTCTACGTGCGCTGGGAGGAGCAACCCGAGGACCTCGACGAGATGGCCGCCCAGTTGCAGGAGGTGGTCGGCGCCCGCCTGCTGCCCAGCCAGATCCACCGGGTCACCGCGACCGTCGCCGGTTCCGGCGACGAGGCCATGCACCACCACTTCACGTTCCGGCCGTCGGCGACCGGGATGAGCGAGGACCGCCTGATCCGCGGCCTGCACCCGTACATCGCCCAGCGCATGCAGATGGAACGGCTCCGCAAATTCGACGTCACGCGCCTGCGGTCGTCGGACGACGAGGAGGTGTACCTGTACCGTGCCGTCGCGAAGGCCAACCAGAACGACGACCGGCTGATCGCATTCGCCCAGGTCCGCGACCTGACCGCGGTCAGCGAGCAGAACGGCAAGCTGCTCACCCTGCCGACCGCCGAGCGCACCTTCGAGGCCTGCGTGGACTCGATCCGCCGCGCGCAGGCCAAGCGCCCGTCGTCCAAGCGGTTCAACACCAACCGCATCGTGATGTACATCTGGCCGCCGCTGGACGTGGACCGCAGGCAGGTGGCGCGCGTGGTGCGCCACACCCTCGGCACGGCGGCATCGACCGACGGCGCGGGGCTGGAGGAGATCCTGCTCATCGCCCGGCACCGCGATCAGGAGACCGGCGAACTCACCAAGGTCGCCGTGACGATCGGGTTCGACGCCGCAGGCGAAACCCAGATCACCGTCGACGAGCCGGATAGCACGCCCATCGAGCCGGTCGACGAGTACCGGCAGAAGGTGCTGCGGGCCGCGCGCCGCAACAACGTGTACCCGTACGAGCTGACCGACCTGCTCGGCGACTTCACCGAGTACGACCTGGAACCGGCCGCCGAGCCGGACCGGGACGAGGTCGGCGAACTGGTGCCGGTGGACCGGCCGAAGGGGCACAATACCGCAGCGGTCGTCGTCGGTATCGTCAGCACCCCGACCGCCAAGTACCCGGAGGGTGTCCGCCGCGTGGTGATGCTGGGCGATCCGACCAAGTCGCTCGGTGCCCTCACCGAGCCCGAGTGCCGCCGGTACATGGCGGCACTGGATCTCGCCGAGCGGGAGCAGCTGCCCGTCGAGTGGTACGCGCTGTCGTCCGGCGCCGCGGTCAAGATGGACTCGGGCACCGAGAATCTTGACTGGGTGGCCGCCGCGCTCAAGCGCATCGTCGAGTTCACCCAGGACGGCGGCGAGATCAACATCGTCGTCTCCGGCATCAATGTCGGCGGCCAGGCGTACTGGAACGCCGAGGCCACCATGCTGATGCACACCAGGGGCATCCTGGTGATGACCCCGGATTCGTCGATGGTGCTGACCGGCAAGCAGGCCCTGGACTTCTCCGGCGGCGTGTCCGCGGAGGACAACTTCGGGATCGGCGGCTACGACCGCGTGATGGGCCCGAACGGTGAGGCACAGTACTGGGCGCCGAATCTGACCGCGGCCATCGGCGTCGTGATGAGCCACTACGACCACAGCTATGTGGTGCCCGGCGAGGACGGGCCGCGCCCGGCGGTGACCGGTGACCCCGTCGACCGCGACATCTCGGACTTCCCGCACGAGCTGGAGGGCTCCGAGTTCGCCACGGTCGGCGAGATCTTCTCGCCCCTGGGCAACCCGGATCGCAAGAAGCCGTTCGACATCCGTTCGGTGATGAGCGCGGTGGTCGACCAGGATCTGCCGTCGCTGGAGCGCTGGGCGGGGATGGCCGACGCCGAGACCGTCGTCGTGCACGACACCCACATGGGCGGGCATGCGGTGACCCTGATCGGCATCGAGTCGACGCCGATCGCCCGTCGTGGCTTCCTGCCGGCCGACGGCCCGGACACCTTCAGCGCGGGCACGCTGTTCCCGCAGTCGTCGAAGAAGGCGGCGCGCGCGATCAACGCGGCCAGCGGCAACCGGCCGGTCGTCGTGCTGGCCAACCTGTCCGGCTTCGATGGCTCACCGGAGTCGCTGCGCAAGCTGCAGCTGGAGTACGGCGCCGAGATCGGCCGGGCCATCATCAATTTCGAGGGCCCGATCGTCTTCTGCGTGATCTCCCGCTACCACGGTGGCGCGTTCGTCGTATTCTCCAAGGCGCTCAACCCGAACATGACGGTGCTGGCCATCGAGGGATCGTTCGCCTCGGTGCTCGGCGGCGCTCCCGCCGCGGCCGTCGTCTTCGCCGGCGACGTCCGCACGCGCACCGAGAACGACCCGCGCGTCCAGGACCTGCAGAATCGCCTGGAGCAGGCCTCGGACACCGAGCACGCGTCGCTGTCGGCCGAGCTCGAAGAGGTGCGCGCCAGCGTGCGGGCCGAGAAGCTCTCCGAGGTGGCCGCCGAGTTCGACGCGGTGCACAGCATCGAGCGCGCCGTCCAGGTCGGTTCCGCCGACGAGATCATCAAGGCCGCCGAGCTGCGCCCGAAGATCATCGAAGCGATCACCGCCTCGCGCGACTGACCGGCTGAAACAGCGGCCGCCCCCGGACTTCCCGGGGGCGGCCGCCGTCGTCCACCCCCGGCCGAGCCACCGCCCGCCGAACCGCCCTCCCGCCGCCCGTTGAGCCGCCCTGCCGCCGCTCGTCGAGCGGACCTCGCACCGCCTGCCGAACCGCGCTGCCACCGCCCGTTGGGCCGCCCTGCTACCGCCCGCCGAGCGGACCCACCCGCCCGCCCCGCCGGTCAAGCCGCTAGGCGCAGACCGTGTCGAAACGCCCCCGGACGGGCGGGCGTTTCGGCTCGCCGCCTCGCCCTGGCGGGCTCGGCGACGGCTCAACGGGCTGCTGGCGGGCTCGTCGAAACGCCCCCGAGCCAAGTCGGCCGACGCTCAGCCCAGCACGTCCACGACCGGCCCGGCCAAATCGCTGCAATCGACCGTGACCACCTCACCGGCGTGCTCGCGGAGATACCGGACCGCGCCGCCGGAGTCTGCGATCACCCGGGAGACGTCGGTGAGCAGTCCCGCCCCGACGTACACCGGCTGCGCCAGATGCCCGTGGCACGACGCCCGCACCAGCACTTCCGGCCGCCCCGCGGCGGCGTCGAGGACGCGGGCCACGCCGACGTCGCCCAGGTCTTGACTGTCGATGGTCTGCACCAGGACCCCGGCGACGCCGTCGATGCCGGCCGCGAAGGTCAGCGCTGCGCCGACGGTCTCGTCGAGGGCGTCGTACCATTCGGGCACGTAGAAGGCGGTCGACGAGTCCCGCGGCGCCTGAACCACCCGGCTGCCGAGCGCGACATACAGGTCGCCGCATCCGCCGGCGCCGAACCCCGCCAGAAGTGCGCGGAGCCGCTCGAGCTGCGGGATGTCGTCGCTGTCGTCGGGCACGGCCCCCTCGTCGCCCCGGGACACCAGCACGACCCCGACGACCGGCCCCGACCGGCCGCCGGTGGCGACTTCACCGAGCGACATGATGAGCCCAGTTTACGCGCGCTTCCCGCGGCCCGCCGGTCCACGTCGCTGCCAGCGACTTCGTCGTCGCCCAGCCCGCGGAGTGGGCGACGAAGTGCTGGCCGACTCCGTGGGCAAGAACCGCGCCGGTCATCCGACGCCGATTCCGAGCCGCCGCAGCCACGACCGGAGCAGCGGGACCAGTTCACCCCGCACACCGCGGCAGAGCCGCACCAGCAACCCGGCTCTCACCGCGACGCACAGCCGATCGTCGGACACCCCGGCCTGGTGCGCGGAGGCGCGCCGGATCAACCCGTAGCGGTCGCGGGGCAGGTCGTCGATCGCGATGGTCATGGTCCAAGGAAAGGCCACTCCGGCGCCCTCGTCGAACGACAGTCCACAGACCTGTACCAGTGAGCCCCGGGTTGTCCACAGCCCGTGCCAGCGATTTCGATGTCGCCCACACCGCAGAGTGGGCGACGACCCACTCACTGGGCGCTGCCCACCGAATCGGTGGGCGTCAAGCCGGGCCCCGAATTAAACCCACTCCCGCCGGCCGTCGTGACACCCCATCCATGCGCGACCTACACTGAACCCGCAATCGGTTCGTCCGTCGCGCCGTCGCCCAGGAGCCCCTGTGACCGCGCGGACGTCGAGCGGCAGGCATCGCACGACGCGGTGGATGTCGCGAGAGGGAATCCGGTGAGACTCCGGAGCTGACCCGCAGCGGTATATCGGAACGACCGCCGTCACCACGCACTGGCCGCCCCCAGCGGCCGGGAAGCGACGGCCAGTAGGAGCGTCACTCTCCCGACGCGCGCCGATGAGCCCGAAGACCTGCCCGTTGTACCGGATGCGCCGCATCCGGTGACGTTCCGCCTCGTGGACCTGGGCGAAGTCGAAGCGCGTCTCTGGGGCTTTTCGTCTCTGGGGCTCTTCGTCTCCGCTTCCGGTAAGGGCGTTCGTCGTCACCCTTGTATGCAGGAGAACAGAAGAAAGATGGTTTTCACCACCACCGTGCCGGGCACCGCCCGGATCGGCGCCGATCGTGAACTCAAGCGAGCGGTCGAGGGGTACTGGGCCGGCCGGATCGACGCCGCCGAGCTGGAGCGCGTCGCCGCGCAGCTGCGCCGCACCGGCTGGGCCGAGCTGCTGACCGCCGGACTCGACTCGATCCCGACGGGCACCTTCAGCTACTACGACCAGATGCTCGACACCGCCGTGCTCCTCGGCGCGCTCCCGCCGCGCGTCGCGGGCGTCGAGAATCCGCTGGACCGCTACTTCGCCGCCGCCCGCGGCGCCTCGGCGCCGGGAGCGGAGCGAGCGGGCCGCGAAGACACTGGCATCCACCCGCTGGAGATGACGAAGTGGTTCGACACCAACTACCACTACCTGGTCCCGGAGATCGACGGGGACACCGTCTTCGCCCTCGACCCGACCAAGGTTCTCGCCGAGTACCGGGAGGCGACGGCGCAGGGCATGCCCGCCCGCCCGGTCGTCATCGGCCCGATCACCTTCCTCGCGCTCGCCAAGGCGGTGAACGACGCCGCCGAGCCGCTGAGCCGCATCGACGACCTGCTCCCCCTCTACGAGCAGCTCCTCGCCGAGCTCGACGCCGCGGGCGCGCAGTGGGTGCAGCTCGACGAGCCGGTCCTGATGACCGACGCCCACGAGGGCCTCGCGGAGCTCGCCGAGCGCGTCTACACCCGGCTGTCCAGCGCCCCGGATCGGCCGAAGATCCTGGTGCAGACCTACTTCGGCGACGCTGGCCAGTCGCTGGCCGCGCTCGCCCGCACCCGCGTCGAGGGTGTCGGCGTCGACCTCGTCTACGGCTCCGCCGAGTCGGTGAAGGCCGCCGGCCTGAACGACAAGCTGGTCGTGGCCGGTGTGGTCGACGGCCGCAACATCTGGCGCACCGACCTCGACGCCGCCCTGGCCACCCTGGAGGACCTGCGGCCGGCGGTCGGTGAACTGGCCGTGAGCACGTCGTGTTCCACGCTGCACGTCCCGTACTCGCTCGCCCCGGAGACCGAGCTCGACGACGCCCTGCGCGGCTGGCTCGCCTTCGCGAGCGAGAAGTTCGCCGAGGTCGCCGCACTGTCGGGGGCACTGAAGAACGGGCGCGCCGCCCAGAAGCAGGCCTTCGACGCCGCCCGCGACGCCCTGGCCTCCCGTGCCACCGACCCGCGCCTGCACGACGCCGCCGTCCGCGATCGGCTCGCGGCCCTGGCCGAGGCCGACCGCCGCCGCCACGACGCCGCGGACCGCCGCGAACGCCAGCGCGCGGCCCTGAAGCTGCCGGAACTGCCGACCACGACCATCGGCTCGTTCCCGCAGACCGGCGACATACGCAAGGCCCGCCAGCAGCTGCGGACCGGGGAGATCGACCAGAACACCTACCGCGAGCGGATGGAGGCCGAGATCGCCGCCGTCATCGCGCTGCAGGAGCAGATCGGCCTCGACGTCCTGGTGCACGGCGAACCCGAGCGCAACGACATGGTGCAGTACTTCGCCGAGCAGCTCACCGGCTTCTTCGCCACGCAGAACGGCTGGGTCCAGTCGTACGGCTCGCGCTGTGTGCGCCCGCCGATCCTGTACGGCGACGTCGCCCGCCCCACGCCGATGACCGTCGGCTGGATCACCCACGCGCAGTCGTTGACCAACAAGATCGTCAAGGGCATGCTGACCGGCCCGGTCACCATCCTGGCGTGGTCGTTCGTGCGCGACGACCAGCCGCTCGCCGACACCGCCGACCAGGTGGCCCTCGCCATCCGCGACGAGACCGTCGACCTCGAGCGCGCCGGCGTCGGCATCATCCAGGTGGACGAGCCCGCCCTGCGCGAGCTGCTGCCGCTCCAGTCCGCTGATCGCCAGGCGTACCTGGACTGGGCCGTCGGCGCGTTCCGGCTGTCGACCTCCGGCGTCGCCGACGAGACGCAGATCCACACGCACCTGTGCTACTCGGAGTTCGGCGACGTGATCGGTGCCATCGCCGACCTCGACGCCGACGTGACCTCGATCGAGGCCGCCCGCTCGCACATGGAGGTTCTGGACGACCTCAACGCGATCGGCTTCGCGAACGAGGTCGGCCCGGGCGTGTACGACATCCACTCGCCGCGCGTCCCGGACGCCGGCGAGATGACCACGCTGCTGCGTGAGGCCCTGGATGCCGTTCCGGCCGAGCGCCTGTGGGTCAACCCGGACTGCGGCCTCAAGACCCGCACCACCGAGCAGGTCACCGCGGCCCTGACCGCGATGGTCGACGCCGCCAAGGCCGTCCGCGCCTGAGCCGGCGAGCCCCATCAGCCCGTTGAGCGGCCACCGGGTCCCATCAGCATCAGCCCGTTGAGCCGTCGCCGAGCCCGCCAGGGCGAGGCGGCGTGTCGAAACGCCCACCAGTCAAGGGGGCGTTTCGACACGGTCTGCGCCTAGCGGCTTGACCGGCTCAACGGGCTGGCGGCGGTGGCTTCACGAGCTGACAGCGGCCGCTCAACGAGACAGCACCGAACCCCAACAGCCCGGTGAGCCGCCACCGGGTCCCCCACCAGCCCGTTGAGCCGTCGCCGAGCCCGCCAGGGCGAGGCGGCGTGTCGAAACGCCCACCAGTCAAGAGGGCGTTTCGACACGGTGTGCGCCTAGCGGCTTGACCGGCTCAACGGGCTGGCGGCGGTGGCTTCACCAGGCCCGCGGTAACACCCCACGAGCTGACAGCGGCCGCTCAACGAGACAGCGCCGAACCCCAACATCCCGCCGAGGCGCCGCCGGGTCCTCTCAGCCCGTTGAGCCGTCGCCGAGCCCGCCAGGGCGAGGCGGCGTGTCGAAACGCCCACCAGTCAAGAGGACGTTTCGACACGGTCTGCGCCTAGCGGCTTGACCGGCTCAACGGGCTGGCGGTGGTGGCTCCACCGGGCTGGCAGCGACCAGGCTGGCGGTGGTGGCTCCACCGGGCCGACCCCTACTTCCAGGCGAAGACCGGCTGTTCCAGCTGGTCCACTCGAGTCCGTCGCCCGCGCACGACCACCTCCGCGAACTGGTAGATCACCGCCGCGGTCGGTGCGTGCACCCAGTAGCCGAAGATCGGCAGGCGGATCACCGGGCGTGGCGATTCCGGGATCGCGTCGAACTCGGGCGGCGCGGTGACCTCGTCGAGGGTGACGAAGAACAGCTCGTGCACCTCGTCCGGGCTCGGCACCGGCACCACGGGTTCGTCGGTCCAGCACACCACCGGCGTCATCACGTACCCGGAGCGCGTCTCGTAGTCGTCGAGCACGCCGATCACCGAGTCCTCGCCGAGCGATACGCCGAGCTCCTCGTCGAGTTCCCGCAGGGCCGCCTCGATCGCGGTCTCCCCCGGGTCGACACGCCCGCCGGGCAGCGCGAACTGATACGAGTGGCTGCGCAGCGACTTGGCCCGCCGCATCACCCAGATCCCCCGCTCCGGGCCCTCGCCGCCACCTGAGCCCGCCGACGGCACCACGGTGATCGCCACCGCCGCCCGCTTCAGCTCCGGCGACGACGCCGCGGCGCGGCGCTCCCACGAGGAGAGTCGCCGCGCCGCCACGTCCCGGGTCAGATCCATGACATCCAGGCTATGCCGGTCCGGTTCTCATTCCAGCTCGACGAGCAGGTCGCCGGCACCCACCTCGGTGGCCGGGTGCACGACGACCCGCTTCACCACGCCCCCGGTCTGCGCCGAGATGGAGGCCTCCATCTTCATCGCCTCGATGGTGCCGATCACGTCGCCGGCGGCCACCTCGTCACCGGGGTGCACCGAGACGGTCACGACGCCCGCGAACGGCGCGCCGATGTGATGCGGGTTGTCCTTCTCGGCGCGTTCACGCACCTCGACGGTCACGTCGGCGGTGCGGTCAAGCACCGGCACCGGCCGGAGTTCGCCGTTCAGCGTGCACATGACGGTGCGGATGCCGGCCACGTCCGGCTCGCTGACCGCCTCGAGCGTGATCAGCAGCTGGACGCCGTCGCGCAGGATCACGCGATGCTCGTAGCCCTGCTGCAGCCCGTAGAAGAACTGGTACGCGGGCAGTCGCGAGGTGTCGCCGTATTCGGCACGGTGCGCGAGGTATTCGGCGGTCGGGCCGGGGAACAGCAGCCGGTTGAGCGCGGCCTGCCGCTCCGGACCGGGAGCCGCGAGCAGCGCCTGGTCCTCCGCCGACAGCACCTCTTCGGTGAGCGAGGAACTGCGACCGGCCAGGATCTTCTCCCGCAGCGGCTCCGGCCACCCGGCGGCCGGCTCACCCAGTTCACCCTGCAGGAAGCCGACCACCGAATCGGGGATGTCGTAGGCGGTCGGGTCGGCCGCGAACTCCTCGGCGGTGATGCCCTGCGCCACGAAGGCGATCGCGAGATCACCGACCACCTTGGACGACGGCGTCACCTTGACCGGGCGGCCGAGCAGCCGGTTGGCGCCCGCGTAGGCCTCCTCGACGGCCTCGAACTGGTCGCCGACACCGATCGAGATCGCCTGCTGACGCAGGTTGGAGAGCTGACCGCCGGGGATCTCGTGGTCGTAGACGCGGCCGGTCGGCGCCGGGATGCCCGACTCGAAGGTGCCGTACATCTTGCGCAGCGCCTCCCAGTACGGCTCCAGCGAGGTCACCTTGTCCAGGTCCAGGCCGGTGTCGTAGTCGGTGTGCGCGGCGGCGGCCACGATCGCCGAGAGCGACGGCTGGCTCGTCGTGCCGGACAGCGGTGCGCTGGCCCCGTCGACGGCGTCGGCACCCGCCTCCCAGGCGGCGAGATAGGTGGCCAGCTGGCCGCCCGGCGTGTCGTGCGTGTGCACGTGGATCGGCAGATCGAACTCGGCGCGCAGCGCGCCGACCAGCTTCCGCGCCGCGGCCGGGCGCAGCAGTCCGGCCATGTCCTTGATCGCCAGGATGTGCGCGCCGGCGTCGACGATCTGCTCGGCCAGCCGCAGGTAGTAGTCGAGGGTGTAGATGTCCTCGGCCGGGTTCGCCAGGTCCCCGGTGTAGCTCATGGCGACCTCGGCGACCGTGGTCCCCGTCTCGCGCACCGCGTCGATGGCCGGCCGCATGGCGTCGACGCTGTTCAGGGCGTCGAAGATACGGAAGATGTCCACACCGGTGCGGGCCGCCTCGTCGACGAAGGCGGTGGTCACCTGCGTCGGGTACGGCGTGTAGCCGACGGTGTTCTTGCCGCGCAGCAGCATCTGGAGACAGACATTGGGCAGCGCCCTGCGCAGCCGCGCCAGCCGCTCCCAGGGGTCCTCCTTGAGGAAGCGCAGCGCGACGTCGTACGTGGCCCCGCCCCAGCACTCGACGGACAGCAGTTCGGGGGTGAGGGCGGCGACGTACGGTGCCACCGAGACCAGGCCCGACGTGCGCACACGCGTGGCGAGCAGCGACTGGTGCGCATCGCGGAAGGTGGTGTCGGTGACGGCGAGCGCCTTCTGCTCGCGCAACGCCCGCGCGAAGCCCTCCGGACCCAGCGCGTCCAGGCGCTGCTTGGACCCGGCCGGCGGGTCGGCGAGCACCGCCGGGCGCAGATCCGGCAGCTTCTTGTGCGGGTGCACCGCGGTCGGAACCAGCCCGTGCGGCCGGTGCACGGTCACGTCGGCCAGGTAGTTGAGCAGGCGCGACCCGCGCTCGGGCGAGCGCACCGCGGTCAGCAGCTCCGGACGGTCGTCGATGAACGACGTCGTGATGGCGCCGGCCTGGAAGTCCGGGTCGGCGAGCACGGCCTTGAGGTAGTCGATGTTGGTGTGCACGCCGCGGATCTTGAACTCGGCGAGCGCGCGCTGGGTGCGTCGTACCGCGGTGGTGAAGTCGCGGCCGCGGCAGGTCAGCTTGACCAGCATCGAATCGAAGTGGCCGGTGATCTCGGAGCCGAGCGCCGCGGCGCCGTCGAGCCGGACACCGGTGCCGCCCGGCGCGCGGTAGACGATGATGCGGCCGGTGTCCGGGCGGAACCCGTCCGCAGGGTTCTCGGTGGTGATGCGGCACTGCAGGGCGGCGCCGTGCACGGCGATCGCGTCCTGCGACAGCCCCAGATCGGCCAACGACTCGCCCGCCGCGATGCGCAGCTGCGAGGAGACCAGGTCGACGTCGGTCACCTCCTCGGTGACCGTGTGCTCCACTTGGATGCGCGGGTTCATCTCGATGAAGAAGTGCTGGCCACGCTCGTCGACCAGGAACTCCACGGTGCCCGCGCAGCTGTAACCGATGTGCCGGGCGAACTTCACGGCGTCGTCGCAGATGCGACGCCGCAGATCAGGGTCCAGGTTCGGTGCCGGCGCCAACTCCACCACCTTCTGGTGACGGCGCTGCAGCGAGCAGTCGCGCTCGTAGAGGTGGATCACGTCGCCCTGGGTGTCGGCGAGGATCTGCACCTCGATGTGCCGCGGATTCACGACCGCCTGCTCCAGGAACACCGTCGGGTTGCCGAACGCGGCCTCCGCCTCACGCGAGGCGGCGCCGATCGCGTCGGCCAGCGCGGCCGGGTCGTCCACCCGGCGCATCCCGCGGCCACCGCCACCGGCGACCGCCTTGACGAAGATCGGGAAGGTCATGTCCTTCGACGCGGCGACCAGCGCGTCGACGTCCGACGACGGCTCGCTGCCGGCGAGCACCGGCAGACCGGATTCGCGCGCCGCCTGCACCGACTGCTTCTTGTCACCGGTCAGCTCCAGCACGCGGGCGCTGGGTCCGACGAAGGTGATGCCCTCGGCCGCGCACGCCGCGGCCAGCTCGGGGTTCTCCGAGGCGAAGCCGTAGCCGGGATAGATCGCGTCGGCGCCCGCGTGTTTGGCCGCGCCGATCAGTTCACTGACCGACAGGTACGCCTGGACGGGACGGCCGGGCTCGCCGATCTGATACGACTCATCGGCCTTCCCGCGGTGGACGCAGTTGCGGTCCTCCACCGGGTACACCGCGACGGTGCCCGCGCCCAATTCGTACGCGGCGCGGAAGGCGCGCACCGCGATCTCGCCGCGGTTGGCCACCAGGACTTTTCTGAACATCACTGCCTCATTGTCGGGTTCGATGAGTGGTGCCAGGACGGTGCTCGTTCCCGGCGCACAAACGACGGGGAAGGCGCTCGGGATCTGCCGATCCGCCCTCCCCGTCTTGTGCTGTTTCCGATGCTTACACGTCGGTTGGGCGCTTCACGCCGGAATCGGACGTTGCACCGGGCCGTCGTACGCGGAGAGCGGACGGATCAGCGCGTTGGACCGGGTCTGCTCGACGATGTGCGCGGTCCAGCCGGTGATCCGGCTCATCACGAACATGGGCGTGAACATCGGAATGTCGAAGCCCATCAGGAAGTACGCCGGGCCGGTCGGGAAATCCAGGTTCGGCTTGATTCCGGTCCGGGCGTCCATCGTCGCGGCGAGTTCGTGGTAGATCTTCAGCCACTTGTCCTCGCCCACGTGCGCCGAGACCTTCTCCAGCGCCTGGTACATGGTCGGGACGCGGGAGTCGCCGTTCTTGTAGACGCGGTGCCCGAAGCCCATCACCTTCTCCTTGGCGTCGAGCTTGGCGTTCAGCCAGTCCTTGGCGCGTTCGGGCCGGTCGATCTCGATCATGTCGTACATGACGGCCTCGTTGGCGCCGCCGTGCAGCGACCCCTTGAGTGCACCGATCGCCGCGGTCACGGCACTGTAGATGTCCGACTGAGTGGACGTCACCACGCGGGCGGCGAAGGTCGACGCGTTGAAGCTGTGCTCGGCGTACAGGATCATCGAGACGTTGAACGCGTCGACGATCTCCTTGTCCGGCACCTTGCCGAAGCACATGTTCAGGAAGTTCTCCGCGTAACCCAGCCCGTGGTGCGGGCCGATCGGCTCCTGCCCACGACGACGGCGGAAGTCGGCGGCGACGATCGTCGGCAGCACCGCGAGCATCCGCAGCCCCTTGTCGAGGTTGGCCTCCGGGGTCGGCACGTCCTCGTACGGATCCTCGCTGCCGAGGTAGCTGATCATCGTGCGGACGGTGTCCATCGGATGGCAGTTCTCCGGGATCCGCGCCAGCACCGCCTGCGCCGACCGGTCGAGGCGCCGGTTGGCACGCTCCCGCTGGGTGAAGAGCGCGAGCTGCTGGACGTTCGGCAGTTCGCCGTACCAGAGGAGGTACGCCACCTCCTCGAAGCTCTTGGTGGCGGCCAGATCCGCGGCCGCGTAGCCGCGGTAGGTGAGGCTGTTGGTCTCCGGGACCACCTTCGAGACGGCGGTGGTGTCGACGACGACGCCGGCCAGGCCCTTGCGGATCTCGATCGGCTCGGTGTTCTGCTGCTCGGTCATGACGCGTCTCCCGCGGGTGCGCGATAGGTGAAGATGGAGGAATCGAAGTCGTTGTAGTCGGAGTACTGCAGGAACTCGTACAGGCGGGCACGGTGCTGCATGCCGTCGAGGACGCCTTCCTGCGTGCCGTCCTCGGCGATCCGCTTCAGCCCGGCCTCGACCGCGCCCATCGCCAGCCGCAGCGTGGTGACCGGGTAGATCACCACGTTGTAGCCGATGGCGCGGAACTGATCGGCGGTGAACAGGTCGGACTTGCCGAACTCGGTCATGTTCGCCAGCAGCGGCACGTCCACCGCGCCCCGGAACCGCTTGAACTCGTCGAGGTCGGCGAGCGCCTCGGTGAAGATCAGGTCGGCACCGGCCGCGGCGTACTCCTTGGCCCGCGCGATCGCGGCATCGAGTCCCTCCACACCGCGCGCATCGGTCCGCGCGCAGATCACGAAGTTCTCGTCGCGGCGACCGCCGACGGCGGCCCCCAGCCGGCGGACCATGTCCGCGACCGGGACCACCTCCTTGCCGTCGAGGTGACCGCACCGCTTCGGGTTCACCTGGTCCTCGAGGTGACATCCGGCCAGCCCGGCGTCTTCCAGGACGGCGACGGTGCGGGCGGCGCTCATCGGCTCGCCGAACCCGGTGTCGGCGTCGATCAGCGTCGGCAGGTCGGTGGCCCGGGCGATCGCCCCGCCCCGGGCGGCCACCTCGGTGAGGGTGGTCAGTCCGATGTCGGGCAGCCCGAGATCGGCCGAGAGTGCCGCGCCGGAGACGTAGACGCCCTCGAATCCGGCGTCGGCGACGATCTTCGCGACCAGCGGCGAGAACGCCCCGGGCCAGCGCTGCAACTCGCCGGAGGCGAGTCCGGCGCGCAGCGCCCGGCGCTTCTCGGTGTCGGTGACGCCCGACGAGAACAGTGCGCTCATGTCAGAGGATTCCTTCCCCGGTGGCCGGCGCCGAAGCCAGCACCTCATCGAGCACACGCACGTTCAGCGCACCCAGGCCGCCGGCCGGGATACCGGCCAGGCCCTCGGCCGCCGCGGTGAAGCGCTCCTGCTCGGCCGCGTCGACGACGCCCTGCGCCATCCGCGCGAACTTGTTCAGGTACTGCGGCCGCGCGAACGGCCGGGCACCGAGCGGGTGGGCGTCGGCGACGGCCAGCTCGTCGACGATCACGTCGCCGTTCTTCATGGTGATCACGGCGCGGGCGCCGAAGGCCTTCTCGTTCGGGTCGGTCGAGTGGTAACGGCGAGTCCACTCCGGGTCCTCGACGGTGGAGATCTTCTTCCACAGTTCGACGGTGTCCGGGCGGGCCGCCCGCTCCGGCGCGTACGAGCGCTCGTGATCCCAGTCGCCGTCCTGCAGCGCGACGGCGAAGATGTACATGACCGAGTGATCGAGGGTCTCGCGGCTGGCCTTCGGGTCGAACTTCTGCGGGTCGCCCGAGCCGGTGCCGATCACGTAGTGGGTGTGGTGGCTGGTGTGCAGCACGATCGACTCGACGTCGTCGGTGTTGCCGACCCGCTCGCGCATCCGGCGCGCGAGGTCGATCGGCGCCTGGCTCTGGTACTCGGCCGAGTGCTCCTTGGTGTAGGTGTCCAGGATGCCGCGCTTGGCCTCGCCCGGGCCGGGCAGCGGCACGGTGTAGCGGGCGTCCGGGCCGCCGAGCAGCCACGCGATCACGCCGTCCTCGCCCTCCCAGATGGGCGACGGCGCGCCCTCGCCGCGCATGGCTCGGTCGACGGCCTCGACGGCGATCTTGCCGGCGTGCGCCGGGGCGTAGGCCTTCCAGCTGGAGATCTCGCCCTTGCGCGACTGGCGGGTGGCGGTGGTGAGGTGCAGCGCCTGGCCGAC
This sequence comes from Gordonia sp. PP30, assembly GCF_023100845.1. Taxonomy (NCBI): domain Bacteria; kingdom Bacillati; phylum Actinomycetota; class Actinomycetes; order Mycobacteriales; family Gordoniaceae; genus Gordonia; species Gordonia sp. PP30. The sequence continues at coordinate 1,414,552 of NZ_CP095864.1, read as the reverse complement.
GGCCTGGTAGATGGTGTCGATCTCGAGGCCGAGCATGGTGCCCAGACCGGCGGCGACCGACGGGCCGAGGTGTGCCACGTGGTCGATCTTGTGCTCGTGCAGGCAGATGCCCTTCACCAGGTCCACCTGGACCTCGTACGCGGTGGCCAGGCCGCGGATCAGGTCGTGGCCGCTGGCGCCGACGCGCTGGCCGACGGCGACGAGCGCGGGGATGTTGTCACCCGGGTGGCTGTACTCGGCGGCCAGGAAGGTGTCGTGGAAGTCGAGCTCGCGGACCGCGACGCCGTTGGCCCAGGCGGCCCACTCCGGCGCGTACTCACCGTCGATACCGAAGACGCCGGAACCGCTGGTGATCGGCCGGGTCTGGGCCTGGCGACGGGCGCTGGTGACCGGGCGGCGGGCCACCGAGGCCGCGCTCACCGCGGCGTTGTCGATGATCCGGTTGACGATCATCTCGGCCGTCTCGGCCGGGACCTCCACCGGATCGACGGCGATCTGAGCGATCTTGTAGGCCAGGTGGTCCTCCTTGGGGAAGACCTCGGAACTGCGACGCGTGTACACCTCGTGATTGATCATGTTCGCACCGTACGCAGACCGTCCACGCGATGAAAAGACCTGGCAAATGCGTATTTCTGCGAACGTCAAAGACCGATTCTGCGAACTTTGCGGACGCTCCGGCGGGTAGACTGACCGTCATGGCGAAGACGTACGTGGGCGCGCGGCTGCGGCGACTCCGCGACGACCGCGGCATCTCGCAGGCCGCCCTCGCCCGCCGGCTCGATCTGTCGACCAGCTACGTGAATCAGCTGGAGAACGACGCCCGCCCGATCACCGTCCCGGTCCTCCTGCGACTCACCCGCGAGTTCGACCTCGCCCCCGACTTCTTCGCCGCCGACCCCGACGCGCGGCTCACCGCCGACCTCGCCGACGTGCTGCTCGCCCACGGCGACGGGTCGTTGCCACCGGCCGAGATCACCGAACTCGTATCCCGGATGCCCGGCGTCGGCCGCACCCTGGTCACCCTGCACCGGCGGCTCACCGCCGCGACCGGCGAACTGGAGAGCCAGCGCGGGAACGTCACCGATGTTCCGTACGACGATCTGGCCGCCGCCGGCACCCCGTTCGAGCAGGTCCGCGACTACTTCTACGACCGCCGCAACCACATCGCGGAACTCGACGACGCGGCCGAGGCGCTCTTCGAGAGCGCCGGTCTGCATGTCGGCGGGCTCGATCTGCAGCTGGCCCGGGTCCTGGATGCCGACTACGGGATCAGTGTCCGGATCAGCCGCGCCGCACCGACCGATCCCACCGCGGAGAGCGGGCCGAACGGCGCGGTGCCCAAGCGCCGGTACGACCCGGTGACGGCCACGGTGACCCTCGCCCGGCGCCTCACCCCGGGCCAGCGCGCCTTCCAGCTCGCCACGCAGCTCGCCCTGCTCAGCCAGCGGGACCTGATCGACCGGCTGATCGACGACGCCGGAGATCAGCTTGACCCCGGCTCGGTCCCGGTCGCGCGCACCGGCCTCGCCAACTACTTCGCCGGCGCCCTGCTGCTCCCGTACACCCAGTTCGCCGCCGCCGCCCGCCGGGTGCGCTACGACGTCGACCTGCTCAGCCGCGACTTCGAGGTCGGCTTCGAGACCGTCTGCCACCGCCTGTCGACGCTGCAACGGCCGGGTGATCGCGGAATCCCGTTCATCTTCGTCCGGGTCGACAAGGCCGGGAACATCTCGAAACGCCAGTCCGCCACCGCCTTCCACTTCTCCCGGGTCGGCGGCAGCTGCCCGCTGTGGGTGGTGCACGACGCCTTCTCGATGCCCGGCCGCGTCCACACCCAGGTGTCCGAGATGCCCGACGGCCGTACCTACTTCTGGCTCGCGCGCACCACCGACCCGATGCAGCGCGGCCACCTGGCGACACCCTCGAACTTCGCCGTCGGCCTGGGCTGCGACCTCTCCCACGCCGACGAACTGGTCTACGCCACCGGGGTGGACCTGCGCGAAGAACGGACGGTGGTCCCGATCGGTGCCGGCTGCAAGGTCTGCCCACGCCCGACCTGTCCGCAGCGCGCCTTCCCCCTCCTGGGCCGCGCCATCGACGTCGACGAACACATCAGCGACGCCCTCCCCTACCGCCCCGCCCCCTGATGCCGTGCCCTCGCCCACCACTGCGAATCGGCCACCGCCGGGCGAGGTTCCCACCGACGGAAGGTATGGATCCCCGTTGTCCGCAGCAGATGGTGAAGAACAACGACTCTCGGTAGCGGCCCGGGCGTCACTCCATCAACGGTGGACCAGACGTCCGAACACGGCCGCAACAAGGACGCCTGACTCGCTGACCTGACCGTGACGTAGCCTCCGCTGGAAGTCACCCCGACCTGCGCGAATCGGGATCACTCCGAGGAATCGAGCCGGATACGCCACGGTACGGTCAAGCCTGCACTCCCCGAAGCGCCCGCCCCCGGGGCGCCGCGGACCGGCCGATGCGGACTCACCCCGGCGAACCCCGCCAGTGGCGCACCTCCAGCGCCGCGGCGACGGCGATCGCGTTGTCGGCCAGCGGGATCGGGAGGAGTTCTTCAGCCCGGGCCAGCCGGCGCACGACCGTGTTGCGGTGCGTGTACAGGCGCGCGGCGGTCGCGCTCGCGTTGCACTGCTGGGTGAACCAGACCCGCAGACACTCGGCGACCTCCGGGTCGGCGTCGAGCAGATCGCCGAGGGTGGCGGTGACGAAGTCGGTCACCTTCTCCTCGTCGTCGCTCAGCGCGTCGATCATCCGGACCTCGTCATACCGCGCGGTACGCCGGTCCCCGCCCGCCCGCTGCAGAATGCGGTGCGCGGTCAGTGCCTGAAAGTGGCTGCGCCGGAAGCCTTCCCGCCCCTCCCCGGGGGCACCCAGCGCGATGTGCACGTCACCGTGGCTGCGCACCGCCGGGCCCGGATCGACGTCGACGGCGGGGAACCACACCCACAGCTGCGAGACGCCGGCGAGAACCACCAGGCGCCGCGCGATGCCGCCGGCCTGCATGATCGCCTCGCACGCCGACTCCAGGTGATCGGCCGAGACCCGCGGGCCGCCGGAGATCACCGCGGCCAGCTGCGGGCCGTCGAGCCGGTAGCCGAGCTGCGCATGGGCCCGCGCGTCGGAGACGGGCGCCCCCTCGAGGATCAGCGCCACCGCGGCGCGTCGTTGCGCGTGGGTGTCACCGGCGAGTTCGGCGCGGGCGACGTCGATCATCTCGGCCAGCGAACGCACGGTGTCGTCGATGTAGGTGGCGATCGACGTCGAGGTGACCTCGAGTAGCCGCCGCAGGAGGTCCCGGTCGTCGGTGAGGGCGAAGCAGATCTGCATCCACAGCTGCCACGCGACGTTCTGCGAGGTCCGGAACGCGTCGAGCGCGGTCGCATCCATGCCCCGGCGCACCAGATCGCGGACGAAGATCTCCGTGTCTTCGCTGGCCCGGACGCTGACGCGCAGGCCGGGCGCGGCGAGATTCGCCGCCGCCCAGTGCTCGATGTTCGCCGTGGAGGTGGCCATCGCGATGCCGAGGAGCTCGGGATCTTCGGCGACCACGTCCATCCCGGTGCCCTGGAGCACGCTCTCGTCGAGCGCCTGCGCCCATTCCGGCGGTGCGGCGAGGACCACCTGAACGCCCCGCCGGATCAGTTCGGCGATCTCGGGTTCCACCGGTTCATCGAGCACGTGATTGATTGTGCACCAATTTGGAGCACAATTTGGTGCGATTCACTCTTGCCAGGCGGCATTGTTACCAACGATCATTGATACATAACGGTGACGCACCCGGCGTCGCCCAGCCGCCCGCCCTAACGAACGGACTCGCATGACCACCGACACCAACGCCGGAATCCTCGATGTACTGATCATCGGCGCCGGCATCTCCGGCATCGGCGCCGCGCACTACCTGACCACCGAGCATCCGGAGCGCTCGTTCGAGATCCTGGAATCGCGACACACCATCGGCGGCACCTGGGACCTGTTCAAGTACCCGGGCATTCGGTCCGACTCCGACCTGCACACCTTCGGCTTCGGCTTCAAGCCGTGGACCGACAACCAGTCGATCGCCGACGCCGACCGGATCCTCGATTACCTGCGGGAAGCCGTCAACGACGACGATCTGACCGGGAAGATCCGCCTGCACCGCCGGGCGATCGGCGCCGACTGGAGCACCGAGGATCAGGCGTGGCACGTCGCCGTCGCCGATACCGAGAAGGGTGAGGACGGGACCACCGAACTGATCAAGGCGCGGTGGATCTTCGCCGGCACCGGCTACTACAACTACGACGAGGGCTTCACCCCGGACTTCCCGAGCGCCGAGCGCTTCACCGGCCAGATCGTCCACCCGCAGCACTGGCCCGAGGACCTGGACTACCGCGGCAAGCGCGTGGTCGTGATCGGCTCCGGCGCCACCGCCGTCACCCTGATCCCGTCGATGACCGACGACGCCGAGCACATCACCATGCTCCAGCGCACGCCCACCTACGTGATCCCGCTGCCGCGCGAGGACGTCATCGCCAACGCCTTCAAGAAGGTCCTCGGCGCCGAGCGCGGGTACCGCCTGTCGCGGGAGAAGAACATCCTGCAGCAGCGCGTGATGTACGAACTCTGCCAGCGCTTCCCGAAGCCGATGCGCGCCGTGATCCGCGGCACCAACAAGGCCATGCTCGGCAAGGACTTCCCGCTGGATCCGCACTTCAACCCGCCGTACAACCCGTGGGATCAGCGGCTGTGCGTGGTGCCCGACGGCGACATGTTCTCCGCTCTCAAGCGCGGCGACGCGTCGATCGTGACCGACCGGATCGCCACCTTCACCGAGAAGGGCATCCTGCTGGAGAGCGGCCGCGAGCTGGAGGCCGACATCATCGTCACCGCCACCGGCCTGAATCTGCAGATGTTCGGCGGCATGGACCTCGCGGTCGACGGCGAGCCGGTCGAACTGAACGACTGCGTCGCCTACCGCGGCGTCATGCTGTCCGGTCTGCCGAATCTCGCTTTCGCGATCGGCTACACCAACTCCTCGTGGACCCTGAAGGTCGACATGCTGTGCCAGTACTGGTGCCGGATGCTCACCTACATGGACGCCCACGGCTACACGAGCGTCCGCGCGGTCCCGAAGCCGGACATGGAGACCCGTCCGCTGCTCGACTTCGGCGCCGGCTACGTCCAGCGCGCCCTCTCCGGCCTGCCCCGGCAGGGCGTCGACAAGCCGTGGACCATGTCGATGAGCGTCTACGCCGACCGCAGCCAGCTCGATCGCGGTGCCGTCGACGACGAGTTCCTCGCCTACGAGCGGGTCGTGCCTGCGGAGATCCTGGACGGGGAGCCCGCCGCGGTCTGACCCCGCACCACCGCAGTGATCCCACGAACCCCGCACCACTCCGGTGCGGGGTTCGTTAGATTCGGCATCGGTGGCGCCGTCTGGCGTCGCGTGTCGAGACGCGAGGCGGAATGATGTCCGGACTGTCCAGCTGGATCACCCGACGTGCCGAGCGGACCCCCGCGGCACTGGCCCTGATCGACTCCGGCGACGGCACCGAGATCACCTACGCGGAGCTGGCCGCGCGGAGTGCCCGGCGGGCCGCCGCGCTCCGGGCCCGCGGGGTGCGCCGCGGCGACCGGGTGATGATCATCAGCCTGAACTCGGTGGCCCAACTGGAGACGATCTTCGCGGTCGCGCGCCTGGGAGCGATCACCGTGCCGGTCAACTTCCGGCTGAGCCCGGCGGAGATCGGCTACCTGATCTCCGACGCCGCACCCGCCCTGCTCCTGCACGACGACATGTTCGCCGAGCTCGCCGCCGATTCCGCCGACGCCGCCGCGGCGTCGTCACCGGCGGTCGAGGTCGCACATCTGGACGCGCTGGACGGGCCCGAGGAGGTCTTCGCCGACGAGGAACCGGTGGGGCCCGACGACGTCGCCATGATCATGTACACCTCGGGCACCACCGGCAAGCCCAAGGGCGCCATGCTCACGCACGGCAATTTCGAGTGGAACGCCATCAACATGATCACCGCGGGTGAGGGCGTCACCCCGAAGGACCGATCGCTGGCCGTCGCCCCGAATTTCCACATCGGCGGACTCGGGCTGTTCGTGCTCTCGCTGCTGTACGCCGGTGGCACCGTCGTGGTCGCGCCGGCGTTCGATCCGGGCCAGACCCTTCGGCTCCTCGCCGAGTACCGGGTGACGGTGCATTTCATGGTCCCGGCCATGTGGGCGGCGATGGCCAAGGTCCCCGATTTCGGCGACTACGACCTGTCCGCCCTCCGCTGCCTGCTGTGCGGCGGTGCGCCCTGCCCCCTCCCGGTCATCGACTTCTATCAGAGCCGGGGCCTGACCTTCATGGAGGGCTTCGGCATGACCGAGCTCGCCCCGACGGCGACGGTCCTGGAATCCCGGTACGTCCGCAGCCACGCCGGATCCGTCGGGCGGCCCGTGCTGCACGTCGACATCCGGATCGTCGACGACGCCGACCACGACGTGCCCGTCGGCGAGGTCGGCGAACTCCTGGTCGCCGGGCCGAACGTCTTCGCCGGCTACTGGGGACTGCCGGCGGTCACCGCCCATGAGAAGCGCGGCGGCTGGTTCCACACCGGCGATCTCGCCCGCCGTGACGCCGACGGCTTCGTCACCCTCGTCGACCGCAAGAAGGACATGATCGTCACCGGCGGCGAGAACGTCTACCCGATCGAGGTGGAGCAGGTGCTGTTCGCGCACGGCGACGTCGACGACGTCGCCGTGATCGGTGTCCCCGACGAGACCTGGGGTGAGGCGGTGACCGCCATCGTCACCCTGCGCGAAGGAGCGAGCACCTCCGCCGACGACCTGATCGCCCACTGCCGGGCGCGGATCGCCGCGTTCAAGGCTCCCCGGCGGGTGGAGTTCGTCGACGTCCTCCCGCGCAACGCCACCGGCAAGCTGCTCAAGCGCGCCCTCCGCGAGGAGTTCGGCACCACGGGCTCCGCGGTCAGTCGTTGAGCAGCCCCTTGGCGACGTGGGTCACCTGGATCTCGTTGGAACCGGCGTAGATCATCAGCGACTTCGCGTCGCGGGCCAGCTGTTCGACGCGGTACTCGGCCATGTAGCCGTTGCCGCCGAACAGCTGCACCGCCTCCATCGCCACCTCGGTGGCGGCGCGCGAGGAGTACAGCTTCATCGCCGACGCCTGCGCGAGCGTCGGCGGCTTCCCCGACCCGGACGCCTCGATCGCGGTGAACAGCATGTTCTGCACGTTCATCCGGGCGATCTCCATCTCGGCGAGTTTGAGCTGGATCAGCTGGAACCTGCCGATCTCGCTCCCCCACAGCGTGCGGCTCCGCGCGTAGTCCACGCACAGTCGCAGACACTCGTTGATGATGCCCAGACTGAGCGCCGCGATTCCGATGCGTTCGGCGGTGAAGCCTGCCTTCGCGCCCTCACCGCCGCGGCGATCCGCGCCGGTGTCCTCGGTCTCGCCGAGCAGCCGGTCCCTGGACACGCGGACGTCGTCGAAGAACAGTTCCCCGGTGGGCGAGCTCATCATGCCCATCTTCTTGAAGGGCGGTCCCTGGGTCAGCCCGTCCATGCCGCTGTCCAGCACGAAGGTCAGCACCTTGCGCTCACGTATCGGAGTGCCGTCACCCTCATCGAGCTTGGCGAAGACGACCAGGGTGTCGGCGTACGGCCCGTTGGTGATGAAGGTCTTGTTGCCGTTCAGGATGTAATCGTCGCCGTCACGCCGCACCGTGGTCTTCATGCCACCGAGCGCATCCGAACCGCTGTCCGGCTCGGTGATCGCCCACGCGCCGACCTTCTCCATCGTGACCAGGCCCGGCAGCCAGCGCCGCTTCTGCGCGAGGGTGCCGCGGCTGCGGATGGTCGAGACCGTCAACCCCATCGACACCCCCAGCGAGGCGATCAAGCCGAGACTGACCCCGGCCATCTCCATGTTCAGGATCAGGAACATCGTGTTCGCCAGCGACGTCGAACCGCCCGCTTTCCGCTGCTCGCCAGCCTCCTCGGCGGCCAGCTCCTTCTGCAGGCTCTCCGCCGCGAGCGCGTCCATCCCGAACGCGGCGAGCATCTTCCGGGTGATGTCGTACGGCGGCAGCGTCCCCGATTCCAGCTCGTCGACGTGCGGCCGGACCTCCTTGTCGATGAACCCGCGCACCGCGTCGCGCACCATCAGGTCTTCGTCGGACCACTCGAACAAGGCCGGCCTCCCAGAGTTAGAACACGTTTCAGTTTCCCGTCGAGACTAGCGTGAACGTCGTGACCGCGACAACGACGCTCGAATCGGGCCGCATCCATCCGCCCGACAGTCTGGCGCCCGACTACCTCGACTCGATCACCGACGTCGGCGACGAAGCCGGCCTGCCGGCGAATCCCGCGGGGCCGGACCGGATCTGGTCGGCCGCCCGGCACTGGTATCAGGCGGGCGTGCAGCCCGGCATCTCGGTGTGCGTGCGGGTGGACGGCGAGGTGGTCCTCGACCGGGCGATCGGTCACGCGACCGGCAACGGACCGGACGACGCCGCGCGACGCGCCGGCGGCGAGACCGTCCTCACCACACCGCTGCACACCGGCACTCCCGTCTGCGTGTTCTCCGCCGCCAAGGCGATGGCCGCGACCGTCGTGCACATGCTCGCCGAGCGCGGCGAACTACGTCTGTCCGACCGGGTCGACGACCTGCTGCCCGGCTACCGCGCCCACGGCAAGGGACGCACGACGATCGACCACGTCCTCACCCACCGCGCCGGCGTGCCGATCCCCACCGGGCCGCGTCCGGATCTGCGCCGCAGTGAGGACAGCGCCTACACCCGCGAGATGCTGGCCCGGCTGCGGCCGGTCTATCCGCCGGGCGCCGTGCACGTCTATCACGCGTTGACCTGGGGACCGCTGGTCCGCGAGATCGTCGCGGCCGCCACCGGCCGCGGCATCCGGGACATCCTGGCCGACGAGATCCTCGACCCGCTCGACTTCCGGTGGACCAACTTCGGCGTCCACCGCGGCGACGTCGCCCGGGTGGCCCCGAGCTACGCGACGGGCCCACCCACCTCCGGACTGGCCGACGCGGTGTTCACCAAGGTGGTCGGCGGCTCGCTGGCGAAGACCGTCGAGCGCGCCAACCGGCCGGAGTTCCTGACCGGCGTGGTGCCGTCGTCAAACACCGTCTCCACCGCGCACGAACTGTCCCGGTTCGCCGAGTTGCTGCGCCGCGGCGGCGAGCTGGACGGCCACCGGGTGCTCTGGCCGTCGACCCTGCGCGCGGCCACCCGGCAGCGACGACGACTGCGCCCCGACGTCGCGACCGGCGGCGTCCCGCTGCGCTGGGGTACCGGCTACATGCTCGGGTCCACCCGGTTCGGGCCGTTCGGCCGCGACGCCCCCGCCGCGTTCGGGCACACCGGTCTCACGCAGATCGCGATGTGGGCCGACCCGCAGCGGAGGCTGGCGGCCGCCGTCGTCTCCACCGGCAAGCCCGGCGACCACCCGGAGTCCGGCCGGTACGGCGAACTGCTCGACGCGATCAGCCGGGAGATCCCCCGCGGGTAGAGTCCGGCCATGGGCAGAACCGACCGCGCCAGCCTCCTCGTCCACGCCGATCGCGCCGCGATCTTCGACGCGCTGACCAGCGAGACCGCGCTGTCCGGGTGGCTGCCGCCGCGGGGCATGAGCGGACGTTTCGAGCACTTCGACATGCGGACGGGCGGGTCGTACCGGCTCGTCCTCACCTACGACGACGCCCGCGGCGCCCCCGGCAAGACGGCCGCGGACTCCGACGTGTCCGACGTGCGCATCACCGGCGTCGTGCCCGGCGAGCGCGTGACCCAGGAGGTCGACTTCGTCTCCGCCGACCCGGCCTTCGCCGGCACCATGCGGATGGACTGGACGCTGTACCCCGACGACGACGGAACGCTGGTCGAGTTCACCGCACGGGACGTCCCGCACGGGATCAGTGCCCGCGACCACGCCGCGGGCCTCACCTCGTCGCTGGCGAACCTCGCGGCGTATCTCGAACCGGAGGAATGACTACCGCACCCGCGTCACCGCGAGCCACGACCCAGGCCGTCCACCGAGTGCGTCGACGCCGGCCGGACGTCGGCGGCGAAGAACACGTCCGGACCGCCGCACAGCAGCGCTTGCGCGACCGGGGCCGCCACCACGAGAACCGTTTCCGGTTCGAGGCCGGCCACGTGATCGCGGATCCGTTCGACGAAGGCGCGCACGGACTCCCCACCGTGCGGAACCGCGTCGGGATCGGCGAACCACGCCCCCAGCTCGCCGGGCGGGATCTCCTCCGGAGGCCGGCCCCGCCACGACCCGACGTCGAGCGTCGCGAGGCCGGGGTCGACGTCGTACGACCGGCCCAGCAGCCCGGCGCTCTGCCGCACCGATGCCTCCGGGCCGGCCCGCGTGGCGGACCGGCCCGGAGGTGCGACGATCAGGGCCTCGACGCTCGCGATCCCGCGCGCGTCGAGAGGGTCGTGCTCGCCACCGAAGCGCACCGACCGATTCGGCGCGGTACGCCCGGCGACGACGACCAGCACGTCAGGCGCCGGCCGGCTCGGCGGCCCGCTCCTGCGTGTCCGCGGGATTGCGCAGCATCCGGCCCAGGATCAGGCAGAAGACCAGCACGAGCACGGACCAGAGGATCACCTGGTTGGCGATCGCGCAGACGCGGAAATCGGCGACCACCTGACCGGGGAAGCCGGCGCCGAAAATGGTGCCGTCGTGCTCCACCGGGCCCGGGATCTCCTTGAAGGTCGGGAGCAGCGCGGCGGCGATCGTCACCACGATCAGGAATCCGATGCCCGAGAAGATCCCGGAGATCAGACCGCCGAACCGGTCCCACAGCGCGAAAGTGACCCACACGGCGAGGACCATCGCGACCACCGACACCGCGGTGATCGTCAAGTACGACCCGGAGCGGGCACCGATGGTGTCCTCGTCGCCCACCGCGGGCGGGTTCGGGGGATACACGAAGAACGGCACGCCGATCACCGCGACCCAGCCGAGCACACCCAGCGCCCCGGCGACCAGGCGCGGGTCGACGCTCGCCCAGCGCCGTCCGACGTACGCCCAGAGGAAGGTGAAGGCCACCGCGAAGAAGGCGCCCATGCAGAGCGCGAAGATCACCGTGCCGATACCGGCTCCGACGTTCTCCTGGATGGTCCGGGTGAAGACCTCGTGCTCGTGGCCGTGCTCGGGAGCGCCGCCGAGCGCGACGTTCATCTTCTCCTCGGCGTGCGACCGGTACTCCTCGTAGTCGATCGCCTTCTCGACCTGCGGTTCGATGAAGATGCGGGCGTAGATGAACGTGATGATTCCGGCGATCAGGCCCGAGAGCAGGCCAGCGCCGACGAATTTGCGTTCCATGTTCTGTTGTCCTCGTTCCGCGGTGATCAGTGGCAGGGGAAACCGAGGAAGTGCCGCGAGTCGTGAATGAACTCGTGGATATGAGTGTCCGAGCCGAAGACCGAGACGGCACCCTGGTCGTAGCCGAGGAAGTAGTACGCGAGCGCGGCGACCAGGACGGTGGCGGTCAGGAACAGTGCCGCCGACGCGGTGTCGAGATGCGGGACGGCCAGGCTGCGGGCGCGCTGCGCGGCATTGCCGGCCGAGTGGGTCGATGCGGTCATGAGACAACCTGCTTCCGGGATCGTGCGTCCCGTTGACGTGGGCATCCGCCGGGTGAACGGACGACACCCGCCGTGGCGTTCTGACTCGGAACCTGTAGACAGGACCCTCACAGTGGCGCGACCGTTACGGACTTTCACCGTATTTCCCGCGTCGGGTGCAGCGGTCAGCTTATCGCGAACGCGGCTGCTCGGTGCACCCGACTGTCGGAGGGCTGGGGTTCAATGGACGCCATGGCCGCCAGGGACACTCCGGCGGGATTCGGTCCCGCGACACGTCGCTGGTTCGACGGCGCGTTCGGTGCGCCGACCCCGGCACAGGAGCGAGCCTGGTCCGCCATCAGCCGGGGCGAGAACACGCTGGTGATCGCGCCGACCGGATCGGGTAAGACCCTCGCCGCATTCCTGTGGGCCATCGACCGACTCACCGCCGGGCCCCCACCTTCTCCCTTCGACGGGGAGGGTCCTGAGCTCGCGTGGCGGAGCTTGCGACGACACGCGGTCGATGGGCAGGGGTCTGGAGGCGTCCGCGTCCTCTACGTCTCGCCGCTGAAAGCCCTCGCGGTCGACGTCGAACGGAACTTGTCGGCGCCGCTGGTCGGGATCGGTCACGCGGCGGCCGAGCTGGGGCTGCCGGCGCCGACGATCAGCGTCGGGGTCCGCTCCGGCGACACCCCGGCCGCGGCCCGCCGCGCCCTCGTCGCCGATCCGCCGGACATCCTCATCACCACACCCGAGTCGCTGTATCTGATGCTGACCTCGGCGGCCCGCGAGACGCTCCGGACCGTCGAGACGGTGATCGTCGACGAGATCCACGCTCTCGCGCCGACCAAACGCGGCAGCCATCTCGTCCTCTCCCTGGAACGGCTCGACGAACTCACCGGCCGGCCCGCTCAGCGCATCGGCCTGTCCGCGACGGTGCGCCCACCCGAGACCGTCGCCCGGTTCCTGGCCGGCGCCGCCGAGTGCACCATCGTGCGCCCGCCCGCGGCGAAGACCTTCGATCTGAGCGTCGACGTGCCCGTCGAGGACATGACGAACGTCCCCGTGCCGGCCGCCGAGAACGACGAACTCGACGACGCCTTCTCCCCGACAGCCGGTTCCCTGTGGCCGTTCGTGGAATCGTCGATCGTCGACCTGATCGAGGCCAACCGCTCGACCATCGTCTTCGCGAACTCCCGGCGTCTCGCCGAACGACTCACCGCGCGCCTCAACGAGATCGCCGCCGAGCGCGCCGGGATCGACGTCGACGCCCTGGCCCGCAATCCCGCGGTCCCGGGCGGTAAACCGTCGTCGATCAGCACCCTGGACGTGGCCGGAGCCCCGCCGATCCTGGCCCGCGCCCATCACGGGTCGGTGAGCAAAGAGCAGCGCGCCGACATCGAGGACGCCCTCAAGTCCGGTCGCCTGCGCTGCGTAGTCGCCACCAGTTCCCTGGAGCTGGGCATCGACATGGGCGCGGTGGACCTGGTGATCCAGGTGGAGACCCCACCGTCGGTGGCCTCGGGCCTGCAGCGGATCGGCCGGGCCGGGCACCAGGTCGGCGAGATCAGCCAGGGTGTGGTCTTCCCGAAGCATCGGATGGACCTCATCGGCTGTTGCGTCACCGTGTCGCGGATGCGCAAAGGCGAGATCGAACAGCTGACCGTCCCGCGGAATCCGCTCGACATCCTGGCCCAGCAGACCGTGGCCGCCACCGCCGTCGACGACGTGAACGTGGACGACTGGTACGACGTGGTGCGCCGCGCCGCGCCGTACCGGGACCTCACGCGCGATGTCTACGACGCGGTGATCGACCTGATCTCCGGCCGCTACCCGTCCGACGAGTTCGCCGGTCTTGCGGCCCGCGTCGACTACGACCGGGCCACCGGGACCCTCACCGCGCGGCGCGGCACCCTGCGGGTCGCGGTCACCTCGGGCGGCACCATCCCGGACCGCGGCATGTTCGGAGTGTTCCTCGCCGGGGACGAATCCGGAGGTGCCCGCCGCGTCGGCGAACTCGACGAGGAGATGGTCTACGAATCGCGCGTCGGCGACGTCTTCGCGCTCGGCGCGAGCAGCTGGCGCATCGTCGAGATCACCCACGACCGCGTGCTGGTGATCCCGGCCCCGGGCCAGCCGGGCCGGCTGCCGTTCTGGATCGGCGACGCCGTCGGGCGGCCCGCCGAGCTGGGCGCGGCGATCGGCCGGTTCGTCGGTACCGTCGGCGACGCGGCGAAACTCGACGAGTCCGCGCGGGAGATCGGCCTGTCCGACTACGCGCGCGGTAATCTCGCGGCGCTGATCGCCGACCAGCGCGAGGCGACCGGCACGCTGCCGACCGACCGGACGCTGGTGGTCGAGCGCTTCCGCGACGAGCTCGGCGACTGGCGACTGATCCTGCACTCCCCCTACGGACTCCGCGTGCACGCACCGTGGGCGAGTGCGATCGCCGCGCAGCTCGACCAGCGTCTCGGCCTCGACGGGGTCACCACCGCCACCGACGACGGCATCATCGTCCGCCTGCCCGATACCGACGACGCGCCGCCCGGCGCGGAGGTGTTCGACGTCGCGCCCGACGAGATCGACGATCTGGCGACCCGCGCGCTGGCCGACTCCTCGCTGTTCGCCGCGCGTTTCCGGGAGTGCGCCGCCCGTGCGCTGCTGCTGCCGCGGCGGGATCCGGGTAAGCGCGCCCCGCTGTGGCAGCAGCGCCAGCGCGCCGCGCAGCTGCTGTCCGTGGCCGCCCGCTTCCCGGAGTTCCCGATCATCCTGGAGACCGCGCGCGAGTGCCTGGAGGACGTGTACGACCTGCCGGCCCTCACCGAGGTGCTCACCAGGATCGCCGCGCGCCGGATCCGGATCGTCGAGGTGGAGACCGCCACCCCGTCACCGTTCGCCGCCTCGATGCTGCTCGGCTACGCCGGGAACTTCATGTACGACGACGACGCACCCCTCGCCGAGCGCCGCGCCGCCGCCCTCACCCTCGACACCGCCCTGCTCGCGCAGTTGCTCGGCCGGGTGGACCTGCGCGAGCTGCTCGACCCGGTGGTGCTCGCCGACACCGTCGCCCGCCTGCAGCGCACCGCGCCCGAGCGGCGGGCGCGGGACGGGCAGGACGTCGCCGACCTGCTGCGCTGGCTCGGCCCGCTCACCCGCGACCAGATCGCCGAGCGGTACGACGGTGCCGAGGATCTGGACGCCGTGCTCGCCGGACAGCTCGACGCCGGCCGGGTGGTGACGGTGACGATGTCGGGCACCGCGCACCTGGCCGCCATCGACGACGTCGCCCTCCTGCGCGACGGACTGGGCATCCCGCCACCGCTCGGTGTCCCGGCGGCCTATCTGACCGGCCCGAACGATCCGGTCGGCGACCTCATCCACCGCTACGCGCGCACCCACGGCCCGTTCACCGCCGCCGATGCCGCGGCCGATCTCGGCATGGGCGTCGCGGTGGTGCGCGACACGCTCACCAGACTGGCCGGACGGCGGACGGTGATCGAGGGCGAATTCGTCGTCCGCGAACCACCGGAGCGCAGCCAGTGGTGCCACGCCGACGTCCTCGGCCAGTTGCGGCGCGGATCCCTCGCCGCCGGACGCGCCGAGGTGGAGCCGGTGGACCACGCCACCTACGCCCGCTTCCTCCTGGACTGGCAGCACGTCACGACGCCGCTCTCCGGCGCGCACGGCCTCCTGTCGGTGATCCAGCAGCTCGCCGGCCAGCCGCTCCCGGCGTCGGCCTGGGAATCTCTCGTGCTGCCGTCCCGCATCTCCGACTACCGGCCGGCGCTGCTCGACGAACTGCTCGCCGGCGGCGAGGTGGTCTGGTCCGGCCACGGCCGGATCGGCGCAGCCGACGGCTGGATCGCCCTGCATCCGGCGCAGGACGCCCCGCTGACCCTGCGCCCAGCCGACGACCTCGACGCCGACGAGGTGCACACCGCGATCCTCGACCGGCTCGACGGCGGCGCCCTCCGGTACGCGAGCCTGGCGGGTGCCCTGGATGACGCCGGCCTCGCGGTCGGCGACGATCCGCGACGGCACGCCGCACTGTGGGATCTGGTGTGGACCGGACGCATCGCGAACGACTCCTTCGCCCCGGTACGTGCCCTGCTCACCCCCGGCCGCTCCCGGGCCGGCGCGACGGGCGGCACCCCGGCGCACCGGGTCCGCGGCGGCCGGGCCCCGCGCCTGCGCGCCGGGCGGCTGTCGTCCCGGTATCTGGCCGGGACCGACGCGGCGCCCGTGCCCCCGCTCCTCGGCGGCCGCTGGGTGCGGCTCGACCGCGCCGAGATCGATCCGACGACCGCCGCCGCGGCCGCCTGCGAGATCCTGCTCGACAGGTACGGGGTGGTCACCAAGGGCGCCGTCGTCGCCGAGGAGGTGCCCGGCGGATTCGCGCGGATCTACAAGGCGCTCAGTGTGTTCGAGGACTCCGGACAGGCCCGGCGCGGCTACTTCGTCGACGGTCTGGGCGGCGCGCAGTTCGCGGCGGGCACCACCGTCGACACCCTGCGCGACGCCGCCCCGATCCCGCGCGAGGAATCACTACGGGCGGTCGTACTGGCCGCGACCGACCCGGCCGATCCCTACGGCGCCGCCCTGGGCTGGCCCGCCTCGGCGCGCCCCGAGTCGGGGCACCGGCCCGGCCGCAAGCCGGGCGCCCTCGTCGTGCTGGTCGACGGCGAGGCGACGCTCTTCGTCGAGCGCGGCGGCAAACGGATCCTCACCTTCACCGACCAGACCGACCGTCTGGAAGCCGCCGCCGCGGCGCTCACCGACGCGGTCCGCCGCGGCCGGGTACCCCGCATTCACATCGATCAGGTCGACGGCGACGCCGCGGCGCGCACCGGCCTCGGCGCGATCCTCGCCGAGCAGGGCTTCGCGTCGACCCCGAAGGGACTCCGGATGAACTACGACCCCCGTCATGCCTGAGGGCGACACCGTCTTCCTCGCCGCCCACCGCCTCCACACGGCGCTGGCCGGAAAGACCCTGTCTCGCACCGATTTCCGCGTCCCGCGGCTCGCCACCGCGGACCTGTCCGGCGCCCGGATCGACCGCGTCCGCGCCGTCGGCAAACACCTCTTCATCGATTACTCGTCCCCTGAGCCTGTCGATTCGCCCCCTGAGCTTGTCCACTCGCCCCCTGAGCTTGTCCACTCGCCCCCTGAGCTTGTCGAAGGGTCCATCCATTCCCACCTGATGATGGACGGCGCCTGGCACGTCTACCGCGCCGGCGAGAAGTGGCGCCGCCCCGGCTTCACGGCGCGCGTGGTCCTGCGGACCGGCGACGGCACCGAGGCCGTCGGCTTCGACCTGGGCATTCTGGAACTGACCGGCGATCCGGCGGCGACCGTCACGCACCTCGGCCCCGATCTGCTCGGGGAGAACTGGGATCCGGCGACGGCCGTGGCCAACCTCGCGGCGCGGCCGGATCGGGCACTCGGCCTGGCCCTCCTCGACCAGCGGAATCTGGCCGGGATCGGCAACATCTACCGCAGCGAACTCTGCTTCCTGGCCGGGCTGCACCCCGCGCGGCCCGTCGCCGAGGCCGATCTCGACGCCGTCGTCGCCGACGCCCACCGGCTGCTGACGGCGAATGCCCGCCGCGCCGTGCGCTCCACGACGGGCGACCATCGCCGCGGGCGGGAACTGTGGGTGTACGGCCGGGAGTGCCGTCCCTGCCGGCGGTGCGGCACCCCGATCCGGCGCGGCATGCTCGCGGGCGACGACCGCGAGAACGAACGGGTGATCTACTCGTGCGCCCGATGCCAACCGTAGGCGACGGCACCGACGTGGTATCGGCCACTTCCGGCGGAGCCGGCGTCCCCTGCCATCCGGCACGGGACGCCCGCCCCCGCGAGGCTCACGAGCCGCTACCGCGACTCCCTACGTCGCAACCTCGGCCCCCGCGATCACTCGTCGAACACCGCCTGCACCACCTTCATCGCCGACAGTGCCGCCGGCGCCCCGCAGTAGCCCGCGGTATGCACGATCGACTCCACGATCTCAGTGCGGGTCAACCCGTTGGCAAGCGCTCCGCGGACGTGCCCGCCGAGTTCCTCATGCGCCCGCAAGGCGGTCAGGATACCCAGATTCAGCAGGCTCCGGCTGCGCCGGTCCAGACCCGGGCGAGTCCAGATCGCACCCCACACATGCTCGGTCACCAACCGCTGCAGTTCCTCCGATTCGGTGCCCGCGGTCCGGTTCAGCGCACGGTCGACGAAGTCGTCGCCCATCACCGCGCGCCGAACCGCGAACCCGGCCTCGACGGCTTCCGGGTCACCCATCGCCGCGCGCCGGGAGTCGGGTGGGCCCGCGTCTGCCGGCCCCGGAGAGAAAAGCGGCGGCCTGGGCGCACCCGACGCGGCACGCCGCGGCCGTCATCGATCTTCCGTCGTTGCCAGGGCCACCGACACCGGGGCGTCGGTCTTGGCAACGACCTCGGTCACCTCCACTCCGGGGGCGAGTTCGACCAGTCGCAGCCCTTCACCGGTCACGTCGAGCACGCCCAGATCGGTGATGATCCGGTCCACCACCCGCCGGCCGGTCAGCGGTAGCGTGGTGGACCGCAGGATCTTCCGGGAACCGTCCCGCGCCACGTGCTCCATGACGACGATCACCTTCCGGGCACCGTGCACCAGATCCATGGCACCGCCCATGCCTTTGACCAGCTTGCCCGGAACGACCCAGTTGCTCAGATCCCCGTGCTCGCTGACCTGCATGGCACCCAGTACCGCGATGTCGATGCGGCCCGACCGGATCATGGCGAAGCTGGCGGCGGAGTCGAAAAAGCTCGCCCCATTCAGGACGGTCACCGTCTCCTTACCCGCGTTGATCAGGTCCGCATCTTCCTCACCGTCGAACGGGTACGGACCCAACCCCAAGATGCCGTTCTCTGACTGCAGGACGATGTGCATGTCATCTGGTACACACCCGGGCACCAGTGTGGGGAGCCCGATCCCGAGATTGACGTAGTCACCGTCATGCAATTCGGCGGCAGCCCGCGTGGCCATCTCTTCTCGTGTCCAGCCCATCACACGGCCGCCTCTCGCATACGCGGACGTACCGTCCGCCGTTCGATCCCCTTGTCCGACGCGTCCTCGCGGGACAGCGGCAGAACGGCGTTGACGTACACCCCGGGAAGGTGGATCTGGTCGGGGTCGAGGACACCGGGTTCGACGACCTCCTCCACCTCGGCGATGGTGATCGCCGCCGCCATCGCACACAGCGGGTTGAAGTTGCGCGCGGCCTTGCGGAACAGCAGGTTCCCGTGCCGGTCCCCCTTCCACGCCCGAATGAGCGCAACGTCCGGGTAGATGGCGTGTTCGAGTACGAAGTCACGCGGCTGACCGCGCCACTGGAACTGCTCGACGCGCTTGGCCTCCGACGACAGCGCCACCGTGCCATCCGGACCGTACCGAATCGGCAGCCCCCCGTCCGCGACGACGGTACCCACCCCACTCTGGGTGAAGAACGCGGCGATGCCGGCACCGCCGGCCCGGAGCCGCTCGGCGAGGGTGCCCTGCGGGTTCAGCTCGATCTCGATCTCACCGGCCAGGTACTGCCGTTCGAGCTCCTTGTTCTCGCCGACATACGACGCGATCAGGCGGCGAATCTGACGGTTCTCCAGAAGCAGTGAATTGCCGACGCCCTCGATCCCGCAATTGTTGGAGACCACCGTGAGATCCGGGGTCCTTTGATCGGCGAGGGCGGCGAGCAGGATCGACGGGATCCCGCACACTCCGAATCCCCCCGTCGCGACGGTCATCGACTCCTCGACCACCGCCACCGCATCTGCGGCATTGTCTACTGACTTGTCCATGTGTCCTTCCTTCAGACCATCTGCTTGAGCTTGTCGAGCACGGTCTCGGGATTGGCCTCGGCCGGGATCGTCGTGAGCACGACGTCGCCTTCGGGCATCTCCGCACCGTCACACCAGAAGCCGGCCGGAAGCACACCGACGGTGACCCCGGTCCCGACCTCGACCCGGTCCGGATGGCGCAACAGCACCGACCAGTCGAAGTGCGCGGCGACGTTAGTGATGGCCGTGTACTCGGAAAGGGACTCCACCAGGCCCTCAGGCGCGCCGGTGGCATCGAGAACGACGGCGTCCACCGGCAGAGCACCGAGCTGTCCGAGCCATTCGGCGATATACATCGACGCACCGTCGGCATCGTCGGCGTCGATCTCGTCTGGGGACGTGCCCGCCACCGCGTGCGCCCATGCCAGCCAGGCGGCGGGTGAAGGCACCCGCAGTACGAGATTCCGGCGGGTGGTCTGCGCGACCGTGCTTGCCGCCAGAACGAACTCTTCCACCAGATCGGGTGCCCCGAGAAGAGCGCGCAGGGCGTAGCCGGTGCGTGAGCGCTCGGCCATACCGACGACGAGCTCACGGCGGATCTGGAGGTGGGCACGCTGCCAGCGCTGGACGTCGATCCAGGTGGCATCGGCATTCAGGAGAGAATGGACCTGCCCGAAATGCCCGGCGAGGGCGGCGACGTCGGTCCACGGCGGGGTGGAGCCCTGCCGGATCACTGCGGTCGCGTAGTCGGTGTCGTCGATGATGAGGGGGCGACCGCGGCCGGTCGGGGGTGCGGCCGCGAGCGAAGTGAGACTCATGAGTGTGTCCTTGGCTGACAGAAACGGATGTCGGGCGGACATGCTCCCGAGACGCGACCAGCGTCTCGGGAGCATGAAAGGATCAGCGAAGTCGGTTAACGGTTTCGCCGTGCTTGGCTTCGAGTTCAGCGACGCGCTGCTCGAGCACGGCGATCTTGACCTCACGCCGGTCGGGGATGTTGATGATCGGCAGTTCGGCGAGCGGCGCGGTCACCCGCTTGGGGCCGTCGATGCCGAACACCGTGGCGGTCAGTTCCTCGGAATCCGAACCCCACGACCCGTAGTAGTGCAGTTCCTGCGGCGGTTCGGGCTTCACGAACTCCTCGCAGAACTGCGGAAACGGCTTGCCGCGCTCCAGGCGGGCCCGGCGCGCCTCCGCGCGAGCCTGCTCGGTCTTCTCGACATCGAGCCGAAAGGTCTCCGGGTCGTAGTGTACGGCGAAGATGTCCGCGGCCACCTTCGCGCTGATCCGGCCGAGTTCGGCGTCGGCGACGACCGACTCCGGCAGACGCTCCAGCGGATCGCCGTAGCCACCGCCGGCGCCCTGGCTGATCATGTACAGTTCGCCGTCCTTGGCGAGATCGAACTGCAGCCCCATGTGGTAGGTCGAGTACTGACCGTCCGCGAAGGGCCGCTCGTTCATGATCTTCTCGATCGACAGGTCGAAGGTCTTGCTGTCCCGACGGAAGTGCTCGTAGACGTTGGTGCCCTTGACCATGGCCAGCGGGTAGGTACCACATCCGTAGCCGCCGTACATCCCGTAAATGGACGAGAACTTCGAGCCGGAAGTGACCGTCATGAAGCCCCACTCCGGCGTGCCTTCGGCGGCGACGATCATCTCGTATCCCATACCGCCGTTGAACTTGCCGAAGCCCATGTTGTCACGCACCAGCCGCTTGGCGACCAGCTGCATGAACGGAACTTCCTCCTCCATCACCTCTTGCTCAGCGGTGTCAGCCATCGCACAGAAGAGAGGCGAAACCGCGTCCTCGCCGTCGCGGAACGGCTTGGCTCCGCCGGGCATTCCGTTCAGGTCGGCACAGAGGTTGCCCACCATATCGCCGTGCTGGGTGATACCGCCCCACAGGAAGGTGTTGATCTGGTTGAACCAGTTCGCGACCACATTGCTGTACTTGTGCGGGGTGGAGAACGAGATGCGGCTATACAGCGCCTGCATCGCCGAGAAGCCACGGAAGGACGCCTGCAGCGACTGCCCCATGGGGGCGTCGTACGAGGCGTCGGCCCAGGTGCCCTCGTCGGAGATGATCTCGATACAACTCATCGCGGCCGTGCACCGCGGCAGATCCGGCCACCAGAACGCCAGAATCGCCTGCATCATCATCGACTTCACCGAACACAGCGGCGAGTTGATCGCCCTGTTGCGGATCTCCGGGCCCGTGCCCCGAAGGTCGACGGTCATGTGGTCACCCTTGATGGTCACCTTGCACGCGATCTTGATCAGGATGTTCTCTTTGAGCGTGCTGTCCATGAACTGGTCGAATCGGTACGTGCCGTCGGGCAGCTCCGAGATCCGGCGACGGACCTCGACGTCCACGTCTTCCACCGTGGTGCGCAGGGCGGCCACGAAGGTGTCGACACCGACCTCATCGATCACGTTGTCGACGCGCTCCATGATCTTGCGGACCGCGGTCATCTTGACCTTGAGGTCGGCGAGCTGCAGCTTCGGGTCGCGCACCGAGTGCTGCAAGAAGGTCAGCAGGTCTCGGCGCAGGTGACCGCGCTCGACGATCTTGAACGGGCTCATCCGCAGACCGTCGTCGAACGGCGTCTCCGAGCCCGAGGGCATGCCACCCGGCTCGCACGCTCCGTTCTCGCCCTCGTGGATCGTGGCCGCGACCCAGGCGATGATCTGCCCCTCACGAATGACCGGCATGATCATCGACTGGTCGGTGTTGTGGACGTTGCCGTATCGCGCGTCGTTGTGGATGAAACCGTCGCCCTCGTGGATTCCCACGGTCGGCTCGTCCTTCCAGTACTTCATGATGTACCGGATCGGGTGGTGCAGGATCGCGCTGAAGGCGATCACGCCATGGCACGACAGGTACGAGACGTCACCGGAGGCCGTGTAGATCGCGGTCGTCAGGTCGCCCCACTTCGCGCCAGGAGCGGCGCCCTGCGCTTCGCACATCTCGTAGCCCTCATCGAGGGCTCCGGCGATCCGCTTGCGGATGCGCTCCACCTCGAGCCGGTCGACGCCGGCCGCGATCGCGATCTCTTCGTGGTCGCTGCGCGCGGCGATGCTGTGATCGCGCATGATCTCCGGGTCAGGCCCCAGAAACAGGGTGGTCTCGTCCATGAACTTGTCGACCCACTCCTGCTCCTCGGAGGTGAGCGGAGTCGCGGGACGTTCGTTGATTGCAGTCATTGTGTGTCCTTCGTTGGGAGATGTGTCGGTCAGTCCTGGAGGAACCAGACCGCACCCTGTTCGGTCGGCTCCAGTCGCCACGACGGCTCGACGAGGAAAGTGGTGGTTTCGGTGGTGACGATGGCCGGCCCGGGGATGACCCGGTCCGCGGAGAGCGCCTCCTCGTTGTACAACGGGGTGTCGATGGGCTTGTCGTGCCCGATGAAGTACGCGCGGCGATGGCCGATCGGGTCCGGAACGGTGCGCTCGCCACTGCTTTCCAGGGTGTCGAAATTGACCACGTCGCCGTCGACGAAGGCGGCCACTCGCACGGTGTTGCAGCGGATTCCCGCCTCCGGCGCGGCCGAAGCGGCACCGAATCGGTGACTGTAGACATCGCCGAAGGTCTTGATGATCTCCAGTACGTCGCCGACCCCGGAGACGCGGGAGAGGTCCGGTAGTGCGACGGCCTGGGTCAGCAGCTGATTGCCGTAGCGCATGTCCAGTTCCAGCCGGAACTTCACCTCGTCGCCGTCGAATCCCTGCCGAACCAGATCCTCGCGGCCCTGGTCCTCGAGTTCTGTGATCACCGCGTTGAGGTCGGCGTAGTCGGAGTAGAGCGCGCGGGTGGTGGCGTTGTACAGGGTCACGTGCACGCCCCGCTCGTGGAAATGCAGCTGGCGCATGTTTCCGGCACCGCATGCGGAGAAGACCGACGAGAACGGCGGCGCCAGCACCCGCTTGATCCCGGCGTGACGGGCGATGCCGCACGCGTGCAGGGGCCCATTGCCGCCGTAGGCGAGCATGGTGAAGTCCTCGGGAAGGTAGCCGCGCACCCGCAGCTCCTTACCGATGCCGATCGCCATCTGCTCATCGACACCGTCCTTGATCACCCGGGCGACCTCGACGACATCCATGTCGAGGTAGTCACAGAGGTTCTCCTCGATCGCGAACTTCGCGCGGCGCGGATTCAGCTTGATGTAGCCGTTCGCGTAGTTGTCCGGATCGAAGTAGCCCAGCACCAGATCGGCATCGGTGACCGTGGGCTTGAGACCGCCGCGGTCGTAGCACGCCGGGCCCGGGTTGGAGCCCGCCGACTGCGGGCCGATCTTCACCGAGTTATGGATGCGGTCGTAGCTGGCGATCGAACCACCGCCGGCCCCGAGCGTGTCGAGGTGGACCATCGGCACCGAGACGAGCCAGCGGTCGATCGTGGGGAGGAAGTCGTAGTGCTTCACCCCGCCCTCCGGCACCAGACCGATATCGAACGATGTGCCTCCCATATCGGTCGAAATCAGGTTGCCGATGCCCGTCTCGTTCGAGAGGTGCTCCGCGGCCCCGACGCCGGCGATCGGCCCGGAGTGGATGGTCTGGAGCGCGTCGGTCGAGTTCATCTGCGCCATTCCGCCGGAATTGTGAATCACCAGCATCGGGCGGTCGTAGCCGAAGTCGCGCAGATTATTCGACAGCTGCGAGAGCGCATGGAACATGATCGAGTGCAGATAGCCGTCGACGATGGTCGACGTGGCACGGACGTACTCGCCCTTGCGGCCGGACACCTGGTGGCCCAGCAGCACCGGGATGGCGCCGAGCTCATGCGGCGGGAACTCGTCGAGGATGATCTCCTGGATCGCCAGCTCGTGTTCGGGGTTCTCCGTCGCGTTGGTCAGTGAGACGACGATCGCCTCAGCCCCGGCGTCCACCAGTTCGCGGACGACGCTGCGCACGTCGTCGGGATCGATCCGCGCAACGATCTTGCCCGCCGAGTTGATCCGTTCCTTGACCGACCGGATCAGCGACCGCGCCACCAGCGGCTCCGGACGTTCAGCGGCCGGCAGATTCTGCTGCATCGAGTAGTCCAGGCCCTCGCCGTAGCCGCGGCCGCGGGAAAGCGGAATGGTGTCCTCGAATCCGTGCGTCACGATCGCCGCCACCTTGGGCCCATTGCGCTCAATGAGCGCGTTGGTTCCCAGCGTGGTGGCGTAGCGCACGGAATCAACCTCGGACAGCACCGTCGACCGGTCGAGTCCGGCGCGCTTGCACGCGAGGTCGAGGGCATCGTTGAAGCCCAGCGCGAGGTTGTGATGGGTGGTCAACGCCTTGGCGTCGACGTAGATATCGTCCCAGACGAAGAAGCAGTCGGTGAAGGTTCCACCGATATCGACGGAGATACGTTTCATGGGATTTGACTCCTGGGGGGGGGAAGATGGATCGCGGTGGACCCGGATCAGCGGATGTGCCCTGCGGCCTTGAGCTCGGCGGTGTACTTCTGTGCGTCCTCGCCGGGGCCGTAGTTGTGCGCCTCCTCGGCGTCCACTCCACG
This sequence comes from Gordonia sp. PP30, assembly GCF_023100845.1. NCBI lineage: Bacteria > Bacillati > Actinomycetota > Actinomycetes > Mycobacteriales > Gordoniaceae > Gordonia > Gordonia sp. PP30. Next base: position 1,389,629 of record NZ_CP095864.1, on the reverse strand, counting down.
CTCGGCCCACTGCGCCCGCAAGGCGGGGATGTCGATGATCATGTCGATGGCCGGAGGATGCCCCGGCGGGAGGTACTCGACCTCGATCTGGGTGGCACAGCCGGGGCAGTAGTACTCGACGATCCGGCAATAGCCCGGGTCGGGACTGAAGGTGTACTCGTACTGTTCCGGATCGATGATCGGCTGATGGATCTCTCGCGGATCGCGGTCGTAGGCGAGGGTCGCGGGCTTGTAGTTGCCGTGCGCGGACCCCATGTCCTGGGCGCACACGCGGCAGACCCAGCGCTCGGTATCGAGATCGATCAGCAGGTATTCGGTCATGGGCACTCGCATGAGGGCCCTCCTTTCAGGAAGATGTGTGAATTCGGGTCGATCGACATCAGAGGTCGTCGGACAGGTACAGGTCACCGGCCGCGGTCACCCGGAAGGACCACCCCGGCAAGACGCGAGCGGTGAAGAACGGGCCCTCGATGATCGCCGGACCCGACCCTCCCTGGCCCGGCAGCAGGTCGTCGAGAACATGTACTGGAACCTCATCGACCTGGTCGGCCGAAGAACGGACCATGCGGGTGTTGGCAGCTTGAGCCGCGCTCGCCGCGACGGGAGCGTCAGTCTCGAGCTCGGGATGAGGCAGACGCGCGGAAACCGCGAGTTCCAGGGAGACCGCATTGCCCGGGTACTCGACCTCGTCGCCGACGGCGTACGGGATCCGGCTGATCGAGCCGTCGTCCAGGTTCTCCAGCACCAGCCGCCACACGGCCTGGCAGTCGGCGAAGGTGTAGCCCTCTTGGAACATGTCCCGGCTGGCGCGCGCGGTGAGGCCCTCGTACGCTTCCTCCGCCGCTTGACGCGTCGTCTCGGGCAGGATCACCTGGTAGGTCTTGCCGATATCGGAGAACGCGATACCGAACGCGGAGAAGACCGCCGCGGTGCGCGGAATCAACACATTCTTAACGCCCGCAAGCCGGGCGGCCCCTGCCGCGCTCATCGGGCCGGCGCCACCGAAGGCGAGCAGCGTCGTATCGGGCTCGACCAGAGCGGAGAAGGAGCCGGCCAGTGCCGTGAAATAGGCGTTCTCCATCTGCACCAAGGCCTCGTCGAGGCTGATTCCGAGCGGCTCGGCGACCGTCTCGTTGATGACCGCCCGCGACCGTTCCGGATCGAGTGTGAACGTTCCATCCAGATAGGTGTCGGGGTCGAGCACGCCGAGCAACAGGTTGACATCGGTGATGGTGGCCTGTTTGCCGCCGAAACCGAAGCAGGCCGGACCGGGCGCCGCGCCGACTGACTGTGGGCCGACGGTGATCTGTCCGTCCACGACCTTGATCACGGACGAGCCCCCCACGCCGGTCGACGTGACGTCACTCATGCCGTAAGAGATGTCGACGCCTTCGATCGCACCGTGTTCACGCACCACTACCTCGCGGTCACCGACCACTCCGACATCGGTGGTGGTGCCGCCGATGTCCATCATGAGTGCGTGCCGGATGCCGTACACCTCGGCGAGGGCGGCGGTTCCTTCCAGTCCGCCACGCGGGCCGGAGGAGTAGGTCTTGAGCGCCACCGACTTGGCGACCCGCGAGGACGCGCCGTCATTTCGGTAGACCAGCAGCGGATTGGCGACCTTGTGCTCTTTCAGTCGCCGCTCGGCTCCGTAGAGGAACCGCTCCATTGTCGGGTGCAAGAAGGCGTTGATAACGCACGACCAGGTACGACGTGCAGCGTTCCGATCGCCGGAGAGGTCCCAGCTGTAGATCAGCGGGACCGAACCGAGCAGATGCCGCGGGAACCCGCGCAGCAGGATATTGCGCAGCTTCCGCTCCTCCTCCGCATCGGCGCCGGCGATCACCACACGCGCGGCACCCAGCGTGGTGAGCCGGTTGACCAGTTGCACAACCTCGAACTCGAGATCGTCCGCGTCCGGATCGACGAACAGAAGGCGCTCGCCGATCAGGCCGTCCCGGAGCTTCTCCTCGTCGCTGCTGGAGACCATGTCCTCGGCCAGGCCGTCAATGGTGGTGACGACGCCGATCATCGGGCCCTTGCGCTCCACCAGTGCGTTGGTTCCCTGGGTGGTGGAGTACCGGATGTGCTGTGCTTGGTGCAGCAGCCGAGTCAGGTCGGCGTCTCCGTAGAGCTTCGCCGAGGCCTTCTCGATTCCGGTGAAGAGGCACTCAGACAGGTCGTGGGGGGTCGTCAGAGTCTTGGTGAAGCTGAGCTCGGTGCCGTCCCACACGCAGATGTCGGTGAGCGTTCCACCGTTGTCGATGTTGATAAGAGTTTCCATGCCGGTCCGTTCATGAGACTGTCGGGGCGTTGTGGACGTGGCCTCCGCCACATCCGCCCTCTAAGAGTGGTGGTTGTCTCATGGGGCATGCGTGTCTCACAATGAGACAGTCCGGCACATGGACCGTGACGCAGATCTCGTTCACACTTGTGCATGTGATTCGCGCGCCTCCTCGGGCGCCGACCGGCCATCCATCCGGAGACATACGGAGGGCAGACATGCCGAATACCGATAACCGACTGCTTCGGGTAGCGGCCGCGAGGGCCGATTTCCTCGAATCGGGCCCTCAGGGAGCAGCCGGTGTCGGTGATGTCGTCGTCGCGTCATGGGAACGCAGCCACGCCGCCGGCGTCGACGTCTCGGCGGCGCACAGCACATTCACCGACGACATCGATACCGGTTCGCTCCTAGTCCGCTGCGCACGGCCGGTTCTCAATCAACTCACCAGCGACACCATTGACATGCCGCTGGTGGTCGCACTGACCGACAGCCACGCTCGTGTGGTGCAACGGATCGACGCCTCCCCCGCCGTCGGACGGCTCCTTGAACGCGTCGATTTCGCCCCCGGATACACCTATGCCGAATCGACGATGGGCACCAACGGCGTAGGCACGGTCCTGGAAGCAGGACAGCCGGTGAGCGTCGTCGGGCCCGAGCACTTCACCGAGTACCTCCAGCCCTTCGCCTGCACCGGTGCGCCCATCATCGATCCCGTCACCCGACGTATCGAGGGCGTTCTCGACATCTCGACGCTCAGCCATAGCTGGAGCCCGATCATGCACGCGCTCGTCAAGAGCGCGGCGAAGGACATCGCCCAGAACCTGTTGCTCGATCGCAGCCAGGCACAGCAGGCGATCTTCGCCACCTACCTGCGGGAGTCCGCCCGCACCACCAAGAACGCCGTGTTCGCCTTCGGCGGCTCCATCTTCATGGCCAACGACGTCGCACAGGCATGGTTCGACGCAGGCCAGCAACAGGCGCTGCGGGAGCATGCCGCGTTCCTGATGCTTCACAAAGATCGGATCCACGACACTGTTCCACTCGACGACGGTCGGCAGGTGCACATCACGGGAACTCGGATCATGACCGGTCTCGATGTCGCCGGAATCGTGGTGACAGCAGAAATCGCGGGTGGCGGCCGGCGCGGGCCGGGGGCGGAGATCGCCGACCACCATCTGCCCGAAATCGGGCTGGCCACAAAGACGACATCCTCGCTCATCGACGACCTCGCACGTCCGCGCGAACGAACAATCTCCGGCCGGTCACCCGCCTGGCAGAGCGTCTGCCGAGAACTCCGCACCGCGCTCATCGAACGAACCCCGACGATAGTCGTCGGCGAAACCGGCACCGGCAAGTTCACCTTGGTCACCGAACTGTTCCACGGTCTTTTCGACGATGCCCGGAGCATCAGCGTGGATGCCGAACAGTTCAGCGCTCAGAACGATCCGACGGTCATCGAGAAACTTGTCAGTGCCGATACCACGCCGACGCTGTACATCTTGCGCAACATCGATCAGTGCACCACCGACGCCGCCGAAGAGGCCGAGAAGTTCCTGACCACGCTCCGTGAGCTGGAGCAGCCCGTCTGGTGTATCGCCACGCTGTCAGATTCAGCCCTTGACTCCGACCTCCCCTTCAAGCAGATCCTCGGCCACTTCGACAAATCGGTGAGCGTCCCGCCACTGCGTTTCCGAACCGACGATGTCGACGATGTGACGGCGGCACTACTGCGTTTGCTGGCCCCCGACCGAAGGGTCCGAATCAGCCCGGAGGCGCATCGCGTCATCATCCGGTACTCGTGGCCACGGAACGTATCGCAGCTACGCGAGGCACTCGTTCACGCACTACGCCGACGACCGGTCGGCGAGATCCAAGCCGGCGACCTCCCCGGCTATTGCCAAACGTTTTCCCAGCGAATGCTCACCCCGGTCGAATCCGCAGAACGGGATCTGATCGTCTCTGCGCTGCGCACCAATGACGGCAACCGATCGGCCGCGGCCGAACAGTTGGGAATGGCCCGTTCGAGCCTCTACCGCAAGCTCCGCACCTACGGGATCGCAGGCTGAGGTCACCCCCGACGGTCTAGACAGGGTGGCGGTCGGGCGCCGGGCCGATCGTGAGACGGCGCCCGGCGATCGGGGGGGCCGAAGACCATGCGACGGCGATCTCGACGTGGTTCATCGTGCGCGTCGGCACCCAACGCTGCAGCGGCAGTGGGAACGACGACCGTGCAAGCGACCCGGTGATCCCGACCTGTCCGGCCCGGCGTGAACGGCGACCGCCGAGTCGCCACCTTAGGGTCACCTAAGAATGTGGTTCAAGGACTACGGCGGCGCGCGCCTCGTCCGCAAGGCCGTCATCCTGTCCGGGATGGTCCTCGGTTCCCCGTACCAGTCGTACTGGCTGCGCCAGGGAAAGTGCCCGCCCGCGGACCGGATGCAGTACCTGCCGCCGCGGTACCGCGGGATGAACCCCACTCCGGCCTGCCTGGAACAGGCGATGGGCGGCGCGGACATCACCGCGCTGAACACTCCGACGCAGGCGTTGCCCGGTATCACCTACTACAACGTGACGACGCTGCGCGAAGAGGAAGCCGCGCCGTTCTGGATCAACCTGATGACCGGCCTCGGCGACTATCGCAACATTGTGACCCAGGATCTGTGCCCGAACGACCCGATCGTCCACACGACGCTGAACGTCGCCCCGTCGATGTGGGCGCTGATCGATTCGCTGTTGCGGACCGGAACCCCGCGGATGAGCTGCATGACGCCCTCCGCGCCGGCGATCAAGGTCCGGCCGGTCCGCGCGCCCTCGGGTATCCCGCTGCCGCCCGGCACCGTCATGCCCGCACAGTTCGAGAAGTACTACCGCTGAGCGAGCGGCCGTGCGCTACACCGGGTAGCGGTCGGGCTCCGGGCCGAACTTGAAACGACGCCCGGTGATCTCGGCGACGTCGATCTCGACGTAGTTCATCTTGAGGGTCGGCACCCAGGGCTTCAGCGGCAGCTGGTCGGCCTCCTGGATCTCCTTGGTGCCGGTCAGGATCCGCGCGGTGCCCTTGGCGACGACGCTCCAGCCGATCTTGCTGGTGAAGCCGTCGGTCTCGAAGGCCACGCGTCCGTTCACCGCGATCTCGGACAGCTTGGTGCCCTCACCGGTGCGGAAGAGGATCTTGCCGTCATGGGCGTACGCGTTGACCGGGAAGATCTCCGGCTCACCGTCGACGCTCAACGCCAATCGCCCGAACACGCTCTCGCTCAACAGATTCCAGCACTGATCCGCATCCAGCGCGGTGATCGCTTCCATGGCTCCTCTTCCGCCGATTCGTCAATAGAACCCTATGCGGATAATCCTGGTCGCGCAGCCGTCGCGCGGACAAGAGCCCTAGGGCCTACTCCGGCACCGGCACCGGTTCGAGGATCTCCCGGCGCGCCTCCGGCGCCGCCACCCGCAGGGCGTCCGCCGACTCGTCGTCCGGCTGGCGCTGCGAGGCGATCTCCGCCTCCACCCGCGCGCAGTAGTTCTCGATCTCCCACTCCCGCTTCTCCTCGCTCCACCCGAGGATCGGGGCGATGAGCCCGGCCACCTCCCGGGCGCAGTCGGCACCGCGATGCGCGTACTCGATGGCGATCCGGGTCCGGCGGGCCAGCACGTCTTCCAGGTGCAGCGCGGCCTCGAAGCGCGCGGCGTACACCACCTCGACGCGCAGATACTGCGGCGCGGCGTCGATCGGCTGCAGCAGCGACGGGTCGTCGGCGGCGAGCGCGAGCACGTCGTCGAGCATCGAGCCGTAGCGGTTGAGCAGGCGGCGGACCCGGTACGGGTGCAGGCCGTAGTGCTCGCCGAGGTGCTCACACTGGTTGACCAGCGCGAAGTAGCCGTCGGCGCCCATCAGCGGCACCCGCTCGGTGACCGACTTGCCGACCCGGTCCGGGATGTACTCGGCGGCCGCGTCGACGGCGTCGGCACCCATCACGCGGTAGGTGGTGTATTTGCCGCCGGCGATGGAGATCAGCCCGGGCGCGACCGCGGCGACGGCGTGCTCACGGGAGAGGGCCGAGGTCGATTCGTCCTCCCCGGCCAGCAGCGGCCGCAGGCCCGCGTACACGCCCTCGATGTCGTCGTGGGTCAGCTCGGTCACCAGTTCGGCGTTGACCCGCTGAAGGAGATAGTCGATGTCGGCGCGGGTCGCCGCCGGGTGCGCGAGGTCCAGGTTCCAATCGGTGTCGGTGGTGCCGATGATCCAGTGGGTCTCCCACGGGATCACGAACAACACCGAGTTCGCGGTGCGCAGGATGATCGCGGTCTCGCTGACGATGCGATCGCGCGGCACCACGATGTGCACGCCCTTGGAGGCCCGCACCCGGAAGTGACCGCGCTGGCCGGACAGTTTCTGCACCTCGTCGGTCCAGACACCGGCCGCGTTCACCACGCAGTGCGCGCGAACCTGCGTGGTCTCCCCGGTCTCGCTGTCCCGGAGCTTGACGCCGGTGACGCGGTCGCCCTCGGTAAGGAAGCCGACGGCCTGGGTCGAGGTGCGGACCACGGCGCCGTAGTGCGCGGCCGTCCGGGCCAGGGTGAGGCTGTGCCGGGCGTCGTCGACCACCGTGTCGTAGTAGCGGATGCCGCCGACCAGGGCGCCGCGCCGCAGACTGGGCGCGATGCGGTGCGCGCCGGACCGGGAGACGTGCTTCTGGCCGGGGACCGACTTGGCGCCGCCCATCCGGTCGTACAGGAACAGGCCCGCGGCGATGTAGGGCCGTTCCCAGAAACGCTTGGTGATCGGGAAGAGGAAGGGCAGCGGCTTCACCAGATGCGGGGCCAGCAGGCTGAGCGAGAGCTCGCGTTCGCGCAGCGCCTCCCGGACCAGACCGAACTCCAGCTGCTCCAGGTAGCGCAGGCCGCCGTGGAACATCTTGGACGACCGGCTCGACGTTCCGGAGGCGATGTCGCGGGCCTCGACGAGGGCCACGCGCAGTCCGCGCGTCGCCGCGTCGAGCGCGGTGCCGACGCCGACCACGCCGCCGCCGATCACGACGAGATCGAACTCCTCGTCGGTCAGCCGCTGCCACGCCTGCGCCCGCTGTGCGGGTCCCAGGTCTGCCGGTCGTTCCTCGCGATGCTCGTTGGACACGCCGAAATTCTACCGGAGAGTAATAGCCCGCGTGGCACACTGACTCCCGTGATGACGCCCACCGGCTCCGCCGCTCCCCGCTACGTCGCCGCGATCGACCAGGGCACCACGTCCACGCGCGCGATCATCTTCGACCGCCGCGGTCAGGTGATCGCCACCGAGCAGGTGGAACACCGGCAGATCTTTCCGCGCGCCGGGTGGGTGGAGCACGATCCGATGGAGATCTGGCGCAACACCCGGCGCGTCGCGGCGGCGGTCCTGGCGGCCTCCCAGGTGAACACCTCCGACATCGCCGCGTGCGGCATCACCAACCAGCGCGAGACCACCGTCGTCTGGGATCGCACCACCGGCGAGCCCGTTCACAACGCCATCGTGTGGCAGGACACCCGGACCGCCGCCCTCTGCGAGGAGCTGGCCGGCGACGAGGGCGTCGACCGCTACCGCGCCCGGACCGGCCTCCCGCTGTCGACCTACTTCGCCGGCCCCAAGGTGCGCTGGATCCTGGACAACGTCGACGGCGCCCGCGCCCGCGCCGAGCGCGGCGAGCTGTGCTTCGGCACCATCGACAGCTGGCTGGCGTGGAACATGACCGGCGGCGTCGACGGCGGTCGGCACCTCACCGACGTCACCAACGCCTCCCGCACCCTGCTGATGGACCTGCGCACGCTGGACTGGGACCCGCAGATCTGCGCCGACCTCGCCATCCCGATGTCGATGCTCCCGGAGATCACCTCCAGTTCCGCGGTCCTGGCCTCGCTGCGCACCCGCGGGTCGTTCCCGGAGGTTCCGCTTGGCGGCATCCTGGGCGATCAGCAGGCGGCCACCTTCGGGCAGGCCTGCCTGACCCCGGGCGAGGCGAAGAACACTTACGGCACCGGCAACTTCCTGCTGCTGAACACCGGTACCGAGCCGGTCTTCAGCGAGCACGGCCTGCTGACCACGGTCTGCTACCGGCTGGGCGATGAACCCGCGCGCTACGCCCTGGAGGGCTCGATCGCGGTCACCGGCTCGCTGGTCCAGTGGCTGCGCGACAATCTGGGCCTGATCCCCACCGCCGCCGACGTCGAATCCCTGGCGGCCGCGGTCCCGGACAACGGCGGCGTCTACTTCGTCCCGGCCTTCTCCGGCCTGTTCGCCCCGCGCTGGCGGCCGGATGCGCGCGGCGTGATCGTCGGACTCACCCGGTTCGCCGACAAGCGGCACATCGCCCGTGCGGTCCTGGAGGCCAGCGCCTACCAGACTCGCGAGGTGATCGAGGCGATGGAGGCCGACTCCGGCGTCGCCCTGACCACGCTGAAGGTGGACGGCGGCATGGTCGGGAACGACCTGCTGATGCAGTTCCAGTCCGACCTGCTCGGCGTTCCGGTGGTTCGGCCGCAGGTCACCGAGACCACCGCGCTGGGCGCGGCGTACGCCGCCGGCCTGGCGGTCGGTTTCTGGGAGAGCCCGGACGACATCCGCACCAACTGGGCCGAGGGCAAACGCTGGACTCCGGCCATGGACGACGACGAGCGCGCCCGCCTGTACGACGGCTGGAACCGCGCCGTCACCCACTCGTACGATCTGGCGTAGTCCACGAGCCGACACAGCGCTCCCCCACCGGGAGCGCCCCGTGCTCCCCGCGGGACACGAATCGTTCATTCTGTGCCAGGGAAACGTGGTTTCTGTGCCGCGTGCGGCCGGGACAGGGGTCGTACGTCCCTAGCGTCCCCGAAGCGCTCCCCGCGCACCGCGCCGGCGGGACACAATACGGCGACGGCTTCTCTCGCCGTCCCTGACCTCATCCCCCGAGGAGCGCTTCGTCGTGGAAATCTTCAAGCTCATCATCGAGATCCTGCTGTTCCTCGCACCGCTGGCCGTGGGCGCCCGCTACGGGCCACTCGCCCTCATCGGCATGTCCGGTGTCTCGGTATTCATCCTGGTCGAGGCCCTGCGGCTGCAGCCCGGCTCGCCGCCCATCACCGCCATCTTCATCATCCTCGCCGTGATCGTGGCCTCGGCGGCGATGAGTGCCGCCGGCGGGATGGACTTCCTCGTCCGGATCGCGGGGAAGGCGATGGGCAAGCACCCCAAGGCGATTCCGGTGGTCGGCCCGCTGATCGTCTGGCTGTTCACCGTGATGTCCGGCACCGGCAACATCACCTTCGCCCTGATCCCGATCATGTATCGGGTGTCGTACTCGGCCAAGATCCGGCCCGAACGCATTCTCGCGACCGCCAACGCGGTGTGTCAGCTGGCGCTGATGTCGAGCCCCGTCGCCGCGATCACCTACGTCTTCATCAACATCGCCGAGAAGCAGGGCGAGCACGTCGGGCTCGGCAAACTGCTCGCGGTGACGGTCCCGGCGTCGTTGATCGCCACCGTCCTCACCTCGCTCATCATGTCCCGCTACGGCAAGGAGCTGGACGACGATCCGGAGTACCAGCGCCGACTGGCGGCCGGCGAGGTGGAGCCGCCCGCACCGCTCGTCGACGACGACCTGCCGCCGCTGCGGGAGCGCGCCTCGTGGAGCGCCTACATCTTCCTGATCGCCGTCGTCCTGGGTGTGGTCCTCGGCTTCTTCGAGAAGTTGCGTCCCACCTATTCGAAGTCCCTGGAGGACGGCTCGGTGGTCGAGACGCACGTCTCGATGAGCTTCATGATTCCGATCGTCATGTTCGCCGCGGCGGGCCTGATCATGGTCATGTGCAAGGTCAAGACGCCGGAGGTGCTGAGCGAGTCGATGATCGGCACCGGCGTGATCGCCGCGCTGCTGCTGCTCGCGGTGCCGGTGCTCGCCGGCACCATCATCAACGACCACATGAAGGAGATCACCTCCTTCGTGGAGAGTTCGATCGGCGTCTCGGTGGCACTGTTCGCGGTGATTCTGTTCGTGCTCGCGGCCCTCATCCAGAGCCAGGTCGCGTCGGTCTCCGTCCTGCTGCCGATCGCCCTGACCGCCGGACTCGGCGTCGGTCCCGCGGCCGGCATGCTCGGCGCGGCCGGCGGCAACAATCTGCTGGCATCGATGGGCGGCCTCGGTCAGGCGTGCATCATGACGGACAAGACGGGCTCCACCAAGCAGGGCTCGATCCTGATCAACGGCTCGTTCCTGGTCCCCATGCTGCTGTCGTCCGCGTTCGCCGTCGCCATCGGTCTCGGCATGCAGTTCCTCGTCTTCTGACGACTTCCCACCAACCGAAAGCCTGAGACATGACTGACCTGAAAGACATCTACATCGACCTGCACCGGCATCCGGAGCTGGCCGGTCAGGAAGAACGAACGGCGGGCATCGTGGCGGCCGATCTCACCGAGACCGGCTACGAGGTGATCGAGCACATCGGCGGCCACGGCGTGGTGGGGATCCTCCGCAACAACGATGGCCCGGTCGTCTGGCTCAGGGCCGACATGGATGCCCTGCCGGTCGCCGAGAACACCGGGCTGGACTATGCCAGCACCGCGCACGCGGTCGACGCCGACGGCGAGACGGTGCCCGTCATGCACGCGTGCGGGCACGACATGCATGTGACCGCGCTGATCGGTGCCGCCCGCGACCTCGCCGCGAACCGCGACGATTGGTCGGGCACCGTCGTCACCGTCTTCCAGCCGGCCGAGGAGAATCTCTCCGGCGCACGGGCGATGATCGCCGATGACCTCCTCGACCGGGTACCGCGGCCGGACGTCGTGCTCGGCCAGCACGTGGCCCCCGGCCCCGCCGGGATGGTGTTCTACAAGCCGGGTCCGATCCTGGCGGCCAGCGATGCCCTGGAGATCACCCTGTTCGGCAAGGGCGGGCACGGCTCCCGCCCGGAGACCACCGTCGATCCGGTCGTGATGGCCGCGTCGACCATCATGCGGCTGCAGACCATCGTCTCGCGCGAGGTGGCCGCCGGCGATCAGGCCGTGGTCACCATCGGTGTGGTCGAGGCCGGGACCAAGAACAACATCATCCCGGAGACGGCGACGCTGAAGATGTCGGTGCGCACCTACGACCCGGATGTCCGGGACAGCGTGCTCGCCTCCATCACCCGGATCGTGAACGCCGAGGCACAGGCCGCCGGCGCCGAGCGGATGCCGGAGATCACCACCCTCTACGGGGCGCCGGCCACCGTCAACGACGATGACGCCACCGCCAAGGTGGTCGCCTCGTGGACCGAACGCCTCGGCCCGATCGCCCTGCCGGTGCCGCCGGGCACCGGTTCGGAGGACTTCGGGGTCTTCGGCCGCGCGGCCGGCGTGCCGTCGGTGTACTGGTTCCTCGGCGGCGCCGATCCGAAGCTGTTCGCTCCCCCGGCCGAGCTGATGAAGGTACTGGCCGAGTTGCCGTCGAATCACTCGGCCGAGTACGCGCCGGTGATCGAGCCGACGATCACCGTCGGCGCCAAGGCTCTCGTCGCGGCCGCGAAGGCCTGGCTCGGCTGACCGCCGGGCCCGCTCACCGCGGTAGACCCCGGCGCACGATCAGCCACTCGGCGACCACCAGATTGGGCACCCAGCAGAGGAACGGCACGATCAGGTAGGCGGTGCCGAACGGCACCTGTGACGCCGTCAACAGCAGCAGCCAGAGCCGCAGGGTCACGCCCGCGTAGGTGAGCGCGAAGTTCCGCGTCACCGCCGCGCGGTGCGCCGCGACGTCGCCCCGCCGGATCGCCCGATAGCCCAGCGCGCCGGTCGTCAGCCAGAGCAGTGCCAGTACGCCGAAACCGAGTGTCCCGATCAATCCGGCATCCGTGCACGGCGCGATCACCAGACCCGCCAGCCCACCGGCACCGACCGCGGTCAGATAGGCCTTGCCTGTCCAGCGGTGCACTGCGGGCCACCGGGTGCGAAGCCCGCGCCAGAACTGCAGCGGACCCAGGATCAGCGCGCACCCACCGCCGCCGATGTGCGTGTAGAACGCGATCCGGATCGCCGGTGCGGCGTTCACGTAGTTGCCGGCCACGCTGCCCGACGACGAGTCGGCGAGTTCCCGCAGATTCGCCGTCAGGTACGGGGCGACGGCGAACGCGGCGACCGCGAGAGAGGAGAGCAGGACCCAAGTCCACGCGATCCGGCCGGACTCGGCGGCAGTGGCGGAGGTGGTCATCGCGTTCCTGACGGTCGAGGGCGGCCGGACTCGGCTTCGGGTCTCAGCCAATCGGTCGGCCCGTGCGGCGTCGAGAGCCCGCGCGGAAGTTCAGGGTGATCCGCACCGAAGATCGGGGATGCCACGCACGCCGCGAAACGAAACCTCGGCGCTGCCACTCATTGACATACAACCAGATGGTTGTATATTGAGGTGGTGACCGACGAGGACGAGGACCGGGCCGATGCCCTGTTCCACGCCCTGGCCGACCGGACCCGCCGCGACATCCTGCGGCGCGTGCTGGCCGGGGAACACTCGGTCACCGCACTGGCGGAGCACTACGACATGACCTTCGCCGCGGTACAGAAGCACGTCGCCGTCCTCGAACGTGCCGGACTGCTGACCAAACGGCGCAGCGGCCGGCAGCAGATGGCCTCGGGCGACGTCGCCGCTGTGCGGTCGGTGCGCGGCATGCTCGGCGACCTGGAACAGATCTGGCGCGGCCGGATCACCCGGGTCGACGAACTGCTCGCCGCCGATCCCCCGCACCCCGATCCCCCGCATCCCGAATCCACCCCTTCCCCATCACCCTGACCAGGAGCCCGTCATGCCCGTCATCGATGTCACCCACGACCCCGACACCTTCACCCTGACCATCACCGCCGAGTTCGCCGCCCCGCGCGAGCGGGTCTGGCAGATCTACGCCGACGCCCGGCAGCTGGAACGCATCTGGGGCCCGCCCAGTCACCCCGCGACCTTCGTCGAGCACGACCTGACGCCCGGCACCCTCTGCACGTACTACATGACCGGCCCGGACGGCGAGCGGTTCGGCGGCTGGTGGCGGATCACCGCGGTCGACGCCCCGAACTCGTTCGCCTTCGACGACGGGTTCGCCGACGCCAACCTGAACCCGGTCGCCTCGATGCCGGTCTCGAAGAACGTCTACACGTTCACCGAGCACGACGGCGTCACGCGCGCGGTCTACACCGGGACGTACACCGACGCCGAGAGCCTGCAGAAGGTGCTCGACATGGGCATGGTCGAGGGCGCGACGTCGGCCATCAACCAGATCGACGAGCTTCTCGCCGCCGAACGATAGGCGGCACGTCGCTAACGGCCGGTGCCGGGGGCGGCCCGGAACGACGCGCCACGGTGAACTCGCGCACCGCGATACCGACGGCCACCACACCGATCACGGCGTAGCCGAAGCTGAGCACCCGCGCCGAGCCTAGCAGCGACGGCCCGCCAAGAGCGACCAGCAGACCGGCCAGCGCCGACCCGAAGGCCGTCGCGATCAGCTGCGCGGTGTTCATCCCGGCCGACACCCGCGCGGCCTCGCGCGGCTGGGCCGCCACCTTGAGTCCGGCGGTGAGCCAGTGTGCCATCGCCATGCCGATCCCGCAGCCGGAGACGAACAGCGCCAGGTACCAGCCCGCCTGGATCGCGCCCGACGGCGCCGCGATCTGCAGGGCGCCGTAGCCGAGGAGGCCCGCCGACACCGTCAGCGGCCCCGCCACCCGCACCAGCTTCTTCCCGCGATCGCCGTCGACGTTCGAGCTGGCGATGGAACCGACGGTCCAGCCCCACGAGATCGCCGCCCCGAGGAAGCCGGCGACCAGCGGCGACATCCCGCCCAGCCGCTGACCGAACAGCGGAATGAAGGTCTCGATGGTCGAGGCGAGGGTGAGCACGGCGATCGAGGCGTAGATCCAGCGCAACGGCGAACGCCCGCGATACGTCGACTCGGGCAGCACACGCGGCCCCGACGTCGTCCGTTCCCGGATCACGAATGCCGCGGCCACCCCCGAGGCGGCGACCACCAGGACCGCGACCAGCAGCGGTGACGACTCGATCGAGGCGACGCTCACCAGCAGCGCAGCGCTCGCCAGCAGCACCAGCGCCAGCCAGGGCACGCCCTCGCCGGGCGACTCGCCCCGCGACGCCGCCGCCGGCAGCGAGGTGAGAGTGAGCACCGCGAGCGCCACCGATCCCACGGCCAGGAAAACGAACGCACCGCGCCACCAGCCGATCTGCGCGAAGAATCCGCCGATCACCGGGCCGAGGAGATTGCCGACGCCCCACATCGCCGACATCAGCGCCACCGCCCGCTGCCACAACTGCTCCGGCAGCACCAGACGGAGCACCGCGAAGCCCAGGCCGGCCAGTAACCCGGCCGCGAGCCCCTGCACGCAGCGGCCCACCAGCATGACGGGCATGGTGGGCGCGGCCGCGGTGATCACGGTGCCGGCCGCGAAGACCCCGAAGCCCAGCAGATACGACGACCTGCCGCCCAGTCGTTCGAGCGAGCGGCTCACCAGCATCGAGCTGATCACCGCGGAGACCACGAAGACGGTCATCGTCCACGCGTACAGCTTCTCGCCGCCGATCTCGGCGACGGCACTCGGCAGCAGACTCGTCGTCACATAGGTGTTGGTCGCGAACAGGCCGACGCCGCCGGCCAGCACGATCACCGGCGCACGGTGATCGCGGTGGAAGAGCCGGCGCCACGTGCCGGCCTGCCCGTTCCCGGGCGCCTGGCCCGGAGTCACCGGGTCAGTCGAGGTCGTCGTGCCGCACCAGCTGGCGCGCGGCCTCAGTGATCGACCCGGTCAGCGACGGATACACCGAGAAGGTGTGTGCCAGGTCGGAGACCTGCAGCTTGTTCTCCACGGCGAGCGCGATCGGCAGGATCAGCTCGGACGCGTTCGGCGACACGATGACGCCGCCGATCACCACACCCGTCGCGGGGCGGCAGAAGATCTTGACGAAGCCGCGTCGCAGGCCGCTCATCTTGCCCCGCGGATTGGTCGCCAGCGGCAGCATGACCGTGCGCGCGGGGTACTCCCCGGCGTCGATCGCCTTCTGCGAGACGCCGACGGTGGCGATCTCCGGCCGGGTGAAGATGGCCGAGGCCACGGTCTTCAGCCGGAGCGGGCTCACGCCCTCGCCCAGCGAGTGGTACATCGCGATGCGGCCCTGCATGGCGGCCACCGAGGCCAGCGGCAGCAGTCCGGTGCAGTCGCCGGCCGCGTAGATCCCCGGCACCGAGGTGCGCGAGACGCGGTCGACGGTGATGTAGCCGCCGCGGTCGGTGGCCACCCCGGCACCGGCCAGACCGAGGTGCGCGGTGTTCGGGATCGAGCCCACCGTCATCAGCACGTGCGAGCCGGTCACCGTCCGGCCGTCGGCCAGTTCCACGGTCACCTCGTCGCCCCGGCGCGTCACCCGGTCGGCGCGGGCGTGCTTGATCAGGGTGACGCCGCGCTCGGCGAACGCCTCTTCCAGGACCAGTGCCGCATCCTCGTCCTCGTGCGGGAGCACGCGGTCACGGCTGGACACCAGGGTCACCTTCACGCCGAGCTCGGTGTAGGCGTGGACGAATTCCGCGCCGGTCACACCGGAACCGACGACGATCAGGTGCTCGGGCAGCTCGTCCAGGTCGTACAGCTGCCGCCAGCTGAGGATGCGCTCGCCGTCCGGCTTCGCGTCGGGCAGCTCGCGCGGGGAGGCGCCGGTCGCGATGAGCACCACGTCGCCCTCCAGGGTTTCCGTGGACCCGTCCGCATGCGTCGCGATCACCTCGTGAGCGCCGTTGCCCGGCTGCGTCGCGGAGAGCGCGCCGTACGCGTTGATGATGCGCACGCCCTCGCTGACCAGGCGCGCCCGGATGTCCGCGGACTGCGCGAAGGCGAGATCCTTCACCCGCTGGTGGATCTGCGGGAGGGTGACCAGCGCGGACCCGGCGTCGATGTCGATGCCGAGATCATGCGCCTTGCGGACCTCGGTGCGCACCCCGGTCGACGCGATGAAGGTCTTGCTCGGCACGCAGTCGAACAGCACGCAGGCGCCGCCGATCCCGTCCGAGTCGATCAGCGTGATGTCGGCGCCGTAGGCCGCTCCGGCGAGCGCCGCCTCATAGCCGGCGGGCCCGCCTCCGATGATCACGATCCGCGCCACGACACCACTCCTCGACTTCCACACCAATATGTCCGCGTCCAACTTATCCGGTGGCGCGGATGGACGCGCAGTTCCGTCCGCCGCGGGGATCACCTAGGCTTTTCGCGTGCCCATCTATGCCGCGTATGCGTCGAACATGGACCCCGCACAGATGTTGCAGCGGGCTCCGCACTCGCCGATGTCGTCCACCGGCTGGCTGCACGGCTGGCGACTGACGTTCGCCGGCGACGACATCGGCTGGGAGGGCTCGCTGGCCACCGTCACCGAGGACCGGGACGACCCCGACGCGCGGGTCTTCGTGGTGCTCTACGACGTCCCGCCCGAGGACGAGGCCAACCTCGACCGCTGGGAGGGCACCGAACTCGGTGTGCACCGGAAGATCCGGGCCCGCGTCGACACCCCGAACGGCCCGGTGCTCGCCTGGCTGTACGTGATCGACGGCTACGAGGGTGGGCTGCCGTCGGCCCGCTATCTCGGCGTGATGGCCGACGCCGCCGAGATCGCCGGAGCCCCGGGCGACTACGTGGAGCGGCTGCGCCTGCACGAGGCGCGCAACGTGGGGCCCGGTCCCGACGACCCGCTCGACAACCAGTCCTGACCCACCGCCGCGGGATGCGCGGCGGGAATGCTCAGGGCAGCGGGCCGCCGTGCAGGACCGTGCCCGCGAGCGTGGCGATGCCGACGGCGAGGGCGCGCTCGTCGATGTCGAAGTTCGGCTGATGCAGGTCGCACTGCGGGCCGGTCCCCGACCAGACGCCCAGCCGCGCCATCGCGCCGGGGACGTGCTCCAGGTACCAGGCGAAGTCCTCGCCGCCCGGGGACTGCGGGGTGTCGACCTCGGCCGCGGGGTCCATCGCGGCCACCGATCGTCGCAGCATGCCGACGCTGCCCTCGTCGTTCACCACCGGCGGGACGCCCCGCACGTAGGTCAGGTCGTAGCTGACGCCGAGCGGTGCGACCAGTTCGCCGACGACGCTGCGCACCAGCGGCTCCATGTCGTCCCAGATCGCGTGGTCGCCGGTGCGGACGGTGCCGCGCAGCCGCCCCTCCTGCGGGATCGCGTTGGGGGCGTCACCGGAATGCACCGCGCCCCAGCTCATCACGGTGCCCGAACGCGGATCGATGCGGCGGGCCAGGACGCCGGGCAGACCGGTGATGAGCGTGCCCATCGCGTAGATGAGGTCGCTGGTCAGGTGCGGACGCGAGGTGTGGCCGCCCGGACCGCGCAGGTGCACCTCGAGCCGGTCGGCGGCCGAGGTGAGCGGCCCGGACCGCAGCCCGACGGTACCGACCTGCAGGTGCGGATCGCAGTGCAGCGCGAAGATGCGCGCCAGGCCGTCGGTGACGCCGGCGTCGATCGCGTCGAGCGCACCGCCCGGCATCACCTCCTCGGCGGCCTGGAAGATCAGGCGCACCCCGAACGGCAGGTCGGTGCGGCCGGCCAGCAGGCAGCCGACGCCCATCAGGATCGCGCTGTGCGCGTCGTGCCCGCACGAGTGCGAGACGCCGTCGACGCGCGAGGTGAACGGCAGACCGGTCTGCTCCGGGATCGGCAGCCCGTCGAGGTCGGCGCGCAGGCCGATGCGCGGCCGGTCGGCCGGTCCGAAGTCGCACACCACGCCGGTGCCCTTGGGCAGCACGACGGGCGAGAGCCCCGCGCCGGTGAGCACGTCGACGACCTTCGCCGTCGTGGCGAACTCGGCCATCGAGAGCTCCGGGTTCGCGTGGATCTCGCGGCGCCAGGCGATCACCCGGCCGAGGTTCGCCTCGAGCCAGGCACTGATTCCGGCGTCGACTCCTCCGGCGGTCATCAGAGCAGAGACGGCGGCGTCGGCACGGCGAGGGCCTCCAGCAGCGGGCCGCGCAGGCCGCGCTTGATGGTCGCCTGGTTCGGGCCGACCAGCCCGGCGCGCTCGCGGGCCACCTCGCGGGCGCGGTCCAGCAGCGACTCCACCCCGACGGACTCGTCCACGGCTCCGGCGGCGACCGCATCGGCGGCGCCGTAGCGGCGCGAGGTCAGCATCGCCTCGGTGGCCGTGGCGTCCGGAGTGCGGGTGCGCACGAGGGCGGCCATACCGCGGGTGAAAGGCATGGTCAGGGCGGCCTCGGGCAACGACCAGAAGCCCCGCTCGGTCCGCATCACCCGGTGGTCGGCGCAGAGGACCAGCATGGCGCCGGCCCCGAAGGCGTGGCCGTTGACGGCGGCGATCGTCGGGGCCGGAAGGGTCAGCACCCGGGTGTACAGCGCATGGACGCGATCGAGGTACGCCGGAAGCTCGCCCGGTGCCGCGGCGACGTAGTCGGTATCGAGACCGTTGCTGAAGAACTTTCCGGTCGCGCTGAGGATGATCGGCTTGTTCGCGGCGACGGCCTCGTCGAGGGTGGCGCCCACGGCGTCGAGCCACGCCGGCGAGAAGCGATTCTCCGGATTGTTCTCATCGAGTTCGACGCCCGCGGTGCCCAGGAAGACCTCGGCGGCGTCGTCGGTCACGTTCAGATACGGCATGGCAGAGACTCTATCGCTGCTCGATCCACCCCTTGCCCTTTAGGGTGATCACCATGGACCCCACCGTCGATCCAGACGCCGCGGCCGCCGCGGCGGCGGCCACCATCTCCGCCGAAACCGACTGCGGCAGACACGATGTCGCGATCGTCCTCGGCTCCGGATGGGCGCCGGCCGCGGACGCCCTCGGGCCGCCGGTCGCCGAGGTCCCGATGTCCCGGCTGCCCGGCTTCACGCCGCCGACCGCGCAGGGTCACCGCGGCACCGTGCGCTCGGTCCGGATCGGCACCAAGCGGGTCCTGGTCCTGCTGGGACGGGTCCACGCCTACGAGGGTCACCACCTGGCCCGGGTGGTCCACCCGGTCCGGACCGCGGCCGCCGCCGGCTGCCACACCGTGGTGCTGACCAACGCCGCCGGCGGGATCGCCCCGGGACTGCGGGTCGGCGAACCCGTCCTCATCAGCGACCAACTCAACCTGACCGGCCGCTCCCCGCTGTCCGGCGCACAGTTCGTGAACATGGTCGACGCCTACGCGCCCGCCCTGCGCGCACTGGCCCGCTCCGTCGACCCGGACCTGCGGGAGGGCGTGTACGCGGGACTGCCCGGCCCGCAGTACGAGACCCCGGCGGAGATCCGGATGCTCGGCGCCGTCGGCGCCGACCTGGTGGGCATGTCCACGGTGCACGAGACGATCGCGGCACGGGCCGCCGGCATCGACGTCATGGGCATCTCACTGGTGACCAACCTCGCCGCGGGCATCACCGGCGAGCCGCTGAATCACGCCGAGGTGCTGGCGGTCGGCGCGGCGTCGGCGAGCCGGATGGGTGAGCTGCTGGCCGACGTCGTGGCCGCGATGGACTCGCGGTGACGCTCCACTTCGGCACCGCCGGCCTGCGCGGACCGGTCGGCGACGGCCCGGACGCCATGAACGTCGAGACCGTCACCCGGGCCACCGCGGGCCTCGCGGACTGGCTGCGCCGGCGCCACGCGGCGGGCGGCGCCGTCGTCGTCGGACGCGATGCGCGCCACGGTTCCGAGGACTTCTTCGCGGCGACGACGCAGACCTTCGCCGCCGCCGGCTTCGACGTCGTCGCCCTGCCCGTACCCGGCCCCACCCCGCTCGTGGCCTTCGCAACCCGCCGGCTCGGGGCGGTGGCCGGGGTGATGATCACCGCCTCGCACAACCCGCCGCGCGACAACGGCTTCAAGGTGTACCTGGACGGCGGCGCGCAGCTGATCGAGCCGGCCGACCGCGAGATCGAGGCGTGCATCGCGGCGGCCCCGCCCGCCGCGGACATTCCACGCGTACCCGTCGAGCCCGACGCCCGGGCCCGCGCCGTCCGCGACGACTACCTGGCCCGGCTCGACGCGCGCTTCGGCGCGCCGGAGACCACCCCGCTGCGGATCGCGCTGACCCCGCTGCACGGTGTGGGCGGCGCGCTCGCCGTCGAGGCCCTGCGGCGCAGCGGATTCGGCGATGTCCACGTCGTCGCCGCACAGGCCGAACCGGATCCCGACTTCCCCACCGTCGCCTTTCCCAACCCAGAGGAGCCCGGCGCCACGGACCTGCTGCTGTCGCTGGCCGCCGACCGCCGCGCCGACCTGGCGATCGCCCTCGACCCGGACGCCGACCGGTGCGCCGTCGGCGTACCCGGCCGCGACGGCGAATGGCGGATGCTGACCGGCGACGAGACCGGCGCCCTGCTCACCGCTGCGATCCTCGACGAGCGGCAGGCCGCCGGCCGGCACGGCCGCGCACCGGTGGTGGCGTCGTCGATCGTGTCCGGCACTCTCGCCGGCGCGATCGCCGAGGCGCGCGGCGCGCGCTCGGTGCGCACGCTGACCGGTTTCAAATGGCTGGTGCAGGCCGGGGAACCGCTGGTCTACGCCTATGAGGAGGCGCTCGGGCACTGCGTCGACCCGGATGCCGTCCGCGACAAGGACGGCATCAGCGCCGCGGTGGCCCTGGCACGACTCGCCGCGGCCCGCACGCGGGCCGGCAGCGATCTGGCGGCCGCGCTGGAGGAACTGATGACCGCCTACGGCCGGCGGGTCACCGCGCAGCGGAGTCTGCGTGTCGAACGGCAGGCGGACCTCGCGGCCCTGATGGCCGGGCTGCGCCGCGACCCGCCTGCCGCGCTCGCGGGTGTGCCGGTCGTCGTGGCTGATCTGGCCGCCGGCGGCCCCGGTCCGCACACCGACGCCGTAGAATTGGCCGGTCGTGATCGGTCGGGGATCACCGTGCGGATCGTCGCCCGCCCGAGCGGGACCGAACCGAAACTCAAGTACTACGGGGAGGCGGCCGTACCGCCTGGGGACCAGCGGCCCGCGGAGGCGCTCGCCGGACTGCTGTCGGCGGTCCTGGCCGGGCTTCCGGACGGGACGCTGTCAGAGAGGGGAACGCCGTGACCGACCCGAATCATCCGCATCCGTACGAACCGACCCAGATCGGGCCGACATCCGACGCGTACACGCAGCCGCAGAGCGCGCCGCCGCCGTACAGCGGCGACTACACCCAGCCGCACGCCTACCCGGCCGGGTATCCCGGCGCGTACCCGGGCGGCTATCCCCCGCAGCGCCCGAACCGGACGCCGCAGATCCTCGCCGGCCTCGCCGCGGGGGTCGCGGCCGTCGCGGTGATCGTGCTGATCGTCGTCGCCCTGCGCGGCGGATTCGGCGGCCATCAGAAGAACGACGACGCCGCGCAGCCCGGCGCGGTCACCACGGTGACCGAGCACCGGCCGGGCGGCACCGCCGCGGAGACCACCGTGCCGCCCGCGACGACCACCGTGACCACCACGCCCCCGACGGTGGTCACCGGCTCCCCGGTCTCGGTGACCGGCGCGGACATCCACGGCTTCTACTCCGGCCCGCGCTGCAACGTCGGCGAGGACCCGGCGGTCTTCATCGGCCGCACCAACCGCTCCCTCGTCGTGATCTGCCAGGTCGGCGACCAGACCGGGCGCTACTACTACAAGGGCTACGCCGACGGGAACACCATCGAGGTCGGGTATCCGACGCGCTCGGGGTCGTCGTTCACCGCGACCAACGGGGCCACCCAGTACCTCGTGTCGCCGTCCGCGCTGGTCATCACCGACGGCGGCAGCACCGTGGCGAACGAGCC
The DNA here is from genome assembly GCF_023100845.1 of Gordonia sp. PP30. Classification (NCBI taxonomy): domain Bacteria; kingdom Bacillati; phylum Actinomycetota; class Actinomycetes; order Mycobacteriales; family Gordoniaceae; genus Gordonia; species Gordonia sp. PP30. Next base: position 1,367,579 of record NZ_CP095864.1, on the reverse strand, counting down.
GATGCTGGACTCCTGGGTGAACTGAGCCCGTCAGAAGTTCCGCGGGCCGAACAGCCGGTCGCCGGCATCGCCGAGGCCCGGCACGATGTACGACTGCTCGTTGAGGCCGTCGTCGATCGCGCCGATCACCAGCCGCAACCGGCGAGGCGAGCGGGTGGCGGCGGCTTCCCGCAGCGCCGCCACGCCCTCCCGCGCGCCGATCACGCAGATCGCGGTCACGTCGTCGGCGCCGCGCCGGTCCAGGACCTCCAGGGTGTGCCGCATCGATCCGGCGGTCGCCAGCATCGGGTCGAGCACCAGGACGGGACGTCCGGACAGGTTCTCCGGGAGGGACACCAGGTATTCGTGCGGCCGGGCGGTCTGCTCGTCGCGGGCGACGCCGACGAACCCGACCTGCGCCTCCGGGAGCAGGTTCATCGCCGCGTCCAGCATGCCCAGACCGGCGCGCAGGACGGGCACCAGCAGCGGCGGCCGGGCGAGTTCAGCGCCCTCGAACGGCCCGATCGGCGTGTTCACCATGACCGGCGCGGTGTCGTGCTCGGCCGTCGCCGCGTAGATCAGGTGCGACGACAGCTGCGTCAGAAGTGTCCGGAACTGCGCATTCGGGGTGCGCTCATCGCGCAGCGCGGTGAGTCGTGTCCGGACCAACGGGTGGTCCACCACGGTCAGTTCCAGGGTTCCGTCGTCCATGGCGAGCAAGCGTAACGCGACGCGCCGCGGGAGAAAGTGGAACCGAACGGGACGCTGGCGCGTCAAAACACCATGAAGAATCTCTCAGTCTCACCGCCCGTCCTGTCCACCGTCGCCGGCCGGCACTCCAGCGCCGCCGGCCTGATCGCCGATCGCGCCGTCGCCGAACGGTTCGACGCCGCCACGCTCGCGCCGACCTTCGGCCTGATCGGCGCGCCCTTCCTGGCCGCGCTGTCGGCCGCCCTGCACGCCCGCACCGGGCGGCTCGACGACCTCGCCCGGGCGCATGCCGGCCAGGCCGCGAACACGCTGACCGGGGCGGCGGCCTACGCCGCCGCCGACACCGCCGGTGGACGGGAGATGCGAGCATGAGTTTCGAGTTCCTCATCGCGCCACTGCGGACGCTGATCGCGACGCTCGGCACCGGTGATCTCCCTGCCGGCGGTCCGGTCGGCGCCCTGACCGCCTCGGGTCCCGCCCTCGGCTGGGCCGCCGCTCTGGCCGGCCGCGCGGCCGCCGACACCGCGGCCGGCTGGACCGGCACGGGCGGGACTGCCGCGGGCACCTTGAGCACCGCCACCGGTAAGGCCGATGCGGCCGTCGGCGACGACGGCGCGGACATCGCCGCCCTCGTCGGCTCCGCGGCACGGCGGGTGAAGGCGGCCAACACCGAACTCAACGCGCTCGCCGACGGGTTCGTCGCGGCCGCCGGCGCCGCGGTTCCGTCGCTCACTCCGGCCGCTCTGCTCACCCTGGTGCCGCTCGCCGCGAGCTACCTCGCTCGCGGGCTCGCCGTCGTCCATCGCACCCAGTCCGAGCTGGCCGGCGACACCGCCGGGCTCGCCCGGCACCAGGCCCCGGCGACGATCACGTCGACCACCCCGGGCGCGGTGCCGATCCGGCTCCCGGACGGGTCGGTGGCGTACGCGCCCAATCAGCGGGCGGCGACGGCGGTCCGTGCCGCACTGAGCCAGCGTGGCGTCCCGTACGTGTGGGGCGGCACCACGCCGGCCGGCTTCGATTGCAGCGGGCTCACGCAATGGGCCTACCGGCAGGCCGGACTCGAGCTCCCCCGGCTCGCGCAGGACCAGGACACCGCCGGTTTCCGGGTCTCGCAGTCGGACTTGCGGCCGGGCGATCTCGCGGTCTGGAGCGGCCACGTCGCGATGGTCATCGGCAACGGCCAGATGGTCGAGGCCGGAGATCCGGTACAGGTCAGTGCCATTCGCACCGCGAATCTGGACCAGCAGTTCGAAGGCTTCTACCGGCCCCGGTAGTCTCATGCGCATGGCCGGAGACATCGTCCCCATCGAGCTCGGACTCACCGATGGCAACCTGTTCACCCTGTGGGCCCCGCGCTGGCGCGAAGGCGACGACGAGTGGGAGGCCTTCCTCGGGCTCGAGGAGGACCTCTACGGGTTCGATTCGGTCGCCGCGCTGGCCGCGTTCGTCCGCACCGACGACGACAACGACCTGGCCGATCATCCCCAGTGGGACACGGTCCGGAAGCTCAAGGCCGAGGAACTGATCCCGGACGACAAGCACAGCTACGACCTGATCGGCGTGCCGGAGCTGGCCGCCGAGGATCCGCGCGGCGAGGTGATCGCGGAGCTCGAGAACGCCCTGGAGATCACCCGCATCATCGGTGAGGTCTGCGAGCTGACCCCGGTCACCAAGTTCTTCACCGCCAACCCCATCCTGGGCGCCGTCACCGTCGGCACCGACAACTTCCACGGCCGCGAGGGCGTGGACCTGTGGGTGCGTATCGGCCGCCTGATCGCCAAGCACTGGGACGACGTGATCGACGCGCTCGACGACGTCGTCACCACCCCCGAGGTCGACGCCGAGGCCCTCGTCGTCGCCGAGGACGAGCTGGATGCCGCCGCCTCCGCCGAGGACGAGGACGAGCCGGAGTTCGAGCCGGTGGATCCGCTCAGCGACGACGAGGACACCGACGACGAGCAGGACGACGCGGACGACCTCGACGAGGAAGACGAGGACGAGGGCTTCTGGGCCGAGGTCGGCATCGACCCGATCCGGATCTTCACCGACGAGGGCGAGTTCCTCACGCTGCGCTGCTACGTGGGCGACAAGCCGGTCTTCCTGGGGGGCAAGGGCACCATCTACGGATTCAGCTCCGAGCGCGCCCTCACCCGCTACCTGGCCGAATCCAACAGCCATGAGCTCGCGCGCGTGTCCACCTACGACGAGGTCCAGTCGATGGCGAACGCCGGCGAACTGACCTACGACGTGCTGCCGGAGAACGAGTACGCGCTGCCCGGCATCGACGAGGACATGCTCGAAGGTCCCCGCCGCGTCGACAGCCGCCAGCTCGATCTGGCCGTCGAACTGCTCACCGACGCCGCCGACTTCGCCGGGATCGACACCGTCGACGAGGCGCTGCGCACCACCACGCCGCTCGGCTGGTTCGTCGACTACGCCATCAAGCCGGACCCGAACCGGCTCGCCCCGTCCGGTCCGTTCGACAACGAGTCCGAGTCGTGGCGCGCCCTGGTCGGCGACTTCGAGGAGCGCCTGGTCCGCCGCGGCTGACCCCGATCGAGCGGAGTGTCGCCGGCTTAGCCGAGGAGCACCGCGTACCCGGGCTTGATCACGTCGTCGATCAGCGCGAGCCGCTGGTCGAAGTGCAGGAACGCCGACTTCATCGCGTTGACGGTGAACCGCTCGAAGTCGGCCCAGCCGTAGCCGAAGGCGTCGTGCAGCACGGTGAACTCGCGGCTCATGGTGGTGTTGCTCATCAGCCGGTTGTCGGTGTTCACCGTGACCCGGAAGCGCAGTCGGGCCAGCACGTTGAAGGGATGCTCGGCGATCGACGCCACCGCGCCGGTCTGCACGTTGCTGCTCGGGCACAGTTCGAGCGGGATCCGCTTGTCCCGCACGTAGTCGGCGATCGGTCCGAGCACCGCACCGGAGTAGTCGTGCTGGTCGGGTGACGACCCCGGCGGCAGCGTGATGTCGTCGATGACGCGGACGCCGTGGCCGAGCCGGTCGGCACCGCAGAAGGCGATCGCCTCGTGGATCGACGGCAGCCCGAACGCCTCACCCGCGTGGATGGTGAAGTGGGAGTTCTCGCCCCGCAGGTACTCGAACGCGTCGAGATGCCGCGACGGCGGGTTGCCCGCTTCGGCCCCCGCGATGTCGAATCCGACCACGCCGCGATCCCGGAACCGGATTGCCAGCTCGGCGATCTCCCGCGACCGCGCGGCATGCCGCATCGCGGTCAGCAGGCACCGCACGACGATCGGCCGCCCCGCGTCGCGGGACAGTTCCTCGCCCTCGGCGAATCCGAGCAGCACCGCCTCGACCACCTCGTCGAGGCTCATCCCCCGCTCGGTGTGCAGTTCCGGGGCGAACCGGATCTCCGCGTACACCACCCCGTCGGCCGACAGGTCCTCCGCGCATTCGCGGGCCACCCGGGTCAGCGAGTGCGGGGTCTGCATGACGGCGACGGTGTGCGTGAAGGTCTCCAGATAGGTCTCCAGCGAGCCGGAGTCGGCGGCCGTGGCGAACCAGGTGGCGAGCGCGTCGGAGTCGTCGGCGGGCAGGGCGTCGTAGCCGTTCTCGCGGGCCAGGTCCAGCACGGTCGAGGGCCGCAGCCCGCCGTCGAGGTGGTCGTGCAGAAGCACCTTGGGTGCGAGTCGGCAGGAGTCCAGGGTGATCGCTTCGGGGATGGCCATGGCCCCACGGTAGCCGCGCCGGACCGGCCCCGGCCGCCGCGCATCGGCAGGTCCGGTGATATCCACCCGGGCGCCACCGCCCGTTCCCCGGCCCGACGCTCCCCCGCCACGCCGAACGGTGACGGTCGAGCGGAGTCGAGGCCACTCGTTCTGGCCGGGGCCGGTCAGAACGGTGGTGGTCCGGCGGCCTCGGCGGCGCGTGCGTGTTCTCGGCGCAGGCGGGTGCGTTCGGTGCGGCGCCAGGCGTGTTTGTAGGCGGTGGCCGCCCGCAGACCGCCCCTGGGTGTGTATCCGCCCTCGTTCCCGGGGCCTGCCGGTACGTGTGGGCCGGGTTCGGGTGGTGCTTGGGACTGGTGGGCACACCTCACCCCGGTGAGCTGGGGGAACAGCCACTGGTTCGGTGCGCGGGTCTCGAACGTCATGCCGTGGACGGTGATCGCGGTCCAGACGGTGCCGTCGTCGTCGATCCACTGCTCATCGACCCACCCGTCTGCGGGGTTCGACGCGCCGAGGCGGGTTTTCAGGAGGCGATGACGCTGACACTTGGGGTTGACATTGCACAAACAGGTCGAGCCGCCCGAGGCCGGGCACACCTGGTCGTATTCCTCGCAGTGATCCAACTCGCAGCGCCACGCCGGCTGGTGACAGCCCGGGATCGTGCACGTGCCGAACAGGGCGCGGACCAGGACGTCCAGGGCCGCGGTCGGCCGGTAGGGGTCGCCGGGCTGGGCGCCGCCGGTCAGGAACGCGGCCGGAGCCGCGCCGTGGGCACCGCTGTCGTCTCCGGTGCTATCGGTGCTATCGGTGCTGTTGGTGGTGTCTCGGTGTTGTTCGTCGGTGGCGGTGCTGCTCGACTCCGCCGCGCCGGAATCGGTGGCGCGGCCGGAACCTGCACGGCCCGCGCCATCAGCGTGGTCGTGACCGTCAACCTGCTCGTCGCCGTGGTCGTGCTCGTGCTTGTGCTCGTCGGGTGGCCGGATCTCGGCCGCGGGACCGGGGCTGCCAGTGGCCTCGGTGTCCGCGCCGTGCTGGGCCGCGGTGCCGGCCGGGTTGTCACCGGTCGCCACGGACCCGGCCATCGTATCGAGACCTCGACCAGCATGGAGTCCACTCGATCGGCGGGAAGACGCGTCAGGCCCCGCTGCCGTTGCCGTTGCTGTTGCTGTTGCCGCCGAGTGTGGGGTCAGGAGTTTGTCCAGGTCGAGGTCCCGCACCAGTGCGTCGGGGCGGCGGGTGAGGTCGCGGGCATGGTCGGCGCTGATCGGGCCGTGACCATCGAGGAACCCGGGCTGATCGTCCTGCCCGGTCAGGGTGGACTTGCGGCACACCGCGTGCACGATGATCCGTGCCTGCCGCTCAGAAATCTGCGCGTCGGTCAGGGTCGCGGTGCAGGTGGTCTTGTCCGGGCAGGCACAGGTGAACGGTAATCCCCGTAGACACGCGATCGCCGCCGCCGACCGCCGCGCCCCCATGGTGCGGGGGTCATTCGGGCAGACCCCGGCGACCATCGCCTCCACCGCCTCATAGGCCAGGCGAGTCTCCTCGGCGTCAGCGGTGACATGAATCCCGCCCAGCCCTTCCGCGTAGTCGCGCCGGGTGACATTCTTCCGGCGCTGTGCCTTCTCGTGTCGTTTCCGGCTCGCCTCGGCGTCATGGGTGGTGGCGATCCGGTCGGCGATCTGCCCGGCCGCCTTCACCGAGACATGCCCCGCCCGAGCCAGGGCCGTGGCGAGGTCGTCATCGACCCGCTCCATCACGCCGCGCTCATCAACGATGTCGGTGCGGTCGACCACCGTCACGAACATCTCCGGCGAGATCACAGCCTCCCGCAACAGGTCCGCCGTCTTCGGGAGACGCTCTGACGCGGCGATCGCGACGCCGACCAGAGTCCGGGCAGCGCGCCGGTTCCCGGCGAACACGATCGCGAACACCTCCACGGCCTGCGTGTACGGATCGAACAAGTCCTTCTGCTCTTCCCCGCCGCACACCCGGTCATCGAGTGCGGCGAGGGTGATGTCGAGGAACTGGCCGATCGCATGGATCTGCTGCCAATACAGGAACGCCTGACCCCGCCACGCCGCCTCGGCATACACGATCCACTCGCGACACTGCGTCTTCTCATCGTCAGCGGCGTCGGGGGCGACCATCCCGGCCGGAGTGAAGTCCATAGCCGTCCAGCGGGCGGCGAATACATCGGTCACCGGTCTCACCCCCTTGCCCCGAACTATCTGTGTTCGATGACTATATGATTCATGCTACTCACACATTCTAGTGTGCGCCACTATCGGTTCTTGCGGCCTGGATCAAGAGTATCTGCTGTTTACGACCACACTTCTCGCCGCAGATCAGACAAACATCCAGGGCACGCCGCAGCGAATTGGGAGGCCGATCATGGACCTCGACGTCGAAGATGTTCGAATACGACACGTCATTCGCGAGCGCCCCGGCTCGGGGCCGGTGTCGTCGCATATCAAACCGAACGGAATGATGTCCCCCGTGACCGAAATCGGGGAATCCAGACCTGATCCCACCCGAGTGTCGCTCTCCGGGGCCCTGCGGTGGGCATGGACCAGATGGCGAACGTCGGCGGGTGTCTTCGCGGGAGCGACGGCGCTGTGGGCGGCCGGACTCGTCGTGACCGGCGTCGGCGTCTCCTGGGTGATCAGCGCGATCGTGCAGGTCGCATTCAATCTCATGTCGATCGCACCGGACGAGTCGTTCGACGAGGGCAGCACCTATTGGGCGGTCGCCGGCTACGCGGTCTACCTGGCCTGGATGGCCCTCTTGGCGGTCGCCGCATCGTGCTGGCTGCGGCCGACGGTCGCGATCGCCGAGGGCCAGCGACCCGAACTCGGCGACTTCTTCCGGCCTCTCGCGGCCGGATCGGTCCTGCTCGTCGCACTGGTCTTCGTCGTCGTGTATTCGGTGATCGACGTCATCGTCGCCTCCTACCTCGACGCGCCCTGGCTCGCCACCATCCTCGAGGTGATCATCGTGTATCTCTTCGCCTGGGCTCCCCTCGCGGCCGTGGACCGGCCACAGCCCTCCGCGATCGCCGGACTGCACGAGGGAGCGGTACTGGCGCTCGCCCGCCCGGGGGCCACCTTCCTGACCGCCCTCGTGTGGGCGGTGTCCATCGCCCTCGGCGCCGCGGCGATCCTGGTCGGCCTGCTGGTGACCGTCCCGCTCGCCACCCTCACGACGATCTACCTGTACCGAGCCTTCAGCGGGCACCCGCTGACCGGCACGGACGACGTGACGCAACCATGAACGATGTTCCCCGGCCGGCGACATCCACGGTCGTCTCCGCGCGCGCAGCGCTGCGCTGGTCGTGGACCCGTTTCCGCGAGACTCCGGCGGTTCTCGCCGGCGCGACCGCACTGTGGCTGCTCGTCCTGGTCTGGGTGGTCGTCGCACTGCAATGGGCTGAAGATATGTTGACCGGCCACCTGAATCACCGCGCGCTGGAGGCCGCCGCCGGCGGCGGCGACTATATGGCCGCGGTGTTCACGTATCTCCGGTTCGTCGATACGGCGCCCTACATCGAACAACTCTTCTTCGTCATCCCGTCGGCCCTCCTCACCTCGTGCGCGGTGCATGGCCTGCTGGTGATCGCGGACGGGCGACGGCCGCACCTCGCCGACTTCTTCCGCGCCGTCTCCTTCTGGCCGATCCTTCTCTTCTCGCTCGCCGGCACCGGGCTGTCGATCGCCGACGAACTCGTGGTCAGCAAGCTTCTCGGCCTGACCTGGCTCTACGTGGCCATCGAGATCATCGTCGCACTACTGGCCGCGTGGATGCCATACGCCATCGCGGACCGGCGCGGCGCGCCTGTGCTCGCCGCCGTCGGCGACGGTCTACTCCTGGCCGTCAGGTATCCGGGTCAGACGATCGTCGCCGGGCTACTCGGTATCGGTCTGATCCTCGCCGGGCTGTTCCTGCTGGGCGTCGGTCTGCTCGTCGCCCTTCCCCTCAGCGGACTGGTCGCGATCTACTACTTCCGCACGCTCCGCGGAAGGCCGCCTACCTGAACAGCGGAGCCAGGGTCTCGCCCGCGAGGCGCACCATCCCCGGAACATGGCCGTTCGCGACCATGTTGAACACGATCCCGTCCAGCCCGCGGTCGAGGACCCGGGTCTGAATCTGCTCGGCGACGTCGTCGGGCGTGCCGACGAACATGCGCGCGGTGGCGCGCGCGAAGGTCTCGTCGTCGAGCGTGGCCGGGTCGGTGCCGAGCTTGCGGAGATATTCGCCCACCATCGCCCGGGCGACGTCGCCGTCCTCGTCCATCATCACGAAGCCGAGCAGGCTGGTCTCCAGCGTCGACCGGTCGCGGCCCGCCTCCTCGCAGCGGGCGGCGAGCGCGTCGAGCTTGCGGGGGATCTCGTCGGGCGAGCAGTTCATGTTGATGTGGTCGGCGTAGCGGGCGGCGAGCGCGAAAGTCTTCTTCTCGCCCGCCCCGCCGAGCATGATCGGCAGATCGGTCCGCACCAGCGGGCTCGCGAACGCCCCGTGCGACGAGTAGTACTCGCCGTCCACCTCGGGCCGCCCGCCACGCAGCATCGGTTCGATGATCGTCAGCGCCTCCGAAAGCTTGGCGAACCGGTCGGTGAAGGTCCCGAACTCGTAGCCCATCGCGTCGTGCTCGCGCTCGAACCAGCCCGCGCCGATCCCGAGCACGGCGCGGCCGCCGCTCACCGCGTCAAGGGTGGTGACGGCCTTGGCCAGCAGCGCCGGATTCCGGTAGGTGTTTCCGCTGACCAGCGTCGACAGCTTGATCGACGACGTCCCCGTGGCGAGCGCGCCGAGCGCCGTGTAGGCCTCCAGCATCGGCTCGTCGAACGCGCCGATGCCCGGCAGCTGGAAGAAGTGGTCCATCACGAACACCGTGTCGAAGCCGGAGTCCTGCGCGTCCCGCGCCTGGGCGAGCACCGACGGGAAGATGTCCGAGTCCGGCCCGCGGACGCCGTGCAGCGGATCGGGGTAGGTGAAGTTGGGGATCTGGTAGCCGAGCCGGATGCGGTTGTCGGTGGTGCCGGAGGTCATGGAAGCCACGGTAGCCCCGCGCCGCCGGCCGCGCGCCGCGATCTTCCGCGGATCCGCGCGGGGCCGGGGTCCGATCAGCGGATCGGCGCGCCGGGCGCGCGGATCCGCTGCGTCAGCCGGACGCCGGAGAGGGATCGACGCGCCCGATCACCCGGTCCACCGGCGGCAGTCCGGCCGGCGCGTCCGACGCGACCTCGTAGGCGCCGTCCAGCCGTGCGAGAGCGCGGTCGAAACGAGCCGGATCGTCGGCGTGCAGGGTCAGCAGCGGCGCCCCCTCGCTCACCCGATCACCGACCGCGGCGTGCCACGTCACGCCGGCGCTCGGCGACACCGCCGCCCCCGGCACCGACCGGCCCGCGCCCAGTTCCCAGGCGGCCAGGCCGACGGCGAGCGCATCGAGTCGCGTGAGAAAGCCGGACGACGGCGCCGCCACCGAGCAGATCTCGGCGGCGCGCGGCAACGGCGCGCCCGGATCTCCACCCTGCGCGGCGATCATCGCGCGCCAGACGTCCATCGCCTGACCGCCGGCCAGGTGCTCCGCCGGATCGACGTCGGGCAGACCGCCGGCGGCGAGCATCTCGCGGGCCAGCGCGAGGGTCAGTTCGACGACGTCGCGCGGCCCGCCACCGGCCAGTACCTCGACCGCCTCGGCCACCTCCAGCGCGTTGCCCGCGGACCGGCCCAGCGGCGACGACATGTCCGTGAGCAGCGCACGAGTGCGCACCCCGGCGTCCGAGCCGAGTTCGACCATCACCCGTGCCAGCTCGGCGGCGGCGTCGTACGTCGTCATGAACGCCCCCGACCCGACCTTCACGTCGAGCACCAGCGCACCGGTGCCCTCGGCAATCTTCTTGCTCATGATCGACGCCGCGATCAGCGGGATCGACGCGACGGTTCCGGTCACGTCCCGCAGGGCGTAGAGCGCCCGGTCGGCGGGGGCCAGGTCGTCGGACGCCGCACAGATCACCGCGCCCACCTCGATGAGCTGCGCGCGCAGCCGGGCCGGCGTCACCGACGCCGACCACCCGGGAATCGCCTCGAGCTTGTCGAGCGTCCCGCCGGTGTGTCCGAGGCCGCGGCCGGACAGCTGGGGCACCGCGAGCCCGTACGACGCGACCAGCGGGGTGAGCGGCAGGGTGATCTTGTCCCCGACCCCGCCGGTGGAGTGCTTGTCGACGGTTCGCAGCGCCCGCCCGCCGCGAGCGAGTCCGGACAGGTCCATCCGTCGCCCCGACGCGATCATCGCCGCGGTCCAGTCGGCGATCTCCCGGCGGCTCATGCCGCGCCACACGATCGCCATCGCCAGCGCCGACATCTGTTCCGGCGCCACCGTGCCCGCGGTGAATCCGGCGACGACGGCGTCGATCTGCCCGGTGGTCAGTTCCCCGCCGTCGCGTTTGGCGCCGATCACGCTGACCGGATCTGTCGCGGCCGTCATTTCCGGCCGTCCGCGCGCTCGAGATCGGCCGGACCGAACGCCTCGGGCAGGAGTTCGGCGAGCGCCCGCGGACCGGCCGGAGTGTCGACGACGAGGCCCGGTCCGCCGAACTCGAGCAGCACCTGACGGCACCGCCCGCAGGGCAGCAGCACCCGGCCGTCCGGGTCGCAGACCGAGACCGCGCGGAGGCGTCGAACACCGGACGAAACGGCCACCGCGACCATCGCCACTTCCGCGCACACACCGAGCCCGTATGAGACATTCTCCACATTGCATCCGGCGACGATGCGGCTCTGCGATCCGATGCCGGCCGCCCCGACCGGAAAGCCCGAATAGGGGGCGTAAGCCCTGGTCATCACGTCCCGCGCGGCGGCACGCAAGGCGTCGAAGTCGATTTCAGTCGTCATGGCCACTCTCCATTAGCCCGGAACGAAAAGGTAAGGCATACCTAATGTTCAGGTGCGTTTCGGGTCACTTTGTCACGGTCATTTATGACAACCCTCAGCAGGGGTTTAAAGTCAAGAGTCATTGGGTCCTTCGGCCGTTCCGACGCGCCACCCGGCCCGCAGAAAAGTCGACACTCTGGAGGCGTAGAACGCGATGAGCACCCCCACCGAGGTTGCACCGGATCCGGTGCGCAAACGCTCCCTGTACCGCGGAGACCCCGGGATGTGGGCCTGGGTGCTCCAGCGCATCACGGGCGTCTCGATCTTCTTCTTCCTCTTCGTGCACGTGCTCGACACCGCGGTGATCCGGGTGAACCAGAACACGTACACGGAGATCATCCACACCTACCAGACCTGGTACATCGGCCTGATGGAGATCGGCCTGGTCTTCTGCGTCCTGTACCACGCGCTGAACGGTATCCGGGTGATCCTCATCGACTTCTGGGGTAGCGGACCCAAGTACCAGCGGCAGATGCTGTGGATCGCGATGACGGTCTTCGCGGTGGTCTTCATCGCCGGCGCCGTCCGCCTGCTGCAGATCCTCATCGTCCACACCTTCTAGGGAGCGGTGACAGACATGACTGTTGAAGCCAAGACCATCATCACCGACTACGACCGCCCGCCGAGCCTCGACGCTCCCCGTGCGCCGCGCGGTCTGTCCCGGACCAACTTCGAGAAGTGGGCATGGCTGTTCATGCGCTTCTCGGGCATGTTCCTGGTCATCCTGGCCATCGGCCACATCTTCATCATGCTGGCGTGGAGCGATGGTGTGCACCGGATCGACGCCGCCTTCGTCCTCGAGCGCTGGCGCCAGCCGTTCTGGCAGATCTGGGACCTGCTGATGCTGTGGCTGGCCGAGTTGCACGGCGCCAACGGCCTGCGCACCGTGATCGCCGACTACTCGCGGAACGACAAGACCCGCTTCTGGCTCAACTTCCTCCTGGCGATCTCGGTGATCCTGGTGCTCGTGCTCGGCACCTATGCCCTCCTCACCTTCGGCAGCAGCTCCTAAGGAGATCTGAAAACTCATGCAGGAACATCGCTTTGACGTCGTCATCGTGGGCGCTGGTGGCGCCGGGATGCGCGCGGCCATCGAGGCCGCTCCCCGGGCCCACACCGCGGTGCTGACCAAGCTCTACCCCACCCGCAGCCACACCGGCGCGGCGCAGGGCGGCATGTGCGCCGCCCTGGCCAACGTCGAAGAGGACAACTGGGAGTGGCACACCTTCGACACCGTCAAGGGCGGTGACTACATCGTCGACCAGGACGCCGCCGAGCTGATGGCCAAGGAGGCCATCGACGCGGTGCTCGACCTGGAGAAGATGGGCCTCCCCTTCAACCGCACCCCCGAGGGCCGGATCGACCAGCGCCGTTTCGGCGGCCACACCCGCGATCACGGCAAGGCCCCGGTCCGCCGCGCCTGCTACGCCGCCGACCGCACCGGCCACATGATCCTGCAGACGCTGTACCAGAACTGCGTCAAGCACAACGTGGAGTTCTTCAACGAGTTCTACGCCCTGGACCTCAACCTCACCGAGGACGAGAACGGCGAGCCCGTCGCCAGCGGTGTGGTCGCCTACGAGCTGGCCACCGGCGAGATCCACGTCTTCCACGCGAAGTCGATCGTCTTCGCCACCGGCGGGTCGGGCCGCATGTACAAGGTGACGTCCAACGCGCACACCCTCACCGGTGACGGCATGGGCATCGTCTTCCGCAAGGGCCTGCCGCTGGAGGACATGGAGTTCCACCAGTTCCATCCGACGGGCCTGGCCGGCCTGGGCATCCTCATCACCGAGGGCGTCCGCGGCGAGGGCGGCATCCTCCGCAACGCCGAGGGCGAGCGCTTCATGGAGCGCTACGCCCCGACCATCAAGGACCTCGCGCCGCGCGACATCGTCGCCCGTTCGATGGTGCTCGAGGTGCTGGAAGGCCGCGGCGCCGGCCCGAACAAGGACTACGTGCTCCTGGATGTCACGCACATCCCGGAGGAGACCCTGATGGCCAAGCTGCCGGACATCATGGAGTTCTCGCGCACCTACCTCGGCGTCGATCCGGTGACCGAGCTGGTGCCGGTCTACCCGACCTGTCACTACGTGATGGGCGGCATCCCGACGACGATCACCGGCCAGGTGCTCGCGAACAACGAGCAGGTGGTGCACGGCCTGTACGCGGCCGGCGAGTGCGCCTGCGTGTCGGTGCACGGCGCCAACCGCCTCGGCACCAACTCGCTGCTGGACATCAACGTGTTCGGCCGTCGTGCCGGCATCGCGGCCGCCGAGTACGCCAACACCCACGGCTTCGCGCCGCTGCCGGAGAACCCGTCTGCGATGGTCGAGAACTGGGTGGCCCAGATGCTCAGCGATCACGGTCACGAGAACGTCATGACCATCCGCACCGAGCTGCAGCAGACCATGAACGACAACGCCGCGGTGTTCCGCACCGAGGAGACGCTCAACCGTGCGCTCGAGGACGTCCGCGCCCTCAAGGCCCGCTACGACCACGTCACCGTGCAGGACAAGGGCAAGCGCTTCAACAGCGACCTGCTCGAAGCCATCGAGCTGGGCTTCCTGCTCGAACTGGCCGAGGTCACCGTCGTCGGTGCGATCAACCGCAAGGAGAGCCGCGGCGGCCACGCCCGCGAGGACTACCCCGACCGCGACGACGCGAACTACATGGTGCACACCATGGCGTACAAGAAGGGCGACGGCCTGATCTCGGAGATCGAGCTCGACTACAAGCCCGTCGTTCAGACCCGTTACGAGCCGATGGAGCGGAAGTACTGATGACTGCCACCCTCGAAAACGATTCGGTCGCTGCCCAGCCGACGCCGCCGGTTCCGGACGGCGCGACGATGGTCACGCTGAAGATCTACCGGTTCAACCCGGAGGATCCGGACGCCCAGGGCTTCGAGAGCTTCCGCGTCCCGGCACTCCCCTCGGACCGTCTGCTCAGCCTGCTGCTGTACGTCAAGGGCTACCTCGACGGCACCCTGACCTTCCGCCGCAGCTGCGCGCACGGCGTGTGCGGCAGCGACGCGATGCGGATCAACGGTGTCAACCGGCTGGCCTGCAAGCTCCTCATGAAGGACCTGCTGCCGAAGGACTCCACCAAGGAGATCACCATCACCATCGAGCCCATCAAGGGACTCCCGGTGGAGAAGGACCTCGTGGTCGACATGGAGCCCTTCTTCGACGCCTACCGCGCGATCAAGCCGTTCCTGATCACCGACGGCCACCTGCCGTCGAAGGAGTTCATCCAGTCGCAGACCGACCGCGCCCGCTTCGACGACACCACCAAGTGCATCCTATGTGCGTGCTGCACCACCAGCTGCCCGGTGTTCTGGACCGAGGGCTCCTACTTCGGCCCGGCCGCGATCGTCAACGCACACCGGTTCATCTTCGACAGCCGCGACAAGGGCACCGTCGAGCGGCTGGACATCCTGAACGACGCGGACGGCGTCTGGCGCTGCCGCACCACCTTCAACTGCACCGATGCGTGCCCGCGTGGCATTCAGGTGACGCAGGCGATCCAAGAGGTCAAGCGCGCCCTGATGTTCTCGCGATAAGAACCACTCTGCAGCCCCCGGCGAACGCCCCGTACATCCCCTGAGCTTGTCGAAGGGAAAGTACGGGGCGTTCGCTGTTTGGTCACCAGGCGGTACTATTACTGCCTCATGCGCCTGCACCACGTGTTCCGGAGTCTGCCCGCCCTGGTCGCGGCCGCGATGATCGTCGCGTCGGTGCCGCTGACCGCACCGGCCGCCGCGGCGCCGGGCGACGCGTCCAGCGTCGTGCCGACCGGAAGTCCTGCCGCCACCACCACGCCGGCCCCGGATCAGTCGTGCCCGCATCGGGCCACCCCGCCGCCCGCGGTCGACGATTCCGAGACCGTCGCCCCCGGCGACACCACCCCCGCTCCCCTGCCGGTGCCCGCCGCGCCGGTCGGCGGGAATCGGCTCGGCGACTGCGGGGTGATCGCCGATCCGGCGGCCGGCCCGACCCCGGCCGATCTGACCTCGCAGGGCTGGCTGATCGCCGATCTGGACAGCGGCCACATCATCGCCACCCAGGACCCGCACGGCCGGTTCCGCCCGGCCTCGACCATCAAGACCCTGCTCGCACTGGTCGCCCTGGAGGACCTCGACCTGAACAAGCCGGTCGAGGACAACGCCCGCGACTGGTCCATGGAGGGCGACGCCTGCGGTGTCGGGCCGGGCGGCAAGTACACCATCCGCGACATCGTGACCGGCCTCCTCGTGGTCTCCGGCAACGACTGCGCCAACATCCTGGCCCGCGAACTCGGCGGCTACGACGAGACGCTGGCCAAGATGAACGCGAAGGCGAAGTCGCTCGGCGCGCTGGACACCCGCGCCGCCTCCCCGTCCGGGCTGGATGCCGCCGGAATGTCGACGTCGCCCTACGATCTCGCCGTGATCTTCCGCGCCGGCATGCGGAATCCCGAGTTCGCGAAGCTGGTGTCGACCAAGACCTACGAGTTCCCCGGCTACCCGCCCCGCAAGGACGTCCCCGGCGACGAGAACCATCCCGCCTACCTGATGCAGAACTCCAACTCGCTGCTGGTGCAGGGTGTGCCGGGCATGACCATCCTGGGCGGCAAGACCGGCTACACCGACGACGCGAAGAAGACCTTCGTCGGCGCCGCCGAGCGCGACGGCCGCAAGATCCTGATCGTGCAGATGTACGGCCTCACCGAGGGCACCAACACGTACCACGACCAGGCGGTCCGGATGTTCGAGTACGGCTTCGCGGCGCCGGCGTCGGTCTCGGTGGGCACCCTGGACAACCCCGCCGCGCAGCATGCGCACCTCACCGCGACGCAGACCCGCGCGGCCCCGTCGGGCTCGGATTCGCTCGCGCTCGGCGTGCTGCCGGCGGTACTGATCATCGTGGTGGTGCTCGCCGGCGCCGCGCTGCTGGTCTTCGCGATCCGGCGCCACCGTCGTCGCGCCTCGGTGCCGGGCGACGACACCACCGGCTCAGAGCAGTAGCGCGAGGCGGGTCTCAGCGGCGCCGCAGCCACCCGTAGACGCCGGCGGCCGCCGCCCCCAGCCCGGCCGCGGTGAGCAGGGCGCGGGTCTTCGGCGCCACGGGCTCCTCGTACACCGGTGCCAGCACGACCGGCGCCGGCTGTTCGGGCGGCGGGACGTCGAATTCGTCGACGATCCGGTACTGCGCGTTGTCCTCGCTGGCCGCCGACCACGCGGCCGCGTACAGCACGATCCGCGACGCGAGGTAGGTGAAGACCATGACACCGAGCAGCGGACCGAAGGCGACACCCGCCGGGCTGGTGAGCACCGACTGCAGGTACAGCCCGCCGAGCTCCTTGAGGACGGTGAAGATGATCGCGGTGGTCAGCGCAGGCCAGCGCACCGCCCGCATCGGCACCGGATGCAGGGGCAGCCGGGCCAGCACGATCGAGAACAGCCACCAGGTGCCCAGGGTGGCGATCAGCGTGCTGCCCCAGCGCAGCAGCGTCACCTGCCGGGTGAGCCAGGCCAGGTCGAGCCAGTCGAGCAGCGCGTGCGTCACCGGCCCGACGGCGAGCGCGGTGAGCGCGAAGGTCAGCACGAACATCAGGCCGAGGAAGAAGAACGTCGCCAGGTCCGAGACATACGACTTCACCGCGTTGCGCTTGACCCGGCCGCCCCACATCTCGCTGAGCGCCGTGCGCACCAGTGACATCCAGCCGATACCGGTGAACGCGGCGCTGAGCAGACCGATCACGCCGACCGCGGCACGCGAATCGATGGCCGACTGGATCACTCCGCTGAGCGTCTCCCCCATCTGGCCGGGTGCGGCGTCGACCACGGCGTCGACCATCCGGTCGACCAGCTGCGGCTGGCTCGCCAGCACGAAACCGGCGATCGCGAAGGTCACCATGAGGATCGGGACCAGCGACAGGATCCCGGAGAAGGTGATCGCCGCGGCGTAGACGTTGCCGCGGCGATCGGTGTACCGCGCCAGCGTGTTCAGGATGTGGGTGAGCCACGGCCAGCGCACCTTGAGATCGTTGAACAGCGCCGTGGCCCGCGCCACCAGCGCCTTGATCTTGCCCACGATCGCGCCCATCGGTTCCTGACGCTACCTGTCCGGGCTCCGCGATCAGCCGCGCGGTGCCAGAAAACCGATCTTGTCGTACACGTCGGCGAGCGTCCCGGCGGCCACCTCGCGGGCCTTCGCGGCACCGTCGGCGAGCACGGCGTCGAGCCCGGCCCGGTCGTCCAGGATCTCGTCGACCCGCCCGCGCAGCGGGGTGACGAACGCGGACAGCGCGGCGGCGGTCTCGACCTTGAGGTGCCCGTACTGCTTGCCCTGATAGCTCACGACCAGCTCGTCGATCGAGGTGCCGGTGAGGGCGGACTGGATGGTGAGCAGATTGGAGACACCGGGCTTGTTCTCCCGGTCGAAGACGATCTCGCTGCCGCTGTCGGTGACCGCAGAGCGGATCTTCTTGGCCGAGCGCTTCGGATCGTCGAGCAGGTTGATCAGGCCGTTCTCGGTCTCGGCCGACTTGCTCATCTTCGCGGTCGGGTTCTGCAGGTCGTAGATCTTGGCGAACTCCTCGACGATGAACGCCTTGGGCACGGTCAGTGCCTTGCCGTACCGCTTGTTGAAGCGCTGCGCGAGATCGCGGGTGAGTTCCAGGTGCTGGCGCTGGTCCTCGCCGACCGGGACGTCGTCCACCTGGAAGGCCAGGATGTCGGCGGCCATCAGGATCGGGTAGGTGAACAGGCCGACGCCGGCTGCGTCCTGCCCGGCCTTGGCCGACTTGTCCTTGAACTGCGTCATCCGGCTGGCCTCGCCGAAACCGGTGAGGCAGGTGAGCACCCAGGTGAGCTGGGCGATCTCCGGGACGTGCGACTGCACGTAGATCGTCGACCGCTGCGGATCCACGCCGAGAGCCAGCAGCTGGGCGACGCTGCGGAGCGTCCGCTCGCGCAGCACCGCCGGATCCTGCGGCACGGTGATCGCGTGCATGTCCGGGATGAAGTAGTAGGCCTCGTCGAACTCGTCCTGCAGGGCCACCCACTGGCGGACCGCGCCCAGGTAGTTGCCGAGGTGGAAGGAGTCGCTGGTCGGCTGGATTCCGGAGAGCACCCGGCGCGGCCGGGCGGGAACGGGGGCGGTCATGGCGTTCATTCTCTCAAACCCCGGAAACCGAGAATTCGACGGTCACCGGCGCGTGATCGGACCACCGCAGGTCGTACGCGCCGGCGCGATCGACCCAGGAACGACGGGTCCGCGCGGCCAGCTCCGGGGTCGCGAGGTGGTAGTCGATGCGCCAGCCGGCGTCGTTGTCGAAAGCCTTTCCCCGCCACGACCACCAGGCGTACGGCCCGGCGACGTCGCCGTGGTGTTCGCGGGCGACGTCCACCCAGCCGGCGCCGAGCCGCGCGGCGACCCATTCGCGCTCGTGCGGCAGGAACCCGGCGTTCTTGAGATTGCCCTTCCAGTTCTTGATGTCTCGCTCGTCGGGGGCGATGTTCCAGTCCCCCGCCACGACGGCCGCGCGGCCCGACGCGAGCAGGCCGTCGAGATACGGGCCGAAGGAACCCAGGAAGCGGCGCTTCTCCTCGTGCTTCTCGACGTCCTTGGGCTCGTCGGTGAGGGCCGCCCCGGACGGCACGTACACCGAGGCGACGGTCAGCGCGTCATCACCGGTGCCGAAGTCGGCCTCCAGGTAGCGGCCCAGCGCGTCGAACTCGTCGTCGCCGTAGCCGACGCGCACCGCCTCCGGTGCGGTCTTGGACAGCACACCGACTCCCGAGCGACCGGCGACGGCGGACTCGGTCATCGCCAGGTGCCAGCCGGCGTCGAGCGCGGGGGCCAGCGCCTTGCGGGTGAGCGCCTCGGAGGCCCGGATCTCCTGCAGCAGGACTACATCAGGATCACGCTCGGTGAGCCACGGCAGCATTCCGTGGTTGCGCTCGTTGCGGGTCTTCACCGCCGCCCGGATGCCGTTGACGTTGACGGAGGTGACGGTGAAGGGTGCCAGAGACATGACTGGCACCCTATCGGCCGCTCCCGACAGCCGGTCAGCGGCCGCGCCACACCGGCGCGCGGCGCTCGGCGAAGGCCGCGGCCCCCTCGGCAGCGTCCTCCGAGTCCAGCACCGCACGGGAGATCGTCTCCTGGCGGCACCAGTCATCGGCCGGGTCGGCGAGGCCGCGCGCGATCCGCACGCTGGCCTCGACCGCGAGCGGCGCGTGGCAGCCGATCCGGCCGGCCAGCTCGAGGGCCGCGGCCAGCGCCCCGCCCGGCGGGGTCATCGCGTTGAGCAGACCCAGTTCGCGAGCCCGGGACGCCGAGAACGACTCCCCGGTGAGCAGGATCTCCGTCGCGATCGCCGACGGAATCCGCGACGGCAGCCGGAGCGCTCCACCGGCGGCCGCCACCAGACCGCGGGTGACCTCGGGCAGACCGAACCGCGCGGTCTCGGCGGCGACCACGAGATCACACGCGAGCACCAGCTCGAAGCCGCCGGCCAGCGCCCATTCCTCGACGGCGGCGATGAGCGGCTTGCGCGGGGGTGCCTCGGTCAGGCCGCAGAGCCCCCGGCCGTCCAGAAACGGCGTCTCACCGCGGGCGAAGGCCTTCAAGTCCATTCCTGCTGAGAAGGTCCCGCCCGCGCCGGTGAGGATCCCGACCCGGAGCCGGTCGGTCGCGTCGAGCCGGTCGAGGGCATCGGCGATCGCCCGGGCGACGGCCACGTCAAGCGCGTTCTTCGCCGCGGGCCGATCGATGGTGATCACCAGGGCCGCACCCACCTCGGTGACCGTCACCGGTGCGGACGTGACGCCACCGGACCGCTGCGCCGTCATGCGGCGACGTTCGCGGCCGGCCTGCGCAGCCCGAACGACTCCCCGGCGACCACGTAGAGGAGTGTCACCAGAATCAGCCAGTTCATGAAGCCGAGGCCGTTGCCGCTCATCGACGCACCCGGGGCCACCGACGGCTCGTGCAGGATGGTGCCGGCGAGCACGTAGAAATACAGCAGGAACATGCCGATCGCGGCCACGCCGGTGATCAGGATCCGGACCACCGGTCGGCCGAGGTTCCCGAAGGCGTTGGCCCAGACGATGATCGTGAAGACCCAGCACACGCCGAGCTGCGCCGGATACTGGTGGATCGCGTGCCCCAGCAGATCGGCGTTCGCCGATCCGACCAGCAGGCGGACGAACCACAGCAGAACGAAGTAGGCGACGGTGCCGATCAGCGCGGTGCCGATCAAGGAGGCCGCGGCGATACGGCCCGGCGTCCCGGCCCAGGCCCACGGGCTGTTGCCCAGCAGCGAACCGGAGACGACGATCACCACGATCATGCAGTAGAACCAGCCGATGACGGTGTCGAGTGACATGAGGGCCGAGCCCGGCGTGGTGACCTCCGAGATCGCCGGCAGGCCGAGGATCAGGAACAGTGCGAGGGTCGGCAGGAACCAGAACGCGATCTCACACCAGCCGATCGCCGGCTGGCCCAGGCCGAGGCGGCGCCACGGATAGTGGTCCCAGTTCACGACGGTCAGCACGTAAGTGCCGAAGGCGAAGAGGACGAAGAGCGCGGCGGTGAAGTATCCGAGGCCTCCGGCGCGGGACGCCGCGAAGTCCGGGTAGAAGTGACCGACCCCGTACGCCATGACCAGCGTCACGACGATCGCGAACACCGCGGTCGCCGCGGTGGGAATCGAGGCTCGGGTTCCACGTCACGAACGGAGACACGATGAGTACGACCGTCGATCACCTCGCCGCACCCGCGGGCGCCCGGACTCTGCTCGACCACGACTACCGCCAGTTGATCGACGGACGGCTCGTCCCGGGGGCCACCACCCAAGAGGTCATCGATCCCGCGACCGGCGCGGTGATCGGCGTCGCACCGGTCGCCGACGCGGATCAGATCGAGGCCGCCGTCGGCGCGGCCTCGGCGGCCTTCGGCGACTGGAGCAGCCGCAGCCTGGACGACCGTGCCGCCGTCCTCGGCGAACTCATCGCCGCGGTCGAGGCCCGTCGGGAGGAGATCGGCCGGACCATAGTGCTGGAGGTCGGCAAGCCCTGGGAGGCCGCCGTCGGCGACGTCGATCTCGCCCTCTCGTGGGCCCGGCACGTCGCCGGAATGCGCCTGGACCCGGTTGTCGCCTACGACGACGACGAGCGTTACGTGGAGGTGCGCCGTAAGCCGCTGGGGGTGGTCGTCGCGATCGTGCCGTGGAACTTCCCGTTCTTCCAGGCGATGTACAAGATCGTCCCGGCCCTGCTCGCCGGGAATACCGTCGTCGTCAAACCCGCGCCCACCACTCCGCTCAACGCGATGCTGCTCGGTGAGATCCTGGCCGGAGTCGTACCCGCGGGCGTCGTCAACATCATCGGTGACGCCGGTAATGTCGGACCGATCCTCACCGCCCACCCCGCCGTGCGCAAGGTGTCGTTCACCGGTTCCACCGCCGCCGGCCGGTCGGTGCTGGCCAGCGGCGCATCCACCATCAAGCGAGTGGTCCTCGAGCTCGGCGGCAACGACCCGGCGATCGTCATGCCCGATGCCTCGGTCGACGCGGTCGTCGACGGGATCGCCACCTGGGCCTTCGCGAACACCGGACAGGTATGCCTGAACATCAAGCGGGTCTTCGTGCCCGACGCCCTGTACGACGAGTTCTGCGAGCGCTTCACGGAGCGTGCTCGCGGCTTCGTGGTGGGTCATGGACTCGATCCGGAGACCGACCTTGGCCCGATTCAGAACCGCCGTCAGTTCGAGACAGTGAAGGGCCACCTCGAACTCGCGGCGCGGGAGGGCACGGTGATCGCCGGCGGTTCGGTGATCGAGGGCAGAGGCTTCCTGGTGGAGCCGACCGTGGTGCGGGATATCGATGACGCGAGCCCGCTGGTCGCCGAGGAGACATTCGGCCCGATCCGCTCGATCCTGCGGTACAGCGATCTCGACGACGCGATCACGCGCGCCAACAGCGTCGACTACGGCCTCGGCGCGTCGGTATGGGGCACCGACGTCACCGCGGCGACCGCCGTCGCCGACCGGCTTCAGGCGGGTACGACCTGGGTGAACACCCACTTCGCTCTCGATCCCGCGGTTCCGTTCGGCGGACGCAAGCAGTCCGGCCTGGGCGTGGAGTTCGGCCAGGAGGGCCTCGAGGAGTTCACCGACCCGCAGGTGATCTACGTCGCCCGGCAGCAGGCTGGGCAGGCAAATGGATCACGTCATGGCAACGATCGGGGGGCGACGGCGGGGGTGCCCCGCTGCGGCCACTGATCGAGACTTCCTGGCGCAGATCCCGGGGCTACGGTCTGCGCTGCGACGACGATGTCCGCGCACCCGGCACCGTCCAGTACGATCCGGCAAGCCGGCTGCTGCGCGCGGCCGGCCCCGTCCTCGAGAACGCCCGCGACTCACTGACCGGGCTCCGGGTCGGTGGACTTCTCGCCGATGCGGGCGGCACCCTGGTGGACCGGTTCTTCGGCGATCGGGCACTGGACAGGTCCACCGAACGGATCGGCGGAAGCACCGGTGCGGTGTTCGACGAGCAGAGCAGCGGAACCAATGCCATCGCCACCTGCCTGGAGACCCGTGCACCGGTGAACGTCTTCGGCGCGGAGCACTACCTCGATCGTTTGCGGAGCTTCGACTGCTATGGCATTCCGATCCTCAATCCGGTCACCCGGCGCCTGGAGGGCGTCGTGGACCTGATGATGGACGCCGGGCTCGCGACCGATCACCGCCGTGCCCTCGAGGCCCTGCTGGACCGCATGGTCCACGAGATCTCGCTGCGGTTACTCAGCGACTACGACCCCGACGTGCAGCAGGCCGTGGCGGCATTCACCACGCTCGCCCGACGGTCGGACGATGCGGTGATCCTGCTCGGCCGCGACTTCGTCCTGCACAACCGGCGCGCCCTCGACGAACTGACGACCGCCGACATCGCAGGCCTTGAGGCGCATGCGAGCACTCCCGGCGAAGCCCTCGAAGCGACGGTCACCCTGGAGTCCGGTCGCGAGGTCACCGTGCAGACCTACCAGCACCTCGCCGGACAGCCCGTGATGCTGCGAGTCCGCAACGGTGTTCGCGCCCGGCCACCGGTACCCCGGGTGGAGGCGGGATCGGCGACCGCACGGACCGCCACCCGCATCGATCGGCTCACCGGCTCGACGGCACCGGTACTGGTGATCGGCGAGCCGGGCACCGGCCGATCCACCGCGGCCCGCCGGATCGCGGGAGAGGACGCCCGGACCGTCGCCGCGGCGATGCTCGACGACGACGCGGCGGCGGCCCTGTACACGGCGGACCCGGCGACGGCGGCACCCCTCATCGTCGAAGAGATCGACCGGCTGTCCGCGCACGCGGTGACCGATCTCGCGCTCCTCGTCCGCCAGGGGCGTCGCGTCGTCTTCACCGTGCGCGCCGAAGCGCGCGACGACATCGGCTATCTCGGCGGCTTGTGCGCCGAGTGGCTCGAACTCCCGCCGCTGCGTCGCCGGCGCCTCCAACATCATCGCCGTCGACCTGCTGCCCTGGAAGACGCAGTTGGCCGTCGACCAGTTCGGTGCGACCCACCAGGCGGCGTCCATGGAAGAGGCCCGCGAGATCGTTTCTGAGCTGACGACCGTCCGGATGGCCGACCGTCTCGCCTACACCGTCGGCAACGGGCTCGGCTCGGACATCGAGATCGCACTGTCACTCGTCGGGAAGCTCGGCGTCATGGTCTTCACCGCGGTGGCCGACGCGCGGGCGCGGGACGCGAAGATCGATCTGTTCACACTCACGCACTTTCAGCAGCAGTTGCGCGGAGCCCTGTTCGGCGCCGCGAATCCCCGGATCGATATTCCCAAGATCCTCGACCTGTACATGAAAGGCGAAGTCAAACTCGATGAACTCGTCACCCGCACATACACCCTGGACGAAGTGAATCAGGGATATGCCGATCTGATGGACGGTAAGAATATCCGCGGGGTGATTCTCTTCGATTGACCTGCCGTCGGCCCGCTCGCCCAGGCGCTACCCTTCACGTCAGGGCGAGCGGGCTGATGCGGTGGTGGCGGGACATGGATCCCGGCGACGTGCGCGAACGCATCACCGACGTCAACGACGGCATCCTCGCGATCACCGGCACCGGGCTCGGCCTGGCGGGCGCCGAGGTGGGGGCGTCGACGTCGTACGCGGTCCTGGGGATCACCGCGACCGCCGGCACCCTGTCGATGTTCGCGGTGAAGCTCGGCGAGATGATGGCCGAGCGCGAGGCCCAGCAGTCGGCGGCCGACCACGAACGACGGAACCTCGACGCCGACCCCGAAGCCGAACTGGCCGAGCTGATCGCCTGGTTCGAGCGCCACGGCGTGCAGTCGGCCACGGCGCGGCGGGTCGCCGAGGAGATGTCCGACGCCGACGCGCTGGGCGCGCAGCTGGAACTCGAGTACGGCTTCGGCGGGGTCGCGACCTTTCGGGAGACGGTGACCGCCGCGCTGTGGGCCGGGTTCGCGTTCTTCCTCGGAGCGTTCCTCCCGGTCCTGGTGACCGTGCTGGTACCGCTGCAGTGGCGCACCGAGTGGACGCTACTGGTCGCCGGGTGTTCGCTCGCCGCGACGTCGCTGGTCCTGGCCCGCCGTGGACACTCCAATGTCACGATGACCGTCGTCCGATCGCTGCTCATCGGCCTCGCGACGCTCGCCGTGACCTATCTGGTCGGCGACTGGCTGATCTGAACCCGGGGACATCTTCCCCAGCGCTCCGGCCGTCTCGGTGACGACCGTGATCACTCCGCGGACGGTCGGCTGCGGCACCACGGTCTGCTGCGGCACCACGGTCTGCTGCGGCACCACGGTCGGGTCCGGAACGGTGGCCGGCGCCTCGATCGGCGTGACACCGATCGAGGCCAGCGCGGGCGTCACCGTCGTCTCCGCCACCTGGACGACGGCGGGTTCGGCCGGGACCACGCAGTCGTCGACGTCCGGTGCCGGCGAGGCACCCGAGCGGCAGTCCCAGACCGCGGTGTCGCTGACCGGCGCGTTCATCCGGGCCGGGTAGTACCCGTGCTTGGTGAAGTACCCGACGACGCCGTCGATCGCCCGGAGCGGGTGCCACAGCGGGGACGGCAGGTCGCAGATCGGATCGCCCTGCAGGCAGTACTCGGTCACCGGGACGTCGCCGAAGCCGCCCGGCCGGGGCCCGCTCATCGTGGTGCCCGGGAGCAGCCCGATCAGGACGTTCTCGATCCCGCCGCCACCGGCCGGGTCGTCACGCCGGGGATCCGAGTACAGCTCGCCGGACAACCCGTGCGGATCGATTCGGGACCGCCCGTTGGCGGCGTCGGAGAGCACGTCCCCGGCGATGCGCGCACCCTGCGAGTAGCCCGCGATCGTGACCGGACGCCCCGGGCACCGCCGCTGGTACGACTCCACGGCCCGGCGCGTCGCCGCCTTGCCGAGAGCGACGTCGTCGTCGTACGGAATGGTGCCGAGCGGGGCGAGCTGGGTCGGATAGTCGACGTACTGCACGTCGTACCCGCGAGCCTTGTATCGCGCGCCGATGCCGGTGACGCCACCGGTCGGGAGCCCCTGAGCGTTGCGGGGTGCCTGGGTGCCGGCGACGATCACCACACCGCCGTTGCCGCATCCCTTCGCGTGTGCCGCACCGGCGAGCGCTCCACCCGTCGCCGCCGCGAGAGTGACGGCGACCACGGCGCCGATTCCTATGAGTTTGCTGAAAGTCCTTGCCACGCAATGGAATCAACAGTGCTCCGGGGGTACCGGCAACCGCTGGGCGCGGCCTGGGCGCAATGTTCAACGATCCGTCATCTCCGGACGCGCCGCTGAACACCGCACGTCATCTCGCGGCAACACGGCACGAGACGCAGCTCACCGCGGGGTATCTCCGGTGAGGTCGCCGGTCCCGGCTCACGCGAGTTCGACGGATTCCTCGTGGTGGGTCCGGCGATCGGCGCCGCTACCGCGGCCGCGCACGACGGCGACCGCGAAGACCACGAGACCGGCGAGCGCCAGCCCGGCGCCGACCGCGGCGGGCGCGCGATAGCCCAGACCGTGCGCCAGCACGAGCCCGCCGAGCCACGCACCGAGAGCGTTCGCGACGTTCAGTGCCGAGTGGTTCATCGCCGCGGCGACCGTCTGGCCGTCGTGGGCGACGTCCATCAGCCGGGTCTGCAGCGCGGGAATCGCGATGCTGCCGGTGGCCCCGATGACGAAGGCGAAGAGCACCGCCAGCCATCCGATGCCGAGCAGGAGCGAGAAGGCCGCCAGCGCGACGCCGACCGATGCCAGCCCGGCGACGACACCGAGATCGACGCTGCGGTCGGCGAGCCGGCCGCCCACGATGTTGCCGGCCACCATGCCGCAGCCGAACAGCATGAGCGCCACCGGCACGATCGACTCGCTCACTCCGCCGACCGAGGTCAGCGCGGTGTTGAGATAGCTGTAGAACGCGAACAGGCCGCCGAAGCCGATCATCCCGACCGCCAGCGTGAGCAGCACCTGACCGTTCCGGAGGGCACCGAGTTCGGAACGCATGTCGCCGATCGGCATCGCCGACAGGTCCGGCACCACCCACACGAGCGCGGCGACGGTGATCGCCCCGATGACCACCACCAGCGCGAGCGCCGACCGCCAGCCGAGGGCCTGCCCGATCCAGGTGGCGGCGGGGACCCCGAGCACGTTCGCCACCGAGAGACCGAGCATCACGTAGCCGACCGACCTGGCGCGCTTCCCCGGTGCCGCGAGGTGCGCGGCCACCAGGGCGGCCACCCCGAAGTACGCGCCGTGCGGCAGACCCGCGATGAACCGCGCGGCCAGCAGCGCCGGGTAGGTCGGCGCGACCACACTCAGCGCGTTGCCCGCGGTGAACGCCACCATCAGCCAGATCAGCAGCCGGCGCCGCGAGACCTTCGCGGCGATCGCGGTGATCAGCGGCGCACCGATCACCACCCCGAGCGCGTAAGCGGAGATCAGGTGGCCCGCGGTGGGCTCGCTGATCGACAACGACGACGCGATATCCGGCAGCAGCCCCATCGCGACGAACTCGGTGGTCCCGATCCCGAACCCGCCCAGCGCGAGCGCCAGGATCACCCAGCCGAACCGCCGTGCGCCGGCGCCCGTCGTCGGATCCGTGGCAGGAGGCGTCAGATCGTGCACTCCGGGGTCAACACCCCGTCGGCCGGGATTGATTCCGGCTCAGCCGATGACTGTTCTCACATCCGCCGCGTCGCCGTCGGCCGCGTCGTCGTCGGCCGGCGGCTCGGCCCCGTCGCGAGCCGCGGCCCCGTCGCGAGCCGCGGTCTCGTCGTCCTGGGCCACGGTCTCGTCGTCCCCGGCCGCGGTCTCATCGTCCCGAGCCGGCGAGCCGACCCGCTCTCCGGATCCGGCCGGGTCCGGCGCGGACGACGGCGGATCCACCGGATCGGCCGCCGGCCCGTCGTCCACCACCCCTTCATCGACGACCCGCGGACTCATCGACGCCGTGGGGTGCGCGGTGAGTCCGTCCAGCGCCTCCGAAGCCGCGGACTTCACGGCGTTGACCGGCATCGTCGCGATCGACAGCGCGCTCTTGCCCAGTGCCTCCAGGCTCGCACCGATCGCACCGACGTCGAAGCGGGCGAGACCGTCGAGCAGGCCCGTGAACACGAACACGTCCGGCAGGTAGCCGCCGTAGCCGAGGTTCGGCAGCTGCGGCAGCACCGCCATCACCGGGGTGAGGTACTTCTGCAGGTCCGACAAGTTCGCGTGCGGGAAGATCCCGTCGATGTCGGGCAGCGCACTCCAGAAGTCGAGCACCTGGCGCGGCGGCAGCCCGACCAGGCCACGCACGCCGTTGATCACGTCACGCCGGACCAGGGAGATCGACGACGGCGCGGGCACCACGCAGTCGATGTAGCCGTCGCCGTTCGGTGTCTTGCTGACGCAGTTCCAGGCGCCGCCGGTCACCGGCTGATACATCCGCCACGGGTAGTAGCCGTGTTTCACGAAGTAGCCGACGAGGCCGTCGATCGCGCCGAACGGGTCGTGCAGCGGGTCGGGCAGGTCGCAGATGGGGTCGCCCTGGTAGCAGTAGCTGGTCACCGGGATGGTCCCGAAGCCGCCGGGCCGGGCACCGTTCATCGTCAGCCCGGGGATCACCCCGAGGAACGACAACTCGATGCCGCGCCCGCTCTCCGGTCCGTCGCGACGCGGGTCGGAGTACAGCTCACCGCGCATGTTCTCCTGCGAGATCCAGTACTCCTCGCCGTCGATCACCACTTTCTTGTAGGTGATGCCGTTGCCGGTCATGGTCTCCGCCGACGTCGCGACGCGGTTCAGGACGTCACCCGCGACGCGCGCGCCCTGCGAGTAACCGACGACGACCACCTCTCTACCGGGGCATTCGCGCTGGTATTCGGCGATCGCCGCCACCGTCGCGGCGGTCCCGCGCGCCACGTCATCGTCGTACCCGACCGTGCCTATCGGCCAGAGCGTCGTCGGATAGTCCGGTTTGATCACCTTGTACTCGTTCTGGCCGGCATAGGTGCCGTCCGCCGGACTCTTGCCGGTGTACCGCTGCTGCACACCGAGTTGCGACGGCGCGCCGACGTCGGTGGTTCCGGCGACGATCACCACCGCCCCGGCCCGGCAGTCGGGAAGGTCGTCGGCGCGGGCTGCCCCCGCGCCGTCCGGTGATCCGGCGGCGCACAGGAGAACGCAGGCGGCGGCGATGATGGCGAAGCGGCGCGCACGCGCGCCGGATGAGATGTTCATGGCTGCGGGTCCTCGGGCTGGCGGCGACCCCCCGAAGGCCGCCCTACTCCACCATCGTGAGATGTAGATCACATTTCGTCTATCCTCCGAACAGGGGACATACGCACGGTGAACCGCCGGGCTTAGCACGACCGGCGACCACCGGGAGGGTTTTGCTCAGCGCAAATCCGACGTTCGGGGTGCCGGACCGGGGTGCTATATCCTCAGTCGCAGGCCCTGACCCCGAGAAAGAGGATCGCCACCCATGTCCGACGCCAACGACTGGAGCTTCGAGACCCTGCAGGTGCACGCCGGACAGCCGGTCGGTGACACCAAGGCACGCGCGCTCCCGATCTACCAGACCACGTCGTACGTCTTCGACGACACCGACCACGCGGCGAACCTGTTCGCGCTGGCCGAGCCCGGCAACATCTACACCCGGATCATGAACCCGACGCAGGACGCCGTCGAGCAGCGTCTGGCCGCCCTCGGCGGCGGCGTCGCGGCGCTGCTGGTGTCGTCCGGACAGGCCGCGACCACCTACGCGATCCAGAACATCGTCGAGGCCGGCGGCCACGTGGTCTCCAGCCCCCGCATCTACGGCGGCACCTACAACCTCTTCCACTACACCCTGCCGAAGTTCGGCATCGAGGTGAGCTTCGTGGAGGATCCGGACGACCTGGAGTCGTGGAAGGCCGCGATCCGCCCGAACACCCGCGCCGTGTTCGGTGAGACCATCTCGAATCCGCACAACCAGATCCTGGACATCGAAGGTGTCGCGAAGGTCGCCCACGACGCCGGGCTTCCGCTGATCGTCGACAACACCGTCGCCACCCCGTACCTGCTCAACCCGATCGCACACGGCGCCGACATCGTCGTGCATTCGGCCACCAAGTACATCGGCGGCCACGGCACCGCCATCGGCGGCGTGATCATCGACGGCGGCAACTTCGACTGGCGTGTGCAGCGCGACGGCGAGGACCTGTTCCCCGGGTTCACCACCCCGGATCACAGCTACGGCGGCGTGGTGATCGCCGACCTCGGCGCCCCGGCGTACGCCCTCAAGGCGCGGATCCAGCTGCTCCGCGACACCGGCTCGGCCATCTCGCCGTTCAATGCCTTCCTGCTGGCCCAGGGCATCGAGACCCTGAGCCTGCGGGTGGAGCGTCACGTGGCGAACGCCCAGAAGGTCGCCGAGTACCTGGAAGCGCACCCGCAGGTCACCTCCGTGTCGTACGCGGGCCTGCTGTCGTCCCCGTACTACGAGCGCGGCCAGCAGCTGCTTCCCAAGGGTCAGGGCGCCATCGTCAGCTTCGAGATCGACGGCGGTGTCGAGGCGGGCAAGAAGTTCGTCAACGCCCTGGAGCTGCACAGCCACGTCGCGAACATCGGCGACGTCCGCTCGCTGGTGATCCACCCGGCGTCGACCACGCACAGCCAGCTCTCCCCCGAGGAGCAGCTCGCCGCCGGCGTGACCCCCGGCCTGGTCCGGCTGGCCGTCGGCATCGAGAACATCGACGACATCGTGGCCGACCTGGACAAGGGCTTCGCGGCCGCGAAGGCCTGAGTGTCACCGTGTCGTTGAGCTGCGACGCGGTCGCGACGATCAGCGGCGCCGACTGGACCTCCGGTCCGGACGGCGTCAGCATCGCCGTGCCGATCGGCGATCTGGAGCTCGAGTCGGGGCGGCGGCTCGAGGACGTGACGGTCAACTTCCAGCGATGGGGCACTCCCACCGCGGATCGCGACAACATCGTCCTCGCGCTGCACGCCCTGACCGGCAATTCGCATGTCACCGGCCCGCCCGATGAGCGTTTCTCGATGGAGGGCTGGTGGAACGGGCTGATCGGCCCGGGCTGCCCGATCGACACCGACGAATGGTGCGTGATCTCGCCCAACGCGATCGGCGGCTGTTTCGGCTCGACCGGTCCGGGGTCGCTCGCGCCCGACGGTGCGCCGTGGGGTGCGCGTTTCCCCCGGCTCACCGTGCGCGACCTGGTCGAATCCGAGCGGCGGGCGTTCGCCGAGATCGGCGTGACGCGGTTCGCCTCGGTCGCCGGCGGTTCGATGGGCGGCGCCCGCGCTCTGGAATGGCTCGTCACCCATCCCGGGCTGTTCGATTCCGGTCTGGTGCTGGCGGTGGGCGCCCGCGCCTCCGCCGATCAGATCGGCACCCAGACCACGCAGATCGCCGCCATCACGTCCGACGCCGACTGGCAGGGCGGCGAATACTACGGAACCGGCCGCGCCCCGATGGCCGGGATGGGTATCGCGCGGCGGATCGCGCACCTGAGCTACCGGTACGACCGTGAGCTTGACGAGCGCTTCGAGAATCTGCCGCAGGGCAACGAGAATCCGCTGGCCGACGGCCGCTACAGCGTCCAGAGCTATCTGGAGTACCAGGCCGAGAAGCTGACTCACCGGTTCGACCCGGGCAGCTATGTGGCGCTCACCCACGTGCTGAACAGCCACGATGTGGGGCGGGGCCGCGGCGGGGTCCGCGCCGCGCTGGCGGCGTGCGACGTGCCGATCGTCGTCGGCGGTATCGACTCCGACCGCCTGTATCCGCTGTACCAGCAGGCCGAACTGGCCGCCGAACTGGGCAACTGCCCGGACGGCCTTCAGGTGGTGCGCTCCGGGGCCGGGCACGACGGCTTCCTCACCGAACGCGGACCGATCGGCGATCTGCTGACCCGCACGATGGAACTGGCCCGCGCGCGACGCTGAGCTACAGCGTGTCGCCGGTCCCCAGGGAGTCGATCGACGTCGCGAGCCAGATCACCAAGACGCCGGCCGCGGCCATCGCGCCGATGTCGAAGGCGCGGCTGCGCACCTGCAGGAGGCCCGCGCGCTCACTCGGCAGTGCGGCCCGCAGGACGGCGCCGAGCAGGAGCGCCGCACCGAAGGCGACGCTGCCGCGGCGCCAGCGATCGAAGAGCACCAGGATCGCGGCGACCGCCACCACCGCGAGGACCGCGAAGAACGGGATCTGCCGCACGATGCGCTGCCTGCGCCGGGTGCGACGCTGGCGACGGGCCTCGATGGTGGTCATTCCGACCGGGCCGCCAACTGCTGCTCGGCCCGCTCGACGACGTTGACCAGCAGGAACGCACGCGTCAGCGGGCCCACTCCCCCGGGATTCGGGGAGACCGCACCGGCCACCTCCCACACTCCGGGGTCGACGTCGCCCACCAGGCCGTCGGGACCGCGGCTGACGCCCACGTCGATCACGGCGGCGCCGGGCTTCACCATGTCGGGGGTGATCAGGTGCCCCACACCGGCCGCGGCGACGACGATGTCGGCGCGCCGCACCTCCTCGGCGAGGTCCCGGGTCCCGGTATGGCAGAGGGTCACCGTGGCGTTCTCGCTGCGGCGCGTCAGCAGCAGGCCGATCGGGCGGCCGATGGTGATGCCGCGGCCGACCACCACCACGTGGGCGCCGTTGATCGGGATGTCGTACCGGCGGAGCAGGTGGATCACGCCGCGCGGGGTGCACGGGAGCGTCGACTCCTTGCCCAGCACCAGACGGCCGAGGTTGATCGGGTGCAGCCCGTCGGCGTCCTTCTCCGGGGCGATCCGTTCCAGCGCGGCGTTCTCATCGAGGTGCTTCGGCAGCGGCAGCTGCACGATGTAGCCGGTGCACGCCGGGTCGTCGTTCAGCTCGTCGATGGCGGCGTTCAGCTCGTCCTGCGTGATGTCGGCGGGCAGGTCCCTGCGGATGGAGGCGACGCCGATCTTCGCGCAGTCGCCGTGCTTGCCCTTGACGTACGAGTGCGATCCGGGATCGTCGCCCACCAGGATCGTGCCGAGGCCCGGGACGATGCCCGCCTCGCGCAGCCGGTCCACGCGCGCGGTGAGGTCGTCGAAGATCTCGTCGCGGGTGGTCTTGCCGTCCAGTCGAATCGCCGTCACGACTCCCCATTGTTCCATCCAGCACGCCGATCACCCCAGCGGGGCGGTCGGTGTGGCGCTCCGAAACGGCGGTGCGCGGTCAGCCGTGCGGGCAGTTGTTCGGTTCGCCGGTCTTGACCACCGAAAGGACCGCGTCGCCCTCGCCGAACTGCGCGCCGGGCGCCGGACGCTGGGCGACGACGATCCAGTTCCGGTCCCACACCTGGTGCCGGCCCTTGCCGGTCGCGTCCTCGCTGCGCGAGTAGAAGACGCCGTGCTTCTGGATGCTGTCCTGTGCTTTCTGCAGGTTCATGCAGACCACGTCGGGCATGATGCCCTTCTTGGTGGCGACCTTCTGGTCGTCGGTCGGCTTGACCGACGACGCGCCGGACACCGGCGCCGTGCCGGCGGTGTCGCGGTGGGTCGTCACCGGCGGCGTGGCGGTAACGGTGGTGGCCGAGGGGGTCACGGTGACCGTCTTGGCCGTCTCGTTCGACGACGACCCGCATCCGCTCAGCGCCAGCACCCCGGCAATGCCCACGACGACCGCCGCCCCACGAACAGTCTCCGAGCGCATGACCCCTCACTTCCCTCCGGCTTTGCACCGTTTGTACCAGCCCCGGGCGCCACGCCTCGGCCGAGCCGTCCCGCGGCGGTCGAGCCGCCGCGGGTTTCGGGCGACACATCTAGATACCCCATGGGGTATATTTGTGAGACTTGCCCGCTTCTCGAAGGAGTCTCATGTCGATCTCGCGTCATACCGGTCGATTCCTCACCATCGACCGACTGGTACCGGCCCTCGCATCGCTGATGATCGTCGTCAGCATCGTCCTGGTCGCCACACTCGGCCCCTGGTGGCTGTTCCTCACCGGATTCGTCGCCGCCAATCTGGCGCTCTACGCGTTCGCCGGATGGTGCCCGGCGTCGCTGATCATGGAGAAGGCGGGTCTTCAGCGATCCGGGGTCTGCCCGCGTTAAGAGGCTGAGGTGGTGGCGGAGCATCCCAGCCCGGGCCCTTCGACCTCAAGATCATCTCCCACCAGCCGTACCCCACCAACACCGACGACGCCATCCGGATCTCTACGAACATCAGGGGCCTTCGTCTCGCAATTTTGCGATCTCAGGCCGTCGTGTGGTCGACCGGGATAGCCTCCCGATACACATGGGAGGATTCGCTATGAGCACCGCAGAGGCAGTCAAGGCACTCGCCAGCAAGGTCCGGGCCATCCAGGACAGCATCGAGACAGAGGAGGCAACTAACCTCGGCCTTTCACGGGTGAATTCGACGCGCCCTTGCTGAAGTAGGAAGAAAGGTGCTCTCACCTGCGATAATTGGAGTTGCGACACTACCGATTACGCAAAGAGCGAGGAGCACCTTTCTGGTGAGCGACTCTACCGTGTTCTACCCACAGGTCCAGGCCACCGGCGACGGCGCGGGGCTGGTGTCCCATGCCGGCGCGATCCTGCTGACCCGGACCGCCGAAGTCAGCGCCCTGACGGCGGCTCTGTCGCGGGGGCTGGGGCGGTGGCGTAAGCCCCTGGCCACTCATGATCCGGGCAAGATCGTCGCCGATCTGGCGGTCTCGCTGGTCGCCGGCGGTGACTGCCTCGCCGACCTCGCGACCCTGCGCGGCCGGAACGAAGTATTCGGGCCGGTCGCCTCTGATCCGACCGTGTCCCGCCTGATCGCCGACCTGGCGAAGTCTCCGGCGGCAGCAATAGCGGCGATCGCCGGTGCACGCGCCACCGCACGATCGCGCGTGTGGACGCTGCTCGGTGGGCACGCACCGAACGCCGGTATCGACGCTGCCACACCGTTGATCATCGACCTGGACGCGACCCTGGTGACCGCGCACTCGGACAAGGAGTCCGCAGCGGGAAACTACAAGGGCGGCTACGGATTCCACCCGCTGACCGCGCACATCGACCACGGCCCCGGCGGCACCGGCGAAGTCGCGACGATGCTCCTGCGCCCGGGGAACGCCGGAGCGAACACTGCCGCCGACCACATCACCACCCTCGGCCACGCCCTGGCCCAGATACCCGGACTCCCCACACGGCCCGGCCGCAAGATCCTGATCCGTGCTGATAGTGCCGGCGGCACCCACGACTTCCTCGACCACCTGACCAAGCTACGGGTCTCCTACTCGATCGGATTCGGCCTGGACCAGCGCCTCGGCGATCTGGCCGACGCCCTCCCGGCAGCGGCGTGGACCCCGGCCTACGACGCCGAACGCACACCACGGGAGAACGCTGACGTCGCCGAACTGACCGGCCTGATGGACCTGTCCGGCTGGCCGGACGGTATGCGGGTGATCGTGCGCCGCGAGAAACCCCACCCCGGCGCCCAACTGCGCATCACCGACCGCAACGGCTGGCGGCTGACCGCGTTCGCCACCAACACCCGCCGCGGACAGCTGGCCGACCTGGAACTACGCCACCGCCGACGCGCCCGCTGCGAGGACCGGATCCGCCAGGCC
This sequence comes from Gordonia sp. PP30, assembly GCF_023100845.1. Lineage (NCBI taxonomy): Bacteria > Bacillati > Actinomycetota > Actinomycetes > Mycobacteriales > Gordoniaceae > Gordonia > Gordonia sp. PP30. The sequence goes on along the minus strand of NZ_CP095864.1, from coordinate 1,332,159 downwards.
AAAGACTGCGGCCTACAGAACCTACCGTTCAAGACCTTCGCCCAGAATCAGATCTGGCTCGCCGTCGTCGCTCTCGCCCTCGATCTGAACGCGTGGATGCAGATGCTCGCCCTGACCAGCACCGACGCCCGTACCTGGGAACTGAAGAGTCTCCGATTGCGGTTGTTCGCCACCGCAGCCCGTCTGGCCCGACACGCCCGCACCCGTCGCCTGCGATTCGACAACCAGTCCCGACACACCAGCCTGCTCATCACCGGCCTCACCAGACTCGAGGGATACCGAAACACCGGCTGAACAGCACAAAAAGAACCGGCCCAACGACCCAAAGACCACCCTTCGGACCCGTGAAACCCGACCGCACACCGACGGCCTCGGCGATCCAGTCGTACCTCACAGCCATAATCAACCCTGCCGCAACCAATCCGAACACCTCAGGCCGGGATCAGCGCCTCACGAAAGATCGAGGCTAAGAACGCCTTCATCATGCCGTTCATCTCCAACGTACTTGGATATGACGTGTTCGACCCGACCGAGGTCGTTCCAGAGTTCACCGCCGACGTTGGACTCAAGAAGGGCGAGAAAGTCGACTACGCGGTATTCCACAATGGTGAAGTTCAAATTCTCATCGAATGCAAACCCATCGGTGCCCCGCTCGATTTGAAGCATGCCAGTCAGCTTTTTCGCTATTTTTCGGTCACCTCAGCAAGAATTGCGATTCTCACCAATGGTCGAGAGTATCGAGTCTTCACCGACGGCGACCTACCGAACCGGATGGATGACAAGCCGTTTCTAGTCTTTGATCTTCTCGACATCGACCGAAGCCTGCTCCCCGAGATCGAGAAACTTGCGAAGGACTCATTCGATCTCGACTCAGTGATCAACGCCGCACAGGAGCTCAAGTACGTCGGCGGCATCAGGAGAGTAATCGCGAACGAGGTCAAAGACCCGTCCCCCGAGTGGGTTCGATACTTCGTCGGTCGCGTCTACGACGGCAAGGCGACGCAAAGAGTTCTCGACCAATTCCGCCCACTCGTCGCCCAGGCCCTCAGTCAGTACATCGGCGCACAAGTCAATGAGAGACTGAAGACCGCCCTTGGCGAAGAGGCAACATCGATCGAGAACGAGACCCCTGAACCTAGACGAGTAACAGACACAAGCCATGTGGCACCGTCGAACGATTCACCCACCGATCCAGATATCGTCACCACCGACGAAGAACTCGAAGGATTCAATATCGTCCGAGCAATCGCGGTGTCCGAAGTCGCCCCGGAACGAGTAGTTTACCGCGACTCGAAATCTTACTTTGCCGTACTTCTCGATGACAACAACCGGAAGCCGATCATCAGACTTCATCTGAACGGAAAGAGTGTGAAGTTCGTTACCACCTTCGAGAACGGCAAAGATGGAACTCGACACGACATCGAGACCGTGGTCGACATCTATCGAATCGCTGAGCAGGTGCGGCTGACAATCCGCAACTACGAGTAGGCGGAGGCCAGTCGCACCCCCGACGACTGGATCGCGACCCGCGCTGAGAGATGATGGCGGGGTGTCCCAGCCCGAGCCGTTCGACCTCAAGATCGTCTTCTACCAGCCCTGCATTCCGCCTAACACCGGCAACGCCATCCGGATCGCGGCGAACACCGGGGTCCAGCTCCATCTGATCGAGCCGCTCGGCTTCACCATGACCGACGCCCAGGTGAAGCGCGCGGGCCTGGACTATCACGAGATGGCACACGTCACCGTGCACCCCGATCTCGAGGCCGCGTGGGAGGCCCTGCGGCCCGAGCGCGTCTTCGCCTTCACCGCGAAGGCGAGCCGCTTCTACACCGACGTCGAGTACCGCCCGGGCGACGTCCTGCTGTTCGGTCCCGAGCCGACCGGGCTGCCTGACGAGGTGCTCGACGACGCACACGTCACCGACCGCCTCCGTATTCCGATGCTGCCCGAGCGTCGCTCGATGAACCTCGCCAACGCGACCAGCGTCGCCCTCTACGAGGCCTGGCGCCAACAGGGCTTCCCCGGCGCCGTCTGACGATCCGCGTGACACTCCAGGTCGGGTCGGCCGTGCCCGCCCTGGCAGCCTGCCCACACTGGTGGTGGTCAGGCTGCCAGATGCTGTTCGAGAAGGCGTTCGACGCCGGAGGTCGTGCTGTCCTCCGGTGCAGGTCCAGCGGGCACGTCGGGGTGAGGTGCCTCGACGCCAAGCCCTCCGGCCCGCTCGCCGGTCTTCCCGAGCCGGTGGTTCACGATCGGTGGTGGGGAGCGGTCTTCGGCCGGGAGGTCTGGTCCGGTGCGGAGTTTGTCGGGGTGGAACAGTGGGTTGATGATCCACGGCCCGGCGCGTCCGGCGGGCCGCCAGCCGACGCGCCCTTTGTCGGGGCCGTCGGTGAGGACGGTCGATTCCCAGGTTCCGGGTTGTTTGCCGTTCCACCGGTTGTGTGTGCCGCAGGCCCCGCCGAGGTGATCGGCGTCGGTGGGACCGCCGTCTTGCCAGTCGGGCATGTGGTGCATCTCGCACTGGGCGAACGGCCGGGTACAGCCCGGCGCGGTACAGCCCCGGTCGCGGGCGAACACCGCCAAGCGTTGCGCCCGTGACGCGAGGCGGTGGGCGCGGCCGAGGTAGAGGGGCTGCCCGGTGGCCTTGGCGAACACGGCCAGGTACGGCACGGCGTTCGCGGCGATCGTCACCAGGTCCGATACGGGGATGCGGGTGCCGGTGGTGGTCCAGGCGATCCCGGCTTGCCGGGCGAGGTCCTCATCGGTGACGGTGACCACGATCTGATTGCGCAGACTCTCTGGGCGCGCGTGGGTGTTCTGGGCATTGACCCAGGCGAGTAGTGCCAGGAGAGCGTCGTGCTGGCGGCGCCCCAGCAGCCGGTCATCGCGTTCGGCCGCGGCAGCCAGCACGGCCGGGTCCAGGCCGGGCTGGTCGGCCGCACCGTGCGGGGAGTCCGGATCGTCGGGGTTGTTCATGCCGGGAGCGGCCCACTGGACGAACACGACCTCGAACTCGGCCCGCAGTTGCGGTGTCAGGCGGGCCTGGACCGCGCTCATGAGTTGCCGGTCCTGGGCGGACAACCGGAACTTCGCTTGCCGCTGCCGGTCTTTGTCGTCGGCGAGGGTGCCGTCGGGGTCGAGATGGGCCAGAATACGGTTGCCGACCATCGTCAGCCCGGACGGATTGAGCCGCCGGGCGGCGTCGGCGAGCATGGCCTCAGCCTTCACCCTGTCATCCGGGTCGACCGAGGTGGGGATTTTGTCCATCACTTCCTCGATCACCGACACGTGCGTCTCGCCGATCGCCCCGTCGGCCACCGCGGCGGCGGTCGCCGGGAACTTCGGATCGAGACGCTCGCCGGTCATCGCCGTGAACCGGCCGACCGAGGCCGCTACCACCCGGCGCCGCCGGGATTCGCCTTCCCCGATACGTAGTCCCTGGGTGAGGAGTTGGTGCATGGTGTTGTATCCGGCCCGCTGGCAGGCGCCGCGGTCGGAGATCTCCACCAGCAGCGCCGCATCGACCCCGACACCCTTGCGGCGGGCCTGCTCCCGCGACTCCAACAGATCCAGCAACCCATCCTCGGACAGCGCAGCCAGCGGCGCCTCGGCCAGGGATTCTTCGGCGGCATCGATCACCGCGACCAACTCGGCGGGAGACAGACCGGCCAGGACGCCACGGGCATCGAACACGTCATCGTCACTCATCGCGGACCCCCTTCCGGCCGATGATGGATGGTTCTCCTCCTACCCCAGGATAACGCACACCAAGATGTGAATACAACAGTTGGATAGAACTTATTTTCGATTAATTCACAGCGTGCGATGCCGCCGGTGTTATGTCGTCGGACATAGCGGTGGAACCCGTCCGCATCGGACGGTCTGGGCTCCGCCACATCGCCGAAACCCGCAAGAAGGCCATTCCCCGACACGACGATGATTTCCGGCTCTTCGGTTCTGAGAGTGCGTAGGTGAGGTTCGGGCCGAGCGCGGGCGACCACAACATGTAGGTAGGCCCTGGGTGTGATCATGGAAGTTCTCACACACCCCTGACGCACACCACAGGACCCATGGCCGAGCTTACTTCCGATGTTGCCGACACGATCTGCCGAACCGTCGAGTTGGGCGTGACGATTACCGGCGCCGCCCTCGACGCCCGCGACCGCACGCACGTATGGTGCCGAGTCCTGGACGCCGATCCACACTGCCCGGGCTGTCAGATCGCTGGTGAACTGCGTGATCACACCGACCGCGCCCTGACCGATGTGCCGATCAGTGGCCACCCGGTCATCCTGCACGCCGCGGTTCCCCGGTTCGTGTGCCGCACTAGCCTCGATCTTTCGTGAGGCGCTGATCCCGGCCTGAGGTGTTCGGATTGGTTGCGGCAGGGTTGATTATGGCTGTGAGGTACGACTGGATCGCCGAGGCCGTCGGTGTGCGGTCGGGTTTCACGGGTCCGAAGGGTGGTCTTTGGGTCGTTGGGCCGGTTCTTTTTGTGCTGTTCAGCCGGTGTTTCGGTATCCCTCGAGTCTGGTGAGGCCGGTGATGAGCAGGCTGGTGTGTCGGGACTGGTTGTCGAATCGCAGGCGACGGGTGCGGGCGTGTCGGGCCAGACGGGCTGCGGTGGCGAACAACCGCAATCGGAGACTCTTCAGTTCCCAGGTACGGGCGTCGGTGCTGGTCAGGGCGAGCATCTGCATCCACGCGTTCAGATCGAGGGCGAGAGCGACGACGGCGAGCCAGATCTGATTCTGGGCGAAGGTCTTGAACGGTAGGTTCTGTAGGCCGCAGTCTTTGGCCTGGCGGATCCGGTCCTCGCAGCGGGCGCGTCGGCGGTGGCGTAGTTCCAGGTCGGCCAGCTGTCCGCGGCGGGTGTTGGTGGCGAACGCGGTCAGCCGCCAGCCGTTGCGGTCGGTGATGCGCAGTTGGGCGCCGGGGTGGGGTTTCTCGCGGCGCACGATCACCCGCATACCGTCCGGCCAGCCGGACAGGTCCATCAGGCCGGTCAGTTCGGCGACGTCAGCGTTCTCCCGTGGTGTGCGTTCGGCGTCGTAGGCCGGGGTCCACGCCGCTGCCGGGAGGGCGTCGGCCAGATCGCCGAGGCGCTGGTCCAGGCCGAATCCGATCGAGTAGGAGACCCGTAGCTTGGTCAGGTGGTCGAGGAAGTCGTGGGTGCCGCCGGCACTATCAGCACGGATCAGGATCTTGCGGCCGGGCCGTGTGGGGAGTCCGGGTATCTGGGCCAGGGCGTGGCCGAGGGTGGTGATGTGGTCGGCGGCAGTGTTCGCTCCGGCGTTCCCCGGGCGCAGGAGCATCGTCGCGACTTCGCCGGTGCCGCCGGGGCCGTGGTCGATGTGCGCGGTCAGCGGGTGGAATCCGTAGCCGCCCTTGTAGTTTCCCGCTGCGGACTCCTTGTCCGAGTGCGCGGTCACCAGGGTCGCGTCCAGGTCGATGATCAACGGTGTGGCAGCGTCGATACCGGCGTTCGGTGCGTGCCCACCGAGCAGCGTCCACACGCGCGATCGTGCGGTGGCGCGTGCACCGGCGATCGCCGCTATTGCTGCCGCCGGAGACTTCGCCAGGTCGGCGATCAGGCGGGACACGGTCGGATCAGAGGCGACCGGCCCGAATACTTCGTTCCGGCCGCGCAGGGTCGCGAGGTCGGCGAGGCAGTCACCGCCGGCGACCAGCGAGACCGCCAGATCGGCGACGATCTTGCCCGGATCATGAGTGGCCAGGGGCTTACGCCACCGCCCCAGCCCCCGCGACAGAGCCGCCGTCAGGGCGCTGACTTCGGCGGTCCGGGTCAGCAGGATCGCGCCGGCATGGGACACCAGCCCCGCGCCGTCGCCGGTGGCCTGGACCTGTGGGTAGAACACGGTAGAGTCGCTCACCAGAAAGGTGCTCCTCGCTCTTTGCGTAATCGGTAGTGTCGCAACTCCAATTATCGCAGGTGAGAGCACCTTTCTTCCTACTTCAGCAAGGGCGCGTCGAATTCACCCGTGAAAGGCCGAGGCTAGCGACTGCCCGCGCACGATCTTCCGCGGCAGGATCGACCACATAGCCCCAGCACGGGCAGTGGTCACCGCACGGACCGCACGGTGGATTCTGCAGCGCATCGTGGTCGACAAGATGAGCGTTGCCGCCGTGGCCGCCAACCTCGGTATCGCCTGGGGAACCGTCAATACGATCGCCCTGGACGCCGCTCGTGCCCTGGTCTACGACGGCGGCCACCTCGACGGGGTCCGCTGCCTCGGCGTGGACGAGCACAAGTGGAAACACGTTCGCGGACAAGGGGATTCGAGTTTCGTCACCGTCTTGATCGACCTGACCCCGGTCATCGACGGGACCGGCCCGGCACGCCTGCTCGACATGATCGGCGGACGATCCAAACAGGTACTCAAGACGTGGATGGCCGCCCGGGACAAGCAGTTCCGGGATCGGATCAAGGTCGTGGCGATGGACGGATTCACCGGCTACAAGAGCGCCACCGCCGAGGAACTCCCCGCGGCCCGGGTAGTGATGGATCCGTTCCACGTTGTACATCTGGCCGCAAGCAAACTCGACTTGTGTCGGCAACGGATCCAGCAGCAGGTGTGCGGGCACCGGGGCCGCAAGGACGACCCGCTGTACAAGATTCGCCGGATTCTGCATACCCGCACCGAACTGCTCACCGACAAACAGAAGATCCGCCTCTTCGAGTCGCTGACCAGTCACGACGACCATGTCGCTGTCGAGATCACCCACCAGATCTACCAGGAGCTGATCGCCGCCTACGAACACCCGCAGCGCCGCGAGGGGAAGAAACTCATGTACAAGATCCTGCGCCGTATCCGCACCGGACTGCCGGCAGGCCTGCAAGAGCTGGCCCAACTCGGACGAAGCCTGTGGTCCCGGCGCGCCGACATCCTCGCCTACTTCGACGTCGGCGTCTCCAACGGGCCGGTCGAAGCCATCAACGGACGCCTCGAACACCTCCGCGGCATCGCGCAAGGCTTCCGCAACCTCGACCACTACATCTTGCGGTCCCTACTGCACTCCGGTCAGCTCGCGACTCGGATCAACGCACTCTGAGAGACGAAGAGCCTGATTTCCGAACGCACCGGCATCCCCGGGTTCTTCTGCGATCCGCACAGTCCGTGGCAACGCGGTTCCAACGAGAACACCAACGGCCTGTGTTCCACCAGTACTTCTCGAAGGGCGATGACCTCCACCAGTACTCGCAGAAACTGCCTGAACGCAGTCGGCGCCGAATTGAACGGCCGCCCGCGGTAAACAACTCGGGTGGCGTATCCCGATGAGAACCTCGATCATGCCCGTAAGGACACCGGTGGTGCATTGCACCTGACTTCGACGTATCCTGGTATTTCAGACGCCCCGGTGTCGCCTCTGTCTTTCTGGACATGCGCCCGGGGCTTTGTCATCTGGGCTAACGACTATCCCTTGCCGGTCACCGTCACGACCGCGGCCGGGTCGTCGAGCGACGGGCTCGACACATCGAAGTCCTTGCCGTTCATCACGATCACCGGGGTCACCAGCGAGGGCACCTTGGCGCCGATCGCCGCGAGGTCCGCACGGATGACCGGTGTGCCCGCCGACACGCGGTCGCCCTTGGCCGCCAGCGCCTCGAAGCCGTCGCCCCTGAGCGCGACGGTCTCCAGCCCGATGTGCACCAGGATCTGGACACCGTCGTCGGTCGTGACAGCGAAGGCGTGCTTGGTCGGGAAGACCATGGTGAGCACGCCGTCGACCGGACTGCTGAACACCTCGCCGGTGGGCAGCACCGCGAATCCCGGTCCCATCGTGCCTGTGGAGAACATCTTGTCGGGCACTTGATCCAGCGGGATCACCTCACCGTCGACGGGCGCGGCGACTCTCACCTTGGTCAGCAGTGCGGTGGTCGCCCCGGAAGCCGGGGCGGCTTCGCTCGGGCCACCCAGCGCCGGGTCGGCCTCCAACTCGCCGAACTCGTCGTCGTCGCGATTGTGCTCCTCGAGGAGTTCCGGGGTGAAGCCGAAGAAGTAGGTGAACAGGAAGCCGGCGACATAGCCGGCCACCAGGCCGATGACGTAGGCCATGATCGCGTAGCCCTGCCCCTTGCTGCTGTCGACCAACGGCAGCAGTGCCCAGCCGGACGGCCCGATCGCGGTGGCACCGAACGGCGCGACGAACTGATTGAACGCGCCGGCCACGGCGCCGCCGACCGCACCGCCGAGACACGCCGTGATGAACGGCCGCCCGAGCGGTAGCGTCACGCCGTAGATCAGCGGCTCCCCGACGCCCAGGATGCCGACCGGCGTCGCGCCCTTGATGGTGTCGCGCAGGGCGCGGTTCTTGCGGAGCTTGAGATAGACCGCGATCGACGCGCCCACCTGACCGGCGCCGGCCATCGCCAGGATCGTCAGCAGCGAGGTGTAGCCGGACTGCTCGATGAGCGCCATGTGAATCGGGATCAGCGCCTGGTGCAGACCGAGCATCACCAGCGGCAGGAACAGGCCGCCGAGGATGAAGCCCGCCGCCACCCCGGAGTGCTCCAGCAGCCAATCGGCACCGTTGCCGATGCCGGTGGCGATCCAGTCGGCCACGAACATGAAGACGTAGATGGTCGCCAGCCCCGAGACCAGCAACGCGATCGTCGGCGTCACCAGGATGTCGATCGCGTCGGGGATCCGTCCGCGCAGCATCCGCTCGATCCAGGCGCACAGCGCGGCGGCCAGGATCGCACCGATCACGCCGCCCTGCCCAGGCGACAACTCCACCTGCCCGAAGCCGGGCAACGAGTAGTGGACGTCGGCGACGCCCGGGAATACGATGATCGCCGCCACCGCCCCGCCGAGCGCCGGGGTGCCGCCGAACTCCTTGGCGGCGTTGATACCGGCGAAGATCGCCAGGTAGGCGAAGAACGCGCCACCGATCACGGTCAGCGACGGCAGGATCGACTCGACCCAGCCCGGCGCGCCGCCGGCGGTGACCCAGTTGTTCAGCAGGCCGCGGATCGCCGCGACCAGACCGGCACCGATCAGCGCCGGGATCAGGGGGACGAAGATGTTCGCGATCTTGCGCAGCAGATTCTTGAACGGGGTGTTGTTGCGTTCCTTCTGCGCCGCCTTGATCGACGCGCCCTTGTCGGCGAGCGCCTTCGCGTCGTGCCCGGACGCCTCGAGCAGCCCACGGAACGCGGTGGTCACCTTGGTCACCGCGCCGGGTCCGAGCACGATCTGGAAGGTGTCGTCCTCGACCACCCCCAGCACACCCGGCACCTTCTTGACGGCGGCGACGTCGATCAGGCCGGGATCGACGGGCGTCACCCGCATCCGGGTCATGCAGTTCTCGACGGCGGCGATGTTCGACGCTCCGCCCAGCAGCGGGAGCAGCGCCTGCGCGGTCGCCAGGGACTTATCGGCCATGTCACGCCTCCTGATCGGAAGTGAGAGCGCCGCGGACAAAGCCGCCGGCGTCATCGAGTCGTCGTCGTGCGGCCGCCGCGTCGACGCCGGCGAGGATCATCACGATCGCGGTCTTGGCATGCCCGCCGGCCGCGTCGTACGCCGCCGCGGCCTCCGCCGCCGAGCACCCGGTGGCCTCGGCGACGATCCGCTGTGCCCGGGCGACCAGCTTCTCGTTGGTCGGCATCACGTCGACCATCAGATTCCCGTAGACCTTGCCGACCTGCACCATCGACGCGGTGGAGATCATGTTGAGGATGAGTTTCTGACTGGTGCCCGCCTTGAGCCGGGTGGATCCGGTCAGGACCTCGGGTCCGTTGTCGACCTCGATGGCGACATCGGCGTGCCCGCTGACCACCGCGCCCCGATTGCAGGCGACGGAGATCGTCGACGCACCGACGCCGCGGGCGTAGTCGAGACCGCCGATCACATAGGGAGTACGCCCGGAGGCCGCGATCCCGACCACCGCGTCGTCCGCGTTCAGACCGATGCCGGCGAGCTCGGTCGCGGCCAGCTCGGCCGAGTCCTCGGCGCCCTCGACCGCCTTGACGAAGGCCCGCTCACCCCCGGCGATCAGCCCCACGACCTGCTCGGGCGGGGTACCGAAAGTCGGCGGACACTCGACGGCGTCGAGCACCCCGAGCCGGCCGCTGGTGCCGGCCCCCAGGTAGATCAGCCGCCCGCCGTTCCGGAAGGCCGCCGCGACGAGGTCGACGGCGGCGGCGATCTCGCCGATCGCCTCCCCCACCGCCTCGGCGACCTTCCGGTCCTCGGCGTTCATCACCGTCAGCAACTCGGTGACGCTCATCGCGTCGAGTGCCGTCGTCCGCGGATTGCGCGTCTCGGTCCCCAGGTTCGCCAGGTTCTCGAGGTGTGCTGAATCGTCCACGATCCTCCCCTTATTCGTTTGTCGATCGGCCCGATCGGCGGCCGCTACCCCTCGCGAGGCGCCGTGGCGACGGCGATCACCGGATCACCGACCGACACCGGTCCCTCCGTCAGCGCCTCCACCGAGGCGAACTTCTTGGTGTTCATCACGACGATCGGCGTGATCACCGCGTAGCCGGCCTCCTCGATCACCGCCCGGTCGAAGCGCACCAGCGGAGTCCCGGCGGTCACCTTCTGTCCGGCCTTGACGAAGACCTCGAAGCCCTCGCCGCCGAGGGCGACCGTGTCGATGCCGATGTGGATCAGCAGCTCGACGCCGTCGAACACCAAGCCGAAGGCGTGACCGGTCGCCTGCGCCGCCACCACCAGGGCGTCGGCCGGGGCGTAGACGGTGTCGCCGGTCGGCTCGATCGCGATGCCAGCCCCCATCGTTCCGCCGGCGAACGCCGCGTCGGGCACCTCCGACAGCGGGCGGGCGATGCCCTCGACCGGGGCGCCGATGAGCACCGTGCCGTCCTCGCGTTCCAGCACCGCGACCGAGGCCGCGGACGGGACGATCGCCGTCGCCTCCCCACCGCCGGTGTCCGCGACGATCGCGGCGGTCGCCGCGGCGACGTCGTCGCCGAGGTCGCCACCCTGCTCGGCCGCGCGCTCGGCGGCCTCGTCGGCGTCCCGCTGCAACTCGAACTCGGCCTGCTGCTCAGGTGTCCGGAAGCCGGAGAAGATCACCAGGAACATCGCGGTGAAGAAGGCCGCGGCCACCGCGATCCCGTACAGGAAGGTCGGGTAGAACACCGGGATGGTCAGCAGCGAGGTGAACGCGAAGGCGTTGGTCTTGACGCCGCCGCCGATACCGATGATCAGGCCGCCGACGAAACAGCCCACCAGCATCCGCGGATAGATCCGCTTGAAGCGCAGATGGATGCCGTACAGCGAGGGTTCGGAGATGCCGCCGAGCAGACCCGCCGCCAGCGCGCCGGTCGCCGTCTGTTTCATGTTCTTGTCACGCTGCTTCCAGGCCAGCACCAGCACGCCCGCGGTGGCGCCGAAGCACGCGAAGTTCCACGCACCCATCGGGCCCTGGATGAAGTCGTAGCCGAGGTTCTGGATGTTCAGCAGCATGATCGCGTTCAGCGGCCAGTGCAGACCCAGCGGCACCATGAACGGGTAGGCCAGCGGGATGACGATGGCGAAGATGAACGGTGAGAAGTCGTTGATGCTGCGCAGCACGTTGCCCAGGCCGGCACCGGCGTACACGCCGATCGGGCCGATCAGGAAGGCGGTCACCGGGATCATGATGAGCATGGCGAAGAACGGCACGAACACCAGGTGCAGGTTCTCCGGGATGATCCGCCGCAGCCCCTTGTAGAGCAGGCCCAGCACCGCCGCCATCAGCAGCGGCGGGAACACCTGCGAGCTGTAGTCGTTCAGGGTCAGCGGGATGCCGAAGATGTCGATGGTGTTGACGTCGAACCCGAAGATCTTGTGGTGCTGGATGTTCGGGTTGTCGAGGAAGCCCTTGTAGCCGGGCAGCATCAGCACCGCCATGATCGCGAAGCCCACCCACGGGTCGGCGCCGACCTTGCGTGAGGCGTTGTAGGCGATCATCAGCGGCAGCATGACGAACACCGACTGCCAGCACAGGTTGATGAACTGCCAGCCGGGTGAGAGCGTCACGTCCGGCGAGTTCCACGCCGGGATCACCTTCAGGGAGGCCATCAGGGCCATGAAGGTGATGAACAACGACGCGCCGAGCAGCGCGCCGAGGATCGGCCGGAACGAGTCGGAGAGGAACTCGAACAGCGAGTCGACCCAGCTGACCTTGCCGCGCGGCCCCTTGGCGCGCGCGGCAGCCTTGATCGACGCGGCATCGTCTCCGCCGCCGGATCCGCCGCCCGCCATCGCGGGCAGACCCATGATGTCCTCGTAGACCGACTGAACGCCGCCACCGATGATCACCTGGTAGTGGTTGGCGCCCTGCGGCACGGCACCGAGCACCCCCGGGATCTTCTCGATCGTGTCCTTGTCGACCCCGCTGCCGTCGCGCAGTGCGAATCTCAGGCGCGTCGCGCAGTGCGTCAGCGATTCAATGTTCTGTGGGCCGCCGACCGCGTCGACGATCTGTGCGGCAGATTCCTTACTCATCGAACCTCCTGCTGTCGCGCGCCGCGGATCGGTCGCGTGAGCCTCTAGTGACCGGCCTGGTTCTCCGGCTTGTTGGTGTAGACGTAGCGGTAGTAGTCGGCGTCCCGCAGCTTGCTCGCGGCGGCCTCGTCGACCACGATCGTCGCGCGCGGATGCCACTGCAGGATCGACGCCGGGCACGACGCCGACAGCGGCCCCTCGACCGTCGCGGCGATCGCGGCGGCCTTGCCCTCCCCGGTGGCGACCAGCGCGAGGCGCCGTGCATCGCAGATGGTGCCGAGGCCCTGGGTGATCACGTGGAAGGGCACCTGATCGAGATCGTCGTCGAAGAACCGCGCGTTGTCTCGCCGCGTCTTCTCGGTGAGCGTCTTGATGCGGGTGCGTGAGGTCAGCGACGACGACGGCTCGTTGAACCCGATGTGGCCGTTGCTTCCGATGCCGAGGATCTGGACGTCGACCGGGCCGACTTCGCCGATGAGCGCGTCGTAGGCGTCGGCGGCGATGCGGCTGTCCGGGGCCATCCCGTCCGGCGAGTAGACCTCGCCGATGTCGATGTGATCGGTGAAGTTGTCACGGATGAACCGCGCGTACGACTCCGGGTGCGTCGGCGGCAGACCCACGTACTCGTCGAGCAGCACCGCGTCGACCCCGGCGAAGCTCAGGCCCTCCTCGCGATGGCGGCGGATCAGTTCACGGTAGGTCGGTAGCGGCGACGATCCGGTCGCCAGCCCGAGAGTCGTGGCGCCGCCACGAACGGCTCCGGTGATGATGTCGGCCATCACCTGTTCCGGGTGATCGGTGATCACGACCTCCATGTGCGTGCACTCCCTTTGCTGTCGTCTCCGTTGGCGATGGGCTGAGACTAACGCGCACGCGGGGCTCGTGTTATCCGATCCGGAATCGCTTCATCTCGGCGATCCGTTCGGACCGGTCCGTCGGGTATACGTCGGGCGAACCTCGACGTGGCCGCGGCCGGCGCGGCCAGCACGCCGGCACGGCCGAGTCTCCGGAGACCGGATGCCGCGAGCGGTGCGAGATCACCGGAACCGTCCCGCGAGCGAGTATCCACGCGCAGGGCTTGCCGGCCGATCAGTGATCACGAAACGCGACCAATCGATCTGCATCGGGGTCCGAGACGATCCGGTGCAGGTTGGATATAGGCAGCTTCTAATCAGCACCAGTCCCGTGAGCGAGTGCCCACGCGCAGGTCCAACTGCTGCAGACGGTCGGCGACGACGGTCACCGCACCCTCCGCGTTCTGCACCTTCCCGCGGATCAGCAGCGCCGACGCGGTCTGGGCCAGCGTCCGGTACCTCGCCCACAGGCCGACCGAGCAGACCACGTTCACCATGCCGGTCTCGTCCTCCAGGTTGAGAAAGGTGACGCCCGACGCGGTGGCCGGGCGCTGGCGGTGGGTCACCGCGCCGCCGACCGTGACGCGCGAGCCGTCGGGCACCGACAGCAGCCGATTCGCGGGCGTCACCCCCATCGCGTCCAGCCGCGGCCGCAGATACTGGGTCGGATAGGTGTGCGGGGTGATCCCGGTCGACATCGCATCCACCGCGGCGAGCTCGACATCGGACATGCCCGGCAGCGTAGGCACCTGACGCGGAGAGACGACGGGCAGCTGGTCCTCCCGCAGCCCGGCGACGGCGCCCGCCTCCCACAGGGCGGCACGCCGATCGAGCCCCAGCGACCCGAATGCCCCCGCGGTGGCCAGCGATTCCAGTTGCGGTGCGGTCAACTCCGTACGACGGGACAGCTCGGCGACGCTCTCGTAGCGGCCGCGTTCGGCACGTTCGGCGACGATCCGCTGCGCCGCCGCCTCACCGAGCGCGCGGACCGCGCCGAGCCCGATCCGGACGTCGAGGCCGTCGTTCTCCAGCTCCGCGTGCGCAAGCGACCGGTTGATATCGGGGCGGTGCACGGTGACCCCGTGCCTGCGCGCATCGGCCACCAGCGACTGCGGCGAATAGAACCCCATCGGCTGTGCGCGCAGCAGTGCCGCGCAGAACGCCGCCGGATGGTGCAGCTTGAACCAGGCCGAGTAGAAGACCAGCGACGCGAAACTCTGCGAGTGACTTTCCGGGAAGCCGAAATTGGCGAACGCCGCCATCTTCTCGTAGATCCGGTCGGCCAGCTCCCCGGTGATCCCGTTGACGTGTTCCATGCCCTCGTAGAACCGGTCCCGCAGGCGTTTCATCTTCTCCGGGGACCGCTTGGAGCCCATCGCCCGGCGCAGCTGGTCGGCCTCGGCGGCGTCGAATCCGGCGACGTCGACCGCCAACTGCATCAGCTGCTCCTGAAACAGCGGAATACCGAGAGTGCGATGCAGCGCCCGTTCCATCGACGGATGCTCGGCCGCGGTGCCCTCGTCGCCGTTGCGGCGCCGAATGTACGGGTGCACCGAGCCACCCTGAATGGGGCCGGGCCGGATCAGCGCCACCTCCACCACCAGGTCATAGAAGTTCCGCGGCTTCAGTCGCGGCAGGGTGGCCATCTGCGCCCGGGACTCCACCTGGAAGACGCCGATCGTGTCGGCGCGACACAGCATGTCGTACACGGCCTCCTCGGTCAGATCGAGCTGCGCCAGATCCACTTCGATTCCCTTGTGGTCCTTAACCAGGTCGATCGCGTAGTGCAGCGCGGAGAGCATGCCGAGGCCCAGCAGGTCGAACTTCACCAGGCCGACCGCGGCGCAGTCGTCCTTGTCCCACTGCAGCACGCTGCGACCGTCCATCCGCGCCCACTCGGTGGGGCAGACGTCGGCGATCGGCCGGTCACAGATCACCATCCCGCCCGAGTGGATACCGAGATGTCGCGGCAAGGAGGAGACCTCGGCGGCCATGGCGCGGACGTCGTCGGGCGCCGAATCGGGTACCTTGCTCCACGCGTCCTGCTGACCGGGGTCGTAGCCGAGAGCCCGCGCCATGTCGCGCACCGCCGACCGGCCGCGATAGGTGATCACATTGGCCACCTGCGCGCTGTATTCGCGGCCGTGCTTGGCGTAGACGTACTGGATCGCCTCCTCTCGGCGATCGGACTCGATGTCGACATCGATGTCCGGCGGGCCGTCGCGTTCGGGCGCCAGGAAGCGCTCGAACAGCAGCTGATTCGCCACCGGGTCGACGTTGGTGATGCCGAGCGAGTAACAGACCGCCGAGTTGGCCGCACTCCCTCGGCCCTGGCAGAGGATGTCGCTGCGCCGGCAGAAGTCGACGATGTCATGGACGATCAGGAAGTACCCGGGAAAGGTCAGCGTCTCGATGATGTCCAGTTCGTGGTCGATCTGCCGGTAGGCATCGGGGCGCTGCTCGCGAGTGCCGTAGCGGCGGCGGGCGCCCCGCTCGGTGAGCTCGCGCAGCCAGCTCACCTCGGTGTGCCCGTCCGGGACATCGAACGGCGGCAGGTTCGGTGCGATCAGGCCCAGCGAGAACGCACAGTCGGCCGCCACCTGTGCCGCGGTGTCGATGGCGTCGCGATGAGCGGGCAGCAAGCGCGCCATCTCGTCGCCGCTGCGCAGGTGTGCTCCCCCGACGCCGGGCAGCCACCCAGTGATGGTGGCGATGTCGGTGCGGGCCCGCACCGCGGCCACCGCCATGGCGAGTCGTCGTCGATCCGGGCCGGGGAAATGCGCTCCGGTGGTGGCGACGGCCGGCAACGCCAGCTCGGCGGCCAGCCCGGCCAGGACGGCGTTGCGCTCGTCGTCGTCGCTGCAACCGGAAGCGGTCAGCTCGACCAGCACATTGTCCGGCCCGAAACGATCGGCCAACTCCCCCAACGATTTTCGTGCAGCAGCCACACCGCCGCGAGCCAGTGCCCGGCGCACCGATCCCTTCCGGCAGCCGGTGAGGATCAGCCAGTGCCCGGCGGCCGAGGAAGTGATCAGATCGGCGTCGTACCGCAGCACCCCCTTCCGGTCCCGGGTGCCCTTCGATGAACCGTCCCTGAGCTCCGTCGAAGTGTCACCACCGCGCATGTGCGCGTCGGCGATGGTCCGGGACAGTCGCCGGTAGCCCTCGGCGTCCCGGGCGAGCACCAGCAGGTGCTCGCCCGGCGGATCCACCGCGCCCGCCCGTCGACGATTCGGCGACGAGGCCTCCACCGAGAGCTCCGCGCCGAACACCGTCGGCATGCCGTACTCCCGGGCCGCCTCGGCGAAGCGCACCACCCCGTAGAAGCCGTCGTGGTCGGTCAGCGCCAGCCCGGTCAGGGCCAATCGCCGCGCCTCGGCGACCATCTCCTCCGGCATCGCGGCCCCGTCGAGAAAGCTGTAGGCACTGTGCGCGTGCAATTCGGCGTACCGGATCGACGACTCCACCGGTTCCACCTCGTCGGGGAGGAACGTTCCCCGCTTACGCGACCACGCCGGCGAATCTCCGCCGTCGCCCGGCACGTCCGGTTCGGCGAGTCTCCGTCCATCGGCCGGCCGGCCGGAGAGCACCCGCTCCATCTCCGACCAGCTCGGCGGCCCGTTACTCCATCCCACCGAATCATTTTAGAACGTACGTTCGATAGAGGCCAGCCATTGACTTTCCTCCCAGGAAAGAGAACACTTACTTTCCAAGTAGGAAAGTCAATGAGGAAGTGGTCCAGATGAACGACACCACCCACGAGGGCGCACGATCAGCCCTCGACTCGATCGACAGCGCCCAGCACGCGATGGCCGGAGAGATCGGACTGCCACGCTGGTACTGGTGGATGATGGCCGCCGGCTGGATCGTCCTGGGCGTCCTCGGCGATCTGACGCCCGGCTGGGTCGCGATCGTCGCGACCGTGCTCTTCGGCGCGGGCAACGCCACCCTGGCCGGCCGCCTCTACGACGGCACCCGCGGCACCGCCGGTGTGCGGTTGAACCGGTCCCAGGTCAGCCGTCGGATCCCCTGGCTGATCATCGGAATCCTGGTGGTGCTGGTGCTGCTGACCATCGGTGTCGCACTGGGACTGGACGCGGACGGCGCCGGGCACCCGGGCCTCCTCGCGTCGGTGTTCGTGGCCGCGATCGTCGGTTTCGGCGGCCCGGAGATCCTCCAGCGCCTGCGCCGGCTGGTCCACGCATGAGCGGATTCGACGAACTCATCCACCCCAGCACGCGGCTGTCGCTGGTGGCGACGCTGGCCGCCGCCGACTGGGCGGAGTTCGCCTTCCTCAAGGAGAAGCTGAACCTCTCCGACTCGGCCCTCTCCAAGCAGCTGACCACGCTGGAGAAGGCCGGGTACGTGGCCACCGAACGCCGCCTCACCGGCCGCCGCCACACCCTCCGCGCACGACTGACCCCGGTCGGCCGGGCCGCGTTCGACGGTCACGTCGCCGCCTTGCGCGCCATCGTCGACGGTGCGGGGGCGTCGTAGGCCGTCACGGCGGCGCCGGCCCGCCGGATGTCACAGCAGTCCGTGCTCGGCCAGCCACTGCTCGCCCCGGCGCTTCGACGCCTGGGCCAGCCAGGCGTCGGAGACCAGCTCGGCCAGTTCATCCCGACTGATCTCGTGCAGGCGCGACGCCCGGAGCAGCACCGACGGGTGGCCGTCGAAGTGCGGGGTGGTGAAGTACGGCGAGGTGTCGTCGCGCACCAGCGCGTCCTTCTCCTCCGGCGACCCGACCCAGAAGACGATCACGTCGTCGTACTTCTCCCCGGTCGCCGGATCCCGCGCGTCCGGGCGCGGGGTGCGGAAGAAGACGAAGGACTTGCCGCCGACCTGGTAGACCGCGTTGCCGGACTTGCCGTGGACGACGGTGACGTGCGGCATCGCGGCGGCCAGATCGTGGACGTCGCCGACGGTCGCCGGCCGCGGACTCATCGGTCCGCGGGCTTTCGCGGCGGCAGCGGAACCAGCATCGACACGCGCCGGCGGTAGTCCGCGTAGGCGGGGTACCTACCCGCCGAGATCGACTCGGTGAACCATGTCGAGCCGAGGAACAGCAGCGTGAGCAGCACCGCGCCGATGATCGTCCAGTTCAGCGCCCCGCCCCAGAAGCCGAGGCCGGCGGCCACCCCCGCGACGCCGGCAAAGAAGTAGAACACCCACCACTGCGCCTGCTCGAAGAAGAAATTCGGGTGGCGGCTGTAGGCGAACAGCCCGGTCGTCACGAAGCCCGGTTCGAGCGTGCCGCCCGCTCGCCGCTTGGCCTGCTGGAAGTTCCACTGCTGCTGGTCGGCGACCGACTCGCCGCACAGACACAGCAGGAACAGCGCCGCGCACACGACATCGGCCGCGGTGAACCCGGCCGGATGCGCCCACACGAAGTAGGCCGGCAATGTGATCAGTACCAGCAGCGCGTTCTGATAGAACGCGATGAACGTCGCGTTGAAGAGCTGGAACTGCCCGGGCGTCATCGCGCCGCGCAGCACCGCCCACCGGTAATCCTCCATGCCGGTGTAGCCGCCCTTGCGGGCGAAGTTGAACGTGAGTCGAGCGCCCCACAGGGTCGCCAGCATCGCCATGACGATCAGCCGCCCGGAGTCGCGGCCGTCGAGGATCGCCGAGATCGCGAAAATCCACACGTAGACCACCGGCACGACCGACCACAGCCGGTCGACCCATGACGTCTCGTTCGTGACCAGGGACGTCACCCAGCAGAACAGCGCGGCGGCCGCACCGAGCACGACGACCAGAAGAAGCGGGTCCACCAGGTCATCGTAGAACCGCGGTGACACCCCGGCATGCAGAACACCGGCCGTCTCCGCGTCGCGAAGGGAAGATCGCCGCCCGTGGCGCTGACACGGCCGATGTTCTGCGGGGACGCGGCCGACGCGCCACGCCGACGGCACCTCCGGCCGCGCGAATGTGAGAACCTGTTGCAGTGACGCATTACTTCGTGACCGGCGGCAGCGGCTTCATCGGCCGCCGCGTCCTGGCACGGCTCCTCGCCGACGACGACGCGCAGGTGACCGTGCTGATCCGCCGCGGATCACTACCGCGTTTCGCGACCGCCCTGGAGCAGATCCCCGGCGGCGAGCGGGTCGTGACCGCCGTCGGCGACCTCGCCGAGGAGAACCTGGGCCTCGCCCACGACGACCCGCTGTCGCTCGCCGCACCGGACCGGCGTATCGACCACGTCATCCACCTCGGCGCGATCTACGACCTGAACGCCGACGACGACGCCCTGCGCGCGGTGAACGTCGACGGCACCGCGCGGGTGGCCGAGTTCGCGGTCCGCCACGACGCCATGCTGCACCATGTCTCCACCGTCTCCGTCGGCGGCGACCACGACGGTGACTTCACCGAGAACGACTTCGACCTCGGCCAGGACTTCCCCACCGCCTACCACCGCACCAAGTTCGAGGCCGAACGCGCGGTGCGGGAGACCCCGGACCTGCGCTGGCGGGTCTACCGCCCGACCGGGGTGGTCGGCGACTCCGTCACCGGCGAGATGGACCGGGTCGACGGCCCCTACTTCTTCTTCGAGCACATCTCCGCGCTCGGGCAGCTGCCGTCGTTCGTGCCGATCCCGATCTGGAACCTGGGCGAGGCCAACCTGGTCCCGGTCGACTACGTCGCCGACGCGCTCGTCGCCCTCCTCGGTTACCACCCCGGCGAATCGGGCCTGGTGTTCCACCTCGCCGACCCCCGGTGCCGGACCATCACCGACGTGCTCAACGCCCTGGCCCCGGCGGTCGGCGCGCCGCGCGTGTTCTCCGCCGTCCCGCCCGCACTGGCCCGCCCGGTACTGGCCGCGACCGGCTACGCACCACTGCGGCCCGGACGCGACCTGGTGGTCGGGCAGCTCGGCGTCCCGCCGGTCCTTCTCGACATGGTCGCCCTCCCGATGCACGTCCGATCGGAGACGACCGCGGAGGTGCTCGACGGCCTCGGCGTGGTCCTCCCCGACCTCGACGACTACGCCCCGCGCCTGTGGGAGTACTGGGCGGAGCACCTGGACCCGTCGCGGCATCGCCGGGACGACGAGCGGGGCCCGCTGGTCGGCAAGAAGATCGTGATCACCGGCGGCTCGTCGGGCATCGGGAAGGCGACGGCCCGCATGTGCATCACGCGCGGCGCCGACGTGATCCTGGTGGCGCGCGACGCCGAGCGGCTCACCGAGGTGGCCGACGAACTGAACGCCGAGGTCCCCAAGCCCGGTCTGCCGCTCGGAACGGCGAGCGCCTACCCGGCCGACATCACCGATGAGGCGACCGTGCGGACCCTGGTGAAGTCGATCATCGCCGAGCACGACCACATCGACATCCTGGTGAACAACGCCGGCCGGTCGATCCGCCGTGCCACGGTCAACGCCCTCGACCGCGCCCACGACTACCAGCGCACCATGGCTGTCAACTACTTCGGCGCGGTCTACATGACGCTGTCGGTGCTGCCGCACATGATCTCCCGGCAGTCCGGGCACATCGTGAACGTCTCGTCCGCGGAGATGCTGCGCCGCGCCCCGCGTTTCGGGGCCTACGCGGCGTCGAACGCCGCCCTGGAGGCCTTCGCCGACTCGACCAGCGCCGAGACACTGTCCGACCACGTCACCTTCACCAACGTGCGGCTGCCGCTCACCCGGACCCGGATGATCACGCCGACCAGCGCCTACGACGCCCGCCGCGGGATCTGGGGCGTGGACAAGTCCGCGAACCGGGTCCTCAAAGCGATCGTCACCCGGCCCAAGCGCGTCAACTCGTTCCTCGGCGGCCTCGCCGACTTCGGGCACTGGGCCGCGCCGCGCCTGACCACCCGGATCTTGCATCAGGAGTATCTGCTGCAAGAGGAGTCCCCCGCCGCGCTCGGCGAGGTCCGCGGAGTCTGAACCGTGCCGCCCGACACGCCGTATCTGCTGGTCGACGACGCGGTGCTGCGCCGCAACGTCGAGCAACTGGCCGAGCGGGCCGCCGGGCTCGGGCTTGCGGTGCGCCCGCACGCCAAGACCCACAAGTGCGCGCAGGTGGCCCGCCGCCAGGTCGACTGCGGCGCGAGCGGTCTCACCGTCGCGACCATCGGTGAAGCGGAGGCGTTCGCCGACGCGGGGTACACCGATCTGTTCATCGCGTACCCGCTGTGGCTGTCCGGTGACAAGGCCGCCCGGCTCCGGGCCCTCGCCGGCCGGGCCGCCGTGCGGGTCGGAGTGGACTCGCCGGAAGGGGCACGGCGCCTGGCCGCGGGACTCGGCGGAGCCCACGTCCGGGTTCTCGTCGAGGTCGATTCGGGCATGCATCGCACCGGGGTACCGCCCGCCGACGCCGGCGCGGTCGCGGCCGTCGCCCGCGATGCGGGGCTCGACGTGGTCGGCGTCTTCACCTTCCCCGGGCACGGGTACGGACCCGGCCCGGCCCGCGCCGACGCCGCAGGCCAGGAGATCCGGGCACTCGCCGACGCGGCGGAATCGTTGCGCCGTCACGGGATCGAACCGGCCGTGGTCAGCGGCGGGTCGACGCCCACGGTCGCGCTCCTGCGGCAGAGTTCGGCCGCCGCGGGTGTCCTCACCGAGATCCGGCCCGGCGTCTACCCGTTCAACGACGCCCAGCAGATCGAACTCGGTTCGTGCGCATTCGGCGACGTCGCCCTCGTCGCGGTCGCCACCGTGGTCCGCGCCGAGCCACCTTCGCCCCTTGAACCCTTCGACTCCGCTCAGGAACCACCCCGCCGAAAGGTAGTGCTCGATGCGGGCAGCAAGGTCCTGGGCGCGGACCGGCCGGCGTGGACCACCGGGTTCGGGCGTCTTCTCGATCACCCCGAGGCGCGGATCGTCTCGCTGTCCGAGCACCACGCCGTCGTCGAGTTTCCGGCCGGCACGACCCGTCCCGGGCTGGGAGACCACGTGCGGGTGGTGCCGAATCACGTCTGTTCCGCGGTGAATCTCGCCGACGAGCTGGTGGCCGAGACCGCGCACGGCACCGAGGTCTGGCCGATCATCGCCCGCGGCGCCAATCGCTGATCGGCCGCGGTCACCGCGGCAGCGGCCGGTCCCTGCCGTAGATGTGCACGGCGCCGGGCCCGCCGGCGAAGCACTCGTCGAATCGGGCGGTCGCGGTCATCTCGATCACCGTCACATCGACGTCCGGAGCGGGCGCGAACCGTGCGTCGTGCGATCCCGTCCCGCGCTGATCGGCGCCTCGCGGGCCGGTCTCGATCCGCGCCAGCTGGGTGTGAGCGCCGTAGCCCGGCCACGCCGGATCCCGGTAGTCGGCGTGCACGCAGGGCACTCCGCCGTCGTCGCCGAGCGCGTACTGACCGTCGCAGTTGAAGGCCCATCCACCCGACCGGGCGGCCACCGCGGGCGGATGCAGCTGCATGCCGCAGGACGGGATGAGATGCAGATCCAGGCCGTCGCCGCGGGACGGCCAGGGGCTGCGGTCGACACCTTTGCGCAGCCTCCGGTCGGCGTGGTCGAGGCAGATCTCCACACCCACGGTGAGCGCCTCGCCACCGGGGCCGCCGCCGATCCGGAACAGCGAGTAGGGGTCGCGCGGGGTGGTCTTGAGATCGCCGCCGGAGGTGTCGAGGATCGGATAGGCGGCCATCTGCTCGGTGATCACCGGGCGGCCGGTCACGTCCCACAGCAGCAGGTCCTCGTTGGAGTCGAAGTACTTCTCGGTGGTGACCGCCCGGGCCCCGAGCGGCCCGGTGACGCCGTCGAAGGCGCCGGGACCGAGCACGAACGACCGGTTCCGCACCTGGACCTGCGGGTAGGAGTGGCAGTTCTTGATGAAGTTCACCAGCGTGTCGAGCACCACCTGCGCCAGCGGCCCGTCGGCGGTCCGCCATGCCTCGCCCAGAGACCGGACCACATCGTTGCGGACGGTGCACGACGCCGAGCTCAGGACGGCGTCCAGGTCGACGATCCGCGCGCTGATCGCGGTGCCGAGCACCAAGAGGAAGTCCGGGTACTCCTCGGCCGGGAAGAGCCGTTCCAGTTCGGCGAGGATCAGATCCGCCGGGTCGGGCTCATCGGGCGCGTGCACGTAGGGCCCCATCGGGCCGTGCCAGTAGAACTCCGGCGCGACGAAGACGTTGAGCACCCCGGGTTCGGCGCCGGCCAGCGTCTCCCGCGCCGCATCGACGGCCGCCTTGAGCGCGTGCGCGCGGACGGCGATGTCGTCGGCGAGATCGGCCGCGGCCCGGTATGTCCCGGCGACGGCCCCGCGGCCGTTGGGGTCGCCCACCGGGACGATGTCCGCGGGGGTCGTGGGCACCGCGTATCCGACGAAGCGCACCTTCTCATAGCCCGCCATGGCCGTCCCCTCCCGTTGCGCGATGATGCCGAACTCTACCGGGCCTCACTCGTACACCCCCTCCACCTTCCAGCGGGCCCCGCGGTAGCAGAGCAGCAGCGCGCGCGACGGCCGCGAGTCCGCCGGGGGCTCCAGCAGCACCTGCGCGCGGGCCATCACCGCGTCGGGTTCGGCCGGCGAGTCGACACCGAACGGCCAGGGGCCCGCCCACCAGCAGACCCGGTGCGGTGCGGCCGCCATCCGGAGTTCGACTGGCTCGGCGCTGAACGCACCGCGGCCGGTCACCGCGACCGGCTCACCCGCGGCGTCGAACAACTCCACCTCGCCGGTGGTGAGCAGCGCGGGCAGCGGCCGGGCCAGCGCATCCGGCCAGGCCGCCTCGACCGGACGCTCGGGGACCCGGTCGTCGCCGTAGGCCACCAGCGACACCCGCTCGGCCGGTCCGCGGCCGCCGCTGCGCACCGGGACCCGGACGGCCTCGCCGCCCAGCAGCCCCTGCACCCGGACCAGGGAGCGTCGCGCCTTCTCCCCCAGCCCGTTCGCCGCCTCACCGGGCAGTCCCGCGCCGGTCAGCGCGTGCTGCAGCATCCCCGGATTCACCAGTTCCACCGGCTCCAAGCGCAGCCGCACCAGCGGCGAGTCGGGCGCCTCGAGCGAACCCCGGGTACGGGTCAGCCAGCCCTCCAGCTGCCACCGGATCCGGTCGGCGGTCGACTCCGGGGTCAGCGGCTCGGCGCACCGCCAGGTCCGCGAGTGCTCCTGGCCGAGTTCGGTCACCGCGTGCACCGTCAGCCGGGTGCACGCCAGCGCCGCCGACGACAGCCTGCCGTGCAGCTCCTCCGCCAAGCGGCGCCCGAGGAAGGCGACCGCGTCGATCCGGTCGACGGGCGGATCGCACTCGTAGGTCACCTCGATCTCCGGTGGTATCGGGGCGCGGGCGGGTCGGCGGCCGGGCCGGGCCGCCGCGAGCCGATGCGCCACCACCCCGTCCGGCGAGAACCGCGAGGCCACGTCGACCGTCTCCAGTTTCGCGAACGCCCCCAGCGTGCGGAGCCCCAAGCGCCACAGCAGATTCACCAGATCGTCGCGGCCCGGCGCGGAGAGCGACGGCTCGATCACCAGGTCGGCGATCGGCCGCGGCGCGAGGAACTCGGCATCGCCGCCGGGCGGGACGGCGCACCCGGCCCGGGCGGCCAGCACCGCGGTGAACAGCTGATCGGCGACGCCCACCTGCGCGGCGATCCCGAGGCTTTCGACGGCCTCGGCCACCGCCTCGCCCAGCCCGGTCTCGCCACCGAAATAGCGGGCGGCCCGGTCGGCCGCCACCGCCAGCAGCCCGGGGCGCAGCACCTCGGTCATCGGCACGACGGCGGTGACCGCAGCGGCCACCGGATCGAAGAGCCGCCCGTCGCGATGCGGATCGGACGGCGTCACCAGCAGTTCCGGGCATGCGGCCTGGGCCTGGCGTTTCCGCATGCCGCGGCGCACCCCGGCGCGTCGTGCCGCCCGCGTGCACGCGACCACCTTCCCCGCCGCCAGCGTCGCCACCGGTTCGGTCACCGCCACGTCGAGGAACTGCGCCGCCGCGGCGGCCGGCCAGTCCGGACACCACAGCACCAGCACCCGGCTCAATTCGCCACCTGCCATCGGCTCTCGCGCTCGGCCACCGAGACCAGCCGCAGCGCACCTTCTTCCCCGATACCCGGCATGACGAGCTCACAGCGCACCCCGCGCGGCACGATTCCGGTGCCGGCCACCTCGATGTCCACCTGCAGTCCGCCGATCCGGCCGTAACCGTTGCGACGCAACGGCAGGTGCCGATAACCGGCCACCTGCGCCGCCATCCGCACCGCCGCACCGGGCCACGCGCCGGGATCGCCGACCGCCACCAGCGTCGCCGCTTGGCGTCGTGCCCGGCCGGCCAGCACCCGGGCCCGCGCCGGCATCACCCGGGGCGTGCCGACCAGCACCAGGTCGAGCCCGTCGAGCAGCACCCCGGCCACCTCCAGGGCATCGACCCCCGGTTCCCCGACCACCGCGATGCGGTCCAGATCGGCCCCGAGATCGGCCGCCATCGCCAGATTCAGCCGCGGCAGTCCGACGAGCGCCGCGGTGGCCCCCGAGGAGGTGGCCGCGGCCAGCAGGGCCACCGGCAGGGTCATCGCCCCGCTCACCTCGACCGTCGTCCCCGGCGCCAGTCCGCGCCGCGGAAGCAGCTCCGCGATGGGCGCGGGCACCGGCAGCACGGCGGCGGCGAGCCCACCCGGCGACAACTGCGCGAGCGTGCGTCGCAGCGCCGCCACGGTGGCGGGCCTGCCTACACTGGGCTCGGCGATCCCGCCCGGCCGCGGGTTCTGGTGATCGGACATGCGCTTCCCCTCGCTTGGACGACCATTCGCTTCGCGGCAGGGAAGATACCGCTCATCGAACTGATGTTCTAAAGATAGCGACGGGGTCCGACAACCGTCAACGAGGAGACCGATCGGCATGCAGCAACGGGTATACGCACTGGTCATCGCGGCGCTGGCGATCGTCGCCATCGTGCTCACCGCGCTGCCCTGGGCCAGCACCGATCGGATCGGCGTCCCGATGAACTGGAACGGTTTCGGCTCCGTCGACTACCACTCCCCGCAGAACGATCTCGCGGCCCGGCCGCTCGGCGACTTCGTGGTCCTGGTCGCCGTCATCGCTCTCCTCACCGCCGTCGCGATGGTCGTGCCCGCCCTGCGCGCTCTCGCGACCGCGCTGCGCTGGGTGGCCGCGCTGTTCTCACTGTGGGCCGCCGCGGTCCCGATCATGGTCCTCGTCAACCCGCGGATCTTCCTGGAACCGGCCTTCACGGCGCTCGGGGTGGGCGACATGCTCGGCGGGCACTACACGAGCATGATTCGCGACATGGTCCTGAAACGTCCGACGCTGATCTCACTGACCGTGGTGCTGGTCCTGATGGCCGCGCTTCTGGTGGCCGCCGCGGTCAGTGCGCTCCGCCACCGCGCTCCAGCACCGACGCCGGCACCGGCCACCCCCGCCGGCGCCGAGTAGATTCGGGAAGCATGCAGCCGTCCCAGCGCCGCCTTTACGCGTCCGCGATCGGTCTGATGGCCGTACTGACCATCGGCACCGTCTTTGTCCCCTGGGTATCGCTCTACACGCTCGGCACCCCGGTCGGCTGGGACGGGATCGGGCGGACCCACGACGCCGCCTACGCCGCACTGCACGTCGGCCCCCGGCCGTACGGCTGGTATGTGATCGCCGCGGGCGCCGTCGGCCTCCTGGCCGCGCTCACCCTGTTCGTCTCCCGCCCGCGAGTGACCGTCTGGGCGCTCTGGATCGCGGCGCTCGCCGCACTCGCCGCGACCGCGGTCCCGATCATCGCGCTGGCCGATCCGGCCTGGCTGATCGGCGGTTTCATCCACCAGATCACCCTGCACCCGCTGCCCGGGAAGATGGGCCGGGAATTCCTCAACGTGCCGGTGCTCGGCTTCGTCATCGGCGCGCTGGTGCTGCTCGCGATCCTCTGCATCGGCACGGCCCTGGCTCTCCGTCCGCTCCGCTGGCGGATCCGGGTCAGTATCGATCGGACACCCGCCGCCCGAGCCGGTGCGGACGCGGCCGACGGGGACGCGGACGATGCCGTTGCGGACGAGACCGAGACGGACGACGATGTCGAACCCGCGACCACCGGGACCGAGACCACCGAGGACGAAGACACCGAAGACAAGGCCGGCGACGACGAGGACGAGATCACCGAACCCGAGCCCGCCGATCCGCTGGCCATGGTCATCATCGACAAGACCGGCGGCAGCTAGGCGGGGCTTCGACTCGGTCTCGCCTAACGGCTCGACCGGTGGTTCCTGAGCGGAGCCGGCGGGCTCAGCCGATCTGCCGGTTCACCGCCCAGCGAGTGAGGGCGTTGCGATTGGACTGCTGCGTCTTGCGCAGCACGTTCGACGCGTGGGTCTCCACCGTCTTGACCGAGATGAACAGTTCTTCGGCGATCTCCCGGTAGGTGTAGCCGCGGGCGAGCAGCCGCAGCACCTCCATCTCGCGTTTGGTCAGCGAGTCCAGCTCCGGGTCGAGCGCCGGTTCACCCGCAGGCGACCGGCCGGTGAAGGAATCGAGAACGAAGCCGGCCAGGCGCGGACTGAAGACGGCGTCGCCCTCGGCGACGCGTCGTACCGCATCGGCCAGTTCGGGTCCGCTGATCGTCTTGGTCACATACCCGCGGGCCCCGGCCCGGATGGTGGCGATCACGTCGGCGGCGGCGTCGGACACCGAGAGCGCGAGGAAGACCGGGGCGTCGGAGCCGAGCGCATCGGTCACCCCGCGCAGCACCGCCACCCCGCCCCCGGCCGGCATGTGCACGTCGAGCAGCACCACATCGGGGCGCACCCGCGTGATCCCGGCGACCGCCTCGGCGACGGTGCCTGCGTCGCCGACCACGTCGAGCCCGTCCTCGCTGGCCAGTTCGGCGCGGACCCCGGAGCGGAAGACCGCGTGGTCGTCGACCAGAAACACCCGATACGTCATGAATCCTCCTGTGAATCGTCCCCGCCGCCGGTCGAGCCCTCCCCGCCGGCCGAACCCTCCCCGCCGGCCGAGCCTGTCGAGGCCCGCGGCAGCGTCAGCGTGACATTGGTACCGCGGCCGGGCGTCGACCGCACCTGGGCGCAGCCGCCCGCGCGCTCCATGCGCGCATTGATCGACCGGGCGATGCCCTGCCGGTCGTCGTCGACCGCATCCGGCTCGAAGCCGCAGCCGCGGTCGCGGACGAACACCTCGATGCGATCGCCGCGCACCTCGGCGTACACGTCCACCTGCTGCGCCCCGGAATGCTTGGCGGCGTTCACCAGCGCCTCGCGCGTCGCGGCGATCAACGACGACGCCGAGCGCGCCCACGCCTCGTCGCGCAACTCCTCGGGCGTGGTGTCGCCGACGGTCACCGCCTCGATCTCCGTCCCGTACGACTCCTCGATCTCGGCGGCCAGCGCCGCGATCGCCGCCGCGAACGACTCGCGGCGCTGCGCCGGATCGCCGAACAGCCAGGTGCGCAGCTCGCGTTCCTGCCGGCGGGCCAGTCGTGCGACGGTGTCCGGGTCGCCCGACTGCTTCTGGATCAGTGCGAGGGTCTGCAGCACGGAGTCGTGCAGGTGCGACGCGATCTCCTCGCGTTCGGCGGTCCGGATCCGTTCGGCGCGCTCGGCGTCGAGTGCCCGGATCAGCCGCATCCAGAGCGGCACGGTCAGCAGGATCACGCCGACCAGGGTGGCCAGCACGGCGAGCACCGTCGAATTCATGCCGCCGAGCACCGAGCCGCTGGCGACCACCATCACCACCAGGCCGCCGATCACCAACAGCGCACCGGCGCCGACCCGCAGCCAGGTGACCACCGTGCGCCGTCCGCCGACGCCGGTGACGTCGACCTCACGCCAGACCAGTCCGGCGCCGCCGAGCACGAAGACCACCGCGACCAGCTGCTGAGCGGGGGCGTTGGCCGCCACCAGCATGCTCACCACCAGCGCCACCGCGCCGAGCGCGACCAGCCCGTAGGCCTGTCGCCGTTCGGCCGGGCCGGGCCGGGCGGTATCGTCGCCCGGCGGGCAGAAGAACCAGAGCGCGGCGTACGCGAAGGCGCCCGCGCCGGCGAGAGCGGCCAGCACGACGAAGACCACGCGCACGCGGAAGACGTCGACGCCCAGATGGTCGGCGAGGCCGCCGGACACCCCGGCGATCACCTTGCCGCCGTTGCGCCGGTACAGCTTGGGCGCGTCCCGTCCGGCGGGCTCGCGCGCGGTCGTCGTCGTCATCACCTTCGATACTGACATGTCGCCGCACCACCGGACGCCCGGCGGGCAGAGTTCAGGGACCATCTCAGGGTCCTTCCCGATACTGCGCGGGCGGAGCCGCCGCGAGGATGGAGTCATGAACCCCACGACCCTCTCCGACTTCTGGGCGACGCGCCCGCTGCGCCGCCGGTCCGGCCGCAAGGTGGCCGGTGTGTGCGCGGGATTCGGCGCCCGGTACCAGGTCGATCCGACGCTGGTGCGCGTCGCCTTCGTCGTCGCCACCGTCTTCGGCGGCGCCGGTGTGCTGATCTATCTCATCGCCTGCGTGGTACTGCCGTCCGAGCACTCCCGCGGCGCCTCGGCGCGGGAGCGCCGCGACACGTCGTTCCGGTTCGGTTCGCTGATCCCGCTGGGCATCCTCGCGATCGTGCTGATGGCGACGTTCGGCGGCGACCGCACGTGGAGCGGCGGAGGTCTTCTCGGCACGCTGCTGCTGGGCGTGGGATGGTGGCTGCTCTACCAGCGCACCCCGATACCGCCGGAGGGCACCAGCGCCGCCACGATCGACCCCGCACCGCCCGCCGCGGCGGGCGGGTCGTACTCGTGGCGTGCCGCCGACGCCTCCCCCTCCGACGACGACACCGCGAAGACCGGCGCACTGTCCTCCGCGGACCCGAACGACACCGGCGACGGCACCGTCCCGCCCGCCTGGGATCCGCTCGGCGCCGCCCCCTTCGCGTGGGATCTGCCCGAACCGACCCCGGCCACCGCGCCCGTGTCACCGCGCGGCCCGCGCTCGCCGATGACCCCGATCACCATGGGCCTGGCCGTCCTGGTCGCCGTCGGCGGCGCCGCCGCCCAGCTGGCCGGTGCGCACTGGTTCACCGTCGGCCGGATCGCCTCGCTGTCGCTGATGGTGATCGGGCTGGGGCTGGTCGTGGCCGGGTTCCTGCGCCGGCCGGAGGGCAGGCACGCGTCCGGCCTGATCCCGCTCGGCTTCCTGGCGGCCGGTATCGTCGTCGTCTCGACCCTGGTGAGCGCGTCCGGCTGGTCGGCCCCGCGCGGCGGCGTCGGCGACCGCAACTGGTCGGTCAGCGACCAGTCGGAGCTGCGCGACGACTATCAGCTGACCGTCGGTTCCACCACGCTCGACCTGCGTCACCTCGACCGGATCGATCACGATAAGACGGTGACCGTGAAGCAGGGCGTCGGTGAGATCAAGGTGCTGCTGCCCGAGAACGTCCGCGTGCGGGCGCAGTGCGACGTCGGCATCGGCGACGTCCACTGTCCGCCCGGCGTGACCGGCGGCGACGGCCCCGTCCTGACCATCGACGCCCACGTGGGCATGGGAGACGTGGAGATGAAGCGATGAACGACGAGAACCCCGGCACCCTCGAACCGCGCCGCGCCCCGATCCTGGTGATGGCCGGAGTCCTGGCGATCGCCGTCGCGGTCTGGGGCCTCACCGGCGGCCCCGACCTGCCCGACCTGAACCTGCTGCCGTGGGTCCTGATCGGGGTGGGCACGCTGGCCGGAGTGGTGCTGATCGCCAGCGGATTCCGCAGGCGCCCCTGACGCCGTGGCCGGCCGCCTCTCCCTCGGCCGGCCACGGCCTTTCCGTCCGCCGACCGGCTGAACTCCCCCGCCCGCCAGGCTGATTTCCTCCGCCCGCCGACCGAGCTCCTCCGCCCGCCGACCGAGCTCCGTCGAGGTCAGGTGGTGATCTCGGTGCCGCGATCGATCTCGTCGGTGGCGGTCATCAGGATCTCCGACTCGGCCTCCGCGCTGGTCGCGTTGAGCTGCAACACGTAGACGTGGTCGCGCCCGGGGATCACCACGGTCTGCTGCGCGATCACCGCAGGCATTCCCTCGCGGTGGTATTTCCCGGCGATCTTCAGCGCCGGGAAGCCGTCCAGTTCGTCGCGCGTTGGCGGACCGAACGGCGAGAACTCGGGCAGGTTCTCCAGTTCCCCGCGCGCCAGGCTGAGGACCTTGTCCTGGTCCACGCCGGGCGGCAGCGCCGACAGGATCGCGACGACGTTGGGAACGTAGCGCGCGGTCTTCACCTCGGGACCGCGGTAGACGATCGCGCCGACCGAATAGTCCGGCGTCTCGTCGCCCGCATCAGCCCAGCCGTCGGGCGTCGGGATGGACAGTTCGGGGGCGCCGTCGACGCCCGGCTCCGCCTTCTGATCGGTCACGCCCAGTTCGGCGAGGTAATCGGCGATGGTCTGGTGCGTCGTCTGGCCGACGTCATCCACCTGGGTCGTGGTCGCCGGGGTCGACGATGAGGTGGTGCGCTTGGCCGGTGACGTCCCCACGTGGACGTCGCACGCCGTCAGGCCGATGGCCAGCGTCGTCGTCGCGGTGATGACGGCCGCCGCCCGGAACATTGCTCGCATGGCTTCTCCTCCGTATGCCGCCCGGACACCCCGCCCGAGCTGGTGAGGAGAAGGTATGACCGCCCGTTTGGAGCCCGGTTGGAAGTCTCTTGAACCTCGCAAAACCGGTGCGGCCGGCCCCGTCCCCGGCTACCCCAGGTACGAAGCGGACGGCCGCACCGACTCGGGTAGCGGGCTACCTACGACCGCGCCGCCGCCGGAGCGGACGATCGAATTCTCCAAGATATTCACAAGTCTTCCCACGGAGGATCCGGTCATGAGCATCGCTTACGCACACGAGGGACGTGTTCTCCGATTCGGGTCGCGCCGGCGCGCGAAGGCGCCCACCGTGGCGCCCGACCTGCGCCTCGACCTGGATCCGCCGGTGGCGCACCTGCGCTGGGACACCCACGGGCTCATCGGCTGCACGCTCCACTGGTCGGAGTCCGCCGCCGTCATCGACCTGGACGACGACGAGACCTGCCTGCCGATCTACAACACCGATCACCCGGCGCAGCACTGGTGGATCACCGGCCCCGACGGCGTCCGCAGCCCCGCGGTCTACTGCTACGGACCGCGCTGCACGGTCACCGACCTGCGGACGCGATTCAGCCAGTTGTCACGACAAGCACACGATTGCACGCCCCGCCGCCGCGACACCCGTGAGGAGCCCGCGACATCCGTCACGGTCGCGACACCCGCGAGTGTCGCTTCCCGGTCGGGCGTCGCGTCGACAATCACGCTGTCGCGAAGTCACTCATCGCCGGTCAGGCCGAGCCCCGGCTCCCCGGACGGCGCTCGGCCTCGGTGAAGTCGTCACCGACCGGGAACGACACGCGGAACTCGTCGCCCACGTCACCGACGGCATCGGTGAGGGCGGTGGTGACGACGACGTGATCGTCGTACACGTGCCGGATGCGGACCGTGCGGCCCCCGACCACGAATCGGCCGGTCAGGAAACGCAGGCCGAGGTCGTCGAGGGCCTCCTCGGCCTCGGCCCAATCGTCGACCGCCGGGAGCGCGCGGCCGAGCCGGTCGTACGGGGCGATCCGGGGTGCGGCCGCGTCGAGGTCGATCCAGCCGATCACCTCGCCGTCGGGACGGCGGTGCGGAATCCAGTTCTCGGGGACGCTCATTCCCGCCGAGCCTACCGGGTACCCGCCACTCGGAACAGGTAGCCGGCCGGCGCCGAAACGGGTAGTCGAGCCTCCTTATGGACCGCACCGGATCGGCCGGACGATGGTCCCCACAACCCCACCTCATCCCCATGGAAGATCAGGAGTCCGTCATGGCTTTCCCACTCAACGATCTCGGTAGCGCACTGACCGGCCAGATCTACCAGTCCATCCTCGGCGGCGGCGACGGAAAGGTCGCCCCCGACCCGAATACCTTCTTCACCTGGTGCATGCCCGGTCTGCCGTTCTCCGAGAGCGATCTGGACTTCTGCGGCGCGGGCATCTTCTCGGCGAAGGATGCGGAGACGCAGAACGAGCGGCTGATGCACGCGTACCAGCTGTCGGCGCTGCTCGACTTCGTACCCGATGTCGGCGCCGCCTACACCAGCGACAAGCAGCAGGGCATGTACAAGCCGGACGCCGAGAAGCATCTCAGCGAGATGTATCACCAGATCCTGAAGTTCTCGAAGGTCGTCGACTATCCACTCACCCCCGAACAGCAGGCGAAGCTCGACAAGTTCCGCGGATTGCTGTGGGAGAAGAAGACCGTCAAGGACCTCATCACCGACGAGGAGAAGGAGACGGTCGAACCGTCCGCCGTGATGCGCGCCTACACCAGCGCGCTCGGCAAGTACAACGACGCGGTCATCGAGTACAACACCAAACGCGTCGCCGCCGCCGGCGCGACCGGCCCCGAAGGCAAGGCCGCGTCCGCCGATTGGGCGCTCAACCAGCAGAACTACTACTTGAAGGTCAAGGCTGCGGCCGACGAGTGGACCAGCGCCGGGTACCGCAACGAAGTGGACCAGATGAATGCGTACATCAGTCAGACCACCGAACGCAGCATGATCATGTGGAAGCAGTCCCTGCTCGAGCGGTTCCAGCTGGCGCTGATCTCGACTCCCGAGGTCGCGATCCCCTTCCCGTACACCACGCTGGTACCCGGCAACATCGCCACCTCCGGCGGCTGGACCAGGATCGGGATCTCCCACAAGACCGACAACTGGAGCAAGGAGTCCGAGGCGACCAGTTGGAAGGCCGGCGGCGGCGTCAACTTCGGCCTGTTCAGGTTCGACGCGAAAGGCGGGCGCGATTCGTCGAGCTACCAGGAGAACCACCAGGTCAGCGAGTTCTCCATGACGTTCGAGATGGCGCAGGCCGTGATCGTCCGGGCCGGTTTCTACCCGGAGTTCTTCGCGAACCGGGGATGGATGCTGCGCAAGGGCGAAGGCTGGACGTTCGACGATCTGCCCTCCGACGGCCAGCAGCCGCCGCACGGCTCGTTCGTCGGCTACGCCACCCAGGCCGTGTTCGTCCGCAACGTCGAGATCAAGTCTCGCGACTTCGTCTCCGCCTACCGCGACACGAAGTCGAAGGTGACCGCGGGCGGCGGCGTGGGCTGGGGCCCGTGGTGCCTCAACGCCGACTACAGCCACGAATCCCACAAGGAGAACTTCACCTCGACCGAGGACGGGGAGACCCTGAACGTCGACGGGATGCAGATCATCGGATTCGTCAATCACCTCCTCGGCAAGGCCCCGAATCCACTGGAAGACATCCCCGAAGAGCAGTTCGCGTAACCACGCACTCCGTCCGGAAGGAGGAATCATGGCTGGAATCGATGCTCAGGTCGTTCTCGGTCTCGCGGGCAAACTCGGGCAGGTGTTCGCCGACGACGGCACCTACCAGGCCTATCCCCTGTCACCGATCGGTCTGCGGGCCGAGCGCCTGCGCAGCCTCGTCACCGATCCGCTCGGCGCGGGCATCGGCCCGCACGCCGAGTTCTCGACGCTGGTGAACAGCATCCCCGCCGGACCCGTCTGGAACAGCACGGAGCAGGGATCGCTGTGGGACGTCTACGGCGACGTCCTCACCCGGGCGGAGCTGATCGAAGACGGCTGGGACCCGAGTGAGAAGGCGAAGTACGACGCCGCGTTCGGCCTCCTCTACGAGAACAGCGAGGACGGGATCCCCCGGCCCACCGCGACAGCCCTCGAATACGAGCGGTACCGCGACCGCTATCTCGCCGCCACCACCGAGTACAACAACCGGCGCGGCGAGGCCGAACTCAGCGACGACGCCGACGTCAAAGACCGCTGGGCGCGGGACGAGCCGACGCTGCGGGCGGAGATCGAGGCCGCCGGCGCGGCGTGGTCCGGGGCCGGGCGGCGCGCGGCCGTCGACCAGGCGCGTCAGACGATCCGGGACATCGGATCCACGCTGCCCGCCGCGGTGTGGGCCGGCGCGCGCACGCTGTTCGACCCGGCGATTCCGGAGATCTTCTTCTGGACGACGACGGAGGGCCTCCGGTACCTGCCGACCGGCTACATCCCGTCCGACGCGGTGGACACCGCGTGGGCCCGGATGACGGTCACCGCCGACGAACTCTGCCGACTCGCGGCGAGCGCACCCGAGGCACTGCGCTCCCGGCTGGGCGGGTCCACGACGACACCGGTGAAGCTGGTGACCTTCGAGTACTCGTACCTCACCGTCAACCGGCCGTGGTTCACACCGCAGCTCTTCGCGTCGACGTCCTGGCGTTTCCCGGCCGGCGTCGAGCGATTGTCCGACGGCGGGTCGCCGCCGACCGGACGCTGTACCGCCTACGTCACCGGCCTGGTGCTCGCCCGCAACATCACGGTGCAGCAGGGACCGGCGCCGTCGGGCGAATCCGCGGAAGAGCCGGAGATGGGCTTCCTGCCCTCGGCCAGATGAACCCGGCTGCTTCGCGCAGACCGCCCCACGCTGGTCTCGCGAATCCCGATCGCGGCCGTCACGTCACTGGTGAACGCCGAGCCCGCGGCCCCGCCGGCCGACACCGCGCCGGTGACGACCGACGCACGAATCCTCGAGCGCTTCCCCAACGCGCGACTCACCCACGTCAGCCGGGCGCAGCTCGAGATGTCGGTCCCGGCGATGCGGCCGGACACCGGGATGCAGCGGCCCGAGCCGCAGCCCGTCGATCCCGGCATCACCACGACCAGCACCGGCCCCGACGAACTGTTCATCATCGCGTTCCAGTGCCGGGTGGTACCGAAAGCGCCGAACCCGGGCGGGACGCCCGCCGACACCGCTACCCCCGTCGCCGTCGTCGCCACCCCGGTACCTCCGGCGGCCACCGGCTGCCTAGCGGCCGGGCACGGCGGCGCCGAGTCGTCCGCGGAACACACCTACATCGTCCGCGGCGGCGACACGCTCTCCCGTATCGCGAAGGCGCAGTACGGCGCCGCCGATCAGTGGCGGAAGATCTACCAGGCGAACACCGCGGTGATCGGACCGGACCCGGACCGCATCCAGGTCGGCCAGGTGCTGGTGATCCCGTAGCGGGATCTCACTCCCACTCGATGGTGCCGGGGGGCTTGCTCGTCACGTCGAGGACCACGCGGTTGACGTCGGGCACCTCGTTGGTGATCCGGGTGGAGATGATCTCCAGGACCTCGTACGGCACCCGCGTCCAGTCGGCGGTCATCGCGTCCTCGGACGAGACCGGGCGCAGCACGATCGGATGCCCGTAGGTGCGGCCGTCGCCCTGGACGCCGACGCTGCGGACGTCGGCCAGCAGCACGACGGGGCACTGCCAGATCTGGCCGTCGAGCCCGGCCGAGGTCAGCTCCTCGCGGGCGATCAGATCGGCCTTGCGGAGCAGTTCCAGACGGTCCTTGGTGACCTCGCCGACGATGCGGATCGCCAGGCCGGGGCCCGGGAACGGCTGACGGCTGACGATCTCCTCGGGCAGGCCGAGTTCGCGGCCGACGGCGCGGACCTCGTCCTTGAACAGCAGGCGCAGCGGCTCGACCAGCGCGAATTCCAGGTCCTCGGGCAGGCCGCCGACGTTGTGGTGACTCTTGATGTTGGCCGTGCCGGAGCCGCCGCCGGATTCGACGACGTCCGGGTACAGGGTGCCCTGGACCAGGAAATCGACCTTCTTGCCCGCGGCGGCCTGATCGCCCAGGACGTCGGACACGGCGCCCTCGAACGACCGGATGAACTCGCGGCCGATGATCTTGCGCTTGGTCTCCGGATCGGACACCCCGGCGAGGTGTCCGAGGAAGGTGTCCTCGGCGTCGACGGTGACCAGTCGTGCCCCGGTGGCGGCGACGAAGTCGGTCTGCACCTGCTCACGCTCCCCCGCCCGCAACAGACCGTGGTCGACGAAGACGCAGGTCAGCCGGTCACCGATGGCGCGCTGGACCAGCGCGGCGGCCACCGCGGAGTCGACGCCGCCGGACAGGCCGCAGATCGCCAGACCCTCGTCGCCCACCTGGGCGCGGACGTCCGCGATCAGCGACTCGGCGATGTTCGCGGCGGTCCACGTCGGCGTGAGCCCGGCCACCTCGTAGAGGAAGCGCGTCAGAACCTCCTGGCCGTGCGGGGTGTGCAGCACCTCCGGGTGGTACTGGACGCCGGCCATGCGCCGGTCGAGGCACTCGAAGGCGGCGACCGGCGCTCCCGGCGTGGACGCGGTCACGGTGAAGCCCTCCGGAGCCGCCTGCACGGCATCGTTGTGGCTCATCCACACCGGCTGCGACTCCGGCAGCCCGTGGAACAGCGCGCTGTCGGCGGCGGCGACGTCGAGCATGGTCCGGCCGAATTCGCGACCGCCGGTGTTGGCGACGGTGCCGCCGAGCGCAGCGGTCATCTTCTGGAAGCCATAGCAGATGCCGAAGACCGGAATGCCCTGGTCGAAGAGCTGCGGATCGATGGTCGGGGCGCCCTCGGCGTACACCGACGCCGGGCCGCCGGACAGGATGATCGCGGCCGGGTCCTTGGCGAGGAACTCCGACAGCGGCGCGTCGTGCGCGATCACCTCGGAGTAGATGCGGGCCTCGCGCACCCGTCGCGCGATGAGCTGCGCGTACTGGGCACCGAAGTCGACGACGAGGACAGGACGCGGGTGGTCAGCCGAGGTTTCCGTCACGGCGTTCAGTGTATCGGCGCGGCGACGACGGTCAGTCGACGGCCATCTCCCCGAGCAGATCCCACTCGTCCCGGTCCATCCGGACGTTCCGGACGCTCGGGGTCTTCTGGAGCAGCGGCGGCAGCTCACGCTGCGCCGTCCGGAAATGCTCGCTGGTCACGTGGGCTTCGGCGGCGTCGTCCGCGAAGGCCTCCACCAGGACGTATTCGTTCGGGTCGTCGACGCTGCGCGACCAGTCGAACCAGAGGTTCCCCGGCTCGGCGCGCGTCGCCTCGGTGAACGGCCGCGACAGGGCGATCCAGTCGTCGGCGTACTCGGGCTTGACGGTGAATTTCGCGACAATGAAGATCATGGTCCCAGCCTGCCATCAAAAGCCTGACATCGAACACGGGCTGCACGCGACGCTAGGTCAGGATCTGATCCAGCCGCGCGAAGACCCGTGTCTCCGTGAGACGGCGCGCCAGCGGCTGACAGTGGTAGTCGGCGCCCTCCGCCGCGGTGAAGTGCACCACCTCGGCGCGACCACCGGTCCGTTCCGCGAGCATCTCCGACTGTCCCGGCCAGAATTGCTCGTGTTCTGGAGCGGTGAGAATCAGCGGCGTCGTGATCCGCGCGGCCTCAGTGTCGGACAGGACGTATCGATCCACTTCGGCGAGGGTGTCGTAGTAGCTGTCTTGCCCGTACGGCCGGGCGCGGAACTTCCAGGTCCGCGCCGCGGTCGGCGAGAGTCTCATTCCGAGGGCCATGTCGCGGTCGAACGCCTCGCGTTTTCCCGCGTGGAAGAGCTTCATCAAGCTCGCGGGAATCGACGACTCCCACGATGCCGCCACGCGTACGACGCCCGGATCGGCCACCGCGGCCGCGAGCCGGTGCTCCGTCGCGAGCGCGCTAGGCAGCCAGTAGCCGCCCTGACTGATCCCGTACCCCACCAGGCGGTCGGGGTCGACGCCGTCCTGCGCCACCGCGAAGTCGACCACGGCCGTCAGTACCGCGCCCCAGTCGGCGCGGAATCGGGTCCCCCGCTCGAAGAGCATCGACTGCTGTCCGGGGCCGTCGAACATCAGCACGTGATAGCCGCGGGCCAGGGCCGCGCCAGCTCCGGAGGACCACTGGTCGCTGATCGCTCCGTCACTGCCGTTGACCATGATCAGCGTGGGGCGCTGCTCGTGGCCGACCGTCCGGAAGAAGTAGCCGGGCAGCGTCGTGCCGTCGTACGGAATCTGGACGCGGGTGACACGTTGTCCGCACGCGTCGACGAACGCGTCCCAGCTGGAGCGTTGCAGGCGGAACGTCGGAAGGAGCGGGTCGTCGTGCTTGAGTGCGCTCGCCGCGTTCACGGCGACGGCGAAGTAGGTCGCCGCTCGCAGGTACGACGACGATGCGCTCACCGTCCGGCCCGCGTCGCGTTCGGCGTCCGCGTCGGCCCGCACGCGTCGTCCCAGGGCGAGCCACGCGTCGAACCAGCGCTGATGATCACCGTCGGGGACGCCGTCGATGGCGGCGAGTACCTCCCCCACATCCGAGCCCCCGTGCGCCGACGCGCCGAGCACGCACCGCACCGAGAAGTCGAAGTCCTTGTCCCGATAGAACCCTTTGCTGAACACCCGGTTCAGGTGCGAGTCGAACGGACCGGCCATGGCGATTCCTTCATCGGTCGGTGCCGTCACGGCACCGAGGTCGGGCTGAGGCCGCCACCGGGTCTCAGCGTGGCGCAGTTCGAGGCCGTCGGCCTCCTTGCGAAGCGGTCGGTGAGGAAGCGCGCGGTCTGCTCCTGGAAGGGAATGAACGCCTCTCCATGCGCCTTGCCGGTGAACTGCGCGTACGACACCCGCACACCGCGGCGGCAGTACGAGTACGCGAGACTCTCGACGTCGCGGGTGATCATCACCCCGTCACCGGTGCCGTCGACGTCACCGACGCCGAGGAGCATCGGTATGCGCGGGGTACCGGATGTGCCCATGATGTTGTCGTTGATCGCCCGCACGACACCCGGCACGTCGAGCAGCGAACGGTAGGGCGGTCGTACCATGTCCGCGTCGGTCAGCCCCGGATATTTCGCGGCGAAGGCGTTGATGCACTGCGACGACACCGTCTTGACGATCTTCTTGCCCCGTGCGGACAGGAACGCATCGGTGTCCAGCGAGTACGCGCGCCGATAGGCGACGATCAGCGCCGGGATCACTCCCGCCCAGTCCTTGCTTCCGCTGACGTAGGGCAGGTTGTGCGCGAGGTTGACCGGAAGTCCGCCCGCCGCAGCGGCGATGAGCCGGATCTCCGGGGCGTATGACGGCGCCACCTCCGCGCCCCACTGCGTCGGCACCGAACCGCCGGAGTATCCGGCCATGGCGACCGGCGTGGTCGTCGGCAGCCGCAGGATCTTCTGCGTCGCGCGGACCCCGTCGAGCGCGGCGTATCCGGCCTCCCGCCCGATGGTCCACTGCAGATCGGGGCCCTCGTAGTCGGGCACCACCACCGTGTACCCCTGGGAGAGATATCCGCTGATCACACCCTGTTCCAGGGTTCCGGCCGCGCCGGGGGAACCCGCGCCGGTGAGCGTGTACGACGGGTCGCATTGCGGCCCGAGCGCATCGTAGGCCATGTGATACGACAGCAGCTTCGGCGGTCCGGTGACCGGGGGCTGAAGGATCGTCGCGACTGTCGACGTCGGCCGCCCCTGTTGATCGGTGGTCCTGTACAGCACCTGGGAGCTGCGGATCGGCGCCGTCGCCCCGCGGTAGCCGAAGGGCACCGACCGGGTCCGGAGCACCGCGCCGGGTGCATAGGCGCCGAGCAGACCGTCGTATCGGTAGAACGGGTCCGCCGAGGGCGGCGGGATCGGTGGTGCCGCCGAGACCGGAGCCGATCGCCACCCCGGCCCGACGACGGCGAGGAGGACGATCGCCAGCACTGCACCGACACGATGACGAACCGTGCCATGCATGCCGGCACGCGGTGACCTCATCAAGGAATGTTCCCACGATGGACCCGGTCGCCGGTGATCATCGACAGAAGTACCTGTGTACCTGTCCGATAGCGTCCCACCGTTCGCGCGCTACCATGCAGGCGACGTCGCGGTGTTCGGGAAGTCCGGTGAAGTGCCGGCGCGGTTCTCGCCACTGTGAGCAGGTCCGGGTACCACGACGGGGTATGTCCCCAGCCACTGGGCGCTCAGCGCCCGGGAAGGTGTGGTTCCCGGTAGACCCTGCGTAGCCAGGAGACCGGCCGCGACGTGAACCGATTCCACGAGATATGGAAGGCGGGTCGCTTTGCGCACCCTCACCACCGTCGCGGCCGCATGCACCGCCGCCGCGCTCACCCTCACGCTCGCCGCCTGCGGCAGCAGCACCGACGACAAGGCCACCGACGGCGCGATCACCCTGAAGAACTGCGGTCACACCGTCACGCTGAAGGCCCCGGCCACCCGCGCGATCACCGTCAACCAGGGCGCGACCGAGTCGGCGCTCGCGATCGGCGCCGAGAACGACATGATCGGCACGGCCTACCTGGACGACGAGATCGCCCCGCAGTTCAAGGCCGCCTACGACAAGATCCCGGTCATCGCCCCCAAGTACCCCGACCTGGAGACCGTGATCAGCAAGAAGCCCGATCTCGTGGCCGCGTCGTACGGTTCGGCGTTCGCTGACAAGGGCATCGGCACGCGCGAGGAGCTGGCGAAGCTGGACATCGCGACCTATGTCTCGCCCTTCGGCTGCGAGAACAAGGCCGACCGCGCGGCGTCGTCGTGGGATGCGATCGCCGGTGAGGTGTCCGACTACGGCAAGCTCTTCGGCCGCACCGACGCCGCCGACGGCGTGAACAAGAAGATGCGCGACACCCTCGCCGAGCTCAAGAAGAAGGACGCGGGCAAGGGCACCACGATCATGTGGTGGGACGACGCCACCGATACCCCCTCGGTCGGCGCGAAGAGCGGTGGACCGCAACTCATCATGGACGCGGTGGGCGCCACGAATGTCTTCGCGGACCTGGACGGCAACTGGGCCGACACCAGCTGGGAGCAGGTCATCAAGGCCGACCCGGACGTCATCGTGCTGATCGACGCCAACTTCTCCCGCGCCGACGCCAAGCGGCAGTTCTTGGAGAGCGACCCGGCGCTAGCGGGCCTGAAGGCCGTGAAGAACAAGTCGTACATCGTCATCCCGTTCTCCGAGTCGACGCCGGGGGCGCGCACCATCGACGGTGCTGTGACGCTGTCCGACGCGCTGGCGAAGCGCTGACCCGGACCACCGGCGCACCGGCCGCGCCGCGCCGATCGCGCGTCACCTTTCCGATGCTGGTGGCGGTGCTCGTCGTGCTGGTCGCGCTGAGCATCGGCGCCGGCGTGGTGATCGGTTCGGTCGGACTCAGCCTCGGCGACGTCGCGGCGGCGGTCGGCGCACGCCTCGGGTTCCACACCGGTGTCGGCGCGGGGAACGAGTACATCGTCGTCGATCTGCGGATGCCGCGCGTGGTGACCGCCGCCGCGGCCGGCGCCGGCTTGGCCGTCGCCGGCGCCGTCCTGCAGTCGCTGACCGGGAACGTCCTGGCCGACCCGTACCTGCTGGGCATGTCGTCCGGGGCATCGGTCGGCGCGGTCCTGGTCCTGGTGACCGGGCTCGGCGTCGGGGTGGGGGCCGGCCTCGGCCCGGTCGGTGTCGCCGCGTTCGTCGGCGCGCTCGGCGCCCTGGCTCTGGTCTTCGCGATCGCGACCACCCGGACGGGGGCGTTGCTGCCCAACCGGCTGATCCTGGCCGGCGTCGCCGTCGCACAGGGCGGCGCCGCGATCTCGTCGGCGCTCGTCTATTTCAGCGATCCGCACGCGGCCGCCGCGGTCCTGCGGTGGACGCTCGGCTCGGTGGCCGGTGCCCGCTGGCCGTCGACCACGCTGGTCACC
Organism: Gordonia sp. PP30; assembly: GCF_023100845.1. Classification (NCBI taxonomy): domain Bacteria; kingdom Bacillati; phylum Actinomycetota; class Actinomycetes; order Mycobacteriales; family Gordoniaceae; genus Gordonia; species Gordonia sp. PP30. Next base: position 1,289,362 of record NZ_CP095864.1, on the reverse strand, counting down.
GTCATGGTGATCCTCACGCTCGGCGTCGTCTGGTCGTACGCGCGCACGCTCGACGCCTTCGCATTCGGCGACCGCGCCGCGTCGAGCCTCGGCATCTCCGTCACCGCGACCCGCTGGACGCTGTACATCGCCGTCTCGCTGTGCACCGCGGTGATCGTCGCGAACTCCGGCATCATCGGCTTCGTCGGGCTGGTGGTGCCGCACGTCGCCCGCCTGATCATCGGGCCGCTGCACCGGCGGATGCTGCCGGTCACGGCGCTGCTCGGCGCTCTGCTTCTGGTGTGGACCGACATCCTGGCCCGCAGCATCCTGAATCAGCAGGAGTTGCCGCTCGGCCTGGTCACCGCGATCATCGGTGTCCCGGCGTTCGTCTGGATTCTGCGACGGCACGGGGCGGCCGCATGACCGGGACGACGTCGCCGGCGCTGTCGATCCGCCTCGAGGACGTCGGGTACGCCGTCGGCGAGGCCCGGCTGCTGACCGGGATCACCGCCACCGCGCCGGCCGGCGGGTTCACCGGGCTCATCGGGCCGAACGGGTCGGGCAAGACCACCCTGCTCTCGACCATCGCCCGCTGGACGCGTCCGGACACCGGCCGGGTGCTCCTCGGCGACCGGCCGGTGCGCAGCTATCCGCACCGCGAGCTCGCACGCGTCGTGGCCGCCGTGGAACAGCATTCGGCCACCGAGACCGAGCTGACCGTCGAGCAGGTGGTCGATCTGGGCACCATTCCGCACGCCGGGAGCCGATTCCGGCGGGTCGACACGCGAGAGCTGGTCGACGACGCCCTCGCCACGCTGGGTATCGAGGAACTGCGCACCCGCACGTGGCAGTCGTTGTCGGGCGGCGAACGCCAGAAGACGCAGATCGCCCGCGCCCTGGTGCAGCAACCGAGAGTCCTGCTGCTCGACGAGCCCACCAATCACCTCGACACGTCCGCCTCACTGGACGTGCTGACCCTGCTGCGCTCGCTGCCGATCACCACCGTCGCCGCCCTGCACGACCTGCAGCTGGCGGCCATGTACTGCGACCATCTGATCGTGCTCGACGACGGCCTGCTGGTCACCGAGGGGCCGCCCGCGCAGGTCCTGACCCGCGAGCTGCTGGCCGACGTGTACCGGCTCGACGTCGAGATCACGCCGCATCCGCGCACCGGCGCGCCGATGGTCGTGCTGTGCGGGACCATCGGCGGCCCCGGCCGGGGAACGCGATGACGGCCGACTGGGTGATCGTCACCGCCCCCACCGACCGCGGCGACGCCCCGGCCCGCGCGCTGACCACCGCACTCGGCCGGCTCCGCGCCGCCCGGCCGGACATCGAGTTCCGCGTCGCGGTGCTCGGCGGATCGGACACGACGATCACCGAAGCGCTCGACGACGCCACCGGCGCCGGGGCACGGGCGGTGCTGCTGATCAGCGGGCAGACCCTCGGCGACGCCAAGCAGGACTCGTGGATCGCGCGGATCGTCGGACATTGGCTGCGCACCCGGCCTGCCGGAACACCGACGCCGCAGGTGCGCGTCGCTCCCCTGCTCACCGACCACGACGGCTTCGCCGGACTGCTCGAGCGGGCGATCGACGACGGCGGCACGCCGGCCCGGACCACCACCGCACCGATCCTCTCGCCGGCCTGGGAGCAGGTCCCCGCCTTCACCCGTCACGTGCTGGTCTGCCGCGGACCCCGATGCAGCGTCGAGGGCGCCCGCGAATCCGCCGCGACGCTCAGCAGGGCGCTGGCCGATCGCGGGCTCGGCGACGACGACGTCCTGACGACCGTCACCGGCTGTCTGTTCCCCTGCGCCCTCGCCCCGGTGATGGCGGTCTACCCGGACGGCACCTGGTATTCGGGCATGCGGCCCGATCGGGTCGAACGGCTGGTCGTGGACCATCTGGCAGGCGGAGAGCCCGTGGCGGAGTGGATCGCCCGGGATCTGCGGGGCTGAACCAGACGACGGCGCGCGCCGAGATGTGCCGGGTCACGAGACGACTTTCCCGGGTTCGTCCGCCCGGTCACGGTGCGGTGATGCCCAGTCGATACGCCAACCAGGGAAGACTCCTCCGGAGCCCGACGCTCCACACCTGCCAGGTGTGCGCGCCCGGAAGCACAAGCAGACGAACGTCGATACCCGCATGCCGACAGGCCGCGTACACCAGCCGCTGCTGCGGACCGAAGGTGGTGTCGGCTCGGCCCAGCCCGATGATTCCCGCCACCGACGGATGCGGCGCGGCGGCCAGCATGTGGAGCGGAGTGGCCCTGGTGTAGGCGGCCGCGTTTCCGTTGAACGCGACCCGGATCGTCTGCGCCCGGGTAGCGAGTGACGGCTCGACCTCCCCCGACAGGTCGATGAACGTCGGATACGTGGCCGGCCTGCGGAGTGCGAGCTGCCACGCGCAGGTGCCGCCATAGGAGAGTCCGGCGATGGCCCACCGGCGACTATCGTCGTCCACTTGCAGATGGCGGCGGATCCACATCGGGACGTCCACGGCCAGGTAGCTCGCACTGTTGCCCAGCCGGGAATCCATACACATCGGATCACCGAGCAACGACCCGGTGGCGTCGGGCATCACGACGACCGGCGCCAGTCCCCGATGGGCCGCGGCGAACCGGTCCATCGTGGCCGCCAGGCCGCCGGCCGTCAGCCAATCCGACGGACTGCCGGGGATTCCGTGCAGGAGCACCAGCACGGGCAGCAACGGTCTTCTCGGATCCGAGTACGCCGGCGGCAGGTAGATGTAGGCCCGTCGGGTGACGGTGAAGCGAGATACCTTTCCCGGGATGTAGACCTGCGTCACCACGCCTTTCGCCGGCGGGCGGACGGTGGGAGTCCAATCCTGATCCAGCGCGCGGCCACTCACCGGGAGCTGCGGCTGCTCGACCACCGCGGACACCGACTTGAAGGCGACTTCACCGGCGGCAGGCAACCCGAGAGCGGCGCGGAATGTCGGGAACTCGCCGTAGTAGCGGTTGACGCTGTTCGCGGCCATGGCGACGACGACCAATACCGTGACGACCACGACCCCGCGCTGCCACCACGTCGCTCGCCATGCCCTGGCGACGCCCAGGGCGATCGCGCCCGCGCCGAACCCGATCCATGCCAGGACCTCCACGGGCACGGACGCGGAATACAGGACGTGGTCGATCACCTTGTCGGCGATGACGCTGACGATCACGCCGATCATCACGACGATCGGCACGGTCCGCGACCACCATCCACGCCGTCCCCGGGCGGCGAGAAGGTAGATGCAGGAGACGGCGCCGAGGATCACCACGACGCTCGGAACCGGTCCCCGCAGGAGCGGCCAGTCAAACACGGGCGCGGTCCGGTCCTACGGACCGCCCGTCACGTGAGGCGCCCCGTTCTTCCTCCGGTGGGGTTCCAGAAAGGCCTCTGCCTCGACTCGCGTGTGCCACAACCACATACTGGCGAAAACTCGAGGCCGCGCGCCACCGTGTTCTCCCGCGCAGGCCGTCGGACCCGCGTGATTTCAACTGTCGCGACGCCGCCTCCCGGGGGATATCGTCACCATGAGCGGCCGGCACACCCGTGTCCGTGCTGTCTGACCAGGAGGGGAAGCCATGACAACGAACAATCCGGTGGGCGCAGCGGTTCTCGGCGGCGTGTCCGACATCGTCGATCGCACGTGGAAGAGTCTGCTCGGGATCGGTATCGCGTCGATCGTGCTGGGCATCATCGTGCTGGTCTGGCCGGGTAAGACGCTGGTCGTCGTCGCCGTCCTGTTTGGTATCTACCTACTCATCTCCGGCATCTTCCAGGTCATCGCGACGTTCGGTGTGCCCGATGCCGACGGCTGGTGGCGTCTCCTGACGTTCGTGTCCGGAACCCTCTCGGTGATCCTGGGCGTCATCGCCCTGCGGCACCTCGGGTCGTCGCTGGCCCTGCTGGCGATCTGGATCGGTATCACCTGGATCTTCCGCGGCTTCTCGAACCTCTCGCTGTTCGCCGGTTCCCCCGGCGTCCCCGGCCGCGTCGCCGGCATCATCCTGTCGATCATCACGGTGATCGCCGGCATCATCCTGATCGTCAGCCCGCTCACGTCGATCGCGACGCTCGCCCTGGTCTCCGGCATCCTGCTGGTCGTGGTGGGTGTCTTCGAGGTGATCGACGCGTTCAGCCTGCGGAGCTCGGCGAACAACGTCCGGGACACCGTGTCCACGCTCCGGGACGCGGAGTCGAACGCCTGACAGCCGGCGTACGACGCCACGGCGGCGTCTGACCCGTCGTCTACAGTCACCGCTGTGATCACCGGTGGGGCATGCACCGCAGGTTCTGATATCGCGGAAGCCCAGTTCATTCCGGGCGCGTCAACACGTCCATGAACTCGTCGTTGACGAAGAGGACCTCCCGGCCGGCCTTCACAGCGCTGAGAAGCCCAGCCTCCACCAGCGCATGCAGCCAGGTCGAGGCAGTCTGGCGAGAGACATCGCACCGATCTGCGACCGTGCTGATGCGGCAGTACGGCTGCTCGAAGAGGACTGCAAGGAACTGAGCGTCACGTCCACCGGGGGTGGCACCTCTGGCTCGCTCGGCGATTTCTTCCTGACACGAACGAATCGAACCGATCTTGCGCGTCGTCGAGGTCGCCGATTCGCGCACCACCTCGAGCATGTACAGGATCCAGTCGATCCATGCGCCCTCGGCCGTCACCGCGCGCAGCAGGCGGTAGTAGTCGTTCTTCCGTGCGATGATCGCGCGCGACAAGTAGAGGATGGGGTCACGCAGCAGTCCGGCTTCGATCAGCATCAGGATATTGATGACACGGCCCGTGCGTCCGTTCCCGTCGTGGAACGGATGGATCGCCTCAAACTGAAAGTGCGCGAGCGCCATGCGTACCAGTGGGTCGAGTCCATCGTCGGCGTGCACGAAGCGCTCCCAGTCCGCGAGCTTCTCCCGGATGATCTCCGCGCCCTCGGGTGGCGCATAGATGACCTCGCGTGTTGCCGGGTTGGCGATCCGTGTTCCGTGCATCGTCCTGACCGTCATCTCACGACCCTGCAACTCTGAGCAGACACGGGCAGCGGTCGCCGCGGTCAGCGGTCGATCCCGGATCGACTCGACCCCTGCGAACAGTGCGCCGCGGTACCGCAACGCTTCCTTGGTGGCGTGATCACCTCCGCCAGAATCGGCGTGCTTGAACAGCTCGTCGGCAGTCGTCACGATATTCTCGATTTCAGAGCTCGCCTGCGCCTCCAGGAGCGGGACGGCGTGAATCAGGATGTTGGGGTTCGGCAGCAACTGACCGGCCTGAGCAAGCGTGGCCAGTGCGGTCCGGGCCTCGATCGTCGCCTTGAGGACCCGCTTAGGCTCAAGATCGAGACCGACCGGCGGCAGAGACGGCAGATCGTTGAAGGGAATTTCCGGGTTCCATGCCACGTGGTAGCTCCTTCAACACATTCGCCATTCATGTTAAAAATTATCCACAAAGCTAACATGTTTTGGAGACATGTTAGCTCGCTCGACACAACGACACACACGTCGTCGCACTGAACCCAGCGCGACGCCTATGCAGCCTCACGCCTGTCGAATCGCCCACCAGCCGAACGCGATAGGCTCGGCGTCGACCGCAACCCATTCCGGGAAGCGGTGTCCCCTCTGGGATGATCCCGGTGCGGCAACGGACGCCGTGCGTGAGCAGGTGTGCTCCCCGCGCGAGCGGGGATGTTCCGCGCCGGGGCCGGCGCGCTCTACCGCCCCCGTCACGGGGCCGGGAAGTTCGGGTATTCTCGGAAGTGGCGAGGGTGTCCCCTGTTTCACAGGGGAGCGCACCCTCGCCTTTCACATCACGGTCAGTCGGCGTCGAGGTCGATCTTCGTCAAGGTCCCCCGAGACATCACCCAGAGATCCGATAGCCGGTACTTCTGTCGGCCGACGTTGAATCCGCGAAGCTCGGCGTCGACGCGTCCCGCCACGACACCCCGACCGTCCGGAACGAATCGCGGTCGTAGCCACTGGCGACCATCAGCGCGAGCTGGGCGACCTCGCGCCAGCCGAGACCGAAACTCGCCTGGCGGCGCTCGGCGCGCTTGACGAGCGTGCTCCCCGCGCGAGCGGGGATGGTCCGTGGCCGCACCCTGGAACCAGACACACCCACAGGCCATCCATCCAACGACACGCCAACTCTCCCCAGCAGGACCTCCGCCATCGACGACACCACAGTCCCCGCGGCGCGCTATTCGACGTGCCGACCCCGCAGCTCGATGGCGATCTGGGACGCGTCCACGTTCATCAGCGCCTCCTCCAGGATGTCGGCGTCGAACGTGCCGTCGTCGCGCGCGTCGAGGAGCGCGACCCGCTGGGCGTCGAGCACCGCGATCCGGTGCCGCAGGGCGAGTTCGAACTCCGCCTGACGGTCGTCGCCGGCCGGGGGTTCCGGCTCCGGTACCGCTTCGGCGGCATCGCGGATGAGTTGCAGAAGCCGCTCGCGTTCGGCCGCGTCCTGGGCCGCGCGCGAGCCGTCGTCCTTGGGGGCGATCATCGCGAGTAACGGCCCGATGGTGCCGCCCTGCACGGTCAGCGAGGCCACCGCGACCGCGTAGGCGACGAGAATCAGTATCGACCGCTGCGGGGTGTCGGCGGGCAGGGTCTGCGCGGCGGCAACGGTCACGGCACCGCGCATGCCGGCCCACACCACTGTCGTGCCCTCCCGCCAGCCGAGCGGCTCCCGCAGAAAGTAGTCGATGTCGGCGAGCCCGCGGGTCACGCGCGTGGCGAACTTGTCGAGCCGCTTCTCCGACAGCGACCGGCCGCGGGTGGCCTCGAACTTCTCCGCGGTGCGCGCCCGGCCCTCCGGCGTGCTCAGCTTCTCCTGCAAGCTCTCGAAGCGGGGCTGGGCGCGCGCGTATCGCCGGGCCCGGCGAGCGATGACGCCGAGTGCGGGCGCGAAGTACGCGGCCCGGATCACCAGAGTGAGCGCCAGCGCCGCGACCGCGATCACCAGCGCCGTGCCGACCCCGGCGTGATCGCGCTCCACGCTCTCCACGATGTGCTTGATCTGCAGCCCCATCGTCAGGAACACCACGCCCTCGAGCACCAGTTCCATGGTGTGCCAGTTCTGCGTGTCCGACAGCCGGTTGCGCGGCGACAGCACCCGCGGCGCGCCCACCCCCGTCACCAGTCCGGCCACCACCGCGGCCACCAGCCCCGAACCACCGGCCAGTTCCGCGGGCACGGCCGCGATGAACGGCACCGTGAACGACACGACGGAGTTCACCGGCGCCGCGGCGATGAACTTGCGGACCCACAGGTTCCCCACCCCGACCAGCGCACCCACCACGGCCGCGACCAGCACCGACCAGGCGAACGTGCCCAGCGCGCCCCAGAAGCTGAACGACGCCGCGGTGGCCACGATCGCGGTGCGCAGCACCACCAGGGCGCTCGCGTCGTTCAGCAACGACTCGCCGTCCAGGATCGCCACCACCCGTTTGGACACCGACGTCTGCTTGACGATCGACGTCGCCACCGCGTCCGTCGGGCTGATGATCGCACCGAGCGCCACGCCCCACGCGAACCCCAGATCGGGGATCACCAGCATGAAGAAGACGCCGAGCAGCAGCGCACTCGCCACCACCAGCACCACCGACAGTCCACTGATCGCGCGGAACTCACGACGGAAGTTCATCGCCGGCATCGACACCGCCGAGGAGTACAGCAGGGGCGGCAGCAGACCTTCGAGGATCCACTCGGGATCGATCTCGACGTCGCGCAGCGCCGGAACGAAGCTCGCCCCGACCCCGATCGCGACCAGCAGCAGCGGAGCGGCGAGACCGACCTTCGGTCCGATCACGGTGGTCGCGGCGATCGAGAGCAGTGCCACCACCATGATGACGAGTGATTCAGCCATCTTATTAGGCTGTACTACGTGCCAGGCTTCCTCAAATTCTCCATCGGCGACATCACCCAGGCCGCCGTCTTCGCAGCACTCATCGTGGTGCTGGGTCTGCCCGGCTCGTTCAACCTCGCCAGCGGCGTCCCGATCACCCTGCAGACGATGGGCGTCATGCTGGCCGGCGCCGTCCTCGGACCGCGCAAGGGCACACTCGCCGTCGTGCTGTTCATGGTGCTGGCCCTCGCCGGCCTGCCGATCCTGGCCGGCGGCCGCACCGGCACCATGGCGATCGCCTCCCCCACGGCCGGCTACTTCCTCGGCTTCCTGCCCGGGGTGATCGTGATCGGTCTGCTGACCGCCCTGATGATGCCGCGCTACCGGATCTGGCTCGGCATCATCGTCAATCTCGTCGGCGGCGTGCTCGTCATCTACCTCTGCGGTATCGCGGGCCTGATGCTCCGCGGCGGCGTCCCCTTCGTCACCGCGATCACCACCAACGGGCCGTTCGTCCTGGGCGACGTGATCAAGGCGGTCCTCACGGCGCTGATCGCCGCCGCCGTGCACCGCGGACGGCCCGGCCTGATCACGCCGATCCGCCGGTGACGGGCATCTCGTTCGACGGGGTCGCCCACGCGTTCTCCGGGCGGCCGGTCCTGCGCGGGATCGACCTCGACCTCACCGAACACCGCATCGGGATCATCGGTGCCAACGGCAGCGGCAAATCGACGCTGGCGCGAATGATGAACGGCCTGGTGATTCCGGACTCGGGCACCGTCACCGTGAACGGCCTGAACGTCGCCAAACACACCCGGAAGGTCCGGCGGCAGGTCGGCTTCATCTTCTCCGATCCGGACCGGCAGATCATCATGCCGACGGTCCTCGAGGACATCGAACTCTCCCTCACGCGCACCGATCTCGACAAGCAGCGACGACGCGAACGCGCCCTCGCCACGCTGGGCGACTTCGGCCTCGCCGGGCATGCCGACCAGCCGTCACACACCCTCTCCGGCGGTCAGAAGCAGCTCCTCGCGCTCGCGTCGATCATGGTGATCGGCCCCCGCATCCTGATCGCCGACGAACCCACCACCATGCTCGACCTGCGCAACACCCGGATGCTGCACGACGTCCTCGCCGCGCTCGACGAGCAGATCATCGTGCTCACCCATGACCTCGACCTGCTCACCGGCTACGACCGGGTGCTGGTCCTCGACGACGGCCGCGTGGTCGCCGACGACGAGCCCGCACCCGCGATCGGCTTCTACCGCCGTCTCATGTCGTAGTCCCGGCGCATACTGAC